>JAFQRZ010000002.1 GCA_017409825.1 Agathobacter sp. | reverse complement strand
ATAGCTCAGGTGGTAGAGCAAAGGACTGAAAATCCTTGTGTCGCTGGTTCGATTCCGGCTCTGGGCATTTAAAACTTAATAAGTTTTATGGGATATTAGCTCAGTCGGTAGAGCACTTGACTTTTAATCAAGTTGTCCGGGGTTCGAATCCCCGATGTCTCATTGAAAAAGAACAGCATCATGCGAAAGTATGGTGCTGTTCTTTTTCAAGTGGATGCTCGTAGCAAAATAGTGTGAGATATGTTATAATTAAACGAATTATGATATACGCGGAGCTGATAAGAAATGGCACAAAGGACAATTCATTATTTATTTGCAGAAATGATATCCAGGAATATAGAATTAAAAGATAAGACTCGCTTTTTGTTGGGAAGTATTTTGCCGGATGCGTATGTAGATGTGAAGGACAGGGATACGACGCATTTTATGATAAGAGGCGAGGATGGAAATTATTTTGATTTTCATGCTTTTTTGGAGAACTACTATGAACTGATACAAAAAGATGATTTGTATTTGGGATATTATATGCATTTGGTTGAGGATGCGTTTTATAGAGATATTTTTCACAATAAATATGAGAAAAGACCGCGCTCTATGGAAGATGTAAAGCGATTGCATAAGGATTATCATATTTTAAATGCATATATTGTGAAAAAATATGGGCTGGAG
The DNA here is from genome assembly GCA_017409825.1 of Agathobacter sp. Classification (GTDB taxonomy): domain Bacteria; phylum Bacillota; class Clostridia; order Lachnospirales; family Lachnospiraceae; genus Roseburia. The sequence goes on along the minus strand of JAFQRZ010000002.1, from coordinate 131,983 downwards.
AATGCGTTAAAACAGAACTATGAGTTAGAAAAAGAAGTATTTCATGAAATTGCGGCATTCCGTGTAGATGCTTTTTTAGAGGAACTAGATGAAGATTTTCATGAGAATGTTTTGGGTGAGACGTTTTATATTACAGAAAGTATGGTGGATGAGTTCATAGAAAGTTATCTTCCATTGGCATTGAAAGAGATGCAGAGCATACAGACAGGAAAGTCCTGCTTACGTGTAGAAGACTATGTTTGGGCGAAAAAATAAGAGTGAGATAGAGAAGGGGCAGGATAACAAGATGTATAAATACATTTTATTTGATTTAGATGGAACACTAACAAATCCAGAAATCGGGATTACGAGCAGTGTCATGTATGCGTTAGAAAAATTCAATATTAAGGTTGAGGATAGAAAGGAGCTGCATCCATTTATCGGACCGCCGCTGACATATTCTTTCCAAACCTATTATGGATTGTCAGAAGCGGATAGTGAACTTGCGGTCAAGTATTACCGAGAACGATTTTCGGTGAAAGGGCTTTACGAAAATGAAGTCTATGATGGCGTGGAAAAGATGCTGCAAGAATTAAAGAAAAGTGGAAAAACACTTATTATTGCGACATCAAAACCAGAAGAATTTACGTTGAAAATTTTAGCGCATTTTGATTTGCTGAAGTATTTTGACTTTGTGGCAGGAGCAACGATGGATGGAAGCCGCGGAGAGAAAGCAGATGTCATTCGTTATGCACTTGAAATTAGTGGAATCGAAGAGAAAAGTGAGGCGATTATGATTGGGGATAGAAAATATGATATCCTCGGTGCGAAAGAAAATGGAATCGACTCGATGGGCGTGTTATTTGGTTTTGGGGATTATGAAGAATTGACAAATGCTGGTGCAAATTATATTGCGAAGACAGTAGCGGATATTATAGAATATATCTAAATGTTCAATAAAGGAATGAAAAAGTAGGGAGATAAATAGATGAAAGTTTTATTATTAAACGGAAGTCCAAATGTGAATGGAAATACAGCGCGTGCCTTGGAAGAAATGCGCAAGATTTTCGAGGAAGAAAATATTGAAACAGAAGTGCTTCAAATTGGAAGTCAGGAAATTCGTGGCTGCTGTGCATGTCAGTCTTGCTATAAGACAGCACAGTGCGTATTTGATGATATGGTAAATGAAGTGGCGAAGAAGTTTGAAGCATGTGATGGAATGGTAGTGGGCAGTCCTGTTTACTATGCTTCTGCAAATGGAACACTGACTGCGTTCTTGGACAGATTATTCTACAGCACTAGGTTTGACAAACGTATGAAGGTAGGTGCTAGTATTGCAGTTGCCAGACGTGGTGGATGTTCAGCGACTTTTGATCAGTTGAATAAATATTTTACGATTAGCGGAATGCCACTTGCCTCCAGCCAATATTGGAACAGTGTACATGGTGCAAAGCCTGGGCAGGTAGAGCAGGATGCAGAAGGTATGCAGACAATGCGTACACTTGCAAGAAATATGAGCTTCTTGATGAAGAGTATTGAGCTTGGAAAAGAGAAATTTGGTCTGCCAGAAAAGGAAAAGGGGCAGTACACAAACTTTATTCGATAAGGAAGTAATTGTATGGCACGAATGATGAGAAGCAAAAAAGACAACTCTATATTGGAAGAGGGTAAGCGAAGCGTTTTGCAGGTGATTTTCAGCAGAACGATGCTGATTATGCTTTTAATTGTTTTGCAGTTTGCCTATATCATTGCCAGAATGTATGCTTATGCAGGGCATCTACCTATTTTGTTAGGTGGAGAGCTTTTGATTGTTGCAGCCATGATGATGTTTATTTTAAATTCGAAAGAGAATCCTGCAATTAAACTGTCATGGTGTTTCTTGGTAGGCATTTTCCCGATTTTTGGAAGTGTTGTTTACCTTGTGGTGCGATATGATTTGGGGTATCGTGTACAACAACGTCGAATCACGGAGTCTGAGGCACAGAGTAGAAGAAACTTATCGGTGCAGGATGAAGTGATGGAAGAACTAGCGCAAACGGATATGCAGACCTACCATGTAGCATCTTATCTAAGACAACAGGCAGGGAGCAGCGTAAGCAACAATACCAAAGTGACGTATTTTCCAATTGGAGAAAAGCAGTTTGAGGAAATGGTGAAGCAGCTAGAGGCTGCTGAAAAATATATTTTCCTAGAATATTTCATGATTTCACATGGCAAAATGTGGAATACGATTTTAAAGATTTTGGCAAGAAAAGCAAAAGAAGGTGTAGATGTTCGTTTGTTGTATGATGGAAGCTGTTCCGTCTATCTGCTTCCATATAGCTATCCGAAGAGAATAGAAAAGCTAGGAATTCAGTGTCGAATGTTTTCGCCGCCGATTCCGTTTTTGTCTACGCATTATAATAACCGAGATCATAGAAAGATTTTGGTCGTTGATGGAAAGGTTGCATTCACAGGAGGGGTAAACCTTTGTGACGAATACATAAATATCGATAGTCCGTGTGGACACTGGAAGGATGTCGGCATTATGCTGGAAGGCGATGCAGTTCATGATTTTACAGTAATGTTCATGCAGATGTGGGTAGCGACAGAACGCAAACCGATTTCAGAGGTTGCGTTTCCAGATATGACCCAATATCTTCCAGAGAAAGTACATGATAAAAAATCAGCAGATGGTGCGATGGAAGGAAATAGGGGCTATGTCATTCCTTACGGAGATAGTCCAGTAGACAATGAAAATGTAGGGGAAATGGTTTATATTGATATCCTAAATCAGGCGAAGAAATACGTGTATATTATGACGCCATATTTGATTTTGGATAATGAGATGTTGACGGCGATTATGTTTGCAGCAAAACGAGGTGTGGATGTGCGGATTATTTTGCCACATATTCCGGACAAAAAATATGCCTTTGTTTTGGCACAGGCAAACTATACGGATTTGCTGGCTGCTGGAGTAAAGGTATATGAGTACACACCTGGATTTGTACATGCCAAGGTTTTTGTCAGTGATGCGGAACGTGCCGTAGTTGGAACGGTAAATTTGGATTATCGAAGCTTGTATTGGCATTATGAATGTTCTGCGTATTTGTATCAGGTGCCAGCAATAAAAGATATTGTGGCAGACTATTTAAACACACAGGAGAAATGCGAGCAAGTAACGCATGAGACCATTAGAAAAATCGGACGATTTTCAAAAATTGTCGCTTACCTATTGAAACTGGTGGCGCCTTTGATGTAGTGGAGAAAAAATGAAAGAAAAGATAGTTGAATTTTTGAAAAAAGAAGTTGTACTCGTAGTTGCCACAGTCTTAGCAGTTGTGTCTGCTTTTGTGATACCACCATCCATGGCATATATGGAGTATATTGATTGGCATGTATTAGAGCTTTTGTTGTGTTTGATGACAGTTATGGCAGGCTTGCAAAAGTGTGGCTTGTTTGACTGGTTAGGGGAAGCGCTGCTAAAGAAAACCAGCAAGGTATGGCAGTTGTGTCTGGTACTGGTTATGCTTTGCTTTTTCCTAAGTATGATAATTACAAACGATGTAGCATTGATAACATTTGTACCATTTGCAATTGTGACATTGGAAAAATGCAAGAAGGAACGTCTTTTAATTCCGGTTGTCGTATTACAGACGGTTGCAGCGAATTTAGGTAGTATGCTTACACCAATTGGAAATCCACAAAATCTATATTTGTACAACTTATCGGAAATGTCACTAATCGAGTTCATTCTTTGTATGTTACCAAATACGGCGGTATCCTTTGGCTTGATTCTGATTGCACTCTTCTTTGTAAAAGGAAAAGGTGAGGAGATATCTTTAAGTACTATCATATATAATCAGACTACGAAGGAAAGAGGATTGATAGATAAGCGACAGACCGTTGTGTATCTGATTCTTTTTGTGCTATCTCTTCTCGTGGTAGCAAAAATAATTCCAGTAGAACTTGTCTTGGGAATTGTGTTGATTGTTGTCTTTTTCTTGGATAAATCCGTGTTGAAAAAAGTCGATTATTGTCTGCTTTTGACATTTATTAGCTTCTTTATATTTACAGGAAATTTGGGAAATATTCCGGTCATTCGTGATACACTACAAGCGTTGGTAAATGGAAGAGAATTGGTTGTTGGCATTATAGCTAGTCAGGGGATTAGCAATGTACCAGCTGCATTGCTTTTGTCAGGCTTTACTTCGGATTATCGTGCTCTTTTGGCTGGGGTAAATATTGGTGGCCTGGGCACCTTAATTGCATCCATGGCAAGCTTAATTTCTTACAAAATTTTGGCAAATAAGTACAATGAGAAGAAAGGAAAATACTTCCAGTGGTTCACCATTGTAAATGTGATATTTTTAATCATCTTGTTTGTGTTTAACATTTTCTAGCGGAGGAGTAATTATGGAAAAAGAGTATTATGATGCTCAGGTGAAATACATAAACGAGATAAGAAGTATCCGACATGACATTCAGGCACACATGATTGTATTGCAATATTATTTAGAGTCGGAGAATTATGATAAAGCGCGCGCGTATCTTTCTGACATGAAGAAACATCAAAATCTAGAGCAAGTTGTGATGAAAGATACGGGGCATGATTTAGTAAATGCTATTGTAAGCGACACGTTGAGCCGCGCACAGAGAAAGATTGATTTTGAAATGACAGGGATGCTGCCAGCAGATTTCGTTATGGCAGAATATGATATGTGTACCTTATTTTCGAATCTGTTTTCAAATGCGTGTGAGGCTTGTGAAAAACTAGAATATAGAAAACCTGTGATATCCATGGATGTAAGTGAAGCTGCTTCGGAATGCAAGATAGTGATACGGAATCCAATTGAGTGGAAAATTGAAACGGATAATGGTAGATTCGTGACATCAAAGGAAGATAAACGGAGTCATGGATATGGAACTGGAAATATGATAAGGGTTGTGCAGCAGTATCATGGGCAGATAGATTTTCTAGTAACAGAAGGATATTTTTGTGTGGAAATTACATTAAATAATAAAAAAGAATGAGAAATGAAGTCTGTGGGTAACCCCATAGACTTTTTCATTTGTTTTCTGTATAATAAGCATAATAGGAATAGGAGGGTGTATTATGGAGTTATTGACAAAAGCAAGTTATTCAGGAGAGGTTTCAGAAAGAGAAAAGCAAAACCTTGAGGTTGCATATAGAGCGGCATGTGAAAGTATGGTTCTTTTAAAAAACGAAAATGTACTTCCGCTTCAGACAAAAAAAGTAGCATTGTATGGTCCAGGTGTCACCAGAACGATTAAAGGTGGTACAGGCTCAGGCGAAGTAAATGAGCGTCATAGTGTTACTATTTTAGAGGGTATGGAAAATCGCGGATTTGAGATTACGACAAAGCAGTGGTTAGAGGATTATGAAGGTGCTTATGAGGCTGGCGAAATCGCTCATAAAAAAGCACAGAGAGATATTATTAAACTAATCAAGTCAAAATCCTTTATGGAAATGATGTTAAAAGGCTATACACCACCAGCAGGCAGAGCGATTACGGAAAAGGATATTGCAGATAGTAATACCGATACTGCAATTTATGTTCTCAGCCGTCAGGCAGGAGAAGGTGGTGACAGAAAAGCGGAAAAAGGCGATTTGTTCATTACCGATGAGGAAAGAACTGCAATTGAAACCTGCGTAAAGAATTATAAGAATTTCGTATTGGTAATCAATAGTGGATGCTCCCTTGATATGTCTTTTGTGGATGAAATTCCGGGTATTGGAGCGATTCTTTTTATTTGTCAGTTAGGAACAGAAGGTGGCAATGCTTTTGCTGATACGGTTTCTGGTAAGGTAACACCATCTGGTAAGCTGACAGATACCTGGGCGAAACAGTACGCAGACATTCCGTTCCATAACGAATACAGCTATTTAAATGGAAATGTAGAAGAGGAATATTACAAAGAAGGTATCTATGTAGGCTATCGCTATTTTGATAGCTTTGGCGTGGAGCCATGCTATCCATTTGGATATGGACTTAGCTATACGGATTTCTCCATTTTTGGAGCAGGTGTGAATGTAGAAGGAACAAAAGTACATTTGAATGCAACTGTTACCAACGTAGGTGCAAAGTATAGTGGCAAAGAGGTTGCGCAGGTTTATGTAAGTGCGCCAAATGGTAAATTAGATAAAGAATATCAGAGCTTGGCAGCTTTTGCGAAAACGAAGGCGTTGGCTCCAGCAGAAAGCGAAACGATTTCGTTGTCGTTTGACATGGCAGAAATTGCAAGCTATGATGAGGCTAGTGCAAGCTATGTATTAGATGCAGGAGAATATATCGTTCGTCTTGGAAATTCTTCTCGTAATACGGTTCCAGTGGCCGTGATTACGTTGGATAAGGATGTAGTAGTTTCAAAGCACTGCAACATTTGTCCGGTGGTAGAAGCTTTCGAGGAATTGAAGTCTGAGACAAAGACTCCGGAAAAAGTAAATCCAGGCGTGCCACGTGTAGCAGTAAAAGCAGAGGATTTTGAAACAATAACATACACATATAAGACACCAGATGTTTACAGTGATGAGAAGGTAGATAAGTTCTTAAATACACTGACGTTGAAAGAAATGGTGGAAATCGTAGTTGGTATCGGCATGTTTGGTGGAGAAACCAGATTTAATATGCCAGGTTCCGTTGGAAATACGACTTCCAAATTCTGGGATAGAGGTTTAGCAAATGTAACACTTTGCGATGGACCAGCAGGACTTCGTATTACAAAACGTTCGGTAGTGCAGCAGGATGGAACTTTAAAACCAGTGGAACTTCCAATTTCGGTATTTGAAATGTTCCCAGATTTTATTCAGGGATTCTTGAAAGCAGATCCAGAAAAAGGAACTGTAGTGTATCAGTATACGACTGCATTTCCAGTGACAGCGGCGTTGGCACAGTCATGGAATGTAGAGCTTTTGGAAGAAGTAGGAAAAGCAATCTATGTGGAAATGAAGGAATATGGATGCACCTTCTGGCTTGCGCCAGCGGTAAATATTCATAGAAATCCATTGTGTGGACGTAACTTTGAATATGTTTCAGAAGATCCATTCCTGACGGGAGAGGTTGCAGCGGCAATTACGAAAGGTATTCAGCAGGAAGACGGCTATTATGTAACGGTTAAACACTTTGCTTGTAACAATATGGAAGATAACCGTAATAAGGTGTCTAGTAATTTAAGTGAACGTGCGTTACGTGAAATATATCTTCGTGGTTTTGAACGTGCAGTTCGCAAAGGACATGCGAAAGCGATTATGACTTCTTACAATCGTATCAATAGTGTATATGCACCAAACAGTTATGATTTGTGTACTAAGGTGCTTCGTAATGAATGGGGCTTTGATGGTGTTGTAATGACAGACTGGTTCTCAACAAACAAAGGCTTGGGAAATAACGCACTCGCAATGAGAGCTGGAAATGATTTGATTATGCCAGGCGGTGGTTCTTACAAAAAAGAAATTTTAGCTGGCGTAAAATCTGGTATGATAAAAGAAGAGGATGTAAGACGTTGTTGTGCAAATGTTGTTCGTGCGATTATGAACAGTGCAACACAGAAAGAATATATCGATAAAAAATAGTTTTAGGAGGGGATTATGGGAGACAATGAGATCAGATATCTGAAATGTTTGGCAAAGCAGTATCCAACAATCGCTGAGACTGCGACTGAGATTATCAACCTGCAGTCGATTCTCAGCTTGCCAAAAGGAACGGAACATTTCATTACAGATATCCATGGTGAGTATGACCAGTTCCAGCACATTACGAAAAATGCGTCGGGAGCGATTAAACAGAAAATAGAAGAAGAATTTGGAAATACGATTAGTTTAAAAGAAAAACGTAATCTTGCGACCTTGATTTATTATCCAAAGGAAAAGATGAAACAGGTTGTCGAAACAGAGAAATATATCGATGACTGGTATTCTGTAAATCTATATCGTTTGGTATGTATTTGTAAGAGAACGTCTTCCAAGTATAGTCGTTCTAAGGTTCGAAAGGCGATGCCGGCAGAGTTTGCATATATCATCGAAGAATTATTAACTGGTCGTCAGGATATTCTGGATCAGGAGGATTATTACTTTGAAATTATCCATTCGGTGATTCGTACGGGAAGAGCAAGAGAATTGGTAATCGCACTTTGTGATTTGATTCGTCACTTGATCGTAGATCATCTGCATGTAGTAGGGGATATTTTTGATAGAGGACCATACCCACATCTTGTTATGGATGATTTGATGAAGCATCATTCCGTGGATATTCAATGGGGCAATCACGACGTGTCCTGGATGGGAGCAGCAGCAGGCAATCCAGCATTGATTTGTACAGTGCTTCGTATTTCAGCACGTTATGGCAATTTAAGTTCTATCGAAGATGGATATGGAATTAACCTGATTCCACTGGTTCGTTTTGCAATGGAACAGTATGAAAATGACCCATGTGAACGTTTCCATGTAAATTTCCGTGAGGACTCTTATGATGTGCGTGATATTGCAATTGATGAGAAGATTCACAAAGCAGTTACCATTATGCAGTTGAAATTAGAAGGACAGATTATTAAGCGAAATCCAGACTTTCGCATGGATGACCGCCTTCTTTTAGATAAGATTAATCCAGAAAACTGGACAGTAGAGATTAATGGTGTAGACTATCCACTTTTGGATACGAATTTCCCAACGGTAAATTGGGAGGATCCGTATGCGCTTAGTGCGGAAGAACAGGTGGTAATGGACCGTCTCATTTTTGCCTTCCGCAATAGCGAAAAGCTTCAGAAGCACGTGAAGTTTTTATATACAAAGGGAAATATGTATACCGTTTACAATGGAAACCTTTTATACCATGGATGCGTGCCACTCAATGAAGATGGTTCCTTCAAGAAGGTATCTGTTTTTGGAAAAGAGTATGCAGGCAAACAGCTTTATGATGTCTTAGAGGATTATGCACGCAAAGGTTATTATGCAACCGATCCAGAAGAAAAGCAGAAAGGCTTGGATATTCTTTGGTACTTATGGTTGAACAAAAACTCACCTGTTTATGGCAAGGAGCGAATGACAACCTTTGAAAGACAATTCGTTGCAGATAAGGCGACGTATAAAGAACCAAAGAATCCATATTATAAATTGATTGAAAATGAAGAAGTGGCAGACCGCATTTTAGAAGAGTTTGGACTTTCTGGAAATGAGTCCCATATTATCAATGGACATATTCCAGTATTGGTAAAAGAGGGTCAGTCGCCAATGCATTGTAATGGAAAAGTGCTTATCATTGACGGTGGTTTCTCGAAAGCATACCAGGAAAAAACAGGTATTGCGGGCTATACTTTGATTTACAATTCTTATGGCCTTAGTCTTGCAGAGCATGAGCCTTTTGAATCTATCGAAAAAGCGATTCAGGAAGGAAATGATGTTGTGTCGCATAAGACATTGGTACAGCGTGTGAGCAAGCGTAAACGTGTTGCAGATACAGATATTGGAAAGCGTTTGAAGGAAGAAATCAAAGATTTAGAAGCACTTCTGAAAGCATATCGAGAAGGAATTATAGAAGAAAGATTATAAAAAATGGGAAATAAATTTGACAGAACGAAGCGCTTATTAGGTGCGGATGCAATGAACAAACTTAAAAATTCTCATGTAGCAGTATTTGGTATCGGCGGTGTGGGGGGCCACGCCGCCGATGCTTTGGTTCGAAGCGGCATTGGAGAAATCACGATTGTGGATAATGATGAGGTGGCAGAAAGCAATATAAACCGTCAGCTTATCGCAACGACAAAAACGATAGGTCGAAAAAAAGTAGATGTGATGGAAGAACACTTGTTGGAAATTCATCCAGAGGTGAAGGTAAATAAGCATTGTTGTTTCTTTCTTCCAGAAACGAAGGAACAGTTCGATTTTTCCAAGTATGATTATGTAATCGATGCGGTGGATACGGTGACGGCAAAATTGGCTTTGGTAGAGGCTTGTCAGGAATCGAATGTTCCAATTATCAGTAGCATGGGAGCAGGAAATAAATTAGACCCGACTGCATTTGAGGTTGCAGATATTTATAAGACGTCGGTTTGTCCATTAGCAAAAGTCATGCGGAAGGAATTGAAAGCTCGAGGGATAAAACATCTAAAGGTCGTTTATTCCAAAGAAATACCGTTGGAGCCAATCGAGGATGCTGCATTTGTAAGCGATGAGAAAAGAAGTCGCAGGGCTACTCCGGGCTCTATTGCATTTGTGCCATCTGTCGTAGGTTTGATTTTGGCGGGGGAAGTAATAAAAGATTTGTCACAATCTAATTTGAATAGGAAATAATTTACAGATATTTGTTTAAAAAACGAACAAAGTGTATGGTGTAGAAACGTAAAGTAAAATTTGTTTGTTTTCAGAAAGCGGAAAATATTTATAATGAGGGTAAGCGGGTTTGTTTTAAACTCCTTATTTTCCTTTTAAAAGAGGGCGCCTCCTTAGCAGGCGCCCTTTTTTTATTATTTATTATTATTTGGCGGTGGGGCAGGAAGTCCCACTGCTTTTTTTGCTAATGTCTTACGAAGTTCTTCATCATCTCCGAGCCCCAGGAGTCTCAAGAATACAGAAATATAGATTCCGTGCATGTATTCAAAACTAAAATCTTCGCTACTTGGAAACGAAAGCTGGAAGGCGGTAACTGCCTGAGAAAAAATTTCTGCTTCAATATCAACAGTTGGTCCATCCGCCATACTGCGATAATAATCGGCAGACTGTTTCGCAAGTGCTTTTCGAATATCAACCTTTTCCGTATGCACCTTCAAAAGAGCTTCCGTGATTTCATTGTTCTGCTTGCTGACATTGATTAACGCAGGTGTAAGAAGATGTGGATTCTTATGTACTGCGATGCGGAGCTCTAATTGCGATATGAAGAGTTCTTCCTGCATGCGTTCTACGATTTCATATTTGTCATGGTAGTGTTTATAAAAAGTAGAACGGGTAACAGGGGTTTCGTCAAGAATATCCTGCACGGTAATTTTCTCAAATGGTTTTGTGCGAAGCAATGTAATGAGTGCTTGTTTGATTGCTTTGTCCGTTCTTAGAAATTGCGGATTTTCTGGCATGTAGATGCTCCTTTCTATTTGTACTAAGATTTATAAAAAAATTGTTTGCAACAAAAACTTCTTGTAACACAAGTATACACTTTGTTCGATTATAAAATCAAGTAAAAATATTGTTTCTTTCGATTATTAGGCATATAGTGTATAATAATTTCACTCTAGAAGATTTTTTTGGTCGAATTGACGAAAAACTTCAAAAAGATTTTGGGGAAAGGAAAGAAGAAACATGAAGAAAGACAAGAAAAAGACTGGTATCGGCAAATGGATCGTGACTTCTGTCATCTCAATTGTTTTAATCATTGCTATGATCGTAGCAAATATTATGACAATCGCGTATGAAGGTGTCATTAACATGGCTCTTAAGACAGAAACGACTACTATCCAGGCAGATCCAAACGACAAGACAGATACCGATTACTTCAAGAGTGCTTATGCAAGTGTTGACGAAGTAAGAAAAGCTGGTATGGATATTGCCGAAATGCTTACGGAAGAAGGTGCAGTATTATTAAAGAACGAAAATAGCAGCCTTCCAATCGACAGCTCAGCGAAAGTATCTGTATTTGGACACTCAAGTGTAAATGAAATCGTTTGTGGTACAGGTTCCGCGGATATTGATGCTTCTGCAGCTCCAAGCTTTAAAGAAGCATTAGAAGAAGTGGGTGTAAAAGTTAACCCATCTCTTTGGGATTTCTACGCAAGCGAAGAAATTCTTACAAAATATGAAACAAACCCTAAGAAGGGTGACAACAGTATCCGTAATGGTGCTGATGGTGTAACAAAAGGTGCATTTACTGTAAACGAAGTACCTTGGTCTGAATTTACAGATGCAGCGAAATCAGAATTTGATGCTTACAAGGATGCTGCTATCGTAGTATTCTCTCGTCTCGGCGGTGAAATGTGGGATTTACCTTCAGACGTATACAAAGAAACAGGAGAAATCACTCCTGGTACAGGTCTTGGCGTAAACAAGCAGCAGGGTAATGCGGAAGAAACTGTAAATGGTTCTGGTAACTCTCTTGAATTAACGATTCAGGAAAGAGATTTGTTAAAACAGATCAAAGCAGCAGGCTTTGAAAACGTTATCGTATTACTCAACTGTACAAACCCTATCGAATGTGATTTCGTAGATGATCCAGAACTCGGTGTTGACTCAGTTATGTGGATTGGTTTTACAGGTGTAAATGGTTTACGTGGTGTAGCTGATTTGTTAACAAATACAGACGGAACAAACCCATCTGGTAGAGTAGTAGATACATTCTGTATCGACAACACAACAAACCCAGCTATGGAAAACTTCTATGGTGCATTCTGGAATAACTCTACTGATTACACAGACATGGAAGGTGATGGTCCTGGATTAGATGGTAACAAATACTACAACGTATACCAGGAAGGCATCTATGTAGGTTACAGATATTATGAAACACGTTACGAAGACTTCGTATTAGGTCAGGGTAATGCTGGGAACTACAACTATGCATCAGATGTTAAATATCCATTTGGATATGGTTTATCTTATACAACATTTGAATATTCAGACTTTGCTGTAAAAGAAAACGCAGATAGTTTTGATGTAACAGTAAAAGTAACAAATACTGGTGACTATGCTGGTAAGGAAGTAGTAGAAGTTTACTTCCAGTCTCCATATACACAGTATGACAAAGACAATGGTATTGAAAAAGCTGCTATCGAATTATGTGGCTTTGCAAAAACAGATGTAATCGAAAAAGGCGCATCTGAAACAGTAACAATTAATGTTCCTAAGAAAGAATTAAGAGCTTATGATGCTAAGACAGCTAAGACATATATCTTAGATGCTGGCGACTACTACTTCACAGTAGGTAGAGATGCTCATGATGCTTTAAACAACGTATTAGCAGCAAAAGGTGCAGATGCTTCTAAGATGGTAGCAGTAGGAAATGCTGGATATGCTTCAACAGGAAATACAACATTTGTTTACAAATGGAATAACCCAACATTAGACACAACTACATTCGCTACATCTACAGAAAGCGGTGAAGAATACGCAATCACAAACCAGTTAGACACAGCAGATATCAACTGGTTAAAAGAAAATGGTTTCACAGACCAGACTATTACATATCTTTCACGTAATGACTGGACTAATACATGGCCAAATGGTACATACATCATGAACTTAAGCCAGAAATTACATGATGAAATCACTGGTCTTAAGAAATATGTAAAAACAGAAACAGACGCAAAAGTTCCTACAATGGGTGCTAAGGGTGATATGACTATCGCTCAGATGATTGGCAAAGATTACAATGACCCAGCTTGGGAAGATTTATTAGACCAGGTTACTTACGAAGAAATGTGCTTACTTATCGGTGTAGGTTACCATGGAACTTATGCTGTTGAATCAATCGCTAAACCTAAGACAATTGATGAAAACGGTCCTCAGGGCTTCACTATGAAGTTAACAGACGTTATGGGAACTTCTGATACTATGACAGCTTACTCTGATGAAAACATCATGGCAGCTACATGGAATACAGAATTCATGTACAAAGTTGGTGAGTCTATCGGTGAAGATGGTCTCGCACTTAAGATGGCAGGTCTTTACGGACCAGCGATGAATACACATCGTACAGCTTATGCTGGACGTAACTTCGAATACTACTCAGAAGACGGCTTCTTAGGCGGCAAGATTGCAGCAGCAGAAGTTGGTGGTATTCAGAGCAAGGGTGTTTACGTATATGTAAAACACTTCGCATTCAACGATCAGGAAACAAATACACGTTGCTACAGCATTTTCGCAAATGAACAGGCAATGCGTGAAGTTTACTTAGAACCATTTGAACATGCAATTATCGAACGTACTATGGAAGTAGATGGCAAGGAAGTTGCTATCGGTGGCGCAATGAACGTTATGAACTCATTTGGTCGTGTTGGTGTTGTTTGGACAGGTGCTCATGAAGGCCTTATGACAAACATTCTCCGTGGCGAATGGGGTATGGATGGTTTCGCATTAACAGACTACTCTAACAATGGTAATACTTATGATATCTTCTTAGGTATCATGGGTGGTACAGATTCATGGGATAACTCAAATGCAGGTCCTATGACACGTGTAGACAAATTAAAGAGATATGACATTACTCAGGATCCAGCTCTTGCAATCCGTATGAGAGAAGCAACACATCGTATCCTTTATACAGTTGCAAACTCATCTGCTATGAATGGTATCGCTCCTTCAAGTAGAATCGTAACCGTAATCCCATGGTGGAGAGCTCTCATCTATGGTGTAGGTGTAGTTTCAGTTCTTGGTCTTGCAGCAAGTATCGTTATGATTGTAAAGACAAAGAAAAAAGCAAACGCATAATAATTAGATTATATCTATTATTATAAAATCATTGGTAATAAAAGCTTATCATTAAGATTTTTATGAAAATATGGAGGAAAACGACAATGAAATTAGTAAAGAAATTATTAGTTCTTGCTGCAGCTATGGCTATGACTCTTAGCTTAGTTGCTTGTGGTGGAGAAAAATTCCCACAGACTTATGAACACAAAGTTGAATGGCAGCAGGGTGTACGTGGTGAAGTAGCTACTCTTACATTAAATGAAGATGGCACATATGAATATACATACAAAGCTACAGATTCTAAAGATGCTAACAAGACAGTTATGGATTGTAAAGTAACTGGTACATATGAAAAAGATGGTAATACAGTTAAAATCGTAGTTGGTGAAGTAAAATGTACAGCTATGAACGGTGACCAGGAAATCGATATGAGTAGCGAAACAGGTTACAAGTTAACTTATGCACAGGGTGCTACAACATTCGAAATCGATGGAAATGATTTCATTCCAGTAGAATAATTTAAATTTCTAAGAAAAACAAACTAACTTAATTTATTACCAATGAATCAAGATAGTAATTTGATAGGGCTGTCACAATCGTGGCAGCCTTATTTTTGTGCAAAAAAGAGATGCTGGCGAACTGCCAACATCTCTTAGATTTATTTGTTTTCTGTTTGATGACTATGATTTAACTTTTTATAAAGGTATGAACCTACGAAATACAAAATAATAATAATTGCGAACACTGCAATGAATATTCCAAATTTCTGTTCACCTAATGCACTGCCGCCTAAGGCAGAAAGAAGTATTGCTGGGAAACGTCCCACGAAGTTAATTAGCAACCAGGTCGTCCATTTGATATCCGTAAGTCCAACCAAATAACACATCAAATCTTTGGGAGTTCCAGGTAGCAAGAAGAACAGGAACAAAAGCGTCGTATATTTCGGATTCGAATGCAGGAACTTGACAGATTCGATTTCCTTTCGGTCTACGAACAGCTCGATGAATTTCATGCCAAACTTTCTTACAAAAAGGAAGGTAATCATTCCGCCAGCAGTCATTGCGACATCACACATTAAAGTTCCTACCCAAGGTCCGAATAATGCGCCAGCAGCCACTTCGAATGGTCCACCAGGAATAATGGCTAAAAGGACTTGTGCGGTGTTCAGCAACATAAAAACGATTGGACCCCAGATGCCGGCCTCTTCTATCCAAATGGCTAGCGATGCCGGGTCTTCTGCAAAATTAACTAACGGCTTCCATAGTGCAATCGTTAGTCCTGCGATTACTGCAACGGAAAGTGCCAGTATCAAATAACGATATTTTTTCATACTTTCTTCTCCTGTATTAAATTTCCCATCCCCCCTAGAGATAAGAAAAGTTTACCATATTCTAGGAAAAAATACACCTTAAGATTTTATAAAGTTTCGCATCATTGTTTTTGTATAGAAAAGTTGGTATACTGAATAAATGAAAAAACGAATAGGACAAAAGGATGGAAACAGATGAAGACAAAAAAATTATATGATATAGATGCCTATGCAACCGAGTTTGAAGCCGTGGTGCTTTCTTGCGAAGCGGAAGACAATGTATATAAGGTGGTCTTAGACCAGACCCTATTTTTCCCAGAAGAGGGAGGGCAGACACCAGATAAAGGAACACTAGACGAAGTCGAAGTGGTGGATGTGCAGATTAAGGATGATGTAATTTCGCATTATGTGGCACATCCTGTAGAAGTAAATTCTACAGTAAAAGGAAGCATTAACTGGCAGCATCGTTTTTTTAATATGCAGCAGCATAGTGGAGAGCATCTTTTTTCAGGACTGGCACATCGTAAGTATGGATTAAAGAACGTGGGATTCCATTTGAGCAATCAGATTGTAACCATGGACTTTGATAAAGCATTGTCGGAAGAACAGCTCAAAGAAATGGAATGGGAAATCAACGAGGCAATCGTTGCAAATGTGGAAATCAAAACAGGATATCCGGCCAAAGACGAATTAGAAAATTTAGAGTATCGCAGCAAAATAGAAATTGATGGACCTGTTCGTATCGTGGAAATTCCAGGGTATGATGTATGTGCCTGCTGTGCTCCTCATGTGCATCGTACGGGTGAAATCGGAATATTTAAGATGCAGTCGGTTCAAAATTATAAGGGCGGGATGCGAATCAGTTTCCTCTGTGGTTTTCGTGCGTTGGAGGAATATCGTAGAAAATCCGAAATTATTTCCGAAGTATCGGGGATTCTCACAACGAATCAAGAGAATGTAGCAGAACATATTTCTAAACTAAAAACACAGGTACAATCTTTGAAGACACAGCTTTCTAATGCGAAACAGACGTTGATGGAAGGAAAACTTGCAGAGATTCCTGCGGAACAAACAGATGTTATTTTGTTTGAACAGGATTTGGAAACACCAGTGATGCGAAATGTCGTAAACAAACTGATGGAAGCGCATGATGGTGTTTGTGGAATTTTCGTCGGTGATGATGCCGAAGGCTACAATTTCATTATCGGAAGTAAAACCATCGACTGCCGTGAAATTGCGAATACACTTCGCGAACAATTCGATGCCCGCGGAGGTGGAAAGCCACAGATGATACAAGGCTCTGTAATAGCAAGGGCGGACGCAATTAGAGATTATTTTATATAAAACCACGAAGGCCCTACACATATCAATTTAGAAGCCTTACGCCAGTACAGCGATAAATTGATATGTGTAGGGCCTTTGTGGTTTGTGAGATTATAAAATAATATTAATTCGTCCACCCGTTCCTGTCATCTGAGCATAAATCTCATCATGAGAATTATCGTGCATACGTTTCGCAATCGTGCGTACACTTGGAATATATCCGGATTCATCGGAAAAAACCTTGTGGATTTCTTTGAATGAGGACCCTTTTAGAATGTTTTCACTGACGGAAAGAGTTCCATTTTTTTCGATAGAAATACCGATGTTTTTCAAATCATCCCCATATTTTTCGGTTAGCGCTTTTAACTGGCGATTCTGTCGATAGGTGTCAGAATCTTTATCAGAAGTAGAGCTTATCGTGTTGTTATAGGTTTTTACAAATGCCTGAATGCTATTTACGATATTGGTACCATTTTCTCCTTCTTCATATTCGAAGGACGAGAGCTTGGCCACCGCACGTTTTAGCGCACGAGTATCTTCATAAGAAAGTTCTGCTTTGGTATAATCTTTTCGCGCTGTTGTTTTTATTGCACTACGATTATAGCGATAGAAATTCTTTAAAAAGAAATCCGATGTTAAGTTTAATCCGCTTGATATATTATTATTTACTCGTGCCATAGTAATTCCTCTTTTCTATAATATTTATATCGTCATTCCTGTAAAACTCCTTAACTATTTTCCGAATATTTGAACTGCTTTTTCATTGCTTGATACTGAGAAAAGAAGTATAATGTTAAAATAGTGATAATGGGCGTAGTGTAACAAAATGGAGGGGAATATGAAACAGTTATTTGGGAAAAACAGTCAAGGCGAAGAAGTGTATTGTTATACAATAGAAAATAAAAATGGTATGAGGGTTCGTTTTTTGAATTTGGGTGCGACGGTGCACGAGCTGTTTGTGCCGGGCAAAGACGGACAGTTGGTGCAGGTATCTGCAATATATGATAATCCACTTTCCTACGAAAGAGAAACGACATACTTTGGAGCAATCGTGGCTCCTTATGCAAATCGTATTGCAGATGCGAAGTTCGAAATTGATGGACAAATCTATGAAACCGATGCGAACAATAACGAAAATAGTCTTCATAGTGGTGCAAATGGAATTGCAAAAAAAATCTGGTCAGTAAAGGAACAGACAGAGGATACGATTATTTTTACCTATGATGCGAAGGATTTGGAACAAGGCTTTCCAGGAAATATTCACTACGAAGTAACATACGAAATAACGGAGAAGAATGAGTTGTCAATTTCTTACTACGCACTTAGTGATAAGAAAACGACGATTAATATGACAAACCATACTTACTTTAATTTGGCGGGAGCATTTTCAGGAAGTGTAGAAGGACAGGAGCTTTGGATTAAGGCTTCGCACTATACTCCAGTGATAGATGCGAAAGCGATTCCAACGGGAGAGATTGCACCAGTAGATGGAACACCGTTCGATTTTCGTGAGGCGAAAACGATTGGTAGAGATATCAGAGAAGCGTTTGACCAGTTGATATATGGACAGGGATACGATCATAATTTTGCGATTGATAAAGAATCCGTAGGGTTTGAGCAAATTGCAACTGCATACGCAAAAGAAACTGGCATTCAAATGGATGTGTGGACAGATTGCATCGGAGTACAGCTTTATACAGGAAACTTTATGGAAGGGCAGAAAGGTCCAAATGGTTATACGTATGTGAAGCACGGGGCATTCTGTTTAGAAACCCAGTACTTTCCAAATGCGATTAATGAAACGAATTTTGTGTGTCCAATCACAGAAGCAAACGTGCCTTATGAAACGAAAACGGTATATGCATTTTCGGTAAGATAGAAATAAAAAGATAGGAATAGAATTGTGATGAAAATTGTTTTTTTAGATGTAAAAACCATTGGTGAGGATATTGATTTATCCTATTTTGATGCGTTGGGAGAGGTAATCAAATATCCTTTTTCTACACAGGAGGAAGCGTTAGAGCGAACCAAGGATGCGGATGTAATTGTGCTCAATAAAGTGGAAATCAATGAGCGTTCGATTGGAAATGCAGAGCATTTGAAGCTGGTTTGTGTGACTGCAACTGGTACGAATAATCTGGATAAAGAGTATTTGGCCAAACGAGGAATTGCTTGGAGAAATGTAGCAGGCTATTCGACGGAATCGGTAGCGCAGCATACCTTTGCCTTGTTGTTTTATCTGTTGGAAAAGATGCGTTATTATGATGACTATGTGAAGAACGAAAAATACATTGGGGATGTTACTTTTACACATTTTGCAAATGTATTTCATGAACTTGCAGGGATGACTTGGGGCATTGTCGGATTGGGAAATATCGGAAGACGCGTCGCAGATATTGCAAAGTGCTTTGGATGTAATGTGATTTATTACTCGACTTCTGGAAGGAATAGCAATCCAGATTATGAACGAGTGGATTTCGAAGAGCTATTAAGTAAATCGGATATTGTATCCGTGCATGCACCATTGGATGAAAATACCAGAGGGCTGTTCGACAAAGCGGCATTTGAACAGATGAAAGAAACTGCAATTTTTATCAATGTGGGCAGAGGTCCAATCGTGGTGGAGCAGGATTTGGTAGATGCGTTAAATGAAGGTAAGATTGCGGCAGCAGGATTGGATGTATTATCCGTAGAGCCGATGAGTGAGCAGAATCCACTTCGTGCCATAAAAGATAGTAATAAATTGATTATTACACCACATATTGCTTGGGCAAGTGTGGAAGCAAGAACTCGTTTGATGAAAATTATCAGCGAACAAATCAAAGAATTTTTTGGATTATAGAAATGGAACAAATTTGGAATAAAGTGAAACCGATTATAACAAGTAAGAAGCTGCATTGGTTGTGGACGATTCTCATCGTAATCATAGGCTGTAGATTTACGACTTACATGATACAGTATCTTTTGTTGGAGCCAGAGCTATTTGAGAAGCTTTCGGATACGAAATGGGATTTAAACAGAGGCTGCGTGCTGGTGGTGTATCTGACAGTGCTTTGCATTACCAATCATGTGGGATTAAGTGCAATAATTTCTCACGGCTTTTTTATGATACTGGCATTCGTAAATTACTATGTATATCTGTTTCGTGAGAATGAATTTATCTTTGCGGATATCCGTTCTATTGGAACCGGGCTTAGTGTAGCTGGAAACTACAAATTGGAGCTTAGTGAAAGAGGCTGGTATGTGATACTTGCCTCACTTCTCTTTTTTGCAATTGCAAGTGTATTTCGTATTACTTTTAAGAAAGCGATATTTTTACGCCTGCTGAGTGGATTGACGGCGGTGTGGCTGGGCTTGGCAATCTCAATAGAGATTGATGGAATGAATACGGAGACATGGGAGCAGAAGGGCTCATACAAGAATGGCTATGTATTAAATTTTGTGTTGAGCGCAAGAGATAGCTTTGTGGAAGCACCAGAGGATTATGATGTGGAAACCATTGTAGAACTGGAAGAAGAGTATGCAGGCAAGCAGGAAAATCCAATGGGAGATGCCTTGGAAAAAGAGCCAACGATTATCGTTGTAATGAATGAGTCCTTTGCGGATTTGAGTGTGATAGGAGAGCTGAAAACCAATGAACCGTTGACCCCATTTTTGGATTCGCTTTCCGAAAATACGATAAAGGGCTATGCGTTATCCTCGGTATTTGGAGCGAAAACGCCGAATTCCGAATGGGAATTTATGACAGGTGGTTCTATGGCGTTTTTACCAGTCGGTTCTGTGGTGTATCAACAATATCTAAATAATGAACCAAGTTCTATGGTAAGTACATTGAAGAATGAGGGATACACCTGTGTTGCTATGCATCCATATTATGATACTGGCTGGAGCCGTAATTTGGTTTATCCAAAGCTGGGATTTGAAGAAAGCTATTTTATCGAGCATTTCGACCAAAGCCAGTTGATTCGAAAATATATTTCGGATGAAGAGATGTACAGTAAAATTATTGAGCGTTATGAAAACCGTAAGGTGAATGAGAAATTATTTATCATGTCGATAAGTATGCAGAACCATGGTGGTTATACGACGGAATATGATAATTTCGAAGAAAAATATTATAAAATTGGACGTTCTTATACTGACGCAAACCAATATTTTTCACTTATTCGAGAAAGTGATGATGCATTGCGTGAGTTTGTGAATTATTTCTCTAGTGTGGATGAACCTGTGGAGATTATTTTCTTTGGAGACCATCAGCCAAGTTTAAACCGAAAATTCTATGAAATATTAAATGGAAAAGGGTTATCGGGGCTTACGATGAAAGAATTAGAGGCGTTGTATACGGTGCCATTTTTTATCTGGACGAACTATGATACGCCAGAGGAAACCATCGAAATTACCAGCTTGAATTATCTTTCCAGCATGGCATTGGAACGTGCGGGAATCGACTTGCCACCATACAATCAATTTATGCTGGATTTGATGGAGGTGGTTCCAGCTATCAATGCCAGAGGATATTATTCTTTGGAAAAGGGGAAATATCTTCATGTAGAGGATGCTTTGGGCAAGGAGCTGGAGTGGATTAAAAAATATGAGAGTCTGCAGTATAACGGACTCTTTGATTCGAAAAACAAAAGTAGTATATTCTTCCCGTATTTGGAGGAATAGAGGAGTAGCTATGAAGTTGAGCAGATTATTAAAGTACAATCAAATTATCGTGCAGTGCCATGACAATCCGGATGCAGATGCGATTGCCAGCGGGTTTGCCATTTATACATATTTGAAAGAGAATGGAAAAGATGTGCGACTGGTGTATGGCGGTAGGAATATCATCCGAAAAAGCAACTTAGTGATGATGATTAAGGAATTGGAGATTCCAATCGAGAATGTAAGACACACCAGTAAGGAAGCGCCTACCGAGCTTTTGGTTACTGTGGACTGTCAGTATGGGGAAGGAAATGTAACACTGTATCCTGCGGAGTCGGTGGCAGTTATTGACCATCACCGCGTGAGCAAGAAGCTTCCAAAGCTGCATGAGGTGCAGAGTAATTTAGGGGCCTGCTCGACTTTGGTTTGGAATATGCTCAAAGAAGAGGGAATTGACCCAAATGAAAATGAAAATTTAGCGACAGCATTATACTATGGATTATATACGGATACAGGTAATCTAGAAGAGATATATCATGAAAAAGATATGGAGCTTCGTGACAATGCGAAGTTTAATACGGGCTTAATTACAAAGCTTCGTAATGCGAATATTTCGATTGAAGAACTTGAAACGGCAGGTGCTGCATTGCTTCGTTGTGATTATAATGAACAGTATCGTTTTGCAGTAGTAAAGGCAGGGCCATGTGATCCAAATGTGTTAGGTCTTATCAGTGATATGGTACTGGAAGTGGATTCCATTGATGTATGTGTTGTATTTTCAATCTTGCCAAACGGTGTAAAACTTTCGATTCGAAGTTGTGA
Source organism: Agathobacter sp. (assembly GCA_017409825.1). GTDB lineage: Bacteria > Bacillota > Clostridia > Lachnospirales > Lachnospiraceae > Roseburia. The sequence continues at coordinate 109,517 of JAFQRZ010000002.1, read as the reverse complement.
AGAAGATATAAAAGCCAATGAATTAGCTGCAAAACTGTGTATGGGAATCGGCTCTGGTGGTGGACATCAGGTAAAGGCTGGCGGTTTTATGCAAATGGATTTGTTAACGAAGGAATATGAAACCTATTGTCGTAAAATTGGTACTGAGCCAAGAATGGTGCTGAATGATACAGGTAACTCAGAAAGACCTTCTATGTCAGCAATCAAATCCTATTTGGAATATCGTATGGTGGAATATTTCGAAAATCGAGAACATATTGAGGCTGTGATTTTTGATTTAGATGGGACACTATTAAATACCTTATATGATTTAACGGATGCAGTAAATTGGTCTCTGGAAAAATTTGGACAGCCTCAGAGAACCATAGAAGAGGTGCGTGCCTTTGTAGGAAATGGTCTTCGAAATCTGATGCGTCAGGCAGTGCTAGATGGAGAAGAAAATCCCGTATTTGAAAGCTTGTTTGAATTTTTTAGAGAGTATTACACGACTCACTGTAATATCAAGACAATTCCTTATGATGGGATTTTAGACTTGATGAAGGAATTAAAGGGCAGAGGGGTAAAAATGGCAATTGTATCGAATAAAATTGATGCAGGTGTAAAAGAATTAAATGCAATCCATTTTGCGGAATATGTAGAGGTTGCAATTGGAGAGAGAGAAGGCATCGGTAGAAAGCCTGCACCAGATTCTGTCAACGAGGCACTTCGTATTATGGGAGTGGACAAGGAACATGCGGTTTACGTCGGAGATTCCGATGTAGATATTCAGACGGCGAAGAATGCAGATATTCGCAGTATTTCTGTTTCCTGGGGCTTCCGTGATGAGGCATTCCTGATGGAAAGCGGCGCGGGAATTATGATTGACCGCCCATTAGAATTATTAGAGTATTTGTAAGAAAGGAAGTGCAGCCGTTGGCTGTACATCAAAAGAGATGGAAAAGAGAATTTCAGGTCACACAAGACTTTTAGCATTAATCGGTTCACCGGTAGGACATTCGGGTTCACCGGCCATGTATAATTACAGTTTTGAGAAATTGGGATTGGATTACGCCTATGTAGCATTTGATGTAAAAGAGGATGGCGTGAAGGATGCGTTAAATGCGATGCGTCTATTCCAAATGCGTGGGATGAACGTGACGATGCCGGATAAGGTAGAGGCAGCCCGTTATATGGACGCGCTTTCTCCTGCGGCACAGATTATCGGAGCTGTCAATACGATTGTGAATGAAGATGGGAAACTTATCGGGTATATGACAGATGGGGAAGGTTTCGTAAATAACCTAAAAGACCATGGGGTTTCTATCGTTGGAAAGAAAATGGTAGTTGCTGGTGGTGGCGGTGCCGCTACTGCAATTCAGGTGCAGTGTGCCTTAGACGGAGCGAAGGAGATTACGATATTTAACAAAAAGGACAGCTTCTTCGAGCGTACGTTAGCTACTGCAGAAAAGATACGGGCAGCAGTGCCAGCGTGTGTGGTAAATGTATATGATATCGATGATGCGGATAAATTGCAGGAAGAATTGGCATCTGCGGATATTTTTGTAAATGCGACCATCGTAGGCATGAAACCAATGGAGGACCAGAGTATTATCAAAGAGGTATCGTGGTTACGCCCTGACTTGGTGGTGGCAGATATTGTTTATAATCCAGAAGAAACAAAGCTTTTACGAGAAGCAAAGGCAGCAGGCTGCACCTGTGTAGGCGGAAAAGGTATGCTGGTTTGGCAAGGCGCTTCGGCATTCCGATTATATACCGATATGGAGATGCCAGTAGAGGAAGTAAAGGAGCTTTTGTATGGAAAGAAATAAGAATATTTTCTTAATCGGCTTTATGGGTTGTGGAAAAAGTACCATGGCACGTCTTTTGGCGGAGAAAACCGGAGCGGAATTAATCGAGATGGATGAAACCATCGAAGCAGAAGCAGGCATGTCTATCAATGAGATATTCGAGGAATATGGCGAAAAACATTTTCGTGATTTAGAAAGTGAGCTGGTTCGTCGCATTGCAGAAAAAGGCGGAGCTGTTGTTTCTTGCGGCGGTGGAGCAATTCTTCGTCCAGAAAATGTGGAAAATATGAAGAAAAACGGACAGGTTGTTTATCTGTCGGCAGAGCCAGAAACCATTTATAAAAGAGTGCGTCACAGCACCACGCGTCCACTTTTAAATGGAAATATGAATGTAGAGTATATTACAGCTTTGATGGAAGAAAGATTGCCAAGATATCTTGCAGCAGCAGACAAAATCATCATCGTTGATGGTAAGGAGAAGCAGGATGTGCTAGAAGAGATTTTGCTGACAATTTGTTGACAAGTGCTAGAATTGATTATACAATTTTAATATATGTGAAATTGGGGAATTTCGCGTTTTACGGGGATTATTGGGGAAAAGAGGTTTTCGGATTTGAGTAAAAATATCGCAGTGTTGATGGGCTCCATCAATATGGAAAATCAAAGACATATTATGGACGGAATGATAGATGCTACAAAGGAAAAGAATTGTAATATCTATATTTTTACGAACCATTCATATCGACAGAATAATAAAGAAAGTGCACAGGGAGCATATCAGATTATGGAGCTTCCTGATTTCGAATATTTCGATGGTGTGATTGTGGCACCAGATACGATTTTGTATCCACCAGTTGCCGCCTTTGTCATGGATAAAATTCGAAATAGCAAGATTCCATATATTACGTTAGATCATTTCATAGAAGGTCATGGTTGTCTTATGACCTCCAGTTACGATGCACAATATAAAATTGTGGAGCATTTGATTAAAGTGCACAATTGTAAGGATATTGTATATGTACGTGGGCCAGTGGGCTATCAGGAAGCGGACAATCGTTATCAGGGATATATAGATGCACTCAAAGACAATGATATTCCGTTCAAGAAGGACAATGTTTTGGAGGGAGCGTTTACCTTAGAAAGTGGTTATCAGGCTGCAATGCAGATGAATATGATGGGCTTAAAACCAGAAGCAATTGCCTGTGCAAATGATGCGATGGCAGTGGGCATCATGGAATTTTTTAAATTGATTGGTATTTTCGTTCCGAAAGATGTGCTTTTAACAGGTTTTGATAATAGTGAGTCTGCGATGTATAGTAATCCATCTATCACATCGATTGATAAGAATCCACATGAACTAGGTCATCGAGCAATTTGTGAGATGCTGGATATCATAGATGGAAAAGAACCAGAGTGTATCAAGGTCGCAACCAATACAAGTGGAAGAGAAAGTTGTGGTTGTGGTACGGCAGATGATGTTGATATTGCTCGCTTGAAATATAAATATATCCAAAAGGATATCTATACGAATCATTTGTCAGAAATGATTAATGCGAATCTGGCACAGTTTTCTGGATTACAGAGTCCAGAGGAAGTCATTCCAATTGTGGAACAAAGCATAAATAGGATCAGTTTGAAGGCATTTTATTTGTGCCTCTGTGATACATCAAAGGTATTTGCGTTGCCAGAATCGAACATGGGTGGTGACTTCGATTTGCAACAGGTAAATGTTGATTATACAGAGAAGATGGAGTTGCCATTGGCGTATGAAGTGGATACAATCAACAGCTACAAAGCATTTCCAAAGGGAATGGTACTTCCACAGGAAATTAGAGAACGAAAAGGCGGTGGCAATTATTATGTAGTTACACCGATTTATTTCCAAAACTGTTGTTATGGATATGCGGTAAGTGGAAATGATAAGTTAGCATTGATGAATAGCTTATACTATTCATGGTTGATGAATATTGGGGTGGCATTTGAAAACATTCGTAAGAAAATGCTCTTGCAGGATGCTGTGATTAAGTTGAATAATGTGTGGAGTTATGATACGCTCACACAGCTATATAATAGAGCTGGATTTTATTATGAAGCGAAAACCATATTGGAAATCATGAAGCTTCAGGACAGCAAGATATTTGTGTTATTTTCCGATGTGGATGGTCTCAAGAAAGTCAATGATAATCAAGGGCATGAAGCAGGTGATGCATTGATTAAAGAAATGGCAGCATGTTTCAAAGAAAGTTTAACGGGTGATATGCTGGCGATGCGATATGGCGGCGATGAGTTTGTTGTATTTGGCTCTTATGAGGATGATGCAGAAATAGATTATTTGCTACAATCCATTCAGTCAGCAATGGATCGCCGAAATGAGTCAGGCAAGAATTCATTTACACTTTCGGCGAGTATTGGTGTTACGAAGTATAATGCAAAAGATGTCAAGGAATTGAGTGACTTGATTGACGTTGCAGATGCAAATATGTATGAACAAAAACGTAAAAAAAGAGAAGGAAGAGTATAGTTATGGAGAGAATAAATGAACTAACCGGTTTATACTTTGAACAAGCCTTCTTTGAAGAAGTGGAACAATTTCTTCATGACGTAGATGACAAAACGTATTGTATGATGGCAATTGATGTAGAGCATTTCCGACTTTACAATCAGCTACATGGAAAAGAAGAGGGAGATAATCTTCTTCGTTTTATTGCAGATATGTTACGTACGTACCGTGCGACACAGGGAGGTGTAATTGGGTATCTGGGTGGAGACAACTTTGCCCTGGTAACTGAGTACAACAAAGAGACGCTCGACCAGTTGCGAGAAGGAATACGTGAGGAGATTCGTCATAAAAATAATACGACCGGATATCCTCCGGCGTATGGTATTTATACAATCGTAGACTGTTCAGAGTCAGCTTCTGTGATGTATCATCGTGCAACACTTGCGTTATCCTATGTAATTGGTAATTATACCAATCGTGTGAAAGAATACTATCCTGACATGGATGGCAAGGTGGAAGAAGAAATTCGTCTTCTATCCGAAATTCAAGCGGGTATGGATAATGATGAATTTACGTTTTTTATTCAGCCACAATGTGATATTACGAAAGGCAAAATCGTAGGTGGTGAATCTCTGGTAAGATGGATTAAGCCAGAAAAGGGCATGGTTTCTCCAGGTGTGTTTATTCCAGTCTTAGAAAAGAATGGATTCATTGCTGACTTAGACCGTGTCGTATGGGTGAAGGTTTGTGAGTGGTTGCGAAAGTGCATGGACCGCGGTTATAAACCAGTACCGATTTCGATAAATGTTTCGCGCATTGATATTTTTTCACTGGACGTTCCGAAGTATTTGATTTCTCTGGTGGAAAAATATGATATTACACCAGATTTATTGAAAATTGAAATTACAGAGAGTGCCTATGCGGAAGATGGCGATTCAATCGTAGAGACAGTTACACGCTTGCGCGATTATGGATTCATCGTAATGATGGATGATTTTGGTAGCGGCTATTCTTCCCTAAATATGTTGAAGAGTGTTCCAGTAGACGTATTGAAAATGGATATGCGTTTTCTAGAAATCAACGAAAACGAAGAAGAAAAGGGAATTGGTATCTTGGAGTCTGTAGTTAATATGGCACGACAGATGCGTATCCCGATTGTAGTTGAGGGTGTGGAAACGCAGGTACAGGAAAATCTTTTGCGTAAGATGGGCTGCTGCTATACACAAGGCTATTTGTATTATAAGCCAATGTCAATTGAAGCTTTTGAAAAGCTTCTGGTAGATGATGATGGCTTAGATCACAGTGGGTTCTGGTATCGACAGGCAGAGTCCATTCATTTACGAGAATTTTTGGATACAAACTTATTTAATGATACCGTAATTAATAATATTTTAGGACCAGCGGTATTCTATGATATGTATGATAATCATATCGAGATTACCCGTGTAAATGAGCAGTATTTCCAGTTGGCAGGGATTCCGAGACAAGAGGAGGAAGAACATCGGAAACGTTTCTGGAATAGTGTAAGAGATGATGACAGACAGCTTTTGTATTCGATATTTGCACAGGCGTATGACAGACCAGCAGAGGGGGCTTCTGGATTTATCAATTTCTTGCGTAGGGATGGGGTATCTCTTTGGGTAAATATCAAAGTGTTCTTCCTGCGTGAAAAGGATGGTCACAAACTGTTTTACGCGGCATTGAAAGATATGACCGATATGAAGGCGGATACGGTAGTGCCATCTTCAATCGAATATTCGTTAGAGGAGCTGACGGATAAAGACCATGATTATATGGAGAAATATTATGGGAATCTGCCAAATGCATTTGGTGTAGGAAAACCTATTTTGGATGCGAGCGGCAATCCAGTTGATTTTGAAATCAATTATGCAAACCATGAGCTCAGTCGTATGAGCGGTGGTGATATGGAACGTTTACGCTATCTGGTAGCGAAGCTTTTCAAGGAAAGATGGGTAGAGTTTTTGATGGAGGCTTATCGAGTTGCATATAAAGGCGAAAGAGCGAACCTCCATGTATATAGTGCAATCTCCAATTGTTATTTTGATGTATCGCTTTATCCATTTCAGCCAGGATATGCGTGCTGCATTTTACAGGATGTAACACATTCGCATATTTATGAGCAGGTATCCAATAATATTATGGAATCCTTCCGTGAGGTATACTTCATTCATTTACAGGATAATTATTGTCGCATGATTCATCCAAATGAAGACGATATGTTAAATCGCGGAAATTATGAAGAAGTAATCAATCGTCATTTTGAAGCAGGTAAGATTTCATTGTATGATGAAAAAGGTGTGCGTGAATTCTTATCTCTTGAAAATTTGTTGAAAGTATTGCGTAAAAAGGATAGTACGGAATACAAATACAAAAGACGTGTACGAGATGGTGGATTGGAATGGTGTATTACCACATTCTCTGTATCTGAGCGACGTGAGGATGGTGCTCCAAAGACTGCAATTATGACGATTCGAAGCATCGAATCGATTATGCGTGAAAAGGAAAGTAATAAACGCAAGAATATGGCAGATATGCTCGAAACGATGTCTGATGGATTCTTTATTTACATGGCGGACGGTGATGAGCATCTTCTGTACGCAAATCCACGAGTGGTACAGTTGTTTGGCTGTCAGACAGCGACAGAATTTAAGCAGCTTACTTCCAATACATTCCCAGGTCTGGTGCATCCAGATGATGTGAAACGTGTACAGTGGGAAATTCACAGCCAGGTGAAGGAGAATGATCGAAATATGGATTACATCCGCTATCGTATTATTCGCAAGGATGGTGAAATACGTTGGATTGATGATGTAGGACATTTGGAAACCTCAGAATATATTGATGGACCAAGAATGTTTTATGTATTTATCCTAGATGTCACGGATGAGATGACAGAAGCGGAAAAAGAATATCTAATTGCAGAAAGCAAACGCTTTCACAAATAGTTTTATATAAGGTATAAAATGCCTCCATTTACAGATACTAGATTACAACTAGTAAATGCAGATGGAGGAATTTTTTATATGAAAGCTACAGGAATTGTAAGAAGAATAGATGATTTAGGGCGAATTGTAATTCCAAAGGAGATTCGACGCACCATGCGAATTCGCGAAGGCGATCCGATGGAAATTTTTACAAGCAGAGAGGGTGAAATCCTGCTGAAAAAATATTCGCCAGTGGGTGAGTTGGGCGAGTTTGCTACGGGGCTTGCTGAGAGTATTGCGCAGACACTCGGAGAGCTGGTATGCGTAACAGATAGGGATTATGTGATTGCTGCTGCGGGAGCTGGGAAAAAAGAATTCGAGGGTCGAATGTTAGATGAGCAGATGCAGCAGGCAATTGACCAGAGGACGAATCAGGTGTTGGCTGGAGAGAAGAGTAAGTTTATCAAGATTACACAGGAAGATGAAAAAGGATATGAACGACAGGCGATTGCGACGATACTTTCGCATGGGGACTGTATTGGTTCGGTGATTATTCTTAGTAGAGAAAAAAATAATAATGCAGAGGAGGCACTGTTGCAAATTGCAAAAACAGTAGCCACATTTTTAGGGAAACATATGGAGCAGTAATGTTTTGGCTGGTATTTCAGGAAGAAGAAATGCCGGCCATTTTTCTTTCGCGAAAAGCGCCACAATATCTTGCGTATGTGTAGAAAAAGAGATAAAATATCTGGTAGAATCACATGTTAGGAGCACATTATGGCGAAGAAGAAAAAGAACAAAAAGCATCGGCTTTTTTGGTTCCTTGTAAAACTTCAGATTGTGTTAATGCTGGTCGTTTTGGCGGGCTTTTTATATTATAACTATGGTGGCTATGCAAAAGATATCCAGGAAATCCGAAAGGATGCGATTCGTTTGGTGAGAGAGTCAAGTCAGGCCACGTTTATCCCCTCGCAAACGAGTATTTTGTATGATACGAATGGTCAGCTGATTTCTTATATAAAAGGTGAGAAAGAAGCGGACTATGTGGAATATGAGGACATTCCTGCCGATTTTACAACAGCAATGGTTAGTATAGAAGACAAGCGTTTTTATCAGCACGATGGAATCGATTTTGCGGCACTCATTCGTTCTGCGAAGGCCGTGTTGGAAAGCGGCACTCTTTCGCAAGGGGGCAGTACGATTACCATGCAGCTAGCGAGAAATATTTATTTGGATAATGGAAAACGCTGGGAGCGAAAGATAAAAGAAATATTCATCGCAGTAGAGTTGGAAAAGCTTTATAGCAAGAATAAGATTATGGAATACTATTTGAATAATATTTATTTTGCGAATGGGTACTATGGCATTCAAGCGGCGTGTACTGGATATTTTAGCTGTGAGTTGAAGGATTTGAGCTTATCGCAGATTGCGTTTTTGTGTGCGATTCCGAATAGTCCGAGCCGATATGACCCAATTGTAAATTTCGATAATACGATTGCACGAAGAGATAGAATTCTTTCCAATATGTATGAAGATGGAAAGATTGATGAGGCTACTTATTTAACAGCGATTCGTGAGGAAATCGTTTTACAGCCATCTCAGGAAATCAAGTCGCAGCGAAATAACTATGTAGATACCTATGTGTATTACTGTGCAACGCGTGCGTTGATGGAATTGCAGGGATTTGAGTTTAAGGAATATTTCGCAACCGAAGAAGAGAAGCAGGCATATTACGAAGAGTATGATGAACTCTATGCGGATTGTCAGAAACAGATTTATGCAGAAGGATACAAAATATATACCAGCATTGATTTGAAGAAACAGGAGGCTCTGCAGAACTCTTTGAACACGGCATTGAGTGGGTTTACAGATGTGGGCGAGAATGGTGCATACGAAATGCAGGGCTCTGCGGTTTGTATTGATAATGAAACGGGCTATGTAGTGGCAATTGTCGGAGGCAGAGAGCAGAATGAATTGGGTATTTATACTTTGAATCGTGCCTATCAGTCTCATCGACAACCAGGCAGCTCCATTAAACCGCTTATCGTATATACTCCGTTTTTTGAGAAGGGGAATACACCGGATACTGTTGTGGTAGATGAAGCAATTGAAGGCGGACCGAATATGAGTTATTATTATGGTGAAGTAACGGCTCGTTTTGCGGTTGAGCAATCATTAAACCCGACTGCCTGGAAGATATATAGCCAGATTACGCCTGAGGCAGGCTTGCAGTATCTAAAGAATATGCATTTTAAAGAAATTCGACCAACCGATTATGGTTTGGCGACTTCTATTGGTGGTTTTACCAGAGGTACGTCCACGCTAGAGATGGCGTCTGCGTATGCGACTTTGGAAAATGATGGTATCTACCGTGCGCCTACTTGCATTAAAAAAATTGTTGATGATGCCGAGAACGTGGTATATGTGTCGAATCAGGAAGGAACAAAAATCTATAAAGAGACGGCCGCACGAATGATGACCGATGTTCTGCATTCTACAGCAAATGTGGGAAACGAAGATATGGACGGATTAATCGGAATGCCTTGTGCGGGGAAAACCGGAACCACCAATGGAAATAAAGATGGTTGGTTTGTAGGATATACGAGATATTATACTACGAGTGTGTGGGTAGGATGTGATATGCCGAAAGAGGTAGCAGGACTGTATGGAGCTTCTTATCCTACGCAGATTTGGAAGGATTATATGTCTGGAATTCATCAAGGTTTAACACCAATGAATTTCCTTCCTTATGCACAGCTTTCGCCAGAGTTCATGGAAGAATATTATCCATCAGAATCGGAGAGCGAAGAACCAGTGGAAGGGGAAAACCAGGAAGAAGAGGACATTCCGGAAGAAGAAAGTCCAGTAGAGGGAACTCCAGAAGAAAATGAAGAGACGCCAGAAGAAGTACTGGAAGAAGAACAAGGAATGTGATAAGATAATATTAATATAAATATTGCGGAGGTCAATGTTATGAAGAAATATGGATTTGGTGTAGATATTGGGGGAACTACCATCAAAATGGGATTTTTCGAGACAGACGGAAAACTCTTGGATAAATGGGAAATCAAAACCAATACTGCAAACGGCGGTGCAGAAATTTTATCTGACATTGCAAAAGGTATCGACAACAAATTAGCGCAGGAAGGCATTAGCAAAGACGAAGTACAGGGGGTTGGTGTTGGTGTTCCAGGTCCGGTTCGTGACGAAGGAATCGTAAATCGCTGTGTAAATCTTGGCTGGGGTATTGTAAATGTTGCAGAAGAATTAGGAGCGCTTACTGGACTTACCGTAAAGGTTGGGAACGATGCAAACGTGGCCGGCTTAGGTGAAGCTTGGCAGGGTGGAGCAAAAGGATGTAAGAATGCTGTAATGGTAACACTTGGTACCGGTGTTGGTGGCGGAGTTATCGTGGATGGCAAAATCGTAGCAGGATTCCACGGTGCAGGCGGTGAAATTGGTCACATTACAGTAAACCCAGATGAAATCGAAGCTTGTAACTGTGGTCAGTATGGATGCTTGGAGCAGTATACATCTGCAACTGGTATCGTACGTATGGCAAAACGTAAATTAGCGAAATCAGATGATGAAACGAGTCTTCGTAAGTTTGAGCCGCTTACAGCAAAAGATATCTTTGATGAAGCAAAGGCTGGTGACGAAATTGCAAAAGAATTGGTAGATGAATTGGGATTGATTCTTGGTTCTGCACTTTCTAATTTGGCAGTTGTAGTTAATCCAGAAGTTATTGTAATCGGTGGTGGCGTATCGAAAGCAGGGGCTATCCTGATTGATACGGTAGAGGAACATTTTAAAGAGAATGCATTTTACGCATTGAAAGAAACCAGATTTGAATTGGCAACACTTGGAAATGATGCTGGTATCTACGGTTGTATGGCAATGTTATTAGACTAGAATGTTATAAAGGGCGAGGTTAGATATAACCTCGCCTTATATTATTTATAAAAAATTGGAATTGTCTGGGAAAAGATTTCTGCTTGTAATATCTCTTGCATAGGATTAAAATAATCAAAGTAAAGGAGATACATACATGAGTGATGTAGATAAAATGACAATTAAGGAGGAAAATAATATGTCATACGTAGATGAAGTAATCGCAAAAGTTTCTGAGAAGAATGCACAGGAGCCAGAGTTCTTACAGACTGTGGAAGAAGTATTATCTTCTTTGAAACCTATTGTTGACAAAAATGAAGAAGTATATAGAAAGGCTGCACTTCTCGAAAGAATGTGTGAACCAGAAAGAGTTATCGAATTTAGAGTTGCTTGGGTAGATGACAATGGACAGACACAGGTAAACAGAGGATACCGTGTACAGTTTAACGGAGCGATTGGACCATACAAAGGAGGTCTTCGTTTCCATCCATCCGTAAACTTATCGATCATGAAATTCTTAGGTTTTGAACAGACATTCAAAAACAGCTTAACAACACTTCCTATGGGTGGTGCAAAAGGTGGTTCAGACTTCGATCCACGTGGTAAGAGCGACGGAGAAATCATGAGATTCTGTCAGGCATTTATGACTGAATTATATCGTCATATCGGACCAGACGTAGACGTACCAGCTGGCGATATCGGTGTAGGTGCAAAAGAAATTGGCTATATGTATGGACAGTATCGCCGCATCCGTGGAGCATTCGAAAACGGTACATTAACAGGTAAAGGACTTTCTTTCGGTGGTTCTTTAATTCGTCCAGAAGCGACTGGTTATGGTGCTGTTTATTATACATGCGAAGTATTAAAACACGAAGGTGAAACAATCGAAGGCAAGACAGTTGCTCTTTCTGGTTTCGGTAACGTAGCTTGGGGTGCTGCTAAGAAAATCGCTGAACTCGGCGGAAAAGCAGTGACACTTTCAGGCCCAGACGGATACATCTATGATCCAGATGGAATCGTAACAGAAGAAAAAATTAACTTCTTACTGGAAATGCGTTCTTCTGGACGTGATAAGGTTCAGGATTATGCGGATAAATTTGGTTGCCAGTTCTTCCCAGGCGAAAAACCATGGGGACAGAAGGTTGATATCGTTATGCCATGTGCAACACAGAACGATGTTAACATGGATGAAGCTAAGAAAATTGTTGCAAACGGCGTAAAATACTACATCGAAGTAGCTAATATGCCTACAACAAACGATGCGCTTAAATTCTTATTAGACGAACCAAATACAATTGTTGCTCCTTCTAAGGCAGTTAATGCTGGTGGTGTATTAGTATCTGGTCTTGAAATGAGCCAGAACTCAGAACGTTACAGCTGGACAGCAGAAGAAGTAGACGAAAAACTTCATAGAATTATGATTGGTATCCATGATTCTTCCGCAGCTGCTGCAGAAGAATACGGATTAGGCTACAACCTTGTTGCTGGTGCAAACATTGCAGGTTTCAAGAAAGTTGCAGAAGCTATGCTTGCTCAGGGTGTATTCTAAGCATTGAGTGCTTAAAACTAATTATGTCAAAAGGTCTCGGGGGCGATTACGCTCTCGGGGCTTTTTTTATGAAATAAGTGAATCTAGCTAAATGTGTTGAAAAAACTATATTTTCTGCTAAAATGGATACTAGGTTAGTATCTGTAAAAGGTAAATATCTAGCTGTGGAGGCGATATGAAGAAGGTTATTACTTATGGGACATACGACTTGTTTCATCAGGGACATTACAATTTATTGAAAAGAGCCAAGGAGCTTGGCGATTACCTTATCGTAGGGGTTACAACAGACCATTTTGACGAAGCACGAGGTAAGCTTAATGTTATCGATTCAACATTAGAGCGTGTGGAAAATGTACGTAAAACGGGTCTTGCAGACAAGATTATCATTGAGGAATACGATGGACAGAAAATAGAAGACATTCAGCGTTATGGGGTGGATATTTTTACAGTAGGTTCCGATTGGATAGGAACGTTCGATTATTTAAACGATTACTGTGATGTTGTATATTTAGAGAGAACCCCAAATGTTTCTTCTACACAGCTACGCGAGGGTCGTTTTGATTTAGTTCGCATGGGTATTGTTGGAACTGGAGAAATGGGGACCAGACTTTTAGAAGGCACAAAATACGTTAGTGGTGTTGGTGTTGTTTCTGCATACAATCCAGAGAAAGAAAATGCTGCAGTTTTTGAGCGAGAATATGATATTCCTTGTATCACGGAAAGCTATGAAGTTTTCTTAGAAGGTGTTGATGCGGTGTATATTGCATCACCAAATGAAACCCATTTTGCTTATGCAAAAGCTGCATTAGAAAATGGAAAACATGTATTGTGTGAAAAGCCACTTTCGTTTACGAAAAATGAGGCAGAATCATTATATAGCTACGCAAAGGAACATAATCTTGTGCTTTTAGAGGCAATCAAGACTGCATACTGCCCAGGCTTCCAGCAGTTGATTAACGTAGCAAAGAGCGGAGTAATTGGAGAGATTCGTGATGTAGAGGCAGCATTTACTCGAATTGCGGATGAGGATTCAAGAGAACGAACCGATGCGGAATTTGGTGGTAGCTTCCTTGAATTTGGTGGATATACATTGCTTCCAATTTTTAAATTGTTGGGAATAGATTATAAGGATGTCCATTTTTATACGATGAAGGATGAAAATGGCGTGGATATCTATACAAAGGTATATTTGGAATATGAGCAGGCAATTGCGACAGCTAAGACAGGTGTAGCAGTAAAATCAGAAGGACAGCTTGTTATTTCGGGAACGAAGGGCTATATTTTAGCAGAGTCGCCTTGGTGGCTTACGAAGAAATTTGTAGTGCGTTTCGAGGACCCGAACAAGATAGAAACCTATAATCCAGTGTTTAAGGGTGATGGACTGAGATACGAAGTAAGCGAATTCGTTTCACAGATAAACGGACGCGGAAAAAAGGGATATAAGCTGACGGCAGAGGAAGCCATTGCGATGGCGGAAGTGACAGAGAAATATATGGACTATAAGAAAGGAAGTATGTGATATGTATATTAATCCTTATTTGAAAAAAATTCAGAGATATAAAGACCACGAGGATAGAGAGGGCTTTCTTGGTTTGGATATGAATGAAAATCCAGCAGGTCTTCCAGTGGAGTTTGTAGAAAACGTTGTTAAAAAAATAGATGCCAAATTAATTGCGTCATATCCTAGAAAAGATGGATTGCAGGAATTAATCGCACAAAGAGAAGGCGTAGGAGTAGATAATATTACATTAACAGATGGCTCCGATGAGGCGATTAAATTATTGTACGAAACATTTTCACATGAAGGTGCAAACGTTGTAATGGTTTCTCCAACATTTGAAATGTATCGTATTTATGCAGAAATGTTCGGGGTAAATATTAAAAAGATTGAATATGCAGAAGACTTTTCTCTTTCCGTAGACGAATTAATTCATGCCATTGACGAAAATACGGATATTGTTGCTCTTTTAAATCCAAACAGTCCAGTTGGTGGAATTTATTCGGATGAAGAGTTTGAAGCTATTATCAATAAAGCAAGAGAAAATGATGCGGTGGTATGTATTGATGAAGCATACTATCCATTTGGAGTAGAGACAAAGGTAGAGCTTACTCAAAAATACGATAATGTAATTGTGCTTCGTACATTTTCGAAGCTGTATTCTATGGCAGGCCTCCGTGTAGGGTATGCGATTGCAAATAAGGAGTTAATCACATACATGGAAAATGCGCAGGGAACGTATAATGTAAATACGATTGGCTTACTGGTTGCAGAAGAGCTTTTGAAGACGCCTGGAATGCTTGAAAAGCTTCTTGAGATTGAAGAAGAAGGAAAACATCATTTAATGTCAGCATTAGAGGGCCATGGATACGAATATCATGGACAGTATGGAAACTATGTTTTGATAAAACCAAAGAAGGATCCAGCTTATGTTGCTGCAGAATTAAGAAAAGAAAAAGTGTTAATTAAAACGTATGGCGGTGGTATACTAAAAGATTGGATTCGAGTTACAACTGCCAATAAAGAGATTATGGAAAGATTTACAGAACTTTTCCTGAAAATGGACTTAGATGCGTAATGCATATAGAGACAGGTTGCTCAAAGAGTAGGTCTCGCATTTGTTGGAGAAAGGATATTTGTATGGGTAAAATAGGAATTGCAACAGATAGTCATAGTGGTATTACACCGGCAATCGCAGAACAGATGGGGGTTCGTGTATTGCCAATGCCATTTTATGTAGAGGAAGAATGCTTTTACGAAGAAGTTTCTATCACGAGAGCAGAATTTTTTGAGCAGTTGAATGCAGATAAAAAGGTATCTACTTCCCAGCCATCGCCAGAAGCAGTTATGGAATTCTGGAGAGAAGGATTGCAGGAATATGATGAAATCGTATATATGCCGATGAGCAGTGGGCTTAGTGGTTCTTGTGGAACCGCTATGATGCTGGCACAGGATGACGAATTTGAAGGAAAAGTGTTTGTCGTAGATAATGGTCGTGTTTCTACGCCATTGGTGCGTGCAATTATGGATGCGCAGGAAATGGTTGCAGAAGGTTTGGATGCGGCAAAGATTAAGGAAGTACTAGAAGCAGAAAAGGACAAGATGTCGATATATATTGCGGTGGAAACCTTGGAGTTTTTGAAAAAAGGTGGTCGTATTTCTGCTACAACAGCTGCATTGGGAACGGCATTGAATATCAAGCCTATTTTAAAGCTTGGAACAGAAGTATTAGAAACCTATAAAAAAAGCCGTGGTATGAAGAAGGCGAAAAAAGAGATGTTAGAAGCGATTCAGCAGGACTTGGATGTGACCTTCCAGGAATATCATGCAAGAGGAGAGGCGTATCTTTTAGTTGCAACGAGTGCAGATGAAGAAACGACCAATGCATGGATTGAAGAAGTAAAAGCAGCATTTCCAGGTATGGATGTGCTTGCTGGAAATTTGTCGCTTGGAATTTGTTGCCATACCGGTGAGGGGGCGTTAGGTGTAGGCATTTCTTGTCGACCTCGCAGATAATTTAGATAAAGAAGCTTATAGGGGACATGGGAAGATGAATCGATTGGTAATGGTGGTGCTTAAAAATATTACACTGGTACCTGCCGCATGGGTAAAACTATGTAAGTATGCAAAACATACAGATGAGTATAGCTACGAAGAAAAGTGGAAACATATTCGATATATTTTAAAGCATGTATGCAAATCTGGAAATATTGATTTAAAAGTAACAGGTTTAGATAATATCCCAGAGGAAGATGGCTTTCTTATGTGTGGAAATCATCAAGGGATATTTGATATCGTAGCGATTGTTGACAGCTTTGAAAGACCATTGGCAGCTGTTTTAAAAAAGGAGTTGAATGAGATTCCTTTCTTGAAACAGATTGTGCAGTGTACCCATTCTTATCCGATGGATCGAGACGATGTGCGTCAATCGATGAAGGTGATTCAGAGTGTAGCGAAAGAGCTTGAGGATGGACGAAATATAATTATTTTCCCAGAGGGAACCAGAAGTAAGGATGGAAACAATATGGGAGAATTTCATGCAGGTACTTTTAAATGTGTGATGAAATCCAAGGCGCCAATTGTTCCATTTGCACTGATCGACAGCTATAAGGTATTAGACCAAGATGGTTGTGATCCGTTGAAGGTACAGTTGCATTATTTGGAACCAATCTATTACGAAGAATATAAGGATTTAAAAACCAACGAAATAGCTGCGTTGGTAAAGGATAGGATCGGAGCTGCGATTGAAAAGAATATAGAAGCGGCCAGCTAAGGAATAATATGAGATTTGATGATTTAGAAATTTTGGATTTAAATGGAGACGAAGATGTAACACTTGAGTTTCCAAGTGACAATCCCCACTCTGAAAATACAAAAGATATAAAAGTTCAAAAAGAAGATGAGGATGAAGAAATCGACTGGAAGAAGGAGCTAAAGAGCTTTGCGTTTACCCTTCTTATTACAATGATGGTGGTATTTGTCCTCAAAAACTTTGTTATTATGAATGCAAGAGTTCCCACGGGTTCCATGGAAAATACCATTATGCCAGGGGATAATATTTTGGGATTTCGTCTCGCTTATATAAATGAAGAGCCCGAACGAGGCGATGTAATTTTCTTTTATTTTCCAGATGATGAGACGCAGAAATATGTAAAACGAATCATTGGACTTCCAGGAGAGACGATAACGATTATGGAAGGCAAGATTTATGTGGGAGATTCCAAGGAACCATTGGAGGAACCATACTTAAAAGAGGAGTGGACCAGAGGAACGGGACCTTATGTGTTTAAAATTCCAGAGGATAGTTATCTGTGTCTGGGAGATAATCGTAATCGTTCTGCGGATGCCAGGGAATGGAATAATCCGTATGTAACAAAAGAAAAAATCATAGGCAAAGCGATATTTACCTATTTCCCATTTGATCGATGGGGATTTGTGGAATAGCCTGGATAAAGAGGAAGTGTTATGGTAGCAGTATTGGCAAGGATGATGGGCTTAGAAGAGCTTAGTCCGGATAGAAAGAGAAGTGCGTATGGAAAGTTATGTGGTACCGTCGGTATCGTCTTAAATATCTTTCTTTTTATAGGAAAATTTGTGGCTGGTCTGATTAGTAATTCGATTGCAATTACCGCAGATGCGTTCAATAATTTGTCGGATGCAGGGTCTTCTTTAGTGACCTTGATTGGTTTTAAATTAGCGGAGCAGAAGCCGGATTCAGACCATCCATTTGGACATGGACGTATTGAATATTTGTCGGGACTTATCGTATCGGCAGTTATTCTGATGATGGGATTTGAATTAGTGAAGGATTCAATCGATAAAATTCTACATCCAACGGGTGTGGATTTTTCAGTTGTAGTATTTGTGATTCTCGTAGCATCTATTTTGGTGAAATTCTATATGGCATTTTACAATTTTAGATACGGAAAGAGGTTTGAATCTGGTACGCTAAAGGCGACTGCGACCGACAGCTTGAGCGATTGTATTTCGACTGGGGTTGTTTTGCTCGCAACCGTTATTGGTCATTATACGGATGTGCAGATTGATGGATTTTGTGGTATTGCTGTCGGAATCTTGATTTTTGTGGCAGGCATCAATGCCGCAAAGGAAACCTTGAGTCCGTTGTTAGGTGAGGCGCCAGATCCAGAATTTGTGGACAAGATTGAGGAATTGGTGCTAAATTACGATAAAGAATCAATCATCGGTATTCATGATTTAATCGTACATGATTATGGCCCAGGAAGACGAATTATTTCGTTGCATGCAGAAGTTCCAGCAGAAGGAAATATGATGTCGCTCCATGACGTGATTGATAATCTGGAAATGAAATTGCGTGTGGAATTGGGGTGTTTGACTACAATTCACATGGATCCAGTTGTAACCACGGACGAACGCGTCACAGAGCTTAAAGAACAGTGTGTGGATTTAGTGAAGGGGATTGGAGAGAAGCTTTCACTTCATGATTTCCGCGTGGTGTTTGGTGATACGCATACGAATATGATTTTTGATGTAGTAGTTCCGTTTGAGTTTTATTTATCAGATGCCGAAACGACCAAGCTGATTCAGGAAAAGGTTTGGGAGCAAATCGGAAAGAATTATTTTGTTGTAATAACGATTGATAAACCTGCAGTTAAGGTATAAAGGAGGAAAATAAAATGCCAGAAAATGCAAATTGTAGCAGCGCATCTACTTGTGGCAGAAGTAGCTGTGAAGGATGTCCAAGTAAGGAAAAAACAAGTATGTTAGAGGAGATGAATCCACATTCCAATATCAAACATGTTATCGGTGTTGTAAGTGGAAAAGGTGGTGTTGGTAAATCTTTCGTGACCGCATCACTTGCATCTATGATGGCGAAAGCTGGATATAAGGTAGGTATTTTGGATGCAGATATTACAGGACCATCTATTCCAAAAATGTTTGGCGTAAAGGGACAGGTTTACGGAGAAGAACGTGGTATTGTTCCGATGGAAAGCAAGGATGGTATCAAAATCATCTCTATCAACTTAATGATGGATGATGAAGAAGCACCTGTTGTATGGAGAGGGCCTGTTATCGCGGGTGCGGTAAAACAGTTCTGGAGTGATACATTCTGGGGAGAAATTGATTATCTTTTTGTAGATATGCCTCCAGGAACAGGGGATGTACCTTTGACGGTGTTCCAGTCGCTTCCTGTAAACGGTATTGTTATCGTAACATCTCCACAGGAATTGGTGCAGATGATTGTAAAGAAAGCTTACAATATGGCAAATATGATGCATATCCCAGTGCTTGGCGTGGTAGAAAATTTCAGCTACTTACAGTGCCCAGACTGTGGAAAACAGATTAACATCTTTGGCGAAAGTAAAATCGAAGAAGTTTCGAATATGCTTGGTGTAAATCTTCTTGGTAAGCTTCCATTAAATCCTGCGTATGCTGAGGCGGCTGACAAGGGAGAATTCTATAGCATTGATAATGCAGAGCTTGAAGTGGCAAAGGAAATCTTAGAACGAATTTAATTTGAAGATAAAAAGTTACCACTTAGTTTTAAAATTTTACCTCTTGGTGTAAAAGTATTTACATCGAGAGGTTCTTTTTTTATAATGCAAGTATCAACAGAACAGGAGACGTTATGAAGATAAAAATTGAAATTGACGACGGACTTGCGGAAGAAGAAATCGTCATTCGCTGTAAGTCCCTAAATGAAGATGTGATATCGATTCAAAAGCGTGTCACAGATGCGGTCAATTCGAGAATGCAGCTAGAAGTGAGTAGAGGAGAAAAGGAATACTACATTACGATAGATGAAATTCTTTTCTTTGAAACGGATGAAAGCGGCGTTGTCGTGCATACCGCCACACAGATTTACGAAACGAAATATCGTCTTTATGAATTGGAGGATTTGCTTCCAGGAAACTTTGTTCGCGTAGCAAAGTCCACCATTTTAAATGCCAGTAAGGTAAGGGCGATTCATAAAAATATCACGGGTGCCAGCGAAGTGGAGTTTGCAGGTTCTAACAAAAAGGTATTTGTTTCTAGAAACTATCTGAAATTATTGATGACGAAATTGGAAGAAAAGAGGTTGGGAAAATAATGAAAAAGGATAATATAGTACCAGGTTTGGTTTTGATTTTAGTAGCGATTATTATGATGGGAAGTGCAATGGGATTGGTTCCAGATATCCCTTGGTTTCGACTTGCGTGCGCAATCCTTCTTGGAAGCTGGACGATAAGAGCTTTGATGGATAGAGATTTCTTTGGTATGCTTATGTCAGTAGGTCTTATTGCATGGCTGTTTGAAAAGGAGCTAATGATAGAGCATCTTACTCCATTTCCACTCCTTGTAGCAGCTGCACTTATGGGTATCGGTTTGAATATGATTGTTGGAAAGAAGCAGAAAATCGTTACATTTGAGTATAAGGATGAAGATGGACAGTGGAAAGAAGGAACGCTTGATGATGTTCGTAAAGAAGAGTGGCAGGATGGAAGAACAGTAGTTTTAGAAAATAATTTTAATTCTACTAGCAAGTATGTAAATGCTGCAGCATTTAGTTCTGCGAAATTGGAAAACAACTTTGGATCTGCAAATGTATATTTCAACAATGCAACTGTTTATAATGGAGAAGCTACGATTCGCTTGGAAAATAATTTCGGAAAGATGAATATTTATATTCCAAATACATGGAGAGCATCTATCAGCCAGGAGAGTACCTTTGGTCATGTGAGCATACATGGGGAACCAAATCGCGATATGGATGCTCCGCTGGTAATCATTAAAGCAGAGTCGAATTTCGGAGAACTGAATATATTCTTCGATTGATGAAATAACTATTTAGCCAAGTACAAGACGTAAAAAGACAGCAAGTAAGTGAGCTTACATTGCTGTCTTTTTTATGTCTGAAAATTTGGCGTTTCGCCAAATCGCGAGCGGAATAGTCGCTGTCAAGCGACGGATAAGGCGGGAACCGCCGTAACGCGAGCCTACTTGGCTAATATTAACCACGAATCGAGCTAACTTGGCTTAACTACTCTCTACGGCGTAGCTCCTTCTGCATTTTCAGCGTTTTTAGAATTCTCCGTGTTCTCAGTGCCTTCTGTAGCTGGTGTTTCGTCAACATCATCTGCTACTGGAATCACGTAGGTGAATTCGTTTGAACTTCTAAAGATGGTACTCTTGGAACCATTCTGATTTACAACTACTGTATCGCCTTCATCAATCTTAGATGCTTTAATCCAAAGCTCGTTGCCAGATACATAAGTAGTTCCGATTTTTTCTCCATTTACATATACACGACTCCAGTTGGTGAAGCTTTCGCCTTTTAATACAACCCATTCGGTGCCTTCCTCGTCTGTATGAGGATACATTTCGGAAATGATGACGTCATCGATTCCCATAATAATGTCGGTCGCTGGATATTTGTTGATATCGCCATCGTAGCAGTAACGGCTGCCATAAAGGATATCATACTGTAACTGTTCAATACCATCTAAATACGCCTGATTGTCTGGGTTGTCTGACTGTGTCTGGTGGTAAGCCACCATTGTGCCATCGTGAATACCAATCTGATTGAAAATATCAGCCATAAGTTGGTAAGCATATAAATCTTTGTCATTTTGTTCTAACCCAAAGTTGTTCCAGGTAACATATTTGGTTTTGTAGATATCACCAGAAACCATTTCGGAATCTTCCAGCCCCATGGTTGGAAGATGGTCGCCCCAGAATACGACGATAGTATCTTCCTCAAAGGCTTCGAGGGATGTGATAAGTTCTTGCATAAACTGGTCTGTTTTGTTTGCCTGGTGCATATAATAGGTCCAAGCATTGGTTTCGCCTTCTGTTGGAAGTCCATAAACTTCGCAATATGGTTCTTCGATTACTTTTTCTTCTGGATATACACCATGCTGTCCTACAGTAATTACGTAGGTTAAGTCTGGTCCAGGAGTAGAGGTGAAGGTTTTCATCGTTTCTTCCGCGAGGATGGAGTCTTCTGCCCAGCCTTCGTTTGGTGTGAACTCTGTGATGTCCATCAATTCCTTACTAGTGAAAGAATCGAATCCCATCATAGAGAATGCATTTACACGGCTGTAGAAGTTTCCGCCGTTGTTGTGTACGGCATGTGTTCCATATCCGATGGATTTCAAATAAGATGCGATGCTTTCGCAATTTTCTACTTCTTTTAAAACCGTTTTATATGGATATTCTCCAGTTCCAAAGTACTGTAATCTCATACCGGTAAGAATTTCAAATTCTGCATTTGCGGTACCGGCTCCAACGACTGGCATTGTTAAGTAACCAGAGGTGTAATTGTCTTCCAGATAGTGGAAGAATGGAGTAGGGTCCTGGCTATATGTCATAAAGTTGAATTCATCTGGGTCTACAAAGGATTCCAAAAGTACTGTAATAATATTAGGACCATTTTCGGTCGTTACAGTTGTAACGGCTTTTTCGCTTTCAACGGCCTGCATCAAAGCATCAATTACTGCTTCGTCGTATTCTGCAGGTTCCTTCATGCCCCAGTTTACAAAACCGGATGAGAAAGAATATACAAAACCATAGTCCATGTAACCTTGTGCAATATTTGTAAAATAACTAGCAATGATATTATTTTCCTGCGCAATATTTGTAGTTGCTGGAATTGCAATAAATACAATGGACAAGATAGAGGCCAACGAAATAATACGGCGCTGTTTTCCCTTGAATTGAGGCCCATGAATGTAAATGAGGGAACAGAATATAAGGAATATAATAACAGCCACTACAATTATTACCATCATGGTTGGTGAAATGTAGGTGTCTAACATCGTAAGCAAGTCAGATACTACAGTTAAGTCTGCAAAACCAAACGGCGTAACACGGTTCGAAAGAACAATACCATTTATGATTCCTAAAATAATCCAAAAAGAGCTGATAATTAATCGTGCAAAAGCTCTTCTTCGGAATAAATAAACCAAAGTAAGGGATGCAAAAACGATAAAGGAATTATAAAAAAATACCAATGGCGTTTTTGCGATAAAGCTAAATGCAGAAGTGATACTCCATCTGGAAGCAAGCTCTACTAAAAATACTACAAACATCGATAGTAGTACATGCCACAGAAAAGAATAATTATTTAAGATATTGATAATTTTGTAATACTTTTCCGAGTGTTGTTTTTCATGTTTTGTAAAGAGCTTTTCTTTAATGAAATGTAATTTGTCTTTCAAAACATCAAGTATCTTTTTCATGATTACCTCCTAATGTTTAACGGTTGCTCCGTCTCCAAATTCCAATTTTTTCTGCTTCTTGTATCAACTCTTCCTGGAACGCAGGATGAGCAATGGAAATGATTGCTTCGGCCCGTTGCCAAGTGCTTAAGCCCTTGACATTAACCATGCCATGTTCAGTTGCCACATACTGAGCACAGGCACGTGTCGCAGTGACGATAGAGCCTGCGGCAAGTGTCGGACGAATGCGTGAATGCAGATTGCCATTTTTATCAGTAAAGGTAGAGGAACAGCAAATGAAGCTTTTTCCACCTTTGGATAGATATGCGCCTAATACAAAATCGAGCTGTCCGCCAGCTCCAGTTATTTGTTTAAAACCAGAACTTTCGGAACTTATCTGCCCAAATAAATCTATGTCTACACAATTATTGATTGAAATAAGGTTGTCCTGCGCTGCGATGGTACGAATATCATTTACATAGCTGGCAGGTGCACTAAGCATTTCCTTATTATTGTGTATATAATCATATACCTTTTGCGTGCCCATTGCAAATACATAGGTTTGTCGATGGGGGTCTATATTTTTATAGGCTCCTGTGATTTTACCAGCTTGAGCAATATCTACAAAACCATCGGAATAGATTTCAGTGTGTACGCCCAAATCTTTTAAATCCGAATGAGCAATAAGAGAACCAACGGTATTTGGCATAGCGCCGATTCCGAGCTGTAAACATGCACGATTCGGGATGTGTTCTACAATCTGCTGGGCAATCGCCTTGTCTACATCTGAAGCCACGCCACCAGAGGCCAATGCTGCAATAGGAGGGTTGTCCCCTTCTACGATAAAATCAACTTCTGAAATATGAACGCCAGCTTCTGACCCACCAACACAATATGGCATGTTTTGATTGACTTCTACAATTACAATTTCTGCACGTCTGCATGCGGCTGCTAAGTGAGATGCGCTCGGCCCGAAATTAAAGTAACCATTTTCGTCCATTGGTGCTACTTGTAGCATAACCACTCGGCTAGGTGTGTCGAGGTCCTCATAGTAACGAGGGAGCTCAGAGTAGGAAATCGATGCATAGTAGGCAAGGCCGCGTGCAGCGAGCTTGCGTTCGACACCGCTAAAATGCCAGGAATTCCAAGTGAAATGTTCACCAGCATCCGCTCGTTCAAAAACGGCAGGCATCTTTGGAAGGATGGCCCCTCTTAAATTTATGTTAGTTAATTCGTCGGTGCGCTTGGCAAGTGCTTTGTCAAGTGCATCAACTGTTGTTACGCAAAAACCATAGTCTACCCAGTCCCCAGATTGGATAACTTTTACAGCTTCGTCGGCAGTAACCTTCTTCTGATTATATTCGTCGATGAAGTTCATATTATTCCCCCAAGTATACATACTTAATTTATTTTACCATATATGCTATAATAAGTGCAAATAATTTCAGAATGGAGTTTTTTATGGAAAAAATTTGTCAATATGCAAAGAAATGTGGTGGTTGCGATTACCAAGGCATAGAGTATTCAAAGCAGCTCGAAACAAAGGAAGCAAATGTAAAAAAATTACTGAAAGAATTTGTAAAGGTTTCCCCAATCGTAGGGATGGAAAATCCATATTACTATCGTCATAAGGTGCATGCGGTCTTTGGTTGTGTGGGACGTGGGCAGGTAGTTGCTGGTGTATATAAGAAGAATTCCCATGATATTGTTGATATCGAAAGCTGTCAGATTGAGGATGCGGAAGCTGACAAAATTATTCGTGATATAAAAGGATTGTTGAAATCCTTTAAGATTAAGGCTTATGACGAAGATACGGGATATGGACTTTTGCGACATGTGCTAGTTCGAAAAGGGTATCATACGGGAGAAATTATGGTGGTACTGGTTTTAGTATCTCCAATACTTCCATCAAAAAACAATTTTGTAAAAGCCTTACGCAAGAACCATCCAAATATTAGTACTGTAGTAATCAATGTAAATGACAAGAAGACAAGTATGGTACTTGGAGAAAGAAATATTGTGGTTTATGGCAAGGGATTTATTGAGGACAAGTTATGTGGCTGTACCTTCCGCATTTCGCCGAATTCTTTTTATCAGGTAAATCCTGCTCAGACGGAAATTTTATATGAGAAAGCGATTTCTTGTGCAAGGCTGACGGGAAAAGAAAAAGTAATTGATGCATATTGTGGAACTGGAACAGTTGGAATTATCGCATCAAAGCATGCGAAAGAGGTTTATGGGGTTGAGTTGAATAAGGATGCCATTCGAGATGCCGTTACTAACGCAAAGAGAAACGATATCAAAAATATCCGTTTTGTAAACGAGGATGCAGGAAGATATATGGTGTCGTTGGCGGAGAAAAATGAAAAGGTGGACGTGGTAATTATGGATCCGCCTCGTAGTGGCAGTGATGAAGCTTTTTTATCATCGGTGGTAAAACTGGCTCCGAAGCGAGTGGTTTATGTTTCTTGTGGTCCAGACACGTTGGCTCGAGATTTGAAATATCTGACGAAAAAGGGTTATCAGGTAGAGGAAGCGACACCATTCGATATGTTTCCATTTACGAGTCACACCGAGGTTGTGGTTACACTTAGTAAAAAGAGATAGATTGCATAAAATTTTTATAAAAAATTTAGAATAAACCTATGTTCATCATATAAAAAAAGAGTATAATGGAAATAGCAAAAATTTGACATCAAGAGAGGAAAGGAATCAAACAAATGTCCGCAAAAAAAGGAAAGAAAAAATGGATTATCATTATTGTGGCAGTGGTGCTTGTGATTGCTCTTATTGTAGGACTTGCAGTAGCAGGAGCTGGGAAGAAGCAGGAACAGACCACAAATGGAACGGTGGAGCTGATTACAAAGCGTACTATCGCGAATAGCATTACAGCAAATGGTATGATTGAAGCTGCAAACACAGAAAATGTTACAGGTGGTTCTTATGGAATGAAAGTAGAATCCGTAAAGGTTGAAGCTGGAGATATGGTAGCCGTGGGTGATGTGATTTGTATTTTTAATACAGATGATTTGGATGAGCAGATGAAAACAGTGCAGGAAAATATTGCTGATGCCAAAGAAGACAAGCAGACACAGTTAGCTGATTACGACAAACAGATTGCTGACCGCAAGGCAGAAAATGCAGAAGATTTAGCAGAAGCGAAAGAAAATTTAGCAGAGGCTGAAGCGAAGCTTGCAGAAGAAAAAGCAGAGTTAGCAAAATGGGAAAAAGAATATGCAGATGGTATTGCCAATAACACACTATCTGTTTCTGAAAAGGTAGATTTAGTTTCTACTATTAATTCTCAGAAATCAACAGTAGATAATGCGCAGACCAGAGTGGATAATTACAAATCCAGAGTGGAATCTTTGGAAGATGCAGACACTTCAAATTTGGAAGATGCGAAAGAAAATTATGTAGAGCAGATGGATACAACCATTGATAATTACGAAGAACGTTTAGAATCCTTGCAGGAGCAGAAGGATGATTGTACGATTCGTGCAGGCATTAGTGGTGTTGTAACTGCAGTAAACGTAACCGAGGGCAGCAATTTCAATGGCGGAACGATTGCTAGCATTGAAGGTGTGGACCGTTTTATTGTAGAAGCACAGGTGGAAGAATATGATGTTGCAGATATTGCCATTGGTATGAAGGTATTGGTAAAAACAGATGCGACGAGAGATGCGGAATTAGAAGGTATCATTACATACGTGGCGCCTCGTGCAACCAATAGTGGAAGCTCTTCTATGAGTGGTTTTTCTAGCCTTATGGGTGGTATGGATACCAGCAGTTTAAGTGGTAGTGGAAGTGCAACCTATCTTGTAAAAATCGAATTAAAAGAACAAAATGATAGACTTCGTCTTGGCATGAATGCAAAGACCAGTATCATTACAGAAGAGAGTGTGGATGTATGGTCAGTTCCTTATGATGCGATATATACCAGAACCGATGGTACTACTTATGTAGAAGAAGTAACGGGAAAAGATGAAGATGGTAACTATGTAACCAAGGAATTGGATGTTACGGTTGGATTACAGGGAACCTATTATGTAGAAATTATCTCTGATAAAGTATCAGAAGAAACTGAAATTTTAGTTCCAGATGCACAGGGCAATAGCTCTATTGAGGAACTTTTGAACATGATGGGCGCAGGTGCCGGAATTTAACAGAAAGGACGAGAATTATGAGCTCTATTATTAGGCTGGAAAATATCGTCAAGAAATTCTATATTGGGGAGCCAAACGAATTGGAGATTTTGCATGGCGTTTCGCTTGAAGTAAAAGAAGGGGAATTCCTCTCTATCGTAGGGCCTTCGGGTTCTGGAAAATCTACCCTGATGAATTTGATTGGCGTTTTGGATCGTCCTACCTCTGGCAGCTATTATCTGGATGGCATTGATGTAGAAAATGCACATGACAATGAGTTGTCTGATATTCGAAATCAGAAAATCGGTTTTGTATTTCAGACCTATAACTTGATTTCCAAAACGAATGCACTTCGTAATGTAGAGTTGCCAATGCTTTATGCGGGTGTTCCAAAGGCAGAACGAAGAAAACGTGCACAGGAATTGTTGGAATTGGTAGAAATGTCTGATCGTGCAAATCACTTGCCAGAAGAGCTTTCAGGTGGTCAGAAGCAGCGTGTGGCAATTGCCCGTGCGATGGCAAATGACCCTGCGATTATTTTGGCGGACGAGCCAACAGGTGCATTAGACACCAAGACAGGACGATTGGTAATGGACTTGTTCCATAAATTAAATGAAGAACAGCACAAGACGATTGTGCTGATTACACACTCGCCGGAGTTGGCGGAGGAGACAGACCGTATTATTTCCATTCGAGATGGGAACATCGTGTCTGAAGTAGTAAAAAGAGAGAGGCAGGTGTTGTAAATGTTATTAGGTGAAAATATTACACTTGCCATTACCAGTTTGAAATCGAATAAGATGCGTGCGTTACTGACTATGCTCGGAATTATTATTGGTATCGCGGCCGTTATTGCGATTTTTACAGTAGGTAATTCTTTGACGATTTCCATTGAGGAAAGCTTGCAGTCTATGGGTTCCAATGACGTGTATGTTATGGTAAGCGAACGCAGTCAGGAACATGATTATAGCCAGAAATTAGATGGTGCAGAATATGCAGTTTCGGATTCGGATGCGGAAATGACGGATGCGGATTATATCACGAGCGAAATGATTCAGGAAATGTATGAGCGTTTCGATGATGATATTTATGCGATTAATATTTCACATTCGGCTGGCAGAGGAACTGCAGAATATAAAAACACAAAGGGAAAGGTTTCTTTAACAGGAACTACTGTTGGATATTTCATCACTTCCCCAATTGATATCGTTGCAGGAAGTATGCTTTCGCAGCAGGATTATAATGGACAACGCATGAGCTGCTTAGTACAGGAAGACTTTGCGAAAGATATGTTTGGCGATGTAAAAGAAGCAGTTGGTAAGGTGATGGATGTTGAATTAGAAGATAGCAATATTTCTCTTACCATCGTAGGTGTTTATAAAAGTGCAAGTGCCTCTGGAATGGGTATGATTAGTTTTGGTGGTAGTACAGTATATATTCCTTTGCAGACTGCGATGGGAATTACTCACTCGAAGGATCACTTCTCAACCATCCGTGTAAGTGCAGCGGTAGGTGTAGATACCGAACAGCTTTCCAAAAACATTAAGAGTTTCTATGAACCATACTATCGAAACAATGCAGATTTTGAAGTGACGGTTATGACCTTAGAAAGCATGATTGCGATGCTGACCAGTATGTTGGATACGATTACCATGGCGATTTCGATTGTTGCAGGAATTGCTCTTTTGGTAGGAGGTATTGGTGTAATGAACATTATGCTGGTATCCGTTACCGAACGTACCCGTGAAATTGGTACGAGAAAAGCGTTAGGTGCAAAGAATTCTTCGATTCGCGCACAGTTTATTGTAGAAGCGATTATCATCTGTTTAATCGGTGGTATTATTGGTTTGATACTCGGTATTACCGCAGGTGTTATCCTTTCCAATTATATGGGCTATCCAGCGATGCCGTCTATCGGAGGTATCATTATTTCCCTTGCTTTCTCTATGGGCATCGGATTATTCTTTGGATACTTCCCAGCGAATAAGGCGGCACAGATGAACCCAATCGATGCGTTGAGATATGAGTAGAAGAAAACTATCTAGCCAAGTGAACGGATAAAAATAAAGGAGGTGCATACTTGTATGCAGCCTCCTTTTGTTTTTATTCGTGTAATTTGGCGTTTAGCCAAATCGCGAGAGCCACAGCTACGAAGTAGCTGATAGACCACGAAGTGGTTGGGTCGAGCACACTTGGCGAGATGGCCGTAACTTTTATGTGATTATAGCAAGACAGGAAAAGGTTTCGTGGAATTTGTGTGATATTTTATGTGTGTAGCTACAAAATGATGGAAAGAAGGTGTGGGAATGCATCTGACGATGATTCAAAGGTCGATTGATTATATTGAGGATAATCTAAAAACAGATATTACCGCTAAAGAATTAAGTGAAATGGCAGGATTTTCGGTGTTTCACTACTACAGGGTGTTTCAAAGTGCGGTCGGGATGCCTGTTATGCAGTATATAACAAGGAGAAGATTAGTTCATGCACTATATAATATGCATGGTGGAGAGAAAATGATAGAAGTAGCATTGGCTTATGGTTTTGAAACACAAGCGGGATTTTATAAAGCTTTTGTTCGTGAATTCGGCTATACACCAACAGAATTTCTTGCTATGAGCAAAAAGAGAAAACCTTACAGAATCAATCTTTTTCAGGAGGAACAAATAATGGTATCACACAAAAAAATAAAAGAAGTGTTAAAGAATTGGGGATTGGAGAATGAAAAACTAGCTGATGTTGTATATGAAGAAACAGGGAATGTAAGCGAATCTGCATGTTACGTAGGAGACGGCTATGTTATCAAGTTTTCGCCTAATTTGGGACGTGTTGAGAATCATATTTCATTATCGCAGGCATTGGAAAGTATAGGTTTATCAACTGCTACGCCGATAAAAACAGTAGATGGAAAGTTCGTGGTTGCAAGTGATGATTTGTATTTTTATGTGACCAAGCGATTAGAAGGGAAACAATTAAAGGCAAGTACAATGTATCTGGAAGATTATATGCCAAAGGCACGGTTCATTGGGGAAATCATAGGTCAGTTGAGTGTAGCACTTTCCAAAGTAGAGGTAATTGCAAATCAGGCTAATATATTGAAAACTGCAAAAGAGTGGGCAATTCCAGCTTTGGTAGGGAAAATGGATATGCCGGAAGGGTTTCTTGAAATGTATGAAAAGGAATTTGGTGAGATATATGAATCATTGCCACAACAAATCATTCATCGAGATCCGAATCCTGGGAATATTATACTATGTGGTGACAATTGGGGAGTTCTTGATTTCGACCTTAGTGAAAGAAATATTAGAATTTTTGATCCATGCTATGCGGCTACAGCGATATTGTCCGAAAGTTTTGAGGCTGATAATACAGATAGATTGAATCAGTGGATCAACATATATAAGAACATAATATATGGCTATGATGAAGTTGTAAAACTTTCGGATAACGAGTGGAAAGCGCTTCCGTATGTTGTTATTACAAATCAGTTTATAGCAACGGCGTGGTTTTCAGAACAAGACAAATATAAGGAGCTTTATGAAATAAACAAGAAAATGACGGAGTGGCTGTTGCAGAATTTTGATAATATGTTATTGAATAGTTAGAATATAATAAGAATTTAAATGAAAAGCCGAGGGACGAACATTCGAACCTCGGCCTACTGTTATTTAGATTATTTTGCATTACACACGAATGTCAATATTTCCGCCTAAATTAGGATTCACGGACTGCTCCATCATGCTAATCATCTGGGAATTCATGGCTTCATTCATTTCCATCGCTTGGTCCAGCATTTCAACACTGACAGCCTGTGCGACACTTCCTGTTGCGTATGGTCCATAAGATTGTACTGCACTTAATGCAGAAGATACAGCTGCAATATCCATAAATTACCCTCCTTTTATCCTATTGGATATTTTCCTATCTAAAGTATGACATGAAATGAAGGGATTCGCAACTGAAATTTGTTGCTTATTAGAAAAATTAATAAGCGAATTTGGTAACACTTATTTGACGAATAAATTTAGAGGTATTAATATTAGGTGGGTTTGTGTTATACTTACCTAGTAGACTTTATTTAGAGCCTAGTTAACCAACAACTGACATAAGAGACAGGAGGCTTATTTATGGGCGGATTTTTCGCAGTAGCGTCAAAAGAATCATGTGTATTAGATTTGTTTTATGGTACGGACTACCATTCTCATTTAGGTACGAGAAGAGCTGGTATGGCAGTGTATGGCGAGAACGGATTCGACCGTGCAATTCACAATATTCAGAATTCTCCATTCCGTACGAAATTTGAAAAGGATGTAGAGGAATTACAGGGAAATATGGGTATCGGATGTATTTCCGATTTTGAACCACAGCCACTTTTGGTGCATTCGCATCTAGGCAGTTTTGCAATTACGACGGTAGGTAAGATTGCAAATGCTGAGGATTTGGTGCAGGAGTGCTATAACTCGGGTAAAACACATTTCTTGGAAATGAGTGGTGGAAGTATTAACCAGACAGAGGTTGCTGCCGCAATTATCAATCAGAAGGATACGATGCTGGAGGGCTTGCAGTATCTGCAGGAAAAAGTAGTAGGTTCTCTTAGTGTGCTTATTTTAACAAAAGATGGTATTTATGCTTCGAGAGACCGTTTGGGACGTACTCCGATTATTGTTGGTAAAAAGGAAGGGGCTTACTGTCTTTCTTTTGAAAGTTTTGCATATTTAAATCTTGGTTATGTAGATTATAAAGAATTAGGACCAGCGGAAATCATATTTATGACTGCAGATGGTGTAGAAACCATACAGGAACCAGGCGAAGAAATGAAGATATGTTCGTTCCTTTGGGTATACTATGGTTATCCTACTTCTACTTATGAAGGTGTCAATGTAGAAGAAATGCGTTATGAAACCGGACGTCGTATGGCGGCACGTGATGATGCGAATGTAAAACCAGATTATGCGGCAGGTGTTCCAGATTCTGGTGTGCCAGCAGCGATTGGTTACTCGAACAAAGCACAGATTCCATATACTCGTCCATTTATCAAATATACACCAACCTGGCCTCGTTCTTTCACACCTACCAGTCAGGCACAGAGAAGCATGATTGCAAAGATGAAACTGATTCCAGTTCAGCCTTTGATTAAGGAAAAGAAATTATTGCTGGTGGACGATTCTATCGTACGTGGAACCCAGCTTGGAGAGACAACAGAGTTCTTATATGAAAGTGGTGCGAAGGAGGTACATGTACGTCCAGCCTGCCCACCAATTATGTATGGATGTAAATATTTGAACTTCTCACGTTCTTCTTCTGAAATGGAACTGATTACCCGTCGTGTGATTTTGGAGCGCGAAGGGGAAATTACAGATGCATTGATGGAAGAATATACAAATCCAGATAGTGACAAATACAAAGCAATGGTACAGGATATTTGCGATAAGTTAGGATTTACTTCCTTACAGTTCGCACGTTTGGATGATATCATTGAAGCAATTGGTTTAAATCCATGTAAGCTTTGTACATACTGCTGGAATGGAAAAGAATAGAAAATGCAATTTAGAGTCAGATGTGTGTTGCCATACATCTGACTTTTTTATAAAATAGGGGTAGTGTGAAAGGAGATTTTCTATGCGCAGAATGGAATTTAAAATGGAGCGTTCGGGGCTTACGCAAATCGGAGACAGGTTATCTGTGACCGAAGGAAAGTTGCCGACTTCCTATTATTATACAATAGAACATGCCATTGCCATGTCTGGAAATTATACGGTAAGTGAGCGACTGAAATCCAGAGAAGGTGTGGTTGTGGATATTATCGAAACCGAAAAAGGGTTCTTTGTGATTATGGAGTTTGATGAATAATGAAATTATTACTTACAGCAATTAATGCAAAATACATCCATTCTAATTTGGCAGTCTATTCATTGAAGGCCTTTGCGAAGGAATATAAAGATAGTGTGGAAATTGCAGAATTTACGATTAATAATCAGGCGGATTATATCTTAGAAGAGATATATAAGAAAAAACCAGATGTGTTACTGTTTTCCTGTTATATCTGGAATCTGTCGATGATAGAAGCGGTCATGCGGGAGTTTCACAAGCTTTGCCCGACAGTGCCGATATGGCTCGGAGGACCAGAGGTTTCTTTTGAGGTAGAGGATTTTCTAAAGAATCACTCGGAAGTTACCGGCATTATGATGGGTGAAGGGGAAGAGACCTTTCGGGAATTATGTGCTTATTATATGGATTCCTGCAACACGGATGAGGGGAATAGTTCCAATCGTTTAGAAGATATTTTAGGGATTGCTTATCGAAAAGAAAATGGAGTGGATGTGGAAATTCAAGTGAATCCATGGCGTTCGATTATGAATATGAGCGACATTCCTTTTAGCTATGATAAAATGGAGGATTTCTCGAATCGAATTATTTATTATGAAAGCAGCAGAGGTTGTCCATTCTCTTGCAGTTATTGTTTGTCATCTGTGGACAAAAAGCTGCGTTTCCGAGATATCAATCTGGTGAAAGACGAGTTGTGCATTTTTATAGAGCAGAAGGTGCCACAGGTGAAATTTGTGGACAGAACCTTTAATTGCCACCATGAGCATGCGATGGAGATTTGGAAATTTATTCATGAACATGACAATGGTGTAACGAATTTTCATTTTGAGATATCGGCAGATTTGATTAATGAAGAAGAGCTTGCATTGATGGAACAGATGCGTCCAGGCTTGATTCAATTAGAGATTGGTGTGCAGTCTACAAATGAAATTACGATAAAAGAAATCAAGCGTACCATGAAATTGGAACGATTAAAAGAAATCGTAAAACGTGTGAAAAGATTTGGGAATATTCACCAGCATTTGGATTTGATTGCAGGTTTGCCTTTTGAAGATTATAAGACATTTCGTAAGTCCTTTGACGAAATATATGCGTTACGGCCAAATCAGCTCCAGATGGGATTTCTTAAGGTGCTGAAAGGCTCCTATATGTTTGAGCATGCAAAGGAATACGAAATCCTCTATCATGACAATCCACCGTATGAGGTATTGTCGACGAAATGGTTATCGTATGAGGATGTACTTCGCATGAAGCGAGTGGAAGAAATGCTTGAAGTGTATTACAACAGCGGACAGTTCGAAATTAGCATGAAGGTATTAGAAACACATTTTGAGAGTGCCTTTGATATGTTTCAAAAACTGGGTGATTTTTATGAGGCAAACGGTTACTTTGGAATGAGTCATTCTAGAATCAGACGTTGTGAAATACTAATGGAATTTTTGAAGCAGGAATGGCAGAATGCTCCAGAAGGTGAAGAATGGCAGGACTGTATTCGACAAGCTTTGGTATTTGATTTGTATTACAGAGAGAATTGCAAATCTCGTCCTGTGTGGGCAAATTCGTATGAGTGTGTGAAACCATTTGCACGTTTCTACTGTAAGAACGGAAAAATGTCGCATTTAGAGATGTTTTCGTATGACTTTCTTGGCGAAAATTATGAGGAATTGACAGATCCGGTATTTGTGCTGTTTTCGTATGACAAGAGAGATCCATTGACGCATCAGGCGCAGATACAATATGTGAATCCAGATGAGGATATGATAATAGGAGGCGCCGATGAGCCGGCGGTAATAGAATGGCAGCGAAAAGAACAGAAGAAATTTTAAAACGTTTGGATGAAGTATATGGAACAGAATATATTTGCTACCTGAACCATGAAACGCCATGGCAGCTTTTGATTGCCGTTATTTTAAGTGCACAATGTACGGATGCGAGAGTCAATATCGTGACGAAAGATTTGTTTGCGAAATATGACACCTTGGAAAAGTTTGCGAATGCAGATTTAAAAGAGTTAGAGCAGGATATTCGTCCAACTGGATTTTTTCACAATAAGGCGAAAAACATTATTGCCTGTGCGAAGCGTTTGGTAGAAGTATATGGCGGAGAAGTTCCGTCGGAATTGGAAGATTTATTGACACTGGCTGGTGTTGGGAGAAAGACTGCAAATGTGATTCGTGGAAATATTTACAATCAGCCAAGCATAGTCGTGGATACACATGTAAAACGCATTTCAAAAAGATTAGGTTTTACAAAGGAAGAGGATCCCGAGAAGATAGAGTTCGAGCTTATGCGAAAGCTGCCAAAGGATCATTGGATTTTGTATAATATTCAAATCATCTCGTTTGGACGAAATATTTGTTTTGCGAGAAGTCCGAAGTGCCAGGAATGTTTTTTGTATGATTTGTGTAAGTCAAAGGATAAAAGATAGATGATAAATGAGTATGTAGTGCTGGATTTGGAAATGACGGGTTTATCTGCAAAAACCGACCAGATTATCGAAATTGGTGCAGTTAAAATTAAGGATAATCAGGTAATAGATACGATGGAGTGTCTGGTAAATCCGAATTGCAAAATTCCTACCAGAGTGGTGGAATTGACAGGAATTACGGATGAAATGGTAAAGTCTGGGATGGATAAGGATACGGCAATGGAAGCATTGTTGGATTTTATGGAAGGAGAGATTTTGGTCGGGCAAAATATTAATTTTGACTATAGTTTCCTGAAGCAGTGGGCTGTGAATCATAAACGACCATTGGAGGCAAAGGCCTGTGATACCTTAAAGCTCGCCAGAGTATTACTCCCACCGGAGCAGCCGAAAAAATTAGAGAGCTTATGTCAGTATTTTGGCATTGAGCGAGCACGGGAACACCGGGCGTTAGATGACGCTTTGGAGACCTGGCAGATATTTGAAAAGCTAAAAGTATTGGGACAGGAGCTGGAAAATGCAGAAACGTATTTTGAGCCGAAACCACTAACGTATCGAGCAAAAAAACAAACGCCTGCAACACCTAGACAGGTGCAGAGATTAAAAGAATATCGTGAGAAGCATCAGATAAATGACGAAATAAATTGGGAGAACCTCACAAAAAGCGAAGCCTCCCGAATTATTGATAAATATATTTTGGTGCATGGAAGATAAAATTACTGGAGCTGGGCAAGCTGTTTGTCGATTTTTCGTGAATCGGCATTTACACTTACTGCAAATTCCAAAAGCATTCGAGCAGATTCGATTTCGCCTGCTTCTACGAGCTCGGCGGTATAATCTGGAAGAAGTGCGACGAACTCTAGAAAATTATTTTCATATTCGGTGAGAATATCCAGATTTGCAGTGCCATATTGTAGTTTTAAATCCGTGTTGCTGATTCCGACGAAATTTAACATTGGTTTTTCTGCAAGGGCGAAAAGTTGTTTTTCAGTACAAGTTTCAAGCTTTACTGGAATTTTATCGAAAGGTATGGTAATATAGTCAAGCTTACTAATATCTTTTTTGCGAACGGCATTGGATTGGCGTTCTTTTTCCCAAAAATCATCCTGCACCTTTTGTTGGGCAGCATCGTTTTTTCGGATATAGAAGGTAAGTACAAGACAAAAAATAATAAATATAGCTAAAAATGGGAACATATTGGTATCCTTTCCTGTTGTAATACAGGTTAAGTATAACAGATTTTTTTGAAGAGGTGAATACAATGAGCAATTTTAACAAAGGAAAAAAGAAAAGACAGGTATTAGCGATTATTTGCTTGGTGTTAGTAGCTGCGATGTTGATAACTACATTTGTATCAGCACTCTTTGTTTACTAATCGTAGAACTTGTGGTAAAATAAATTATTAGATATTTGTTAACTATTTTATTTATTTCAATATGAGAGGATAAGATATGAAGAAATTCAAGTTTTTAACAATGGCTGCAATGGTAATTGTAGCAGGTGCATTTTTCTTGGCAAATGAAAATTGCGTAAAGGCAGACGTACTAGATGATACCATTATAGAAGAAGGTGTTTATATTGGTGGCGTTGATGTAGGTGGTATGACGGAGGAAGAAGCGACTGCAGCAGTAAATGCTTATGTAGAAGGGCTTCAGGAGCAGTGGATTACTTTGGTGGGACCAAAGGACTCGTTGAAATATCAGTTAAAAGATTTGGAGCTTTCTTCCAAAACTAGCGTGGCGGTGAAAGAGGCTGTTGCAATCGGTAATACAGGCAATATGCTGAAACGTTTCAAAGCTTTACAGGATTTGGAAAAAGAAGATTATGTTGTAGATATGGGGTTGACGATTGATAAGCAGTTAACCGGCAATAAAATTCATGGCAAAAGAAGCAAAATTGATATAAAAGCAATTGATAATGGCCTCAAGAAAGTAAATGGAAAGTTTGAATATACTGCAGGTCAGGCTGGAAATGAAGTAGATATTGTTGCTTCTGTAAATGCGTTGAATGATTGGATTGGTACAAACTGGGAAGAAGGAATCGTAGAAACAGCGGAGTTTGAGTTGACAAGTGTTGAGTCTGTGCCACGTGGTACGGAGGAAGAACTGGCAGCGATAAAAGATGTTTTAGGTTCCCATACGACACGTTATAGAGATATGGGTTCCCCTAACCGTGACATAAACATAGAAACTGGAACAAAGAAAATAAACGGTATTGTTTTATATCCGGGAGATGAATTTTCATTTTATGAATACGTAGTTCCATTTACAGCTGAGAATGGATATGTAATGGATGGTATGTTCCAAGATGGCGAAACGATTATGGAATATGGTGGTGGTATTTGTCAGGTTGTTACGACCTTATACAATGCGGCACTGAAAGCAGAGCTTGAAATTACTCAGCGTTTTGCACATTCTATGATTATTGCTTATGCACCTCCAGGGGGAGATGCAGCGATTGCAGGTACCTATAAGAACTTAAAGTTTAAAAATAATTATGATACACCGATTTATATTGAAGGATATTGCAGTGACGGAAATGTAAACTTCAACATCTATGGTAAAGAAACGAGACCAAGTAATCGTGTGGTAACATTTGAAAGCGAGATCCTTTCGGAAAACGATCCAGATACAGAATATACGTTGGATGAAAAACAGCCAATCGGAACATACGAAGTAAAAAGAACAGAGCATATCGGATATGTGGCAAGATTCTGGAAAATTGTTACCGTAAATGGTGTACAGGAGTCTAAGACACAGGTAAATAAGAGTACTTATAGAACATCTTGTGCAAAGATAACGCTCGGAATTGGAAATGCGACTGAGGAGCAGATGGCTACTCTGAAAAAGGCGCTTGAGACAAAAGATGACGATTACATTAAGAAGGTTGTTGAGGAATTGGCAAAACCAGTAGTGCCAGAGGTTCCAGACACAGAAGCGACAACACCAGACACAGGAACGACAACCCCAGAAAAACCAGAAGCGGGTGCAGGGGATACGGAAAGTAGTGAAGGTAGTGAAGCTGGAACAGGTGTAGAAGCACCAGAAACAGGAGCCAGTGAAAATGCAGAGACTGGCAATGATGGAAATTAATTCCAAGTAATATTTTAACATTGGGCTGTGGCGAATTTCGTCACAGCCTTAACCACTATATATGAGGTAGATATGAAAGCAGGTAAATTAAAGGAGTCCATATTAAAACGCTCCATATTAAAACAACTGCATAAAAGAAGAGATGATGTGATGGTAGCTCCAGCAGTAGGTGGAGACTATGGTGCGATATCGGTGAATGAAGATATGGCAGTCGTATTATCCTCTGACCCTATTACTTTGACAAAGGATGCGATTGGCAGCAGTGCAATTATGGCTGCTTGCAATGACGTGGCGTGCTCTGGTGCGAAGCCAATGGGGATTTCTGTCACGATGCTTCTTCCGACCTCATATAATGAAGAAGAATTGCGAGAGTTGATGAAGGATTTCGATGCTGCATGCGAGAATTGCGGTGTTGATATTGTGAGTGGACATACAGAGGTAAGCCGTGCGGTAAAAGAACCTCTTGTAGTTGCGACTGCTATGGGTACTGTTTTGAAAAAAGACATGCTGCATAGTAGCAATGTTCGTCCAGGAATGGATATTGTAGCGACAAAGTGGGTTGGTTTAGAAGGTACTGCTATTTTAGCGAACGAAAAAGAAGAGCAGCTTCGTACAAGATACGCACAGCCTTTTATTGATAAAGCGAAAATATTTCGACAGATGATGTCGATAATCCCAGAGGCAGCAGTCGCCGTGCAGTCTGGCGCGAGTGCAATGCATGATGTGTCAGAGGGCGGTATATTCGGCGCACTTTGGGAGTTGGCAGAAAGTGCTGGCGTTGGACTGGAAATTGATTTAAAGAAAATTCCGATTCGTCAGGAAACGATAGAGATTTGTGAGTTTTTCGATTTGAATCCGTATAAGATTTTGTCAGGAGGATGTCTTTTGATTGCTACGGAAGATGGAAATGGCTTGGTTATGGAATTGGAAAAAGCAGAGATTCCAGCGGTAATCATTGGAAAAGCGACAGATAGCAATGATCGTGTACTCATCAATGAGGATGAGAGACGTTTTTTGGAAACGACACAAACGGACGAATTATATCAGATAGAGAGGTAATATAAAATGAGAGAGAAGATTTTAAATTATATTGAGAAAAATTCCAGAGTGGATATTGCAGAACTTGCGCTTCGTGTAGGGGCAGATGAGCAGGCGGTATTAAACGAATTAGAGGCAATGGAACACGAAAGAGTAATTTGTGGTTATCACACATTGATTGATTGGGATAAGGTTGGTGTAGAAAAAGCAACTGCCCTTATTGAGGTTCGTGTTACTCCACAGAGAGGGATGGGCTTTGACAAGGTAGCAGAACGTATTTATAACTATCCAGAGGTAAATTCGATTTACTTAATCTCTGGCGGCTTTGATTTTATGGTAATTATTGAAGGAAAAACCCTTCGTGAGGTAGCACAGTTTGTATCTGAAAAGCTCGCACCGATGGATACTGTACTTAGTACCAAAACAAACTTTATTTTAAAGAAATATAAAGACCACGGAACTATCTTAGCAAAACCAGCTAAGGATGAAAGGGAGTTGATGAATTAATGAGAAATCCATTATCAAGTACAATCGTAAATATTAAGCCATCGGGTATTCGTAAGTTTTTTGATATTGCGGCTGAAATGGACGATGTTATTTCTCTTGGTGTTGGGGAACCAGATTTTGACACTCCATGGCATGTTCGTGATGAAGGTATTTACTCGTTGGAAAAAGGTAGAACTTCGTATACCTCGAATGCGGGATTGAAAGAATTGAAAGAAGAAATTGCGAAGTTTTTGGAACGTCGCTATGACCTTACATACGACCCAGTGAAGGAAATGATAGTAACGGTAGGTGGCAGTGAAGGGATTGATATCTGTATGCGTGCAATGCTTGACCCAGGGGATGAAGTATTGATTCCACAGCCAAGCTATGTTTCGTATGAGCCATGTGCGATTTTGGCAAATGGTACACCGGTGATTATCGAGCTTAAGGCAGAAAATGAATTCCGCCTTACAGCAGAAGAATTAGAAGCGGCAATTACGCCAAAGACGAAGCTTTTGGTACTTCCGTTCCCAAATAACCCAACAGGGGCAATTATGGAACGAAAAGATTTGGAAGCGATTGCAGAAGTGATTTTAAAACATGACCTTTATGTATTGAGTGATGAAATCTATTCAGAGCTTACTTACACCGATAATCATGTTTCTATTTGTAACCTTCCAGGAATGAAAGAAAGAACGGTTTTAATCAACGGTTTTTCAAAGTCACATTCTATGACAGGATGGAGACTTGGATATGCATGTGGACCAGAGGTAATTATCAAGCAGATGCTTAAGATTCATCAGTTTGCAATCATGTGTGCACCAACCACAAGCCAGTATGCGGCAGTGGAAGCGATGCGTAATGGAGATGCAGATGTGCAGGAGATGAAGATGGAGTACAATGTGCGTCGTAAATATCTTTTGAAGAGATTTGCAGAAATGGGCGTAGATTGTTTTGAAGCCCTGGGTGCTTTTTATGTATTCCCATGTATCAAAGAATTTGGTATGAGCTCTGATGATTTTGCAACCGCGATGCTTAAGAGTAAAAAAGTATGCGTGGTACCAGGTACAGCATTTGGGGACTGTGGCGAAGGCTTCCTTCGTATTTCTTATGCATATTCTATGGAAAATCTGAAGATTGCTATGGATCGATTTGAAGAATTTGTAAATGAACTGAGAGAGAATAAATAATTATGCCATTAAATATTGTATTATTTGAACCAGAAATTCCAGCTAATACCGGAAATATTGGGCGCACCTGTGTTGCAACAAATACCAGATTACATTTAATAGAGCCACTTGGCTTTTCATTAGAGGAAAAGCAGTTAAAGAGAGCTGGCATGGACTATTGGAAGGATTTGGATGTAACGACTTATGTGAATTGGGAGGATTTCTGTCAGAGAAATCCAGAGGCAAAGATTTACTATGCTACGACAAAGGCGCGTCATGTATATTCGGAAGTAAGTTACGAACCAGACTGCTACATTATGTTTGGAAAAGAAAGTGCTGGCATTCCAGAGGAAATCTTGAAAGACAATCCAGAGACCTGCGTGCGTATTCCGATGGTTGGCGAAACACGTTCGTTGAATTTGTCAAATTCGGTTGCGATTGTTTTGTATGAGGCATTGCGACAGAATGATTTTTCTAATATGAAGCTGGAAGGTGAGCTTCATCGGTTGCACTGGGAGGACTAAAATGGGTATTATTAAGACAAAAGGCTTAGTCCATGATTTTATTCGTCGTGATGAAGATGACAATGTGGAATCTATTACCACGGCATTAGACCATGTAGATTTGGATGTAAAAGAAGGTCAGTTTATTGCGATTTTAGGACACAATGGTTCTGGAAAATCAACGCTGGCAAAACATATTAATGCACTTCTGTCTGCCACGGAAGGTACGATTTGGGTAGATGGTATGGATGTATCAAAAGAAGAAAATGTCATTCCAGTCCGTAAGTCGGCTGGAATGGTATTTCAGAATCCAGACAACCAGATTATTGCCAATATAGTGGAAGAAGATGTGGCATTTGGACCAGAAAATATTGGGGTTCCT
Organism: Agathobacter sp.; assembly: GCA_017409825.1. Classification (GTDB taxonomy): domain Bacteria; phylum Bacillota; class Clostridia; order Lachnospirales; family Lachnospiraceae; genus Roseburia. Next base: position 67,102 of record JAFQRZ010000002.1, on the reverse strand, counting down.
ACCGAAGAAATCTGGGAACGTGTGGAGAAGAGCTTAGGTGCTGTTCGCATGACGAAGTATAGAAACCACTCTCCAAACAAATTATCAGGTGGACAGAAACAGCGTGTAGCCATTGCAGGTGTTATGGCAATGGAACCAAAGTGCATCGTCTTTGATGAGCCAACTGCGATGCTTGACCCGAATGGACGTAAGGATGTGTTAAAAGCAGCACATGAACTCAATAAGACAAAGGGTGTTACTGTGCTTTTGATTACGCATTACATGGAAGAGGTAGTCGATGCAGATTACGTGTATGTGATGGAAAATGGGAAAATCATCATGGATGGTACACCGCGTGAGATTTTCTCTAGAGTAGAAGAGCTGAAAGCACATCGATTGGATGTGCCTCAGATGACGCTTTTGGCACATGAACTCCGACAGGCAGGTCTTCCAATTCCGAATGGAATTTTAACAAGAGAAGAACTGATAGAAGCAATTATGAAAGTGAAATAGTATGTCAATTATTTTAGATAAAGTAAACTATAGCTATAGTGAAGGAACGGCATATCATGTTCAGGCACTAAAGGATATCAATTTGAAAATTGAAGATGGGGAATTTATCGGAATTATCGGTCATACCGGTTCGGGAAAGTCTACGCTGATTCAACACATGAATGGTTTGATTAAGGCGACTTCGGGTGGAATATACTTTCACGGACAGGATATCTATGACGAAGATTTTAATATGAAAGAGCTTCGTAGCAGAGTGGGGCTGGTATTCCAGTATCCAGAGCATCAGCTTTTTGAAACGACGATTTTCGATGACGTTTGTTTCGGACCAAAGAATCTTGGCTTAGATAAAAAGACGGTGGAGCTTCGTGCTTTTGAGGCACTTCGAAATGTTGGATTTCCACATGAGCTGTTTTATCAGCCACCATTTGATTTGTCGGGTGGTCAGAAACGTCGTGTTGCAATCGCTGGTGTGCTTGCGATGAAACCAGAAGTTTTGATTTTGGACGAGCCAACCGCAGGTTTGGACCCAGCGGGGCGTGATGAGATTTTAGGCTTGATTTCCCAGATGCATAAGGAGCTTGGGATTACAATTATTCTGGTTTCCCACAGCATGGAAGATGTAGCAAAATATGTAGACCGCATTATTGTGATGAACCAAGGCTCTGTGATGTATGACGGTGTGCCTAAGGATGTGTTCCGTCAGTACAAAGAGTTAGAAGCCGTTGGTTTGGCAGCTCCACAGGTGACGTATTTGATGCACGAGCTACAAGAAAAAGGGCTTCCGGTAGATGTGGATGCTACTACAGTAGAGGAAGCAAAGGAAAGTATACTTGCGGCGTTTCGATAATCGTCGCTTTCGAGATGTAGAAAAAGAATTTTAGAGGTTTAGAAATGATTCGAGATATTACGATCGGGCAATATTATCCAGCAGATTCGTTGTTGCATAGGCTTGACCCAAGAGTAAAATTGTTTACGACAGTCATATATATCATTGCGTTATTTAGCTTTAAAGGGATTGTAGGGTTGGCATTGATTACAGGCTTTCTATATTATGTAATCAAAATTTCCAAGGTTCCTTTTCGGTTTATGACACGAGGCTTAAAAGCAATCATCGTACTGGTAGTGATTACGTCTATTTTTAGTTTGTTAGGAACACCAGGGGATATCGTGTTTTGGAAGTGGAAAAGCCTTCAGCTTACGGATGCCGGAATTATAAATGCAGTCCTTATGACCATTCGTTTGGTGTATTTGATTTTGGGTACATCCCTTATGACACTTACAACAACACCAAACCAGTTGACCAATGGATTAGAAACAGCGTTAGCTCCACTCAATAAGTTTCATGTGCCAGTGCATTCTATCGCGATGATGATGTCGATTGCACTTCGCTTTATTCCGATTTTGATTGAGGAAACGGATAAGATTATGAAGGCACAGATGGCACGTGGTGCCGATTTTGAAAATGGGAATTTGATTCAGAAGGCAAAGGCGATGGTTCCACTTTTGGTTCCGCTTTTTGTATCTGCATTTCGTCGAGCAGAAGATTTGGCGATGGCGATGGAAGCACGTTGCTATAATGGTGGCGAAGGACGTACCAAGATGAAACCGCTGAAATATACACAGGAAGATTACAATGCGTATGGAATTGTGATTGGATTTTTGGTTTTGGTAATTATAGCAGCAAATGTAGTACCTTTTCCACAGTAGAGAGGATGAAAATATGCGTGTAAAAATGGTAGTTGCCTATGACGGCACAAATTATAGTGGCTGGCAGCTCCAAAAAAACGCAGTCACGATAGAGCAAAAATTAAATGAAGCCTTGTACGATTTGCTTGGTGAGGAAATACAGGTGACAGGTGCGAGCCGTACAGACGCGGGTGTGCATTCGCTTGGGAATGTATGCGTGTTTGATACCAACACTCGTATGCCGGCAGAGAAAATTTGTTATGCGTTAAATACTCGTTTGCCAGAAGATATTGTAGTGCAAAGTTCCTGTCAGGTGGCAGATGATTTTCACCCACGTGCAGGAAAGAGCAGAAAGACATACGAGTATCGAATTTTGAATCGTGTTTTTCGGGATCCAACTCGTCGATCGAACACATATTACTATCATTATGATTTAGATGTAGACGCGATGCAGAAAGCGGCATCTTATTTGGTAGGCGAACATGACTTCAAGAGCTTCTGTTCGGTACATGCACAGGTAGAAACAACAGTGCGTACGATTTATGCCTGTACCGTTACAAAAAAAGAGGATGAAATCCATATTCGAGTAACGGGAAATGGATTTTTATATAATATGGTTCGTATCATTGCGGGAACCTTGATTGAGGTAGGAGCAGGTAAACGACAACCAGAAGACATTCTTGTGATGCTAGATGCGGCAGATAGACAGAGTGCAGGACCGACGGCACCAGCGCATGGACTTACAATGATAGGGATTGATTATAAAGGGATTTAGGTCCCACAAAATATAGTGATTTTTTGGTAAAAGTTTCTAGAAAAAGTATTTGACACACGAGGTATCGTGTAATATAATATCATAGTCTGCGATAGTATGAAAATGTGAGCCAAAGCCCCGGCAAGCATTTTAACTATAGAGAATAATCGGGTGAAAAAGGGATAGCGTCCGGACATACGAGATTCCAAATAACCCAACGTTATTTATTGTTAAATTATCTTAGGAGGAAAACCAAATGAAGACATTTATGGCTAGTCCTGCTACAATCGAAAGAAAATGGTATGTAGTAGACGCTGAAGGTAAGACATTAGGACGTTTAGCATCAGAAGTTGCTAAAGTATTAAGAGGAAAGAATAAAGCTATCTTTACACCACACATTGACACAGGTGATTATGTAATCGTAATCAACGCTGAAAAGATCAAAGTTACAGGTAAGAAGATGGAACAGAAAATCTACTATCGTCACTCTGACTATGTAGGTGGTATGAAAGAAACTACATTAAAAGAAATGTTAGCAAAACATCCTGAAAGAGTTATTGAATTCGCTGTAAAAGGTATGCTTCCAAAAGGACCTTTAGGACGTGAAATGTACAAAAAATTATTCGTATACGCTGGACCTGAACACAAACATGCAGCTCAGAAACCAGAAGTATTAACATTTTAATTAGGAGGTAAATTACAGTGGCTACTACAAAGTATTACGGAACTGGAAGAAGAAAATCATCTGTTGCTAGAGTATACTTAGTACCAGGAACAGGTAAAATCACAATCAATAAAAGAGATATTGACGAATATTTAGGATTAGAAACATTAAAAGTAGTTGTTCGTCAGCCATTAGTTGCAACTGAAACAGTTGATAAATTCGACGTATTAGTAAACGTTAAAGGTGGCGGATATACAGGACAGGCTGGTGCTATCAGACATGGTATCGCTCGTGCGTTGCTTCAGGTAGATGGCGAATACCGTCCAGTATTAAAAGCAGCTGGCTTCTTAACACGTGACCCACGTATGAAAGAACGTAAGAAATACGGTCTCAAAGCAGCTCGTCGCGCACCACAGTTCAGCAAGAGATAAGAATTACTGCGAAAAGCAGTGCAAAGAAGAGTTCCCGAATTTATTCGAGGAACTCTTTTTTTGTACTGTTTTTCATTGGAAGACAAGAGATGGTCGAGACGAAGCGTAGCGTAGTCGAGACAGCTCTTGGATTCGCAGTAATTCTTATTGAAATAAGGATTCTCGAGCATATTTGAAGTCATCGCAGATATAACATTAAGTGAAGCAGATTTAAGATAATACTTGGCTTTCTGCCAATTCTGTGTTACATTAATACTGATAAATAAAATTATGGAGTTGTATGTGAAGCAATAGCTCCAAAATGAGGAATGTACAAATGAGGGGAAACTTTGAAATGTTATTGCCTTGCCCGATTTCACGGTCAAGCAACCATGATGCATATAATGATATATGCAAGGCAACAGGACAGCAGTGTCCATATTATGTGGATGAAGGAATGAGTGTTTGCAAAAGCAAGACAAAGTGTTTGCTTTATTTTGCAAAAAGATGGTCAAGTGTAAATCGAAAGCAGGTATTAAAACTGATTCTTTCGGACACAAAACCACGCGCTGGCGTAAAAACGCAGTATACCAATACGATAAAAAGAGACAAGGATATGCAGGCCGCACAGATAGATGAAATGAATCAAGAGAGCGACTTGTTTGTGGAAGACTTGGAGGCTGCGCTCAAAAACTTCGAGGTTCCAGTTGAGGAAAGTGAAGAGGATACATGAACGAATTGCAACAATACTTAGAGATTGTATTAGAAAAAGAGTTGCAAAAACTGGTTTTCAGCAATCCTTTTAGTAAATCAGAAGAGTACAAAAAAATCATTATTGAGAATAAAGGTAAAACCTATCAGATTGCAAAATACACCGATAAGCAGGTCTTCCACGAAAATATCGTAAAGGAAGGCCTGTTTGAACGTTGTTTGGCGTTAGTAGAAAACCGTTATAAACAAATCAATGGAATTTCTGCCACAGAAGAACACATTATCCTTGTTTCGAAAAAAGGAAATTGCACGTACAAGGTAAAAAAGACTGCGACGGATGTGGTTAAGCTCTCTGCAAAGCAGCAGGGACATAATCGACAGAAAAATTATATTCTTAGAGAGGATATGAATATCGCGCCTCTTGTGGATATGGGGGTATTTACCAAGGATGGTAAAGTCGTAAATACCATGTACGATAAGTACAAACAGATTAACCGCTTTCTCGAAATCATCGACGATGAAGTTTCGAGATTAAAGGTAGAAGAATTAAATGTTATCGACTTTGGCTGTGGTAAATCGTATTTAACCTTTGTGGTGTATTATTACCTAACGGAAGTTATGCAGCTTAAGGTAAATATGATTGGTCTTGATCTGAAAGAAGATGTCATTAAAAAATGTAATCAGGCAGCAGAAAAATACCATTACACGAACTTGAGATTTGAGGTAGGTGATGTAAACGGTTTCAAAGCTCCATTTGACGTTGATATGGTAATCACGTTACATGCCTGTGACACAGCTACCGATTATGCACTCTATAATGCGATTCAGTGGAAGGCGAAAATGATTTTTTCTGTGCCATGCTGTCAGCATGAATTAAACAAACAGATGAAACCAGAGAACTTAACTATTTTGTCACGCTATGGTATTATCAAAGAACGTTTTTCTGCTCTTGCAACAGATGCGATTCGTGCAAACCTCTTGGAATATAGTGGATATAAAACACAGCTTTTAGAGTTTATCGATTTTGAACATACACCTAAGAATATCTTGATTCGCGCGGTGCGTAGACCAATTATGCCGAAGCAGGTGAAGGAAGGTATGTTAAAAGAGGTGCATGCAATAATGGAAGAGTTTGGTTATGAGCCAACATTGTATCATTTGCTTGGAATTGAAAAATAATCCTTGACTGTAAACATTGTTTATACTTTATTCTGCAAGGGTAAAGGAGAGAAAATTATGACGATAAAAGAAGTGGAAGAACAGTTAGGATTGCCAAGGGCGACCATTCGATTTTATGAAAGAGAAAATCTACTTGCACCGCAACGGAGTGGAAATACCTATCGCGAATATAGCGAGGATGATATTGCAGTACTTAAGAAGATTATCATTTTCAGAAAGTTGGGATTTTCGGTTTCAGAGATAAGAGATTTTCTGGAAGAAAATGTCCCTTTGCAGGAGCTTTTGGAAAAGAACATTCTGGAATTGCAAGAGAAGATGAATGAGTTAAATGGAGCCATCAAAATCTGCAAGAAGATGCAGAATAGACAGGAAGATTTTGATACCTTCAATGAGAACTTTTATTGGGAAGAAATCAAAGAACAGGAACAGGATGGAAATAAGTTCCTAGAAATCGTAAATGATACGATAAAAGTAGAAAAGAATATCCTTTTGGAATGGTTTCAGATAGCAGATGGCAATGGAAATCTTATAAAAGATAGAAAACAAATTGTTTATAATGTAGTAAGTGCTTTTTTGATATATGCCATTGTATGGTATGTTCTCCAAGGCCTAAGTGGAAATTGGGATATAGAATATTTCTTTATCGGACTTTTGCAGCCTGCTATTCTAATAGGTACATATTCTATTTGGGAGATTCCTTTATTCTTCATTGCAAAGAAATCCCCTAAAGCGGCAAAGCTTATTCGAAAAATAGGGACATTGATTTTATGTATTTTAATTGCATTATTAGTTTTGATAGTGATTTTTGGAGAATCTTCTTGACCTTCCCCTTGGGTTATGGTGTATGTTAGCCACATAACCAAGGGGAATTTCCATGTATTCATAGAAACGAGGTCAGAGTATGACAATAAAAGATGTAGAAAAATTGACGGGATTAACAGCAAAGAGTATTCGCTACTACGAAGACAAAGGCTTGCTTACTGTAGAACGTAATGAGGAAAATGATTATCGTAGTTATTCCGAAGCAGAAGTAAATCGTTTGAAGAGAATCAAGCTTTTTCGATATTTGGAATTTAGCGTGGAAGAAGTAAAAGCTATGCTGGATATGGATGCGAAAGAGGTTGAGGAAGCATTAGAGCAGAAGGCGGAGAGTTTTTCCAATTTGCGAGACCGGTGTTTGGATAAACAGGAGTTGTGTCACTGTTTGGCAAAGGATTATAAGAAAGACGAAGAAAAGCTAAATCAGATTATTTCGGATTATAATCAGGCTGTGGTAAATATTGAGAGCGAGGAACTGGCAGAAATTGAAGAAGAATTGAAGTATTTGGGTGCTCCAAGTCTCTCTGTAACAATTCTGCAAACATTGATTTTTTTAGGGCCAATCCTGTGGCTGTTTATTAGTATTAGCGAAGGTATGATAGAGAATCTTATGTTTTTGGCAGGAACGTCCATTTTCGGAACTGCTTGGATTACGGGGATTTGGATTTTCTATTTCGTGCAGCGAAGCAGAAATAAAACTCGTGTGAAGAAGAAAAATAAGGCACATATTTGGATTTTTCCAATGATGATTCTGGCACTTGTGCTAGGGCTCGCGTGTTTTATTGGCGTGGATACGTTGGTTCAAGGTTTGTTAATCCCAGAGGATTTTCTGTTTTATAATTATCCTTATTGGGCACAGAGAGGGATGATTACGATTGTCATACTCACGATTTTCTTTATCGGGTGTCTGCTGATTAGTAAAATTTCGACAGAACGTAAAAAGCAGATGGAACTAGACAATGGTTTGATTTCGGTTTGGAATAAACTAGGCAAAGGGAAGATAATAGTCGCAGTGGTATGGTTTCTGGCGAGTTATTGCTGTGTAACAAATTTTACGGTTGTGACAGAAGATGCGATTATTTGTCATTCGCCAATCCGTCCATTGGGAATTTCGTATGAATATTCAGATGTGGAGAAAATAACCACAGGGGTTGGACAAAAGGATGTGACCTTTTTCCAGCATGAGAGAAAAGGTCAGTTTTATTATCAAATAGAGCTGGATGGAAAAACGATTACCTTTTTAACAGGTTTTTCCACAAACGATAAGATTGAACGTTATAATGAGCATACCTACCTATGGTTTGAAGAATTCGACCAGAAGCTAGTAGAGATAGGGATACCAAAAGAGGGAGATGCTACAGGGTGCGAACATATTTCCATGGATCAGGAATATGTTGACAGATTTGTTCGAATTATAGAAAATAAATAATGGATCAGAAAGAGGTGTTGCAATGCAGCATCTCTTTGTTTTTTCAAAGAATCTTAAAATTTTTTCTTGGAAAGTTGAATAAAAAATCCATTATAATTCGTTATAGTATATAAAAGTAACAAAGGAGGTGGAAAATATAGATTCCAAAGACAGTTTTATAAAATTTGTGCAGCAGTATCAGAATCTGGTTTTTTCCATCTGCCTTAAGTTGACTGGAGACTATTTTGCTGCGGAGGATTTGGCACAAGAGACATTTTTAGCTGCGTATCAACATAAAAGTGAGTTTGATGGGGAAAATGAAAAGGCTTGGTTGTGCCGAATTGCAAGTAATAAATGTATCGACTATCAGAGGGCGGCGGCAAGAAGAATGGTTCCGACATTAGAAGAGGAGCTTCCGAAGGCGCACTTGATAGAACGAAATGAACCACTGCGAAGCATTTTAAATCAAGAGGTGATGGAAGAATTACGAGTGTGCTGCCACGCACTTTCTCCTCCTTATGATGAAATTGCGAACTTGTATTTTCTGGAAGGAAAAACGGCAAAGGAAATCGCGGAGCAGTTAGGTGCAAATGTACATACGGTGCAGACGCAGATTTACCGAGCCAAAGAGAAATTAAAGAAATCTTATCGAAAGGAGCTGCTGAAAGAATGAGTGTGGAAAATAAATATTTGACAGATGAAGCGCTAACTGCCTTGATTCTGGAAGTGGAAGAAAAGGAATTTGTTTCAGCACCTCCAGAGTTTGTGTCAGATGTAATGGCAAAGATTACGAAAGCAGAAGAAAAGAGGAAGACAGTCGAATTTCGACGGTATTGTATTCGAGTTCTTGGTTCTGTTGCTGCAGCGATAGCCTTACTATTCTGGATGCCGGATATAGAACCAAAGGAAATTGAAGAATTACCATCAAGACAGGAGTTAATTGGAAAAACGATTACCAGAGAAGAAGCATTGGATGATCGTACTTTTTTCGCAAAGTTAATGAGCAATTTAAATCAGGAAATGGGAGGAATTTTTAATGAAGCAGAAAAAGAAAAATAAGTTTTTTACATTTTTATTCTCTTTTGTACCAGGTGCAGCAGAGATGTATATGGGATTTATGAAGCAGGGACTTAGCTTAATGGCATTATTTTTATTGGTCCTTTCTATACAACTTACCTATGGGCACACAAGTTTATTAATTTTTGGAGCAATATTGATTTGGTTTTATAGTTTCTTTCATGCAAGAAATCTTCGTGCCTGTGAGGAAGAAGAATTCCAGAGATTAGAGGATGATTTTATCTGGTCATCTCTTTTGGGAGAAAAAAATATTCAGATTTCCAATCCGTTGGTTCGAAAAGGAATTTCATGGAGCTTAATCATTGGTGGTGTTATATTATTATGGGATAATATTTCTAGTATGTTATATCGTATGATACCAGATGAATACTGGAATATATTAGCACCATTTCTACAAACAATACCAGAGATTGTGGTTGCTCTTCTGATTATTTATATCGGTTGGCGCATGATAAAAGGAAAAAAGGAGGAACTAGATGGAAGCGACAAATAGGGGAATTGCATATCGTACACATCGGGTAGGATCTATTACAGCGGGAATTAGTATGATGGTGTTTGGAGGAATGCTATTAAGCCATTCGTTATTCGATATTATGGATTATCAAGTAATCCTCTCGCTATGGCCAGTTGTTTTGATTGGTCTTGGAATTGAATTGCTATTATCCAATATTTGGGAAAAGAAGATTGTTTATGATAAAGGCGCGATTGTGCTAATGTTTGTGATGACTTTCTTTGCGATTGGAATGGCAGTGACAGAAATGTGTATGAAAGCGGCAGAAATGTATATAAGAGCTGGGATGTAAGATTAGAGGGTGTCGACAAAATGGTATTTGCGACACCCTTCTACTATATTTACTTCGTTCCGAAAATTCGGTCGCCTGCATCGCCTAAGCCTGGGCAGATGTAAGCATTTGCATTTAATTCGCGATCCAAGTTACCAACGAAGATTTTAACGTCTGGATGAGCGGCAGCGAGTTTTTCTAACCCTTCTGGAGCAGCAATGATGCAAAGGAATGTAATGTCCTTGCCACCGCGACCTTTGATTAGATTGATAGCATCAATAGCAGAGCCACCAGTTGCAAGCATTGGGTCTACAACGAAGATTTTTCTTTCTTCGATAGGTGCTGGGAGTTTGCAGAAGTATTCGTGTGGTTCGAAGGTTTCTTCGTCACGATACATACCAATATGTCCAACTTTTGCCGTAGGCATAAGCTTTAACATACCGCCTACCATACCAAGACCTGCACGGAGGATTGGAACGATGGCTTGCTTTTTGCCAGCAATAACTGGGCACATAGCTGTTTCGATTGGAGTTTCCACTTCTATTTCGTCTAACTCTAAATCGCGGAGCGCTTCATATCCGACCAACATAGCGATTTCTTCCACAATGGCACGGAATTCGTTAGTGCCGGTGTTTTTATTTCTAAGCATTGTGATTTTGTGTTTCACCAGTGGGTGATCACAGATTACGATGTTTTCATTTCCATTGTACATAGTAAGGCTTTCCTTTCTTTGATTAATCTAGTATTATATTATCACAAGCACAATATATTGCAAAGGAAAAAAGAGATGGACAAAGATTTACTAGAGATATCCGATGGAAAATTATATGGAAATAATGATATGGCAAAAGTGAGCTGTCACGATTGTGCAGGTTGTTCTTCTTGTTGCAGAGATATGGGAGAATCGATTTGGCTGGACCCTTATGATATATTTCAGTTGACAAGAAATTTTGGTAAAACGATGGAAGAGCTGCTCGCAAAAGAAGTAGAGTTTCATGTGGAAGATGGGCTTATTTTACCTAATATAAAAATGGCAGAAGTAGAACCAAAGTGTAGCTTTTTAAACGAAGAAGGGAGATGCAGCATTCATGCATTTCGTCCAGGTCTTTGTCGCCTTTTTCCACTGGGTAGAAATTTTGAAGACGGGAAACTTACTTACTTTGTGTTAAAAGAGGCGTGCCCGGCACCTAATAAATCAAAGGTAAAAATTAGCAAATGGCTAGGCGTCCCAAATTTAAAATCCTATGAAAAATTTCTTGTGGAGTGGCATGGACTTACCAAGAGGCTGCGGTCATATTATGCAGAACATGCGGAGGAAGAAGCGGTTCTAAAAGCGATTAATATGAAGTTCTTGCAACTGTTTTATTTAACAGCTTATTCAGAAGATGATTTTTATCAGGAGTTCGATAAACGGACAAAAGAAATGGAATTGTTTTTGTGTTCGCTAGGTGTTTGTCAATAATTTGGCAAATTGTATGCAATTGTGGCATAATCCCTTCGTAAATTTACAAAGGAGGCTTAGTTTATGAACAGAGCAGAATTAAAAGCAGCTGCAAAGGCACAGATTAAAGGTAATATTGGCATGTTATTTTTATACTACTTAATTATCTTTGGTATCAGTCTTGTTGCAGAAGCAGATATGATTTAATAGAAAAAGTAAAACTCCTCATCTTGCGATGAGGAGTTTTTTTATGCTGCAATAGGGATGAAGATACCTAGTGCAGGTGGTGCAATGGTAAAAATGCTAAATAGAATGACAAACAGAATCAGGATTGCGATTGCTAATTTAACACTCATGTTGTTGCAATAATTAGAACGTTTTTTCTCAACCCAGAATGCAAATGCGACTCCGAGAAGGTAAATTAGGATGTTTAACCAGGCTACGTTAAAGCCAAGTATGCCTGTTACAGTGTAAAAGACAACTACAATAAAGGCAAATCCTGCCAGGATTCCCATGGTCCGAGCAGAAAGGAAACAAAGATTATTCCTCTGTGTGGTGAACAAATCCCAAAGGGTAAGTACAAGCATTGGATAGAAGAGAAGCTTTAAATGCTCCCATACAGATTCGTTCACCAATGCAAACAAACCCACAATTGGGTTTTCTCCAGATAGTTCATAAGCGAAGTGTAGAAAGACGCCTAAGAGTACAACGAAGAGGTAGCGAAGGATAACTCGAGTTCGATTATTCATAATACTACTCCTTGATAAAATGAATTTATTAGTAGTATATGTTTTTATGGCGAAAAATTTACTTCTTGATTTCGAGAATTTACCTGTTAGCCATAATCTATTGAAACTCTGATGAGGATTTGTTATCTTCATTTCAGCAGATAAGAACTGCTTAGAGATAGATACAAATGAGAAAATTAGGAGGAAAAGAAATGAGTTTCTTAGCAAATATTATTTGGTTTATTTTTGGTGGATGGTGGACTGGATTGTCCTGGTTGGTTTTAGGATTATTATGGTGTATCACAATTGTGGGCATGCCTTACGGAATCCAGTGTTTTAAATTTGCAAAGCTTTCCGCTTGTCCATTTGGAAAAGAAGTGCAATATGGAACAAGCACAGGCTCGTTGCTACTTAACATCTTGTGGATTATCCTTACCGGTGTTCCAATGGCGATTGAGCATGCTCTGACAGGTGTTGTTCTTTGCTGCACTATTGTTGGAATTCCTTTTGGTATTCAGCATTTGAAAATAGCAAAGCTTGCACTTATGCCATTTGGTGCAGCGGTCGTATAAATCATATCCTTCTCCCCTTAGCAGGAAAGATGAGAAAGAGGCGTTTCTATGTGGAACGCCTCTTCTTTTTGTGGTATAATAAAAAGACAATATAAGAATGTGAAAAATGGAAAAGAAAAGAGGGAATGTATGACTTACGAAATCGATGAAATCCGTAAGGTGAAAATAGGCGGAGTAAATCAGAAAATTCATATTCGTGGAGAGAAGAAAAGTAATCCAGTGCTCTTGTTTTTGCATGGTGGACCAGGTGTAACGAATCGTCATGGCGTGCTGGCAAGACACAGTGATTTATGTGATGACTTTACGATTGTATGCTGGGATCAGCGTGGAACGGGTGGTTCTTACTGGGGAGTAAAGGATGAGTCTTTGAATTTGAATCAGCTAATCGAAGATGGAGCAGAATTATTAGAGTATCTTTGTGAGGCCTTAAATAAAGAGAAAATATTTATTCAAGGAGGAAGCTGGGGAACAGAGCTTGGAACCTATCTTTGTATTCGTCACCCAGAACGTATTGCAGGATATATCGGAAGTGGACAGGTCGTAGATGGTGTGTTAAACGAAGAGTTGAGCTACGATTTCGCCTATGCAAAGGCCAAAGAAGCTGGAAATGAAGAGGATATTGAAACCTTAGAACGAATCGGAAGACCAGTGGCTGGTTGTTACCGAGAAATTTTTGATGGCATGATGACACAGCGTAAAATCATGAAGAAATATGGTGGTCATTCGTTAAAGAGCAATGGTACCTATTGGACTGATACTGCACTTCCAATTATCAAGAGTAAGGAATATACTTGGATGGATAAGATTGGTGTTGCAAATGGATATAAGAGATGTTTGACTCTTATGTGGCCTACCACCTGTAAATGTAATTTCATGGCGGAGGATACCAATTTCCCAATGCCTTATTATATCTTCCAGGGTAGACATGATAATAATACACCAAGTGCTTTGGTTCAGGATTATTTCGATAAGGTGCAGGCCCCAGATAAGGATTTAATCTGGTTTGAAAATTCGGCACATGGACCAATGGGCGAAGAACCAGAATTGTATAAAAAACTGCTACGTGAGAAATTTCTTAAGATAGCAGAAAATATGTAAATTACAAGAAATAAAATGTTATGTGATTTGTGGCAGAATGGAGAAAATGATGAAAAAAGAATTAACCACCGCTCAAATGCTGGGCATCTGTCTTGGTGACTTTGCGAGAGCGATTTTAAGCGGACTTATTGTAACGTATACTTTGAAATTTTTTAATGTAACACCAACTTCCGGATTACCACTTCTTATTCCAGCAGGTATGATGGGAACACTTCGTGGATTTGGCGTATTTTTTGATGCAATTACTGACCCTTGGGTAGCGGGGCTTAGTGATAACTGTAAGGCAAAAGGTGGTCGTCGACTTCCATTTATGAAATGGTCAGCGGTTCCTTACGCACTCGTTTGCCTTTTGATTTTCTTCCCACCATCAGGGGAAGTAAGTACAGTAAATATTATTTGGGTAGCAGCGATGCTTCTTTTATATTATTTATTCTCAACTTTCTACAACGTACCATTTAATGCATTCCAGCAGGAAATTGTTACGGATACAAAGAAACGAGTATTTTTCTTTACTTTAAATTCTTTGATGTTCGTACTTGGTAGTGCAGTTATTTATGTGCTTCCAGTTATGGTAAGTGCATTTAAGGGAAGTGGTATGGAGCCAATTACAGCTTGGCGAATTGCACTTGCAGTATTTGCAGTAATTGGTGCAGTGTGTTGTGTGATTCCAGCCTTTATCGTAAAAGAGGAAGATTATATTGAAAGTTATACTACTAAGAAAGTGCCAATGCTCGAAAGCTTTAAGGCAGCATTTTCTTATAAGCACTTTGTGATTATGACAATCGGTTATTTAATCATGCAGGCAGGATTTGCATTCTTCAATGGCGCGTTATTATTCTACATAGATACATTGCTTGGTCTGAATGAAAGCTTTGCAACGATTGTATTGGCAATCAGTATTGTGGTAGGTATTATGACCTATCCATTGGTAAACAAGTTAGTAAGAAAAGTAGGAAAGAAGCCTCTTCTTCTTGGTGCATGTATCAGCTATGTAGTGATTTATTTGGGTATTTATTTCTACGAACCAATTTCAAACTTCTTCGGAACACAGCCAATCGGACCAGGATTTATTGCATCCTTGGCAGGAGAAGGAGCTCAGTTCGGTTCTGTAGTGGCAGCATTTTTGATTGGTATCGGTGTGGCATTCCCAATCGCTTGTACCAATATTCTGCCACCATCTGCATTTGCAGATATGGCACAGTATGACCGTATCAAAACAGGTGTGGACCATACGGGTATGTTCGTAGCTTCCCGTCAGTTCTGTAACAAGGTGGCACAGGCTGGCGTTACGGTGATTGTATCCTATACCATGTATTTGGGTGCGACAGATGATTATCCAACGAAGTTTGGTGTACAGATGACTGCTCTTATTGCAGCGATTCTGTTGGCGATTTCGGTATTTGTATATGCACAGTATCAGGACAAAGAAGTAGTAAAATTTATTGATGAGTGGAATGCAAAACAGAAAAATGGAAATTAGAAAAACGAAAATCGAAGAATTAGATATGGTGATGGAGGTTTATGCTCATGCTAGAAAATTTATGGCGGAGCATAATAATCCCAACCAGTGGAAAAATAATAAACCGACCAGAGAACAAATTGAAAGTGATATCCTTGCGGGAAAGCATTATGTGTGCGTAGAGGATGAGCAGATTGCGGCGGTGTTTTATTATGCGCATGAAACGGACCCAACTTATGTGAAAATTTACGATGGTGCGTGGTTAAATGAGGAAGATTATGCAGTTGTACATCGTATCGCTTCTTCGGGTTTGGTAAAGGGAGCAGGCTCTTTTTGTATGAATTGGGCAAGTGCTCGGAGTAGCAATTTGAAAATTGATACTCACGCAGATAACTATGTCATGCAGAATATGTTGAAAAAATGTGGATTTATCCCATGCGGTACGATTTATCTTGAGGATGGAGAGGCACGCATTGGGTTCCAGAAAATTGGAGAAAAGAAATGATTAAAGTAGAAAAACTATCCTACGCATTTCCAGAAAAAGATTTATATAAAGAGGTGTCCTTTACGATTGAGGATGGGCAGCATGCAGTACTTATTGGTAGCAATGGTACTGGTAAAACGACCTTAGTTGATATTTTATTGAATGATGACAAATATCTTTACGACGGAAAAATTATTCGTGAAATGGAAGGTCGCGTAGGGTATGTTAGCCAGTACGAAAAGGAAGAGAAGGACCGAGAAATTACGGTTTTTGATTTCCTTGCAGAAGACTTCGTGCGTATCCAGAAGGAAAACGAAGCAGTATGTAAGGAGATGGAAACGAATTTCGATGACATGGAAGCTCTTTTGGATAAATTCCAGCGGTTGTTGGATGAGTTTGCAGCGATTGATGGTGATAATTACGAGAGTAACATCAAAAAGCAGCTAAAGACAGCCGGGCTTACACATACAGAGCAGCTTCCAATTTCAGCAATCAGTGGCGGGGAGTATAAGCTGTTACAGGTTGTAAAGCAGATGCTTCTTATGCCAAGTCTTTTGATTATGGACGAGCCAGATGTGTTCTTGGATTTTGAAAATCTAAATGGATTACGCAGTCTGATTAATTCCTATAAAGGTACGATACTGGCGATTACGCACAATCGTTTTTTATTAAATCACTGTTTTAATAAAATTCTGCATCTGGAAGATGCGGATATTCAGGAATTTGAGGGCAGCTTCGTCGAATATAATTTTACGCTTCTTGCTAAGAAGGTAGAACTACAGGAGCAGGTTGCAAAGGAACAGGCAGAGATTGAGCGAAACCAGAAAATCGTAGATAAGCTTCGTGCGAATGCAACCCGCGTAACGAGTGCCTCACGAGGAAAAGCATTACATGCGAGAGTTTCTTATTTGGAGCGCTTAGAGACAAGGCGGATTAAGGCACCATTTGTCAACATTCGTCAGCCGAAGATTCAGCTGCCAGAGATAGAAACGACTGTTTTGGTGGAGCATGTAACAGACGTTTCTCAAGATTTGATGCATCCAGGTGAAGAATTACCAGCAGAGAAGAAAACGGTGCTTCGTGTGGAAGATTATACTGTGGCGTATGAAGATACTATTTTAGAAAACGTACGTTTTGAATTGAAAG
The DNA here is from genome assembly GCA_017409825.1 of Agathobacter sp. Lineage (GTDB taxonomy): Bacteria > Bacillota > Clostridia > Lachnospirales > Lachnospiraceae > Roseburia. Next base: position 50,192 of record JAFQRZ010000002.1, on the reverse strand, counting down.
AGGGAGAAAAGGTTGCTATCGTAGGACCGAACGGAACAGGAAAGACGACCTTGCTCCGTGATATTTACAGAAATAATAGCTCTTTTATTTCCATAGATGAGGATGTGGAAATCGGATTTTTGTCTCAGATTCATGGCGAGATGCTGAAGGAATCCAATACAATTTATGAGGAGTTTGAAGAAATTGGATTCGAAACACATGGACAGATTGCAGAGTATTTAAAGGATTATTACTTTGAAGTGGATATGCTTTCTAGTCCAATTGAACAGTTATCTGGCGGGGAGAAAAATCTTTTGCAATTAGCGAAAATTGCAGCAGGAAAAGCAAACCTTTTGCTCTTAGATGAACCAACCAGCCATTTGGATACGTATTCTCAAATCGCATTGGAAAAAGCGATAGCAGAGTATAAGGGAACCGTACTTATGGTTTCCCATGATTTTTATACGATAGCGAATTGTGTAGACTATATTCTTTTTGTAGAAGATAAATCTGTACGTAAAATGCGTACGCGTTCCTTCCGTAAGATGATTTATGAAAAACATTTCGAAAAAGATTATTTAGAGCAGGAACAGCTGAAAAAGGATATTGAAACTCGTATTGAGAAATGCTTGAAAGAAAATGACTATGAAACAGCAAAGGGGTTATGTGAGAAACTGGAAGCAATTGTAGATAAGATGAAATAATATTTATAAAAGGGGGATGAAAATGGGGGAGTTTAGTAAATTTATTTCACAGAAACGTAGGAGTGTGCCAACACCGAAGCATTTGGTTGAAGATGGAAAGTGTGTATTCGGAACATTTGATAAGGAATTTGAAACGATGGATTTTTTGAGCATCAAAAATCCAACCGAAGCACCGGATTTCCTAAATCCAATTCGACTGACGCTTTGGGAAGCGACAGAGGTACATTTGAAGGAAGGCTATATGCTGACCGCAGTTTGTAACATGGGATTGTTTGGTGTTGCATTGACCTTGTTTTATGACCAGCGTATGCGAAAATTATATCGTTGGCAGGAAAAACTGGCAGCACATGAGGCTGTGATTTCGCCAAACTTAATCAATGGAAGTGTTACGCATGCACAGCGTAAGAAACTACGTGTGCATTATGTAAACAATTTTCAAGATGGCAGAGCAGATGTAGATGGTTTTTTTGAAGGGAAAGATGGAACGATTGATTATAGCTTTGAATTGACACGTCTTTCCAAGCCAAGTGTAGTATCGATTCCATTCGCGCAGCCAGAAGAAAGACATCGTCCACTGTATACGCAAAAGGATTTCTTCCAGGCGAAGGGGTATGTTACGGTTAATGGGAAAACCTATGAAACTACCGATGATAGTACTGCAATTATTGATGACCATCGTGGTTACTATCCTCGTGAAATGCATTATGACTGGGCGACCTTTATGGGAAAAATGATGAAGGATGGAAAAGAAATTTTCTTCGCATTAAACCTGACGGAAAATCAAACTGTGGACCCAGAGGACTATAATGAAAATCTGATTTGGTTCGAAAACGAAATTAGTATTTTACCACCAGCCAGATTTACCAAGGATAAGCCAACCATTGATTTCGACGGGCATGCGCGGTGGCATATTCAGGATGAACATGATATGGTAAATCTTGACTTTGACCTATTCCAGGTCTTTGATATGGTGACGCATGCATTACCAGTAATTAATATTGAATACTTTATCGTCTTTGGTGAATTCAATGGATATGTACGCGATGAGGAAGGCAATAAGTACGAATTTAAACATGTCCCAGCGATGGGTGAAGATAAATCCGTCATCTTCTAAATGAAGTAAGGGCTCAGCATTTTGCTGAGCCCTTTTCGTAGAAAACACTATTTTTTAACTAACTCTTTATACTGAGCAATCGCTTCATCGTATGAGTGTAAACTCATGAGCCAGAACTCTTTGCTGGTTAAGTCGATGTCACAAATCTTAGCTACATCTTCAACGCTTCTTACAGGAGTTTCCTTTAACATATAGTTGTATTTTTCAAGGAAAGCTGGTCCTTCCTGCTGGAACTTTGCATAAAGCCCGCGCGCAAATAAGCCGCCGAATGCATAAGGGAAGTTGTAGAAGCCAAGGCCGGCGCTATAGTAGTGGCCTTTGCATACCCACATATATGGATGGAGGACATCGTGGTCTAAGCCATCGCCATACGCTTCTTTCTGTGCGTCTAACATAATGCTGCAAAGCTCGTCTGCAAACATAAAGTTTTCAGAACGGTTGTTGACTACCTTTGATTCGAAAAGGAAGCGAGAGTAGATGTCGCAGATAATCTGTGTTACATCACTGAGCTGTCCCTCTAATAAAGCGAGCTTTTCTTCGTCATTTGCTGCATGTTTGATTGCGTAGTTTACGACGATGTTTTCATTAAATGTAGATGCGGTTTCTGCAACCGGCATAGAGTAGCTCGTGTTCAAAGGTCTGTTGTCAAAAATCATAAAGTCGTGATAGCCATGTCCTAATTCATGTGCAAGCGTTACGATATCACTCATAGAACCGTCGTAGTTTGTGAGTACACGGAATTCTTTTTCGGATTCCAAACCAGCACAGAAGGCTCCGCCGACTTTTCCTTCGCGAGGAAAGAAGTCAATCCAGTTTTCTTCAAATGCACGGTCAACGATTTCTGCAAGGCGTGGATTTTCCTTTTCGAAAATGTTCATAAGGTAAGCTTTTGCTTCTTCTACAGTATATTTCTTGTCGCTCTTACCCATTGGTGCAAATAAGTCATACCAAGGGAGTCCGTTTTCGTGACCGAGTGCTTCGGCTTTCGCACGTAAATAGCTGTGGAAGTTTGGCATATATTCCTTCATGGCCTCTAATAAAGCATCTAGGGTAGCACGCTGCATTTTGGAATTGAATAATACTTTATCCAATGGAGATGCATGTCCACGTAGCTTGCATTCGGTTAAGTCCTGCATTTTGATGCTGTTTAAGGAGAAACAGATGGCATCCTTGATTTTTTCATAAGCTGCAATTTCTGCTTCATAAGCACTCTTACGTACTTCTGGATCTGCATCGTACGCCATATTACGAATGGCAGAAAGTGTTGTAGTTTCACCTTTGTAGTCTACTTTCACAGAAGAAGTAAGATATCCCTGTAAATCGCTCCATGCATTGCCGCCACTCATATCCATTGCACCAAGAGCGGTTTCTACCTCTTCGCTCAAAAGATATTTGGCAGATTTCTGAAGTTCATGGAGATAGTAAGAGTAATCCTGAAGCATTTCATCATCACCGATAACTTCATCTAAATTTGGAAGTGTAGAGAGATACTTCTCAATTGCGGTTGAATAAGGTGTGATATCATTCTGCTTCTGAATCATTCTACCAAGGTAAGATACACTTTCGCTGTCGTTGGTATTGGCGTTCTGACGAAGAGAACAATAATTTACGAGACGGAAGAATACCTTTTGAAAATCTTCAATTAATGTAAGTGCTTCTTTTGTTGCAACTCTTGCTTCTTTTTCAGCAAGCGTTTCTGCTGTGTGTTTGAATTTTTCTACAAATTCATCCAATTGTTCGAACTCATTCTGGAATTTTGGGTCTTCAAAGCCAGAATAGAGTACATCTAATGACCATTTGTCGTACATTTTTGTATGTCCTTTCTAAATTCCTAATATTTATCCATTATAAGTAAGTATTGCAAAAAAAACAATCTTTATCGTTCCATTATATCTCATTTTATACTATAATAAAGTTGGTATATTTTGGGTTCTGATAGAAAAGAGGTAAAATATGAGATTTTTCCGTAAGGAAACATGGACTTCAGCATTTTTGATTTTATTTGCTGTTCTTTGTGTAATTGCTTTTCATGTAACTTCTGATAATATGTATAATCCAGCTTATGAGGTGAAAAATCAGGAGATACAGCCGTATAAAGTAGAAAAGATTGATGCAGGAAGCGAGGTGTATCACTTAAGCTTTTTTGATTTAGATGTGAATCATAACACACTTTTGTTTTATACCAACCATCAGGAGGTTTTCGTACATATAGATGGTGAAATGGTATATTCGTTAGAGTGTGCAGATTCTATATTTGGACACACGCCAGGCGCGATGTGGAATATGATAACCCTTCCTTTGGAGGTAACGGAGGTAGAGGTTACGGTTTCGCAGGTGTATCCAGAGCTTAGTAAACAGGTGCCACAGTTTGAGTTGGGCAATACGAACAATATTTATCGTGATGTTGTTGGTGGTGCTGCAGTAGAAATCATTATGTCTGGTGCCATTGTGGTAATCGGTATTGCTTTGTCGATGTACTGGTTAATTGTTTTTTGGAAAACGAATCAGCAGAGAGCTGTTTTGTATTTAGGATTATTTGCGATTATTTTTGGGGTTTGGAATGTAGGTGAGACCCGCTTTGCCGTGTTTTTGTTTGAGAATCGAGCATTTTTCTCATATCTTGCATTCACCTGTCTGATGACGATGTGTTTACCAGCGATTCTTTTCTTTAAAGAATTTTTAGAAGTTGAAGACAAAATCATTTATAAATTGATTAGTGGATATATTGTTTTGGAAACCATTGTATGTCAGGTGCTTCATTTGACAGGAATTGCGGGAGTAAAGCAAACTGCGAACTATACGATGGTAAGCATTGTTTTGATTTTGGTGTATCTGCTGTATGCCATTATCAAGGGTATTATCGAGCGAAAAAATATCAAAAAGGTTGCGATTAACGTTGTAGGACTTTTAATTCTTGTAATAACGACAGTGATTGATATGAGTTCATATTATATCAATGTTATGAAGGCAGAAAAGATTGCGAAGGTTGGTTTCTTAATATACGCCATTATTTTAGGCTTGGAAACCACACGTGTGGCACGCGAAAAATTACAGGAAGAGCAGAAGATGGAGTTGCTTAAGGAAATGGCAATGAAGGATATGCTGACTGGCTGCTTCAATCGAAATGCATATTCCGAAGATATTAGTGAATTGGCATCTTTAACAGGCGTGCAGTTGATTACGTTCGATTTGAATGATTTGAAGAAATGTAATGATACCAAGGGACATAAAGCTGGCGATAAATATATTTCGGACTCGGCAACAATGATTACAAAGGTGTTCTCTGGTATGGGAAAAGTATATCGTATGGGTGGAGACGAATTTTGTATTATTACAAAAGGGGTGTCAGAAACTCAGTTTTCGAAAAAACGTGATGCATTGCAGCTTGCGATTCGTCATTATCTTTTAGATCATCCGGATAGTGGATTTGGAATTGCATGTGGTTATGCAGGCTATGATGCAGAGTTAGACGAAACGATTGAAGATATCCGTCATCGTGCGGACTTATCCATGTATAGAAATAAAAAGGAAATTAAGGAATCAAATTGACAGAATTAGAATTGTATTACAACAAATTTAATGAAGAGAAGCGTTTGGATTCAAGACACGGACAGGTGGAGTTTATCACTTCCATGAAGTATCTGCACAAATATCTTGCACAGCTTGAGCAGACCATGCCGAAATCAGAAATTAAGATTTTGGATGTGGGAGCAGCGACAGGGCGTTACAGCGTGCCGCTGGCAGAAGAAGGCTATGATGTGACGGCCGTGGAATTGGTAAAGCACAATTTGGCGCGTTTGAAAGCGAAAGGCAGCGCGGTAAAAGCTTATCAGGGAAATGCGATGAAATTAAAACGTTTCGAGGATGATAGCGTTGATGTGGTACTCGTGTTTGGACCGATGTACCACCTACACGAGAAGGAAGAAAAGCGGAAAGCACTTTCCGAGGCGAAGCGTGTTGTGAAGCCAGGTGGCAAAATTCTGGTGGCTTATATTATGAATGAATATAGTGTGATTACGTATGCCATCAAGGAACGCCATATCAAAGAAGGTGTAGAAACGGGTATGTTGGATGAAAGCTTCCACTGTACCAAGAAAGCGAATGAGTTATATAGCTTTGTGCGTACAGAAGACATTGCAGAGTTAAACCGAGAGGTTGGCTTAGAACGATTGGAGATTATTGCAGCAGATGGAGCGGCAAATTATATTCGTCCATATTTAAATGCTTTGACTGAAGAAGAATTCCAGTATTTTATTCAGTACCATTTGGCTACTTGTGAGAGAGCGGATTTGTTAGGCGCAAGTGGACATTTAGTAGATATATTACAAAAATAAAGATGAGGAGAAACTTATGAGAAAAAATCTTTATAAGGGAATCGCTTTATTACTTATAGCATTTATGTTAGTAGGGTGTGGTAAAGCTGGTGGAGAAACAGAACCTGATGTAGAACAGAATGCACAGGTAGGGACAGAAGATGATTCACAAAGCATGGAAGAAACCGAGAAAGAGCCGGAACCGGTTGTAACGACGGTTACTATTACTGCAACAGGCGACTGTGCTTTGGGTGTGTTAGAAACGCATGGCTATCAAGGCTCTTTTCACAGTTACTATGATAGCAATGGAGAAGCTTATTTCTTTGAAAAATTCAAAGAGATTTTTGAAAATGATGATTTAACACTGATTAATCTGGAAGCTTCTTTAACAGACTCAATGGATATTGTGGAAAAAGAATTTAATATCAAAGGGCCTCAGAAATATACAGGTATTATGACCAGCAGTTCGGTAGAGGCTTGTTCTTTGGGAAATAATCATACCTACGATTATGGAAAAAAAGGATTAGAGGATACGATAAGTGCTTTGCAGGAAGCGAATTTAACTTATGCCTATAATGATATTGTTGGTTATTATACCACGGATGAAGGCGTAAAAGTGGCCATTGTATCCGCAAGTATTATCGCAAGTTCTGGAGGCGTAAATGAGAAATATTTGGTGAGTGGTATACAGTCAGCAAAAGAGAATGGTGCAGATTTGGTGATTGTTGCTTGCCATTGGGGAACAGAGGGTGATAATTATGCCAATGACTATCAGAGAAAATGGGGGCATGACCTCATTGATGCAGGCGCAGATTTAATTATTGGAAATCATTCTCATTGTTTACAGGGAGTAGAGCAATACAAAGGAAAGATTATCTGCTATAGCCTTGCAAATTTCTCATTTGGAGCGAATCGTAATCCAAGTATCAAAGATACTGCGGTATATCAGCAGACGTTTACCTTTGTAGATGGAGAGCTCCAGAGTGATATTACAGCAAAGATGATACCAGCCAGAGTGAGTGGATATAACAACTATAATAATTTCCAGCCAATCATCGCAAATGAGGAACAGGCAAGCGTAATTATTAATAACTTGAATGTGTATTCAGCTCCGTATGGTGGCGTATATTTTGATGAGCAGGGAAATCTATTAATTAAGACTGCAGAATAGACTAGAAAATAAAGACTTGAAGGAAATTAGATATAGATGAAATGGCGAATTAATAATAAACCGGAAAAAGTGAATATAAATAGCAGCGAGATTACTAGCAAAAAGCAGCTGGGAGAATCCGATGGTTTGCAGGGCGCAGTTCTTTGTCCATTGCAGGAAATCAATGGATATTTGGTAAGACCGGGATTTTATCGTATGAAAGGTGCCTTTGAAACGAAAAATGGCGTAAGTTTTACGGTTAGTTCTCATGGGGCAACGAGTGCAGAACTGTTATTATATGAACCACATGGAAAAGAACCTAAGGTAATCATTCCGATTCCGGAGTCGTACCGAATTGGAGATACCTATTCGATTCTGGTATATGATATTAAAATTCAGGATTTTGAGTATGCATATCGTTTTGATGGGCCAAACAAGCCAGAAAAAGGCATCTCTTTTAACAAAGAAAATGTTATTTTAGATCCATACGCCAGAGCAGTAACAGGGCAACGTCATTGGGGCGAAAAACCAAAGGATGGCAAAGATTTCGAATATCATGCCCGTGTTGTAAAGAGTGAGTTCGACTGGGGAGAGGTCGGTCAGTTGAATATTCCGATTGAAGATTTGGTGATTTATGAAACCCATGTACGTGGATATACAAAGGATAATTCCTCAAAGGTGGATGCGAAAGGTACCTTCCAGGGATTGAGAGAAAAGATTCCTTACTTAAAAGATTTAGGTATTAATGCCGTTGAACTTATGCCTATTTTCGAGTTTGACGAAATGGAAAGTGCCCGTGTAGTGGATGGCGTGCAGCTTTATAACTACTGGGGCTATAATACAGTTTCTTTCTTTGCACCGAATACCGGATATGCTTCTAGTGAAGAGCATAACGTAGAAGGAAAAGAATTGAAACGACTAATTTACGATTTGAAAAAGAATGGAATCGAGGTTATTCTGGACGTTGTATTTAACCACACGGCAGAAGGAAATGAAGCCGGTCCATGCTTCTCATTCAAAGGAATTGATAATAATATTTATTACATGCTTACTCCAGATGGAAAGTATTATAACTTTAGTGGTTGTGGCAATGTAATGAATTGTAACCACCCAATTGTGCGAAACTTCATTTTAGACTGTCTTCGTCATTGGGTAACAGAGTATCGAGTAGATGGTTTCCGTTTTGACCTTGCCTCTATTTTGGGACGTGACCAAAATGGTGCACCTATGGCGAATCCACCAATTTTGGAAACACTTGCATTTGATTCTTCATTAAGCAAAACGAAGTTAATTGCGGAAGCATGGGATGCGGGTGGTTTATATCAGGTAGGAAGCTTCCCATCATGGAACCGATGGGCAGAATGGAATGGTAAATATCGTGATGATATGAGAGGCTTCTTGAAAGGAGATAATGGTGCAGCAGGTGCTGCGATTACACGTATCACTGGTTCAAGAGACTTATATAGTCCAGAAGGAAGAGGTCATGGAGCCTCCATCAACTTTATTACCTGCCATGATGGTTTTACTATGTATGATTTGTATTCGTACAATGAAAAGCACAATGAAATGAATGGTTGGGATAATACCGACGGTGATAATAATGGTAGAAGCTGGAATTGTGGGCATGAAGGAGAAACCGATGACCCAGTCATCAATAATCTTCGCCGACGTCTGGTAAAAAATGCTTTTGCAGCTCTTTTATGTAGCCGTGGTGCAGCAATGTTCTTTGCCGGCGATGAGTTCTGTAATACTCAATATGGAAATAATAATGCTTATTGTCAGGACAATATCATTTCATGGCTGGACTGGAATCGACTAGAGGAGTACAAAGAAATTCATGATTTTGTAAGATATATGATTCAGTTCAGAAAGGATCATCCAATTCTTCGCAAGCAGACGAAAGGTGCAGTTTGTCAGTTGCCACCAATTAGTGTACACAATGGTTATCCATACAATAGTGTGACAGAATACAATACACACATGATTGGTATCATGTTTGCAGGCCGAAACGAAGAGGATACAAAGGACGATTTAGTATTTTACTGTATGAATTCCTACTGGGAACCGCTTACATTGCAGCTGCCATCCCTAACGAACAGTATGGAATGGAAAGTAAAAGTAAATACAAACTGTGAATATAGCGATAATGCAGATTTCGACTATATGACAGAAAAATTCGGACCAAATACGATTCGTGTTCCAGCAAGAACAACAATTGTATTTGTAGCAGAATAAGGGCTTTATAGAACTACTGTATTTGACAGAAATGCCATATATGGTAGTTCTTTTTGTTGTGCCATTATATAAAATGGGAAAGTATGTTTTATGAATGTTAGTATGTTGCATGAACAGAAAAGGCTTCGTTTTTTATACGTAAATGTATTCCTGCAAGCCTATTAGAAAATCAGCACTAACGTCGAGATTTTGTGCAATAATACGTAGTGTATCCACGTTTGGACTGCGTTGCCCGGAGCGATATCCGCAAATCGCAGAGTGCGTTAAATAGGAGTCGGTCGCTAGTTCGTCAATGGTACAATTCCGTAGTTGCATTGCTATTTTCAGACGATCAGAAAACTGGGGATATTCTTTTGTAGAAAATTTGAGTGGGTATGTTCCCTGTCTTAATCTGCCCATGGGCATATTGTAAAGGAAAAAAATGTAAAAATCTTAAAAGGTCGCGATACGCGACTTTTTTCTTATAATACAAGAAAAGGATGGTGTTTAACACCATCCTCCATCAAGTGTAATGATTTGACCAGTCAAATAATTAGATTCATTGGCTAATGTAAAAGCTAAAGCAGCAACTTCTTCTGGTGTGCCAAAACGTCCAGAAGGAATTTCGTCTATCAATGCTTGGCGTTCTTCTACCGAGAAACACTGGTTCATTTCGGTATCAATACAACCACAGGCAATCGCGTTTACCTGAATATTGCTCGGTGCTAATTCCTTGGCTAAAGCTTTGGTGAAGCTATTTAAGCCTCCTTTGCTGGCAGAATAAGCAACCTCACAGGATGCACCGATATTTCCCCATACGGAAGATATATTGATGATTTTGCCCTGTTGTTTGGATAGCATATATGGAATCGCAAGCTTCGAGGTATAGAACGCAGACGAAAGGTTTATGTCCATGAGATTGTGCCATTCTTCTGGGGTCATATCGCTTAAGAGACCGATATGAGAGATGCCAGCATTATTTATGACAATATCCACACCACCAAATTCAGTTCGAATCTCCTCGAATAACTGTTGGATGTACGTATAGTCACCCACATTTCCAACGGAAGCGAGAACTGGGATGTGATAGTTTTCAATAAGCTCCTCCTTTAATGCGAAAAGAGCATCTGCGGATTTACTACAATTTAAAATGAGAGAGTAGCCTTCCTGAGCAAAACGCTGGGCGATAGCCTTGCCAATGCCTCGAGAGGCTCCTGTGATAAGTACCGTCGGTTTCATAAGAACTCCTTTTTGAGATATTTTGTTTATTATAACATTATCTGGACTATAGGAAAAGAAATAACTTTGTGGTATAATAAAAGAAATGCTAGGAGGGGGAGACGTATGGTTATTAAAAACGGCAAGGTTTTTACAGAAGAAGGGATATTTACTGAAAAGGATTTATATATAGACGGAGAAAAGATTGCATCTGCAGAAAGCGGGGAAGTAATAGATGCAACTGGTTTATATGTAATTCCAGGACTTACGGATATTCATTTTCATGGATGTGTGGGCTACGATTTTTGTGATGGCACACAGGAAGCTTTGGAGAAGATGGCAGAATATGAATTAGCGAATGGTATTACGACGATTTGTCCTGCGTCAATGACGTTTTCGGAAGCTCAGCTTACGGATATTTTTGCTAATGCGGCAAATTACAAGAGTGAAAAAGGCGCTACTTTGGTTGGGATTAATATGGAAGGTCCATTTATCTCGATGGAGAAAAAGGGAGCACAAAATGGGGAATACATTCATCGACCAGATGCGGATATGTTTGAACGCTTGCAGGTGGCGGCGAATGGGTTAATTAAGCTTTGCGATATTGCTCCAGAAGTAGATGGAGCGATGGAGTGCATCGAACGAATTTCGGATAAGGTGACGGTATCACTGGCACATACTGCTGCAGATTGGGATGTAGCGACAGAGGCAATTCATAAAGGTGCAAAACATGTGACACATTTATACAATGCGATGCCACCATATTCGCATAGAGCCCCAGGGGTTATTGGAGCAGCCTGTGATAATGAACAGGTTATGGTAGAATTGATATGCGATGGTATTCACAGCCATCCATCAACGGTTCGTACTACCTTCAAAATGTTTGGGGATGATAGAATCGTTTTGATTAGTGACAGCATGGAAGCTTGCGGTTTGGAAGATGGACAGTACTCCTTAGGTGGCCAGGAAGTAACAGTGAAGGGAAACCTCGCAATTTTGACAGAACTTGGCAATATTGCCGGTTCCGTAACAAATTTGATGAATTGTATGCGAAAAGCAGTAAAAGAAATGGGTATTCCATTGGAAAGTGCAATAAAATGTGCGACTATGAATCCAGCCAAGGCAATAGGAATTTATGACAAGTATGGTAGTTTGTCAGTAGGCAAACAGGCGGATGTTGTTCTGCTGGATGAGGATTTGGAAATTAAGTTCATTATTAAGGCAGGGAAAGTGGTAGAATAATAAGAAAAGGTGTGGATACGAGTCCACACCTTTTTAGAAATTACAAATAACTATTTTATTCCTTTTCAGATGGTATATATTCGATTAAATCAGATAGGCTACAATCTAACACATGACAAATACGACATAGAACAGCGGTATCTAATCTGGTTACAGTACCATTGCAATAGCGATTGATTTGAGAGCGTTCCATCTGTGCTAAATGGCATAATTTGTTTTTGCTTATGTTACGTTCTTTTATAAGAGTATTTAGTTTAATTTTTATATGTCCATAATCTTCCATAGGAATACCGCCTTCTTTCATTTGACATTTTAAGTGTATCAAATTACAATGCTAATGTAAGATTGAAGATGTTATGTGCAAGTAGTTGCACTATAATGTATAGGGGTGTCTATTTATGAAAGAAAATATTCGTATTGCAGGAGAATTAGGTAAGATTCAATCAGAATTGAATTCTGGTGAGAAAATTAATACAATTATAGAACGATATATAGAACTCAAAGAAAAAGCAGATACAGAAACTGAACAAAAAATTTATGAGGTTGTAGTACAAATTTTAACGGATCAACGGCAGACAATGATTGAAAATCTGCAGGAAAAGGAGTAAGATGTAAATATCAATACATACAAATATATTGGAGGGTTTTAACATGAAAGATTGTAATTGTGGATATTGTATGGGTGGTGAACTTTTAGATAAGTTCGGCATCAAAATTTGTGACTTAGAAGTAAGCCAGTTGATTCTTTTTAAAGAACAGAGTCATCCTGGACGAGTTATCGTAGCTTATAAAGATCACATTAGTGAAATTGTAAATATTACAGACGAAGAACGTAATTTATTTATGGCAGACGTTACACGTGCAGCGAAAGCACTTCACGCAGCATTCCATCCAAAGAAAGTAAACTATGGTGCTTATGGAGATACAGGCTGTCATTTACATATGCATCTTGTACCAAAATATGAAGACGATCCATTTGAATGGGGTGGCGTATTCGCGATGAATCCTGATCGTAAATATTTAACCGAAGAAGAATATGCAGAAATGATTCAGAAAATCAAAGATAATTTATAAAATAAGAAGGGGCTTTTGAAAAAGCCCCTTTTAGTTTTAAAATAATGAAAATTTATCTATTTGCACACTGTTTTTTATTTCTTCCACAAAGGACTTATCACATTTTAAATAAAGACAAATTTTCTCTACAGATTCATTTTCCTCAAGCATATTCATTACTAGTGCACGGCGTTCTTCCTCGCGCCCTTCTTCACGCATTTCTTGGTCTCTCAAAAATAATGACATATACTCCAACCTCCATTCTTCATGTGCACGAGCTTTGGATACTTCATCATCTATGCGTTGGGTGAATTCGTTTTTCGTTCCTTTGCCTTGCAGATAATCCAGAAAATCTTTCATATCTTGTGAGACATCATCTGCCGTTCCAGCCGCGTTGATGAATACTTTGGTGGTTTCATCGCCCAGCAATAGTTCGGGACACTCATGGCACTGGTTTTCGAACGTATAGAGATGCAGTCCTTTATCAAATGGGTCCGATAGGCAGATAAAGATGACAAAACTTTTCTTTAGCTCTTTATAATCGGCACCTCGTTCGATTAGATTCAGGTCTATCATCCCTTGATAATAGCGACTACGTTTTGGAAGATTTTTCTTTGCGGTCGGTTGCATTTCAATGTCATATACTGTATTTTCTGCATCCTCCACGTATACATCTAAACGAATGCCTTTCGCATCTGCTTTTATTTCAATCGGATTCTGTTTTGCCGTAAATATGATTTTGGCGATTTTCACCTGCAGTATCAGTTCCAGCAGTTCCTTGCACAATGTTTGATTTTTTATCAGTATTTTACAGAAGAAAAAATCATCTGTAAAATCAAGTTCTTCATACTTTTTGTTCACCTGTTTCTCCTTTATTTTATCATCAAGTTGTCCTATAGGCAAATTGATTTTACTGCCATATAGTGGAAAAAAACAAGCCGCGAAATGCGACCTAGGCAATTCGCGACCTTTTTAAGACAAAAGAGAAATAATGTGTTATAATCAAAATTTATGAAAAAACTTTGACCTATATACCAAGGTGTTTCCTTTAATCTATAGGTTACTTGTATTAGAAATCTGATTATGGAATATCGAGGATTTTTTATTTCACAGGAATAAGTTTATCTACCTTCAAAATATGATTGATTAACCAATTCTGCAAGAAATTCAAAAATTCATAGAGATAAGCTTCCTGATTCTCATCGACTTCATCCAAATTCAATTCTTCTAAAGTTTCAATAAATTTCTGATGCAAAAGCTGTTGCTGTACCAATCCATCATATCCAATTTCTTTCATATAGTTTTCTTCATCTGCAAAGTGAACGCTGGTGTATTCTTTCAGCTCGTCTAAAATATCGAGGATAAGGTCAAACTTGTCATGTACTAACTCTACATCAATCGCTTTATGTATCTTTCCGATGATGTCAAATAGAGTTTTGTGTTCCTCGTCAATCATTGCGATTCCAGTTTTATATTTTTCTGTGAAAACAGGTATCGTTGGCTTATTGCTAGGTTCGAATTGTCCGATGAGTATGTCGCTTCCTAAAATATGTCCCATGAGCCATTTTGAAAGATATTCTAACAATTCTAAAATAAGCTCTTTCGCTGTTTCATCGTTGATATCTGAAAAACGATAAGAGTTTACCTTGTCCACAAATGCTTGATGTTCCTTCTGCTGACGTTCTAATTCAGGGTCGTGAATACTTGCCATATAGGCTTCTTCATGTGTGAAATGTGTAACTGCATATTGTTTCAATTCATTTAGTAACGCCATAGCGGTTGTGACAGAATTATCGTCTGCTTTTACAGCTGTATCCACTTCGGCAATCAATTCAAAAAGTCGTTTGTGTTCGTCATCGATTTCTGGAACACCGATAAGACAATCTTTTGTAAATGTAAACATAGTTATCCCTCCAAATCCATTATAGGGATATTATAGCACATTATTTTATAAAACCATATACATACTTTTTACATTTTCTTTACGAGAGTGCGATAGTGGACTTTACTTTTGGGAAATATAGTAAAGAGGTAAACAAAAAATGTTTTTATTTTCAGAAGGAGAATATGAATGATGAAAGAAAAGATGAAAAAGGCATTGGTAATTTTAGCGGGACTTTTCGTTATCGTAAATGGTTTTGTTGCATGTGGCGGCGGTGATTCAGAAGGTGGAAATAGCCAGTTAAATGGAAATATCACCTTAAATGGTAGTACTTCCATGAACAAGTTAGCAAATGCATTAAGAGAAGGCTTTATGACAGCAAATCCAGGTGTGACAGTAAACGTTGAATTTACTGGTTCGGGTACTGGAATTCAGGCAGCAATTGATGGAACAACGGATATTGGTAATTCTTCACGAGCATTAAAAGAGGAAGAGATTCAGGCTGGCTTGGTTGAGAATATCGTTGCTATCGATGGTATCGCAGTAATTGTAAATAAAGGTGTTACAGTTGTAGATGTAACTTCAGAAGAACTGGCTAAGATTTACAAGGGCGAAATCAAAAACTGGAGTGAACTTGGAGGCAAGGATGAACCAATCGTTGTCGTTGGTCGCGAATCGGGTTCCGGTACAAGAGGTGCGTTCGAAGAATTGTTGGAAGTAGAGGATTGGTGTGACTACGCACAGGAAATTGATTCGACAGGTGGTGTGCTTTCTACGGTAGCAAATACGGGTGGCGCAATTGGATATATTTCACTTGATGTAATTGATGACTCTGTGACAATTATGGCAATTGATGGTGTGGTTGCTTCGGAAGAAACGATCGTTGCAGGTGACTATATGCTTTCAAGACCATTTGTAATGGCTACAAAAGGTGCTATTTCAGAGCAAAACGAATTGGTGCAGGCATTTTTTGCATACATCGAATCGGAAGAAGGTCAGTCTATTATTAAGCAGGTAGGTCTTATCCTTCCAGAATAATCAGTAATAAAGGTGAACAATTATGGGCAAAAAATATATGAGTGAAACAATTGCAAAAGTTGTCTTTACGATATTTGCAATTGTAGCAATTGTAGCAGTATGTTCCATAACAGTATATATGATTCGTCTTGGTACCCCGGCACTCTTAGAGGTCGGGGTTATAGACCTGTTATTTGGGACGGAATGGAAACCAACAGCAGGGGAGCCTGTGTTTGGAATTTTTTACGTTATTCTGACCTCTATTGCAGGAACTGTTATGGCACTTTTGATTGGTGTGCCAGTTGGCTTGCTGACTGCAGTATTTTTAGCAGAGGTAGGAAATAAAAAATTGGTAAATATCGTACAGCCAGCCGTGGAGCTTTTGGCAGCAGTGCCATCGGTAATTTACGGTTTACTGGGTATTATGATTTTGAAACCATTTATGTATCAGTTGGAGCTTATGATTTATAAAGATGCTCCAGAGCATCAATTTACTGGTGGGGCAAATTTCATATCTGCAATTTTGGTGTTAGCAATTATGATTTTGCCGACCGTAATCAATATCAGTGCTTCATCGATTCGTGCAGTACAGCCTTCTATCAAATCGGCTTCCTTGGCTTTAGGTGCAACGAAAATACAGACAATTTTTAAAGTTGTTTTACCGGCAGCAAAGTCGGGCATCATGACTGCCGTGGTATTAGGAATGGGCAGGGCGTTAGGAGAAGCAATGGCAATCGCTATGGTGGCAGGTGGAGCCGTAAATCTGCCATTGCCATTTAATTCTGTACGATTCCTTACTACTTTAATTGTAGGGGAAATGAGCTATTCCTCCGGACTTCATAGAGAGGCGTTGTTTACAATCGGTTTGGTATTGTTCGTATTTATTCTTTTTGTAAACATTTTCCTTACTCGAATCATTAAGAAAGGAGAAGCAGAGTAATGAATAGTATTACAAAGAAAAGGGTGCGTATTTCGGATGCGGTTATGTATGGGCTTATTTATCTTTGTGCTGGCATATCTGTACTCCTGATTGCAGGGATTATCATTTATGTGTTTGCGAAAGGTTTTTCGCAGATTAGCTGGGAATTCCTCACAACAACAACAAGTGTATTAAAGGGTACCGTTGGTATTGCGGGCAATATTTTAAATACACTTTATATTATTGTACTTACCATGCTCTTAGCGACTCCTATTGGTGTTGGGGCAGCCATATATCTGAATGAATATGCAAAACCGGGACGATTGGTAAGGATGATTGAATTGGCGACAGAGACCTTGGCAGGCATTCCATCTATTATCTTTGGTATGTTTGGTATGATGTTTTTTGGTACAACCTTGGGCCTTAAGTATTCTATTTTGACAGGTACTTTGACACTGACACTTATGGTACTTCCACTTATTACAAGAAATACACAGGAAGCCTTAAAGACAGTACCGAATAGCTATCGCCATGGGGCGGTGGGACTTGGAGCCGGTAAGTGGTATACCATTCGTACCATATTGCTGCCATCTGCTATGCCAGGGATTATCACAGGTGCGATTTTGGCAGTAGGACGAATCGTAGGGGAATCTGCGGCACTTCTTTATACTGCGGGTAGTAGTGATTTGCTGCCAGCAACTGCACAAGCATATTTGGACAAAATTCTACAGCCGGGCGGCACACTTACGATTCAGCTTTACTTAAGTGCACAGGATGGAGAATTTGATGTCGCATTTGGTATTGCATTAGTACTGCTAGTGATTGTTTTAGCGATTAACATGGCAACTAAATTTTTAGCAAAGAAGTTTGATGTAAATAGGTTGAAATAACAGGAGAAATATATGGAGAAAAAGACAAAGATCCAAGTACGTGATTTGAACCTCTGGTATGGGGAAAATCATGCGCTAAAGAATGTAAGTATGGACATAAAAGAGAATAGTGTAACTGCGTTTATTGGACCATCGGGTTGTGGAAAATCCACATTTTTAAAAACCTTGAATCGAATGAATGATTTAGTGGATGGTGTAAGAATCGAAGGAAGTGTATTAATTGATGGAGAAGATATTTATGGAAGAGATGTAGACACAACGATTCTTCGCAAAAAGGTGGGCATGGTATTCCAGCAGCCGAATCCGTTTCCAATGAGTATCTATGACAATATCGCGTATGGGCCCAGAGTACATGGAATCAAGGATAAGGCTACTTTGGATCGGATTGTGGAAGAAAGTCTCCGTGATGCAGCGATTTTTGACGAGGTAAAGGATCGTTTGAAGAAGTCTGCTTTGGGACTTTCGGGTGGACAGCAGCAGCGAATTTGTATTGCACGAGCATTAGCTGTGGAACCTGAGATTCTTTTGATGGATGAGCCGACATCGGCACTTGACCCGATTTCGACACTCAAGATTGAAGAATTGATGGAAGATTTGAAAAAGAAATACACGGTTGTGGTAGTTACACATAATATGCAGCAGGCTGCACGTGTGTCAGATGACACCGCATTTTTCCTCGTAGGAGAAATGGTAGAGTTTAATGATACAAATACGATGTTTTCTTATCCAGGAGATAAGAGAACCGAAGATTATATTACAGGGAGGTTTGGATAATGAGAAAGAGATTCGACGAGCAGCTTGAGGAATTAAATCAAGAAATGCAGGAAATGGGACGGATGGTAGAGGATTCCATCCAAAAAGCGATTGAAGCCCTGTTGAAACAGGATGAAACATTGGCTCAATTAGTTATGGAGGCAGATGCTTTGGTGGACCAGAAGCAGAAAGAAATAGAAAGTATCTGTTTTACACTTTTGATGCAGCAGCAACCGGTGGCATCGGATTTGCGTGTGATTTCTGCAGCACTTAAGATGGTGACAGATATGGAACGCATCGGAGACCATGCGGCAGATATTTCGGAAATGACCTTACACTTGGCGCATGAACCATATATCAAAAATCTTGACCACATTCGTCAAATGGCAACGGAAACGACGTGGATGCTTATTCAGAGTATCGAAGCTTATGTAGAAAAGGATACGAGAAAGGCTTCTGGTGTGATTGCCCATGATGATATTGTGGATGAACTTTTTGCAGATACCAAAAGAGAGCTGATTGAGTTGATTCATCAGGATAAAAACAATGGCGAGCAAGCAACCGATTTGCTTATGGTAGCGAAATATTTTGAACGTATTGGTGACCATGCCACAAACCTTGCTGAATGGTGCATCTTCTCAATCGACAAACGACCAAGAGGGTAATGTAAAATCTTTGTAAAAAATCCACATTTGGCTTTACTGAAAGTTTACAAAACGAAAATTGTATGCAATAATTACCATGTATTAGTAAAATTTTCGTAAGAAAACAGAAAGAAAAGGAGCCAAATATGGATATATTTAGCGTATTTACCATGGTGGGCGGCCTGGCGATGTTCCTATACGGAATGGAAGCAATGGGTGACAGCTTATCCAAATTATCAGGTGGAAAATTAGAAAGTATTTTAGAAAAGCTTACTTCGAATCGTTTGATGGCAGTTCTTTTGGGTGCTGGTGTAACTGCGGTTATTCAGTCATCTTCAGCTACAACGGTTATGGTCGTTGGTTTCGTAAACTCAGGTATTATGAAACTTTCTCAGGCTGTTGGTATTATCATGGGTGCTAATATTGGTACAACCATGACCTCTTGGTTACTGTCTTTGGTTGAAGTAGAAGGAACCAACTTCTTTATGCAGATGTTGAAACCAACTTCCTTCTCGCCAATTCTTGCTCTCATTGGTATGATTATGATTATGACCTCCAAGGATGATGGAACTAAGAAAAAAGATATTGGTAATATCTTAGTGGGATTTGCAATTTTGATGTTTGGTATGGATACCATGAGTGGTGCAGTAAAACCACTTGCAAATGATCCAAACTTTACAGGAATTTTAACTATGTTTAGTAACCCAATTTTAGGAGTAATTGCAGGTGCTATTTTGACTGCGGTTATTCAGAGTTCCTCTGCTTCTGTCGGTATTTTGCAGGCACTCTGTGCAACTGGTGCGATGAATTTTGGATCAGCGCTCCCTATTATCATGGGACAGAATATCGGTACTTGTGTTACTGCAGTTATGTCTGGTATGGGTGCAAGCAAAAATGCAAAACGTGCATCTATGATTCATTTGTACTTTAACTTAATCGGTACAATAGTATTCTTGATAGTGTTCTATGTCATCAATGCATTTGTGCATTTTGAATTTTTGAATGGTCCTGCATCTGCAACAGGTATTGCGGTAGTACATAGTGTGTTTAATATTGTATGTACGGTTTGCTGGTTCCCATTTGCGAACTTCTTAGTAAAACTTGCTGAGATTACGATTCCAGATAAAGCAAATGAAGTAGAAGTTAAAGCTGAATTTGCGATTCTCGATGAACGTTTCTTGGAACAGCCAGCATTTGCTATGGAGCTTTGTAGAAAAGAAGCAATCAAGATGGCAGAAGTTGCAAAAGAAGCTATCTATTTGGCATTAGATAATATTGGAAACTATAAGGAAGAAGATTTCCTTCGTGTTCAGGAGATGGAAGCGGAAGTTGACAGATACGAAGATGCGTTAGGTTCCTACCTTGTGAAGTTAAATAACAAAGATTTATCTCCAAGAGACAGCCGTTCCGTATCTGTAATTCTTCACTGTATCAATGACTTTGAACGTATTTCAGATCACGCAGTAAACATTATCGAATCAGCAAAAGAAATGCATGATAAGAAGTTAAGTTTCTCCAAGAATGCCATGAAGGAATTTGAAGTGTTCTCAGCGGCCGTTCACAAAATCGTTCACATGGCAGTACATGCGTATGCAGAAAACGATTTAGAAAATGCTAAGATGGTAGAACCATTGGAGCAGGTTATCAATGGTTTGAATGCTGAAATGAAGCAGCGTCATATCAAACGTCTTCGTAAAGGCAAATGTACCATCGAGCTTGGCTGGGTATTGCAGGATCTCTTAACCAATATTGAACGTGTATCTGACCATTGTTCGAATATTGCAATCTGTATGATTGAAGTAGAAGATGATGAATTTGATACACATAGTTATTTAGAAGATTTGAAAGAAAACAATTTCAAATGGTTTAAGCATGCAATTTATGTTTACAGAGATAAATTTGCATTGCCAGAAAATGTAATCGATGAAGAAGAATCTGTCGTTTCTGTGGAAGAGAAAGAAGAAAAGGATTCATAGATTTAGATGAGTATTATTTATATTGTAGAAGACGATAGTAATATTCGCGAAATTGAGACAATCGCATTAAAAAATAGTGGATATCAGGTGCAGGCATTTGAGACTGCGAAAGAGTTTTACCGTAAGGTGGAAGAACGTGTTCCTGATTTGGTGCTACTTGATGTGATGCTTCCAGATGAAAGTGGATATGATATCGTGAAAAAAATTCGTAAAACACCTACGACCAAGAAACTTCCTGTGATTATGGTAACGGCTAAGACACAGGAGATTGATATGATTAAAGGTTTGGATGATGGTGCGGATGATTATATCAAAAAACCATTTTCCATTATGGAGCTTATCAGCCGAGTGAAGGCGCTTTTGCGACGTACAGAGTCAGAGGAAAACAAGCTTTTGGTTTTGGATGAGCTTCGGATTTACCATGAACGTCATACCGTTTATGTAGGTGAGAAGTTAGTGGAGCTAACGTTTAAAGAATATGAATTGTTACGACTTCTCGTTGCAAACGTTGGAGTTGTGATGTCGAGAGAGAATATCATGATTCATGTATGGGGAACTGACTTTGAAGGAGAATCCCGTACGGTGGACATGCATATCAAAACGCTTCGACAAAAATTAGGTGACATGGGAGCACGTATTAAGACGGTGCGAAATGTTGGCTATGTGATTGAATAAGAAGGTGTGGTATGAGAAAAAAGATTAACATCAGGTTAATCGGAATCGCACTAATTGCAATACTAGTCACTCTGATTGGAGTGACTAGTATTTATTATTATCTGTTTGAAAATCAGGTGCGAAAGGACTTGCATGTTTTAGCAGAAACTCTAGTGGATTCCGGCGTATTTGAAAAAGGAAAAATAGAAGAGCTGTCTTTTGAGTCGCAGGAAGTACGTGTGACTTGGGTGGATAAAGACGGAACGGTTTTATATGATAACTGGAATGATGTGCAAAGCATGGAAAATCATATGGAACGACCAGAGGTACAGGCGGCATTTGAACATGGGACTGGCGATAGTATACGAACTTCAGATACGATGAAAATGAATACCTATTATTATGCACTTCGTATTGATGATGGTAGTGTCGTGCGTGTTGCAAGAAATGCGAGTAGTGGTGCAAGTATTTTCATGAATGCGATGCCAATTGTATTGGTGATTACGATATTGGTTACTGTTTTATGTGTTGTGCTGGCGGATTATTTGACCAAGCAGTTGATTAATCCAATTGCCTCTATTGCGAATCGTTTGGATGATGTTGAGGGTGGGAATGCTACCACAGAGGTCTATAAAGAATTAGAACCATTTGTGCAAACCATTCGTATGCAGCATGAAAATATTTTGTCGGCAGCAAAGATGCGACAGGACTTTACTGCAAGTATTACACATGAATTGAAGACACCATTGACTGCGATATCCGGTTATGCAGAATTAATTGAAAATAAGATGTCAACCGAAGAGCAGAATATCATTTTTGCAGGAGAGATTCGGAAAAATTCAAATCGCCTTCTGACACTTATCAACGATATTATTCGATTATCTGAGCTAGATCATACGGAAATCGGTACGGATTTTGAGAGCCTTGATTTGTATGCGTTGGCAAAAGAATGTTCACAAAATATACAGGTGAATGCGAAGCGGCGAGGCGTCGATTTTGTTTTGCAGGGACAGTCTTGTATGGTGACTGGAAATCGGCACATGTTATGTGAGCTGATAGAAAATCTTTGCGAGAATGCAATTCGGTATAATAATGAGGGTGGATTTGTTCACGTAACAGTAGCTGAGGGAAATGGACGAGCCGTTCTTATGGTAGAAGATAATGGGATTGGAATTCCAGAGAAACACCAGGAGAGAGTGTTTGAGCGTTTTTATCGTGTAGATAAGAGTCGTTCTAAGGCAACGGGAGGAACGGGCTTAGGACTTGCGATTGTAAAGCATATTGTAGCGATTCATTCGGCGGAAATAAAACTGGTAAGTGAGGTCAATCAGGGGACCACAATCACTGTAAAATTTTAAAAAGAGTAGAAAAAGACCGTTAGGTCTTTTTTTATGGGCAAAAATGTGATAAAACAAAGGAGTATGGTTTTAGATAGAAAAGGAGAATGCTATGTATCAGGAAATTTCACAGCTTCTTATGTATGGAGATATCGACGAAAATGAAATCCTTTATCAGATGGGACAGCTTTTTGCCCGTTTTGAAAAAGGTGGATATGAGAAAATGGAATTGGTGAGAGATATCAATACTCAGGTCAAACGTATTTTAAAAGTGGCAACGGATTATGGATTTGATGATAATCTTTGGCACAATTATTTGACGTTTTATTTAATGATGAACGAGAATCCATTCAGCATGACCTGCGAGAAAGTAGGCGCAGGAAAAGGCAGTGTAAACGCGTTGGTAGAACAGGATTTTGCGTTGTTTAAGAAATTGTTTGACTATGATTTTTCTCGCATTGAAGAGGCATTAGAGATTTCTTGCTTCACCAGCATCTCGAACTATAAGGCGATTGTGAAAAAGGAGCTTATGTACAACAAAAATGTAAGCGAGAAGGTGCGAGCACTTAGCAAGAAGCTGGAAGAGACCAAAGATGAAAAAGAATTTTTCCAGGTGATGACAGATTTCTATAAGGACTACGGTGTAGGTATGTTCGGTATGAACAAGGCTTTTCGTATTGAGGAGAAGCCAGAGGGTGGAATCTGTTTCAAGGCGATTAACAATATGGACAGTGTGATGCTGGATGATTTGATTGGTTACGAAATCCAGAAGAAGAAATTGGTAGATAATACACAGGCTTTTGTGGATGGAAAGAAAGCGAATAATGCACTGTTGTTTGGTGACAGTGGTACAGGTAAATCTACCAGCATCAAAGCCATCGTAAATCAGTATTATGATGATGGCTTGCGAATGATTGAGATTTATAAGCACCAGTTTAAATATCTGTCTGCAGTTATTTCCGAAATCAAGAATCGAAATTACAAATTTATCATTTACATGGATGATTTGTCTTTTGAAGAATTTGAAATCGAGTATAAATATTTGAAGGCCGTTATCGAGGGTGGTGTAGAAACACGACCAGACAATATTTTAATTTATGCGACCTCGAATAGACGCCATTTGATTAAAGAGACATGGAATGACAGAAATGATGTAAATACAGCAATCGACAGACATCATTCGGATACGGTGGAAGAAAAGCTTTCCTTGGTAAACCGTTTCGGTGTAACCATCAGCTTCTCGAAACCAAGCCAGAAGGAGTTCTTCGAAATAGTGATTGGTTTGGCAAGACGCGAAGGCATTACGATGTCGGATGAAGAGTTAAAGGCAGAGGCAAATAAATGGGAACTTGCCCATGGTGGTTTGTCTGGAAGAACTGCACAGCAGTTTGTAAATCACTGTTTAGGCATGCAGCAAACGTAAAGTCAGACACGTCATGCTTGCATGCCTAAACATATGAGGAGGATAAGAATGTTATATCAGATTAACAATGGTGCCGTTGTATTTGGCGATGACGTCATTTTGCATGACATAAATTTTGAAATACGAAATACCGAAAAAATTGCGGTAGTTGGCCGAAATGGCTGTGGAAAAACCACACTTTTGAAGCTGATTTCCGGTGAAGTGGAAATGTACCATGAGGATGGAGAAGAGGGTTCCATTGCCATGGCAGGAAGACTACAGATTGGGTATTTGAAGCAGATTGCATTTGATGACCCAACGGTAACTTTAGAAAAAGAAATCCGTAAAGTGTTTGCTCCGATGCTTGCCATGAAGGCAGAGGTAGAAACCTTGGCGAAGGAATTAGAAACCGATCACTCGGATGAAAAGGTAAAAGCATATACAACCTTAGAAGAAAAGTTTCGTGATTTGGGTGGATATTATTTCGAAAAAGAATATGAAGTACTGATTCGTAAGTTCGGTTTTTCGGAAGAAGAACGTAAGAAACCACTTCGTGATTTTTCAGGTGGACAGCAGACCAAAATTGCTTTTATTAAGCTTCTTTTGAGTAAGCCAGATATTTTGCTTTTGGACGAACCGACCAACCATTTGGATGTGACGACGATTGAGTGGTTAGAGGGGTATTTGAAGAATTATCCAAAGGCTGTGGTTTTGGTTTCCCATGACCGTATGTTTTTGGACAATATCGTAGATGTGGTGTATGAAATTGAGTATGGTACAGCAAAACGTTATCCAGGAAATTACACGCAATTCATGGCTCGTAAAAAAGAAAATTACGAAAAGCAGTTAAAGGATCATATCGCACAGCAAAAAGAAATCGAACGTTTGCAGAGAATGGTAGACCGGTTTAAAGGAAAGCCAACCAAGGTTTCCATGGCACGCTCAAAGCAGAAGGCGATTGAGCATATGGAAATTATCGAAGCACCAGACCGCTACGATAATAAGACGTTTCATGCGAATTTCCAGCCACAGGTAGAGACGGGAAATGATGTGCTCTTTGTCAGCGATTTGGAAATCGGCTATGAGCAGCCACTTTCTACGGTAACCGTAGATTTGAAACGAGGAGAAAAACTGGGTATTTTAGGTGGAAATGGTCTTGGGAAATCTACTTTTTTGAAAACTATCGTAGATAGAATTCCAGCACTTTCTGGCGAGTATAAATATGGTGTGAATGTTCAGATTGGTTACTTCGACCAGCAGATGGCGATGTACCAGAGCAAGAAAACGGTATTGGATGATTACTGGGATGAGTTCCCGAATCTGACCGAAACCGAGGTGCGAAATGCCTTGGGTGCGTTCCTTTTTACTGGAGAGGACGTATTTAAAAATATCAGTATGCTTTCGGGAGGAGAGAAGGTACGACTGGCACTTTGTAAGATTTTAAAGCGAAGACCAAATGTACTGATTCTCGACGAGCCAACGAACCACATGGATATCATTGGAAAAGAAACTCTGGAAAATATGCTCAAAGAGTTCAAGGGTACGCTGATTTTCGTTTCCCATGACCGTTATTTTGTAAAACAGGTTGCGACACAGCTTTTGGTTTTCGAAGATGGTACGACCAATTTATACAAGTTCGGCTATGAGGAGTATCAGGAGAAATTGGCTCGTGATGC
Source organism: Agathobacter sp. (assembly GCA_017409825.1). Lineage (GTDB taxonomy): Bacteria > Bacillota > Clostridia > Lachnospirales > Lachnospiraceae > Roseburia. Next base: position 24,055 of record JAFQRZ010000002.1, on the reverse strand, counting down.
AGAAAAAGAGGATGGTTCTTATAAGCCAACTATGGATTTGGGCGGTTTGATTAGCAATAAGGGTGTTGCTATCTCAGCTGGTGCTTCCACAGAAATGCCTGCAAAGAAACCAAATATCAACATTGGAAAAGAGCGTTCCAAGGTGGAAAAAAAGGTAAAACGTGCGGAAGAGGAACTGGCATTAAAGGAAGAAAAGCTAGAAGAATTAAAGGCGGAATTGCTTCGTCCGGAATTCCAGTCAAGCTATTCGAAGCTGACCGAAATCCAAGGCCAGATAGATGCCATGGAAGAGGAAATTATGGTTGCCATGGAAGAATGGGAAGCACTCTCTACACAACTCGAAGAACTGTTGGAAGAGGAAAATGCAAATAAATAGATTTAAATTGTCAGAAAATAAATAAAAATAATTAAAATTGAATAAACTGCTTTACGATTCAAAAGAAATTGTTTATAATATAACCATGATAAAGAAATGTCATGGTTATATTTTTTTATCAAATAATACTCCAGGGGGTAGACAGCATGAGAATTACTATCACAGGTAGAAACATCGAATTAACACCAGGAATCAAAGAAGCAGTGGAGGACAAGTTAAGTAAGTTAGAAAAATACTTTAAACCAGACACCGATGTAAATGTTACATTGAGTGTAGAAAAGGATCGTCAGAAAATCGAAGTAACGATTCCAACCAAAGGACATACAATTCGAGCAGAAGAAATCAGCAATGATATGTATGTATCGATTGATTTAGTAGAGGAGACATTAGAAAGACAGCTAATTAAATATAGAACGAAAATCATTTCTAAGAAAATGAATGCGGCTGCAAGCTTCAAGGCAGAGTATTTAGAAGAACAGGTAGAGGAAGACGAAGAAGAAATCAAAATTGTACGTTCGAAGAGATATGATATGAAACCAATGTATCCAGAAGATGCATGTATCCAGATGGAACTTCTCGGACACGATTTCTTCGTATTTGTAAATGCAGAAACCGATGAGGTGAATGTAGTTTACAAGAGAAAAGGAAATACCTACGGTATTATAGAACCAGAATAGAATCTCGTATTATAACATAAAAAATCAAGTTTGTGTGAAAAAGGTCGCGAAATGCATAGTCGCATTTCGCGACTTGTTTTTTGTTACATGACACCTCTATAGTGGTTGTGAAAAGAATTTTTGCAACGGAGGAAATCGTATGTTTCAAATTAGTGTATTTAAACAAATGCGTCGTGTTTTAATGGATGAATGCTATGCAGAGGAAAAGGAGGCTTGGATGGAGGAGTGCAAAGAGACGAAGCTATGGCAGCTTTGGGAAATTTTGTTTGAAACGGATGTGCGAAACCGCGCATTGCTAGAGGCGAGAATATACGCATACGGAAGTCAAATAAAAGAAACGGATTATCTGCATCGGGATATTTTTGTCTGGTTGGTATCATTCCTTAATCTTGTTATAAAGTAAGAAGTGTGGTACTATTATCTATATGTGGAACTTTGCGAATAAAGGAGATAGTATCGTATGGATATCGTAGTATTAGCAGGTGGATTAAGTACAGAGAGAGATGTTTCTTTTAAATCAGGAAGCATGGTAACAAAAGCATTACGAGAAAATGGTCATCGCGTTATTATGGTTGACGTTTTCATGGGATATAGTGACAAAGAAGAGGATTTAACAGGAGCCTTTGAACGTGCAGAAGAGATGAGCGTGCAAATTTCTGAAATTTCGGAAGTAGCACCTGATTTGGCAAAGGTAAAAGCTTCTAGAAAAGACCAGTCTGATTGCTTCTTTGGACCAAACGTACTTCGCTTGTGTCAGATGGCAGATATCGCGTTTATGGCACTTCATGGTGAAAACGGGGAAAATGGTAAGGTACAGGCTGCATTGGATTTGTTTGGAATTAAATATACCGGCAGCGACTATTTAAGCAGTGCAATTGCTATGAATAAGGGGATTGCAAAGCAGTTTTTCCGTGCGAATGGAATCCCTACTCCAAATGGTCTTGCCATGACCAAGGAAAAGAGAACAGATGATTTGGCATCACTTGGTCTTCGTCTCCCAGTTATTGTAAAACCATGCTGTGGTGGTTCTAGTATCGGTGTAACCATCGTAAGAGACGAAGCAGAATTTAAAGCGGCATTAGACGAAGCTTTCCATTGGGAAGATGAGCTTATTATTGAAGAGTTTGTACAGGGTAGAGAATTTTCTTGTGGAGTTATCGAAGGAAAAGCATTGCCAGTGATTGAAATTGCTCCGCTTCAGGGTTTTTATGATTATAAAAATAAATATAAAGCAGGTAGTGCGGTAGAAACTTGTCCAGCGGATTTGCCAGAGGAAGTATCTGCCGAGATGAGAGGTTATGCAGAAGCAGTTGCAAAAGTGATTGGTTTGGATACCTATTCTCGTTCAGATTTCTTAATCAGCGATGCTGGAGAAATTTACTGCTTAGAAGCAAATACACTTCCAGGTATGACACCAACCAGCTTGCTTCCACAGGAAGCGGCAGCAGTTGGAATGAATTTTAATCAATTATGCGAAAAGATTATCGAAATCTCGTTGAAACGTTATCAGAAATAAAGCATAAGATAATCATGATATGGAGGCAACAAAATGAGTAGAGAAATGCCGAACATGAGTTTAAAAAATATTGCTGTGGCATGTGAAGGTACATACGTTGGTGCAAAAGAATGCGAAGAAAAAGTGATTTGTGGTGCAGTGATTGATAGCCGATTGGTGGAAGAGGATTATCTTTTCATTCCAATCAAAGGGGAGCGCGTAGACGGACACAAATTCATTCCACAGGTATTTGAAAAAGGTGCGTGTTGTGTTCTTTCAGAAATCGAATTGGAAAATCCTGCAGGACCATATATCCGCGTAGCATCTACAGAAGAAGCATTGAAAAAGATTGCTGCATTCTATCGTCAAAGTTTGCCGATTAAGGTAGTAGGGATTACAGGCAGTGTTGGAAAAACAAGTACCAAGGAAATGATTGCGTCTGTCCTTGCACAGAAGTATCAGGTGCATAAAACCGCTGGTAATTTCAATAACGAAATCGGGCTTCCACTTACGGTATTTGGCATTCGGGCTGAACATGAAGTTGCCATTTTGGAAATGGGAATTTCAGATTTTGATGAAATGCATCGTTTGTCTACCGTGGCCAATCCAGACATCTGTGTTATCACAAATGTGGGATTGTGTCATTTGGAAAATTTAGGAACCAGAGATGGTGTTTTGAAGGCAAAGACGGAATGCTTCGAGCATATGAAAGATGGCGGTCTTGCCATTTTGAATGGGGATGATGACAAGCTTTCCACCAAGAAAAATGTCAATGGCAGAGATACTGTTTTCTATGGCATAGAGGCGGATGCAAAGACAGATGAAAATGGCAATCCGATGGCGACCAAATCTATCTATGCGACAGATGTTGTAAATCTTGGATTTGAAGGTATGCAGGCGAAGATTCATACTCCACAAGGAGCGTTTGAAGCGAATATTACCATTCCAGGTGAACACAATGTATATAACGCATTGGCAGCGACAGCAGTCGGTTTAGAGCTTGGTCTTACCTTGGAAGAAATCCAAAAGGGAATTGAAGAAGCGAAAACGATTGCAGGCAGAACCAATTTATTAAAGGCAAATGGTTATAATGTCATTGATGACTGCTACAATGCGAATCCAGTATCTATGGCTGCTGCGATGGATGTTTTATCTCATGCAAAGGGACGTACGATTGCAGTTCTTGGAGATATGGGAGAGCTTGGAGAAGATGAAAAAGCACTTCACTTTGGGGTAGGTGTATGCGTAGCAGAAAAGAAGATTCATACTCTGTTTTGTGCAGGGGTCTTAGCGGCAGAGTACAAAGCAGGTGTAGAATCTGTAGAAAATGATTGTAAAGTGTTCTACTTTGAAAATAAAGATGATATGATTACGGAGTTGCTTTCTTATGTCAAAGAAGGGGACAATATTTTAATCAAAGCATCACACTTTATGGATTTTCCGAAAGTAGTAGAGGCATTAACAAAATAGTAAAAAGCATTTGCTTGGCAAGTGTTAGAAATATAAGAAAAGAGGAATTTAAAAATGGCACAGAATCCAGTAGTAACATTTGAAATGGAAAACGGCGGCGTTTTCAAAGCAGAACTTTATCCAGAAATAGCTCCAAATACAGTAAACAACTTTATCAGCTTAGTAAACAAAAACTTCTATGATGGAATCATTTTCCATCGCGTTATTCGTGGTTTTATGATTCAGGGCGGTGACCCAACAGGAACAGGTATGGGTGGCCCAGGCTACGGCATTGATGGAGAATTTTATCAGAATGGCTTTGTAAATGATTTGAAGCATACCGAAGGTGTTCTTTCTATGGCACGTTCTATGATGCCAAACTCAGCAGGCAGCCAGTTCTTCGTAATGCACAAAACATCACCTCATTTGGATGGTGCGTATGCTGCATTTGGTAAGGTTATCGAAGGCATGGACGTTGTAAATGCCATCGCAGAAACTGTAACAGATTACAGTGACAGACCTTTGGAAGAGCAGAAGATGAAGAAGGTTACGGTTGAAACTTTCGGAGTAGAGTATCCAGAACCAAAAACAAATAATAATAGATAGAAACATATATTTCCTCTCCAGTAAAATCTTTCAATTAGACTTTACACAAAATATTTTACCGCCTATAATATAAGCATAAAAAATGTTTATGAAGGAGGTGCCCATAATGGAGGTAGGAAACGAAATGACAAAAGAAGAATTAATAAGCATTACTATTGATAAGTATATCGACTTACAGCGCATTAAAAGAGCGAATGGGGATGCAGAGAACTATGAGCTGGATTATCAAATTAAAGTCGCTGTAGCGAAATTATCTTCATTGGGTGTGTCCATAGAAGATATAACCTTATAGGAAATGCAAGATGAGCGTGGCTTAAGAGTCACGCTCTTTTTTATTGTAATTTACCAATAAAGCGAGTATCTTATGAGTATAGTCTTTTACATATTTTTGTGAGGTAAAATAATTGAGGTTTAAAGGAATCATAGCACTTAAAAATGAACTAAATACACAGATAGATAAATATGCAAATGAGATAGAGGTATCCTTGTATCCATCCCTTGAAGGACTAAAACAAGCGATTTGCAAAGACAGAGCCGCCTCTCTTCTCATCGCCGCCACCGATTCTACCATCGCCTATGGGAAAGAATGTGGTATCGCAACTATGGCATACGCGAATCCAGAATTGCTGAACCAGACCTATCGTGGTGTGGATATGATTGTTGAAGGATTTGAAGAAGTAGATGTGGATTTTCTGGAGAGGGTATACCAGAGATACCACCGAATTCCATGGACGATTTTGGAGACGGAGAGATGTGTCGTAAGAGAACTTTGTTTAGAGGATTTGGACGAGCTGTTTGCGTTGTATGAAGATGGTGAAATTGATAAGTATACGGAGCCACTTTATCCGTACGAAGAAGAAAAAGAGTTTCAACGTGCATATATTGAAAATATGTACCGATACTTTGGATATGGGATGTGGCTGGTTTTTTCCAAAGAAACAGGGAAGCTTATAGGTAGAGCTGGTTTAGAGCATCGTGAGTATCATGAGGAAATCGAGCTAGAGCTTGGGTACATTATCGGTACGGCATATCAGGGACAGGGCTATGCGACAGAAGTGTGCAAAGCTATTTTGGAATATGCAAAGGAACATACTGGGTTTGAGCGGATTAATACGCTTATTGAAGAAGGAAACGAAATATCAGAGCGACTCAGTCAGAAATTAGGTTTCGTCCATGAAGAAGATTTCGAATTGGACGGAAAGACGATGCATAGATATATAAGAAACCTTGATTTTTAGGCAAAAATCACCAATTATAATGTCGCAAAATATTGCAATTTGTCAGAAAATAAAATATAATTAAACATTATTAAATGATTCTAAAAGGGAGGTGAATCCTGTGGCAGATTATACAATGGAAGAACTGGAGCGACTGGAAAAAGAGTTTCGTGTAGGAAGCAATAATATCAAAAATATCAAAGAATTCACGAGTCCAGATGAGTTGTATCAGGAGTTGATTGCGAGTATTCGTAAGTACCATCCATCCACAGATATTTCTTTAGTAGAAAAAGCATACAGGGTTGCCTATGATTCGCATGAAGGACAGATGCGAAAATCCGGCGAGCCATATATCATTCACCCATTGAGCGTGGCGATTATTTTGGCGGAGTTGGAATTAGATAAAGAGACCATTGCAGCAGGGCTTTTACATGATGTATTGGAAGATACGATTATGACCGAGCAGGAGATGGAAGAACAGTTCGGCAAAGAAGTGGTACTTTTGGTAGATGGTGTAACCAAGTTACAGCATTTGCATTTCACGGATAATATCAAGAATCCAAAGGATAAGAATGCAGATCGTTTGGAAATGCAGGCAGAGAACCTTCGTAAGATGTTTCTCGCGATGGCAAAGGATATCCGCGTAATCATGATTAAGCTGGCGGATAGACTTCACAATATGCGTACCTTGCAGCATCAGTCCAAGGAAGGTCAGCAGCGTATCGCGCGTGAAACACAGGAAATTTACTGCCCGATTGCACAGCGTCTCGGTATCAGTCGAATCAAGATTGAATTAGACGATTTGTCGTTGAAATATTTGAATCCAGAAGCCTACTATGATTTGGTAGAAAAAGTAGCCGTACGTAAAGACACTCGTGAAGAGTATATTAATAGTTTGGTAGAGATGGTGCGTGAGCAGGTAGTGGAAGCAGGCGTGGAAGCAGAAATCTCCGGCCGTGCGAAACATTTCTTCAGTATTTACAAAAAGATGGTAAATCAAAATAAAACCATCGACCAGATTTATGACTTGTTTGCCATTCGTGTCATCGTGGATTCGGTAAAGGATTGTTATGCCGTTCTTGGCATTATGCATGAGAAATATATTCCATTGCCAGGCAGATTTAAGGATTATATTGCCATGCCGAAGGCGAATATGTATCAGTCATTGCATACCACTTTGATTGGACCAAGTGGTACACCGTTTGAAATCCAGATTCGTACCAAAGATATGCATCGTACTGCAGAATATGGTATCGCAGCACATTGGAAATATAAAGAATCAAATAACGGAAATGAAACCTCCATGGCACAGTCCGAGGAAGAGAAATTAAGCTGGCTCAAGCAGATTTTAGAGTGGCAACAGGATATGTCTGACAACAAAGAATTTATGTCGCTTCTTAAGAGTGACCTAGACTTGTTCTCAGATGCAGTATTTTGTTTCACACCAAATGGTGAAGTAAAAAACCTGCCAACAGGCTCTACGCCTATCGACTTTGCATACAGCATTCACTCCGCTGTTGGTAACAAAATGGTCGGAGCCAGAGTAAATGGCAAGCTAGTAAATATCGACTATGTCATCCAGAATGGGGACCGTATCGAAATCATTACGTCCCAGAACTCGAAAGGCCCTAGCCGTGACTGGTTAAGTATCGTTAAGAGTGCACAGGCAAAGACCAAGATTAATCAGTGGTTTAGAAGCCAGTTGAAGGATGAAAATATTTTGAGAGGGAAAGAACTTATCATTGCCTATGCAAAGGCAAAAGGCTTCCCTTATCATGATTTTTATAAACCAGAGTATCAGGAAAAAGTACAGCGCAAATATGGCTTCCATAGCTGGGAAGACTGTCTGGCAACCATTGGACATGGTGGCATCAAAGAAGGTCAGATTGTCAACCGTATGTACGAGGAGTACAAGAAAGATCATCCAGTACAGATGACAGATGAGGATGTACTAGATGCGGTTGCTGAAAGCAAAGCTGCACCACAGAGACATCATTCTAAGAGTGGTATCGTAGTCAAAGGTCTCTATGACATGGCAGTGCATTTTTCGAAATGCTGTAGCCCAGTACCAGGCGACGAAATCATCGGTTTCGTAACCAGAGGCCGCGGGGTATCGATTCATAGAACGGACTGTGTCAATATGCTCAATCTTACCGATGCAGAACGCGTCCGTCTTATCGAAGCAGAATGGCAGACCGATGGCGAAGAAGAACTTGGCGAATACTATACAGAAATCAAAATTTTCTGTAATGATAAGCCAGGTATTTTGGTGGAAGTATCCAGAGTGTTTGCAGAGCGCGATATCAATATTCTCGGTATTCATTCTCGTTCCAGCAAGCAAGGCGTGGCTACCATCGAAGTATCTTTCAACACGAAGGGAAGACAGCAGATTAGCAGCTTGATTGAACGACTTCGTCAAATTGAAAATATTATTGAGATTCAGAGAACCACCGGCTAGGTGGTTCTTGTTTCAAATTGGGTGCTGTTTGATAAATTGCATTTAGTTTTCTTAAACAAATTCTCTCTGCAAAATATACTTCCAGACTAGTATTTGAACATAAGATTTTCTAAGTGCTTTGAATCAAGATATTATCAAAGTGACGTAACCGGATTCAATTCGCCTTCCATGGCTCAGTGAATCCTCTCGCTGACATCGTGTCAGCGAGTTACTGTGCATCCACAAAGCACTAAGAAAAACTGTATGTTCTGCATAAATCGTCTGGAAGTATATTTTGCAGAAAGAATTTATTAATATAAGTTAAGAGGCAATTTATCAAACAGAATCTATATGAAACAAGAAAGCCGTAGGTATATAAAGAAAGGGAATGCCATGAATCGAACGATAAGAAATGCTGCGAAAGCATTAATTATAAAAGATGACAAAATGCTGGCGATTAAAATCAATGATGGAAAAGAAGAATGGTACATTATGCCAGGCGGCGGACAAGAGGTAGAAGAACTTCTTCCAGAGGCGGCATGTAGAGAAGTGGCAGAGGAATTAGGTCTTAAAGTAGAAGTAAAAGATTTGGCATTTGTGATCGAAGGCGTTCATGGAGAAAATTTTCATCGTGTAGACCTCGTGTTTTTGTGTGAGTATAAAGGTACAATCGAAAATGCAATTTTGCAGAGCGATACCAATCAAGTCGGATATGATTGGCTGGATATAAAGACGTTGAATACGACTCCGCTCTATCCTTCTAAGCTTCGTCGGCAGATTATGAATTTACACGAAGGAAAAGAGCATCGTGTTTATTTGGGGAATGAGGAAATTGGGGATGCAGAGGTGATAGATTAGAAATTGAGGAGGTGCTTGTTATGAGCAAATTTAGCGAAAAAGGATATTTTGTAAAAGAAAATGCACCTATATATATAACCAATAATATGGATGCGACTGCAAAATGGTTTGAAGAGGTATTAGGTTGGTATAGCAATATTGTAGAAAGAGATGAAAATGGAAATGGTTGTTATGGTGTGGTGTTTGATATGTTACCAGAAGTCGAGCTTGCACAATTAGCACCATTTACTGGATTTCAAATGTTTTCTGGAACACCAGATTCACATGTAATTTCATTTATGCAGGTAAAAGGAATTGAAAAATTGCATGCATATATTACTTCTAATGGATGGGATAAAATCACCGAGGTTGTGACACAGCCTTGGGGTGGTAAAACTTGTAGTTTAACAACGATTGACGGATATATTATCAATATATTTGAGTAATATGACTTTAGCCCAAAAGGAAGAGAAAGATGAATGAAACAGTAATCAATTTTCTTTTAGATAAATCAGATATAGCAATACAATATCGTATAAAAAGAGATTTGTGCGAGCATACAGATGCAAAGAAGTTGAGTAAATTACAAAATGAATTAGCACAGTCAAAGAAAGTAATTCATTTATTGGAGTGTTTGAAGAATCATAAAGAGTATCATGGAGCAACACTTTATGCTGTGGAAAATTCCCTTAATATGCTTGTTGATAGGGGACTTCAGTATAGGCGAGGATTTTCTGAATTCGATGATATTGTAAAAACAATTGAAGAAGAAGCTAAAAATAGAAGTATCAATGAAAATCATGTGCTAGGATATTTATCACATATTGTAGTTGTTTCAGCGTTACTGAGAGCTGGGGTGCGAGAAGAGTGGTTGATTGAATTTGCAAAAAATAGAATTAACGACATATATGATTTTGTACAATATAAGGAATATGATATTTATGATGATATAACAGAATATAAAGGAATACCTAAAAATTATCAAAATCGACCAATTATTCGTCCGTGTTTATATGAAAAAGGAAGAATAAGATTGCCGTTGATATATGATTTATATGCTTTTGCAAGCATACAATTTGAGTTGGAACAAGATTATCAAAATAAGATAAATGAAATCATTACATACATTTTAGACGAAAGATTTCAGTTAATCAAAGATGGCTATGGTGTGCTTTCGGATAAACGAAATTATTGGGCGATGGGTTGGGATCCAAAACCAACAAATGTGGCGAAAGAGTATTATGATACTTCGTTATTACTGAAAATGGAGTTGATGAGTAACTTCTCAATAGTCCAAAAATCCAAATGGTTTACACAAGCGTTAAATGTAATGAAGCAGTTTATAGATGTAGATGGGATTTATCATTATCCGAAAAACTATCTTACAGAAAAAAATGCTTGTTGGATTTTAGGCAATCATATGGGTTTAGGTGAAAATCGCAGAAAAAAACAGGCAATGGTAGTAGAGGGAACTTTTAGAACATTACTTATTTTGAAAAACTGTAAGGAGCTCAAAATATGTGTTTGATATAAGTGGTGATATTGAAAATCATGGAAACAACGGTAAGGTACCTGTTTGGTGGTATCCTATGGAAAAAATGTATAGTGACGATAATAGATCTACAGATGCAGAGCCTGAAGAAATGAAAGCGAAGTTATTAAATGAATTAGAAAGGTAAAATAATGATTATTATAATTACTGGTACATCTCACACTGGCAAGACCGCGTTAGCGCAAAGACTGCTCGAAAAATACAACTATCCTTATCTTTCTATCGACCATCTAAAAATGGGATTGATTCGAAGTGGAAATACAGAGCTCACTCCGATGAGCGACACAAAAGAGCTTACCAATTATTTGTGGCCTATCGTGCGTGAGATGATTAAGACAGCGATAGAGAATGACCAGAATTTGATCGTAGAGGGGTGCTATATTCCGTTTGATTGGAAGAAGGATTTTGATGAGGATTATTTGGAACACATCCGCTATTACTGCCTGGTGATGAGTGAAGATTACATACGAACTCATTTTGAGGATATTAAGAAGTATGCGAATGTAGTTGAAAATCGCTTGGAAGATGATTGTACCTTAGAAGGCTTGATTAAGGATAATACGCAGGTGTTAGAGCTGGCGAAAAAGCATGATGTGGACTATATACTTATTGATGATAAGTATGAGATTATTTTATAGAGATGGAGAACGAAAATGAATGAGTTAACACTTCGCCTTCAAGATGAAGAGTGGACATTCACATATACCGACCACGATAGAGAAATTGTACGAGCAATCGTTTTCGATGATGAGGGATTTTTCTACTTTGTTCGTGCAGAGCGAGATGATGATTTTGGAAAAGCTACCTTGATTGAGACATCGGGTGGTGGTGTCGAAAAAGGAGAAGATTTGCTTACAGCAATTAAGCGAGAATTGAAAGAAGAACTGGGAGTGTGTGTTGAAGTTTTGTGTAAAATCGGTGTGGTAAACGATTACTACAATTTGATTCACAGACACAATATAAATAATTATTATCTTTGCAAAGTAGTTTCTTTTGGAGAAAAGAACTTGATGCAGGATGAGATAGAAGAATTTCATTTGTCGACTTTAAAATTAGCATATGAGGAAGCAATTGACGAGTACGAAAGATGTGCTTGTACCAAAATAGGAAGACTTGTCGCAAATCGAGAGTTACCGATACTACGACAGGCGAGAAAAATATTAGATGGAGAATAAAAATGTTTGATAAATTCAAAGCAGATATATTATTTACACAACTTTTAAAAAGACCAGATATCGAAAAAGCATACGCAATGGTGCCACCAACGGATGCATGGTATGATACCATAACAAAAGTACATAATTCCCTGAAAGAGATTCAGGAACAGCCTCATGAATTACTGGAAATCACCAGTCACGATAATCTGAAATTAAAAGGCGTATATTACCCAAACAGTAATAGCAAAAATGTTACTGTAATCTGTGTGCATGGCTACACAAGTCATGCAGAAAGAGAGTGGGCATTTCCAGGTTTGTTTTATTTGTCTCAGGGCTATAGTGTGCTGATTCCATATCAGAGAGCACATGGCTTAAGTGAAGGAAAATACATTACCTTCGGGGCATTGGAATACAAAGATATGTTGAATTGGGTAAGCAAAATCAACGAAATGAATCCAGACGATGCTATCATCATCCACGGATTAAGCATGGGTGGTGGAATTGCTTTGGATTTGGCTGATAAAGATATGAAAAACGTGAAGGGAATTATTGCAGACGCACCAAGTGTAAGTATTCGAGAATTTTTTGAAAATGTGTCAAAAGATGTGTTCAAAAAAGGTTACGAAAAGGTTGCAATTTGTGCAATAGAACGTTTCGAAAAAGAATTCAATGCAGATGTCAAGGATTTTGAATGTGTGGATATCGTATCAAAGAGCAAATATCCAATCCTATTATCGGCAGGAAGTATGGAAAATATGGAAGAGTTATTTGATACAATAAAGGGTACCAATCCATGTAGCACGGATGTTATTATCCTTGAAGGCTGCAACCATGGAAATGGTATGTATAAGCAAACGGAACAGTACCAGAATGCGATAAAAGATTTCCTTCATAAAGCAATCAAATAATTGTAGAAGAGGAGAAAGTTAAGAAAATGCAGGAATATAAATATATAACATTAAGAGAACATCCAGAGTTAAAAGATGTAGCAGCATCTTGGTTTAACAGTAAATGGGGTGTGCCAGAAGAGGCATATCTTGAATGTATGGAAAGTTACTTAAATAAAGAGACAGAGTACGGCTGGTATTTGTGTCTTGATGGAGACAAAATCGTTGCGGGAATGGGTGTCATCGAAAATGATTTTCATGACCGAAAAGACCTTTTTCCAAATGTATGTGCCGTGTACACAGAAGAAGAATATCGAGGACAAGGAATCGCTGGGAATCTGTTAAATATGGTGGTAGAAGACATGAAAGACAAGGGCATTACACCAATTTATTTGGTGACAGACCATACTGGTTTCTACGAAAGATATGGTTGGGAATTTCTTTGCATGGTGCAGGGAGATGGCGAACCAGATATGACGAGAATGTATATTCATAAGTAATTGAGGTGTATTTTTGTGGAACAGATTATGGAATATATAAGACAACAATATCATCCGCTTTCTATTATCTTATATGGCTCATACGCGGATGGAACAAATAATTTGAATAGTGATTTTATACAAATCTTTGATGGAAAAATCATTGCGGACTATGAGGATAAAGGGAAAATACTTCAAAACCGAGTTTTGTCATATTTGGAAGAACGTCAATATAAATCGAAAGAAGAAATCCAAGCAAACATTGATTGGTGCACGAAGATGTTTGAGCGAGCAAAGAGATGTGATGCGGAGGGAATGTTTCGATGGCATTGGGTGTTGATAGATAGTTTGGAAATCTTTTGTGATATGACACGACATCCTTATTTTGGCCCGAAAAAGTCGCTAAAATGGATGAAAGAGAATTATCCAGCTTCGTATGTTTGCTATGAAAAAGCACTGAAAGATTTTAGTATGGAAAGTTTAGAAAATTGGATTTCTCATTTAAAAACATTCGAGTATTTCTAGGAGAAAATTATGAGCAAAATGAAAATCAATCACTATGTGGTAGGCATGGTGCAGACCAACTGCTATATAGTCATCAATGACGTTACAAAAGAATGTTTTATCATTGATCCAGGTGCATCTGGAAAACAGCTGGCAGAAAAAATAAAACAAGACAATTTAATTCCAGTAGCGGTGCTTCTTACCCATGGACATTTTGACCATGTGGCTGCGGCAGAGGATTTGGCAAAGGAATTTGACATTAAAGTTTATGCACACGAAGCAGAGGCAGATACTTTACACGACCCTCAGAAAAATGTAAGCTGGATGGTAAATTGCAAGGAAAGCTATGAGGCAGATGTGTTTTTAAAAGATGAGGAAATCATCTCATTAGCAGGCTTTGAAATCAAAGTACTTCACACGCCAGGGCATACCGAGGGCGGATGTTGTTACTATGTGGCAGAAGAAAATGTAGTTTTTACTGGTGATACCTTATTTGCACAGTCCGTAGGTAGAACGGATTTCCCTGGTGGAAGTATGTCGCAGATTGTGCGTTCTATTCAGGAGAAGCTTATGACATTAAATGAGCCAGGAAATTTGGAAACCGATATCATGGTTTATCCAGGCCACAATGACCCAACCACGATTGAAACAGAGAGGATGGAAAACCCTTATCTATGATAGTAATAAATTTTAACAAACCAGAATTTGAATATGATGTGCACTCTATGGTAAAGGCCTACTTGCCGAAAGAGGACGTAGAAATGTACTACACTTGTCCGTTAGAAGCGGTAGAAGGCAAAAATGTGGCTTGCACACATAGAGAGATTGCGAACGAGGACGAAGAAACGAGAAAGCGCTTAGAAGAAGCCGAATACGTTTTCTATGTAGATTATTTGGAAAATAAAATCTCTATCAAGTGGATTATTGGAGGCGACAAGCTTTTTGCACGCGATTTCGAAGTGGACTTTGCAGATAGAAAAGAAACCAAGAATGCACTCAAACAGCATTTGTATGCACTTTTAAAAGAAGGTACAGGTCGCGAGCTCCCTTGGGGGACTTTGACGGGTATTCGTCCAACCAAGATTCCGATGAAACTTATGGAAGAAGGAAAGTCGGATGATGAGATTTTCCAGTACATGAAAGAAACCTATTTTGCAACAGACGAGAAAATTCAGCTTTCTATCGATATTGCAAAACGCGAACGAAAGCTATTGGAAAAAATCGATTATGAAAATGGATACAGTCTTTACATCGGCATTCCATTCTGTCCAAGCACTTGTTTATATTGTTCCTTTACCTCGTATCCTTTGGGTATGTGGAAGAATAAAGTAGATGATTATTTGGATGCACTGGAAAAAGAAATTCATTTTACGGCAGTTAAATTCCAGCATAAAAAACTGAATTCGATTTACATCGGTGGTGGTACACCTACTACTTTAAATGCACAGCAGTTGGATCGTCTTATCCGCAAAATCAAGTGTAGCTTTGACTTACAGCACTGTGTCGAATTTACAGTAGAAGCGGGGCGTCCGGATTCGATTACGAAGGACAAGTTAGAGGTGCTGAAAAAGCATGGAATCGTGGATCGTATTTCGATTAACCCACAGACCATGAAGCAGGCGACGCTCGATTTAATCGGAAGACATCATACGGTAGAACAGATTAAAGAAAGCTTTGCAATGGCGAGAGAAGTTGGATTTGATAATATCAATATGGACCTTATCATGGGACTTCCAGAGGAAGATTTCGAGGATGTGCGAAACACGATGGAAGAGTTGAAGGCAATGGAGCCAGATAATATCACGATTCACTCATTGGCAATCAAACGTGCGGCTAGATTAAATATGTTCAAAGACGATTACAAGGATATGCAGATGGTAAATACCCAGGAGCACATGGACCTTTGTGCGGATTACTGTAAAGAGATGGGATTGGAGCCATACTACCTGTATCGTCAGAAAGGCATGGCTGGCAATATGGAAAACGTTGGGTATGCAAAAAAAGGCAAGGCTGGCGTATATAATATCTTGATTATGGAGGAAAAACAGACTATAATGGCACTTGGTGCAGGTGCAACGACGAAGTTTGTGTTACCTGAGACAAATCCAGATGGCAGTCAGAGGATTGAACGTGTGGAAAACGTAAAAGATGTGAAACATTATCTCGAACGTGTAGATGAAATGATAGAAAGAAAAATTCGAAAAATGGAGGAAATAAAATGGCATTAAGCAAGAAGCCAGTCAATGGCATGAAAGATATATTGCCAGCAGAGATGGAAATCCGTGACTACGTAACCAGCGTAATCAAGGAAACCTATCGAAGCTTTGGTTTTACCCCAATCGAAACTCCTTGTATGGAAAACATTGCAAACCTTTCCAACAAGCAGGGTGGGGAAAATGAAAAGTTAATTTTCAAAGTGTTAAAACGTGGCGAAAAGTTAAATCTTGAAGCTGCGACAGAAGAAGCAGATGTAGTAGACTTCGGTATGCGATATGACTTAACCGTACCTTTGACACGTTTCTATTCTAACAATGCAAACAATTTACCAACTCCTTTTAAGGCACTTCAGATTGGTAATGTGTGGAGAGCAGACAGACCACAGCGTGGACGTTATCGTCAGTTCACACAGTGCGACATTGATATCTTAGGCGAACCAAGTAACCTTGCAGAAATCGAGCTGATTACTGCGACTACCACGACGCTTGGAAAGCTTGGTTTCAAAAAATTCGAAATCCGTATCAATGAACGTCGTATTTTAAAAGCGATGGCAGCATACAGCGGATTTGCAGAAGAAGATTACGACAGCGTATTTATCACGCTTGATAAAATGGACAAGATTGGTGTGGATGGCTGTGCGGAAGAGTTAGAGCGCAATGGGTATAGCAAAGAAAACATCGACAAATATTTAGGCCTTTTCAAACTCTTAGAAGAAAAGACAGATGTAGCAGAAGGTGTGGCTTTCCTTGCAGAAACATTGGGTGAATATTTAGATGCTGACGTAGTAAAAAATATGACAGAAATCGCTACTGCAGTTAATGCGACAAAGGCAGCAGATTTCCAGCTCGTATTTGACCCTACTTTAGTACGTGGTATGAGCTACTACACAGGAACGATTTTCGAAATCGCGATGCCAGAATTCGGTGGTGCTTGTGGCGGTGGTGGCCGTTATGATAAGATGGTAGGAAAGTTCACCGGCAACGATGTTCCAGCTTGTGGTTTCTCAATTGGTTTCGAAAGAATTATCCTCTTACTTATGGAAAGCGGATTCCAGATTCCAGAAAGTCCAAAGAAGGTAGCATACCTGGTAGAAAAGAATTATCCAGCAGACAAGCTTGTAGAGGTTATGAAACAGGCGAAGGAAGCGAGAGAAAACGGACAGCAGATTTTGGTGGTTCGTATGAACAAAAATAAAAAGTTTCAGAAGGAACAGTTGACGAACGAAGGTTATGAAGAATTCGTTGAGTTTTTCGCAAACTAACGAGAAGGAGCGCAGCAGAATCGAGTTGCCCCCTTCGAGATAACATAGAATAAAAGGAGAACATAAATGGCAGAATCAATGAAAGGCTTACAAAGAAGCCACAGATGTACAGAGGTATCCAACGCCAACATCGGTGAAACCGTTACCGTTATGGGCTGGGTACAGAAAAGAAGAAACTTAGGAAGCTTAATCTTCGTAGACTTACGTGACAGAAGCGGTCTTTTGCAGATTGTATTTGATACAGACAGTGTAGGTGAAGAAGGCTTTGCAAAAGCAGAAACATTAAGAAGCGAATTTGTAATCGCAGTAGAAGGTACTGTTGCAAAGAGAACTGCAGCAGTAAATGAAAACTTAAAGACAGGTGATATCGAAATTATCGCAACAAGTCTTCGTGTTTTGGCAGAAGCACAGACACCACCATTTGCAATCGAAGAAAACAGCTTAACAAAAGAAGACATCCGTCTCAAATATCGTTACTTAGATTTAAGAAGACCAGACATTCAGTCAAAACTTATGATGAAGAGTAAAGTACTTGGTCTTATGAGAGCATTCATGTCAAATGAGGGCTTCCTTGAAATCGAAACACCTATCCTTTGTAAATCGACACCAGAAGGTGCAAGAGACTACCTCGTACCAAGCCGTGTACACCAGGGTAACTTCTATGCGTTACCACAGTCTCCACAGATTTTCAAGCAGCTTTTGATGGTATCTGGTTATGACCGTTACTTCCAGATTGCACGATGCTTCCGTGACGAAGACCTTCGTGCAGATCGTCAGCCAGAATTTACACAGGCAGATATGGAACTTTCATTTGTAGATATTGAAGATGTTTTAGATGTAAACGAAAGACTTTTGAAATATGTATGGAAAGAAGCAATCGGCGTAGACATCCCTACTCCATTCCCAAGAATGCCTTACCATGAAGCAATGGATCGTTTCGGTTCTGACAAGCCTGATACACGTTTCGGTATGGAACTTACAGATGTATCTGACGTAGTAAGAAATTGTGAATTCGTAGTATTCAAAGGTGCTTTAGAAGCAGGCGGAACTGTTCGTGGTCTTAACGTAGAAGGTCAGGCAGGTATGCCTCGTAAGAGAATCGACAAGCTCGTGGAATTCGCAAAAGGTTATGGTGCAAAAGGTCTTGCTTATGTTGCTATTAACGAAGATGGCACATACAAATCTTCATTTGCAAAATTCATGACAGAAGAAGAAATGAGCGCTTTAGTAGCAGCTATGAATGGTAAGCCAGGCGACTTATTGCTTTTTGCAGCAGACAAGAAATCTCTTGTATATAACGTGCTCGGTGCAATCCGTTTGGAAATGGGTAAAGAACTTGGTCTTATCGATGAAAATAAATGGAACTTCTTATGGGTAACTGAATTCCCATTATTCGAGTGGTCCGAAGAAGAAAACAGATTCATGTCAATGCACCATCCATTTACTATGCCAATGGAAGAGGATTTACATCTTCTTGATACAGACCTTGGTGCAGTTCGTTCGAAAGCTTATGACTGTGTACTGAACGGTACAGAGCTTGGTGGTGGTTCTGTCCGTATCCACCAGAGCGACATTCAGGAAAAAATGTTTGAGCTTCTTGGATTTACGAAAGAAAGTGCACACAACCAGTTTGGCTTCTTATTAGACGCATTCTCTTATGGTGTTCCACCACATGCAGGCCTTGCGTATGGTGTTGACCGTATGATTATGCACCTTACAGGAACTGACAACATCCGTGAAGTAATCGCATTCCCTAAGGTAAAAGATGCTTCATGTATGATGTCTAAGTGCCCAAGTGAAGTAGATCCTAAGCAGTTGGAAGAACTTGGTATCGCAATTGTGGCACCACAGGTAGAAGACGCTGAATAATATTTAATAAAACTACGAAAACCCCTATAAATAATCATTTTATCGCTGTACTGGCGTAAGGCTTCTAAAATGATTATTTATAGGGGTTTTCTTACTCTTTCTAATTATTTCAGTGTCTTCTACCTGTGGTGCAACAATTATACTTCCTTCTCGGATAAAGGGAGGGTAAAGATAAACTCTGTACCTACACCTTCGGTACTGATTACATTGATATTTTCGTTGTGGGCCTGTACGATTTCTTTTACAATGGCAAGACCTAGTCCACTGCCTTTTTTGTCTTTACCACGGGATTGGTCGGTCTTGTAGAATCGCTCCCAGACTTTCTTTACACTGTCGCTTGGAATACCGATTCCCTTATCCTTTACGGAAATCAGTACTTTTTCATTTCGAATGTTGGTTTCGATGATGATAGCACTATTGTTATTCGAGAATTTGGTGGCATTGTCAATAAGGTTGTAAAGCACCTGCTGGATTTTGCCCATGTCACCTTTTACAAATAATTCGGAACCAGTCAGAAGCAAGTCGAAGGATAAGCCTTTTTTGTTACATACACCCTCGAAGGTCATAGTGGTGGTTCGTATCATTTGATTAATGTCGAATTCGGTAATATCCAAAGACATACCACGGTTTCCGAATTGATTCAAATCCAAAATATTCTGTGTCAGTTTATTCAAACGCTCTGTCTCAAACAAGATGATGTTTAAATATTTTTCCTGCATTTCCACTGGGATGGTTCCATCAATCATAGCCTCTATGTAACCTTTGATAGAAGTCAGTGGAGAACGGAAGTCGTGGGAAATGTTGGAGATGAACTTGCGTTGTTCTTCTTCAAAGGTATCGAGTTCCGTCGCCATGTAGTTTAACGTGTTTGCTAGATAGCCGATTTCGTCATTTGAATCGATGGCAATTTTCTTTGAGAAATCACCTCGAGCGTATTGCTCTGCAGCATTCGTGATTTTTTGGATTGGCTTATAAACGATAAAGTTGAAGACCACCAAAAGAATCGCGGCACATATCAATACGATGGTTACGGAAAGAAATGCGATATCTACAATTCCTGTGGATTGTGCGAGCACATCGGTCATCGGTTTGTGAATTAGCACATAGCCCTGCACTTTATAATTGTTTGTAATGGTAGAAAATACAGTCAGGGTATCTTCTTGGAAGCTGTCATAAAAGGTGCCTGTTTGGTAAAAGCTATTTCCAAAATCCTGAATGTTGAATCCTTCTAATACTTTGTATTCACCCAATTCTGCATAAAGATGTACAGAGGATGTATTGGAGTCAAAATATAAGTTGCCATACACATCGACAATCCAAATCTCTGCTGACATGTATTTGGCAGAGGCCTCTAAGCTTTGGCGAATATCTTTTAAACTGGTAGATCCTTCTGTAAATACCTCTTTCAAATCCGAGGCCATTAAGGTCGATTCCCGATACATCTGCTGAGCTTCGTTTTCTTTTAGAAACTGATTGGTCATATTTTGCGTAAGGGTACTGAGCAAAGCAATGGCAAGGACTGCAAAAGCTAGGTAGCAAGCGAATAGCTTCAAATGTAGTTTTCGTCTCATGATTTAACCTCAAATTTATATCCGATTCCCCACACGGTAGAAATCTGCCAGTTTTCATGGTCTTTGATTTTTTCGCGGAGACGTTTTACATGAACGTCAACCGTACGTGTATCACCAATATATTCATATCCCCAGATATGATCCAAAAGCTGTTCACGAGTAAATACCTGGTTTGGTGAAGCTGCAAGGAAATAGAGTAACTCCAGTTCCTTTGGCGGCATATCAATCTGACTTCCGTTATAAATAACGGAGTAGTTCGAAAGATTAATTGTTAAGTCTGGATATTCGACACATTTGGTTGCAGGAATTGGTGCAGCAACGGACTTCACAGGCTGATATCTGCGAAGTACTGCTTTGACACGTGCTACAAGCTCTTTCGAGTCAAAAGGTTTCATGATGTAGTCATCCGCCCCAAGTTCTAGACCGAGTACCTTATCAAAGATTTCGCCTTTGGCAGAAAGCATGATGATTGGCACGTTTGATTTGGTGCGGATTTCACGGCAAACCTGATAGCCATCAATGCCAGGAAGCATCAAATCCAGCAAAATCATATTTGGATTGTAGGAGTCGAATGCTGCAAGTGCTTCTTCTCCATCGTTTACAATTTGTGTGTCATAGCATTCTTTTGTTAAATACAGAGAAATCAGCTCTGCAATGTTGTTGTCATCATCTACAATGAGAATTTTGGTTTTTGTTGCCATGAGAATCCTCCTTTATTTGAATTCTACGATTGTTACGCCAGCATCACCTTCTCCGAATTCAGCCAGCTTATAGCTTTTAATATAGTTTTGACGTTTTAAATGCTGATGTACGGCATCGCGAAGGGCACCGGTTCCTTTTCCGTGTACAATACGCACAGAAGGCAGGTGCGCGATGTAAGCATCGTCTAAATATTTATCCAGTTTTGCAATGGCTTCGTCTGCACGCATACCGATTAATTTGATTTCCGTAGAAGCAGTTGCAGCCTTGCTCATCTTGAGCTTGCTTGCACTGCCGCCGTATTTCTTGGTAGGTGCAAGGACATCTTCATCCATCAGGATTAAGTCGCTGATATTTACCTGAGAACGTAAAATACCCATCTGTACGAAAAGATTTCCTTTGGCATCGGGCAGAGTGTGTACCGTACCTTTCAAATTCATAGAAAGCACCTTCACGGTGTCACCAATGCGCAGTTTTTTCGGTGCCTTGTGGTTGACTTCCTGCTTCTTGATGCTGGTCAGTTTCTTTTCCTTCTCCGACATCTTGTTACGAAGATTGGTACGTTCTTTTTCCATCTGACTCATATCGCCAAGCCCCTGTCCGTACTTGTTGAAGTTGCGGATGGTTTCATCGGCTAAGTCTTTTGCTTCTTTGATAATCTTAAGTGCTTCTTCGTTTGCTTCACGTAAAATTTTTTCTTTTGATTGGTCTAAACGTTCGTGTTTGCTTTCTAATTGTTTCTTTAATTGTTCTATTTCGGTTTTATACTGATTGATTTCCAATTGTTCTTTCTCAATTGTAATACGGCTTGCTTCCAAGTTGGAAAGGACATCTTCAAATTCAACATCTTTTTTTGTAAGACGTGTCTTGGCGTCTTCGATTATGGAATCATCTAGCCCTAGTTTGGAAGAAATGGCAAAAGCATTACTTTTTCCTGGAATACCAATCAGAAGTCGGTAAGTTGGACTCAAGGTCTCAACGTCAAATTCACAAGAAGCGTTTTCAATACCTTCGGTAGTCAGTGCATAAACCTTCAACTCGCTGTAATGCGTAGTGGCCATGGTGGTGGCACCATACAAGTGCAGCTTGTGTAAAATAGAAATCGCCAAAGCGGCACCTTCCGTTGGGTCAGTTCCAGCACATAGCTCATCAAAAAGAACGAGACTTCTGTCATCTGCCTTCTCCAAAATGTTCACGATATTTACCATGTGAGAAGAAAAGGTACTAAGACTTTGCTCAATACTCTGTTCGTCCCCGATGTCGGCAAATACTTCTTCGAAAATTGCCAGTTCCGAACGATCACCAGCAGGAATGTGTAAACCTGCTTGTCCCATAAGTGTAAGCAAACCAACAGTCTTTAGGCTGACCGTTTTACCACCCGTATTTGGACCCGTTACGATTAGTTGTTTAAAACCATCACCTAAATATACATCAATCGGTACGACTTTTTTCGGGTCTAATAAAGGATGTCGACCTTTGCGGATATTGATATATCCGCGTTCGTTAAAGCTAGGTGCGATTCCGTTGTAGGACTTTGCCAAAGAAGCTTTTGCAAAGATAAAGTCCAGTTCAGAAAGAACCGTCCAGTTGTTGGCAAGTGCCATTTCATAATTGGCAACCATCTCGCTCAGCTTCGCTAAAATCACGTTGATTTCATCTTTTTCTTTGATGAAAAGTTCTTTTAATTCGTTATTCAAATTTACAACTGCCATTGGCTCAATGAAAACAGTAGAGCCAGAGGAAGACTGGTCGTGTACCATACCAGGAATGGCGGCTTTGTTGCCAGCCTTTACCGGAAGGCAGTAGCGACCGTCACGCATCGTAACAACAGCATCCTGTAAATACTCTCTGGTTGTTGTATTGTTCATAAGAGAAGAAAGCTGTGCGTGGATACGGTCATTCATTCCACGGATGGATTTGCGGATTTTCGACAGTGTAGGGCTGGCATCATCTGCAATTTCCTCTTCCCCTAAGATGCAACGTTTGATTTCTTCGTGGAGAGGAGTCAGTGGTTCTACCTGAGCGAAGAGTTCACTTAAAGAATCGGTTTTTTCTTCTGCTCGTTCCGAACGGTCATACGCTTTGGCACGTTTCGCTACCTCTAAAAGAGAACTAATCTGTAGCAATTCTACGGTATTCAGCGAACCACCGATAGCAAGACGTTTCAAAGAGCCGTTGATATTGTGCAGCCCTGCAAAAGAAAGGCGCTGACTCTTGTAAATGCGGCTTAACGCATCTGCAGTGGTTTCCTGTAAATGCTTGATTTCTTCGAGGTCCGTAGATGGCACAAGTTCCTCAATGCGTTTCTTGGTTTCTGCAGCTGAGGCAAAGCCTGCCAGCTGCTCTAAAATTTTATAATACTCTAATGTTTTAAAAACTTTCTGATTCATAATAACCTCTATCTCCATAAGTATATGCATAGAAACACATATACATATATTATAGCCTATTATGGACATTTGGAAAAGGTAAAAATGCTAACATTTCATTCGCATGACTGTGGGATACAAATTCCGATTTGCCGATGCCTTTTCTTCATGCTTTGAAATATATTTTTCTATGTATCGTGGATGCATTTCCTCACAGTTAAGAAAAACGCTTTATTTCTAAGAAACACAATTACTGCTCTTGTGATTTATTATGTCTTTCAAAAATTTTACAATCTGCGAAAGTATATCCGTGTGGGACAAGACACCCTTACAGACTTTTCGTGCATCTCTTAGTACGGCAGATTTATATAATGTCATGTGCATACTCGACTGTTT
>JAFQRZ010000008.1 GCA_017409825.1 Agathobacter sp. | reverse complement strand
TTTTGTGTCTTTCAACCATTTTACTATCTGCGAAGTATGCTCCGTTGCGAGAGAGACAGCGGTACATCCTTTCCTAGTTTCTCTAAGTACGGCGTCTTTATAAATGATATTACATGTGCTGGCTTGAAACTCGGAGCAAAACCGGCTCCTCAAACAGTCAAGTCCAGCACATGCCATAATATAAATCCGCCGTACTAAGAGAAACTACATGAAAAGGTTCGCTGGACCTTTTCATTGTATGCAGGGCAACGAAAAGTCTGTAATGCTGTCTTTCATCGCACGGATATACTTTCGCAGATAGTAAAATTCTTGAAAGACATAAAAAATCACAAGAGTCGGAACCCTGTTTCTTGGAAAATGAGCCCTTTTCTTAACAGAGAGAAGATGCGTCTGTAAGATAGCGGAATTTGCATTTCGAAATATAAAAATAAGGGCGTGAAAAATAGATATTTATAGCCCGAGAAATAAAAAATAAAAAAATTTAAAAAAGCAGTTGACATTTGTTTGTAAATGAGGTATATTAATCAAGTCGCTGACGAACAGCAGACAATATGCGATAGTGGCGTAGTTGGTAACGCGCGACCTTGCCAAGGTCGAGACCGCGGGTTCGAGCCCCGTCTATCGCTCTCGAAAGCGAGAGCTTTTGAAAACTTCATAAATGCGATAGTGGCGTAGTTGGTAACGCGCGACCTTGCCAAGGTCGAGACCGCGGGTTCGAGCCCCGTCTATCGCTCTTAAAAACGAAGAGGATGAACCAAATGGTTCATCCTCTTCGTTTTTAGGAGCGCATCCAAGACTCGAAAGTTCGAGTCTTCGCTCCGCTCCGGTCGGTGCAAAGCCGGGGTCCACTGGACCTCGTGCACCCGTCTATCGCTCTTAAGTGACCAAGTGATGATTCACTTGGTTTTTTGTTGTATTTTATCTTGATTTATCCCACACTTTTCGGTAAAATTGTATGTTAAGATAGCCTTTTTCTATAGATGAGAAATTGGCAGGGAGAAAGGAGCCCAGATATGAGCTTAGCAGATAAAATTTTCGTAGATATGTGTAAGGATATTATTGAGAATGGAACGAGTACAGAAGGAGAAAAGGTGCGTCCAGTTTGGCCAGATGGAACGAGTGCATATACCATTAAGAAATTTGGCGTGGTGAATCGTTATGATTTGTCGAAGGAGTTTCCAGCACTGACACTTCGTAAGACTGGTATCAAATCCTGCACAGACGAGATTTTATGGATTTGGCAGAGAAAGTCAAACAATGTGCATGATTTGAAACCACATATTTGGGATGAATGGGCAGATGAAGATGGCTCTATCGGAAAAGCTTATGGGTATCAGATGGGTGTGAAGCATCAGTATAAGGAAGGCATGTTTGACCAGATTGATCGTGTAATCTATGATTTGAAGAACAATCCATTTAGCCGTCGTATTATGACCAATATCTATGTACATCAGGATTTGCATGAGATGAATCTGTATCCATGTGCCTATAGTATGACATTTAATGTGACCCAGAAACCCGGAGAGGAAAAGCTTACCTTGAATGCGATTTTGAACCAGCGTTCGCAGGACGTGCTCGCGGCAAACAACTGGAACGTATGTCAGTATGCAGTTTTGGTACACATGCTGGCGCAGGTTTGCGATATGCAGGTAGGAGAACTGGTACATGTCATTGCAGATGCACACATTTATGACCGACATGTGCCTATTATTAAGGAACTTATTGAGAGAGAACAGTATCCAGCACCAAAGTTCTGGTTAAATCCAGAAATCAAGGATTTCTATGATTTTACACCAGATGATGTAAAACTCATCGATTATGTGGCAGGAGAACAGATTAAGGATATTCCAATCGCAATTTAGAAGAGATAGTGAGGATTATATATGAATTTAATCGCGGCAGTAGATAAAAATTGGGCAATTGGCAAGGATAATAAGCTTTTGGTTCAGATTCCAATGGATATGAAGTTTTTTAGAGAAACAACGACGGGAAAGGTTGTCGTCATGGGACGAAAGACATTGGAAAGCTTTCCGAATGGTTTGCCACTGAAGAACCGCACCAATATCGTTTTGACACATAATGCAAATTACGATGGAAAAGGTGCAATCGTGGTTCATTCTATGGAAGAACTGAGAGAAGAATTGAAAAAATATAATAGCGAGGATATTTATGTCATTGGCGGTGAGCAGATTTATAAGGCTCTCGTAGATGACTGCAACGTCGCTCATATTACCAAGATTAATTATGCTTATGATGCGGATGCATATTTCCCAAATCTGGACGAGAAGCCAGAATGGAAGATTACGGCAGACAGCGAAGAGCAGACCTATTTTGATTTGGAATTTTACTTCTACAAATATGAGAAAGTGAAGTAATTCCCCTAGAAATTTGGATTGAGGTAAAAAATATGGATATTACAGGAAGAAAACTGTTCGTAAAAGCCTTGATGGAAGAGGGCGTAGATACCATCTTTGGTTATCCAGGTGGTACCGTTACAGACTTATTTGATGAATTATATAAAACAGATGCTATTAATTTGATTTTGCCACGTCATGAACAGGGCTTGATTCATGAGGCAGAAGGTTATGCGAAATCTACAGGTAAAGTAGGGGTTTGTCTCGTAACCAGTGGTCCTGGTGCGACAAATATTATGACAGGTCTTGCGGATGCACATTATGACAACATTCCACTCGTATGCTTTACAGGTCAGGTGCCACTTAGCCTTATCGGAAATGATGCGTTCCAGGAGGTTGATATCGTAGGTATGACTCGTAGCATTACCAAGTATGGTGTAACGGTTCGTAGACGTGAAGATTTGGGTAAGATTATCAAAATGGCATTCCAGATTGCAAATTCTGGCAAGCCAGGTCCAGTACTTATCGATATTCCAAAGGATATTCAGACTGCTACTGGTCCAGCTACATACCCTTCACATGTAGATATTCGTGGCTATAAGCCATGTAACAGTGTACACGTAGGACAGCTCAAAAAAGGGTATAAACTGATTAAAACTGCGAAGAAGCCACTCATTCTTGTTGGGGGTGGTGTAAATCTTGCGAGAGCGAATGCAGAGCTTTTGGCTTTTGCAGAAAAGATGAATATTCCAGTTGTTTCTACCATTATGGGTAAGGGCGCGATTCCTACCAATCATGAGCTTTATGTAGGTAACAGCGGTATGCATGGAAAATATGCAGCCAATAAAGCAGTTAGTGAATGTGATTTGCTTTTCTCCATTGGTACACGTTTTAATGACCGTATTACCGGCGATTTGAACGAATTTGCACCAAAGGCACAGATTGTCCATATTGACATCGATACCGCGTCTATTTCGCGAAATGTAGTCGTAGATGTACCTATCGTAGCAGATGCGAAGCTTGCCCTCGAAAAATTAGTAGAATGGGCAGAACCTAAGAAACACAAAGCTTGGTTAGAAGAAATCAAGGCTTGGGAAGAAGAAAATCCACTTGAAATGCGTCGTGACAAGGGCCTTTCTCCACAGATGATTATGGAACATATCAACAAGCATTTCCCAGAAGGAATCTATGTAACTGACGTAGGTCAGCATCAGATGTGGGCGACTCAGTATTTAGAGCTTGGTGCACAAAATCAGCTCATTACTTCGGGTGGTTTAGGAACCATGGGCTTTGGATTCCCAGCAGCCATCGGTGCGAAGATTGCGAACCGCGACAAGGATGTTGTATGTATCTCTGGTGACGGTGGTATGCAGATGAATATTCAGGAAATGGCGACTGCTGTGACACAGGGAGCCAATGTAACGGTTTGTGTTTTAAATAACTATTATCTTGGTATGGTTCGCCAGATGCAGCAGCTTTTCTATGGAAAACGTTACATTGCAACTTGTTTGAGACGTCGTCCTGGCTGTCCAAGCGACTGTAAGGGACCAAATCCAGCTTGTCCACCTTATACACCTGATTTCGTAAAATTAGCAGAAAGCTATGGTGCACACGGTATCCGTGTAGAAAAGGTAGAAGATATCGATGCTGCTTTTGAAGAAGCAAAGAAACATACAGATGCTCCAACCATTATTGAATTTATGATTTCGACTGATGAACTCGTACTTCCAATGGTTAAGGGTGGAAACCCAATGAGCGAAATGATTTTGAAATAGGAGGAATTGCCATGAGTATGAAAAATAGATGGATTGCATTATATGTAGAAAATGAAGTCGGCGTACTGGCAAAGGTATCAGGGCTTTTCGCAGGAAAATCCTATAACCT
This sequence comes from Agathobacter sp., assembly GCA_017409825.1. GTDB lineage: Bacteria > Bacillota > Clostridia > Lachnospirales > Lachnospiraceae > Roseburia. Next base: position 61,935 of record JAFQRZ010000008.1, on the reverse strand, counting down.
TCACTCCTTAACGGTAGGTACGACAGAAGATGAAACTGTTTCCCGTATGACGATTGGTGTAAAAAGTGATGATATTACGTTTGAGCAGATTAAAAAGCAGCTTAACCGTATGGTAGAAGTAATCAAGGTGATGGATTTAACCGATACACCTACCCACATGAAGGAAATCCTTTATGTAAAGGTATTGAACATTACTCCAGAAGAGAGAGCAGAGTTGTTCCAGATTGCGCAGGTATTTACCGTAGACGTGGTGGATATCGGTGCAGATAGTGTTCTTTTAGAGTGTAAATTAAAAGAACGTAAAAACAATGAACTTATCGCATTGCTTAAGAGTCGTTTCAAACGTATCAATGTAGTACGTGGTGGCGCCGTAGCAATCGAAGCAATTTCGACACGTTCTCGATAGAGATAATTACAAAAAAATCCTGTGGAAAGAAAAGCCGACGTTAAGTGAAACGTGGAGCCATTCTTTCACACAGGATTTTTGTTTTTTCGTAATTATCGAGCCATCGTTTCTATAATTTCTCCAACATACATCGTATGCATATCGTTATCCTTGTAGAAGTTGCTCATAATGGATTTGTCAAGCAATACTTCCTCACCCATCGGTACGGCTGCCATCTTGCGGCAGAGGAGTACGAGATTGGCTTCATCTGGATATGGAATGCTGTGTCGGAAGGCAGGGGTGAGCCCTGCTTTTTCAAATTTGTCTTCATCGCGTCCAGAGTGTGCACCACAGTAGCTTAAGGCTGGACGGTATTTCTCATCAAAGAATGAGAGTGAGAAAAAGTCGCCCTGATCCATAAATTCTTTGGTATAGCGAGAATCGCGAACAAAGATATAAACGACATTTTTGTTCCAGATAACGCCTACACCACCCCAGCTTACGGTCATGGTGTTGCATTTGGTTTTGCTACCAGCAGTAACGAGCGCCCATTCTTTTCCAATTTTAGTAAATGGATTCATTTCTAGTAACTCGATTGGATATGGTTGAAATGTGTGCATGTGTAAATTCCCCTTTTGTTTTCTTCTCTCATTATTATATCAAATAGTATTTAAAATGTGTAATGTTTTATGGTTGAATGAAATATGTCAATTCTGTAAAAATAACTTCTGCCAAATCGTGAATAGATGAAGAAATCGCAACCGCACGAAATGGTGTCAGCAGAAACGGATATAGGAACCAAACGAAGGTCATCGGTGTCAGCTTCTTCATATCTGTTTTCATAAGGTCAAAACAATTCGATACTCTATTATCTCCCAAACTAATGAATGTGATAAAGCATGCGATATAGTAGAAAACAAGCTGGAACATGTATCTGCCATAATATACATCGTTAAAAAGCATAGGCAGGATACATACACTTCCCAATAATACAATCAGATAGGAGATCCGTTTTGCTTTTGTTGTGTCACTGTCACCAGATAGGCGCAGGAATAAATAAAACATTGCAACGAGGTAAGGAGAAAAGAGGACAAGGAATACAGGTAAGTCCTGTAAATTATCTTCATTTTGATCCAATCTGCTTGCACTAAGACTCAAATCATTTCCTAGAATTTCTTCATCTAAATATGTTTTGCCATAGGAATTGCCACTTTCAGATAAAGCCTTGGCAGAAACCTTGATTTCATTTGCAATTTCGGTTGAGCTTTCGTATGTGTAATTTTCGAAGTGTGAAAACAGCGAAAGGCTTGCAATCAAAAAGAACAGTAAAATGAGCGCATATTTGATTCGTTTATTTCCCTGTTGGTTCAGCAATTTGTAAATCAGCAAAACTCCAATCAACATGGCATGGGTAAAAATAAAATCATGGTTGATGCACATGCCGATGATGCCAAGCGGAACAATCAGCCATTCTGCTTTATTCCAGACGAGAAGGATTAAGCAAAGGAGCAAAATAATTCCCAAATACAAATCTAGGCATCCGAAGTTCACGCTGGTGGTATACATTGGAAAGGCAAAAATCGATAAAAACACCAGTAAGTGTTTCAAATTGCGTTTGGATTCTTCCGTGCAGTGGTTTAAGCATACCTTATAGAATACAAAGAGCAGAATAAAATACAAAAGTGTGAAGGCTCCACTGAAATTGAAGGCTCCCATGTAGTTCCATTCGATGTGGTCAAATGTTTCTGTGACCCAATGGAACAGCGTACCGATGAGCCCGCGTGGAAGAAATCCATACTCATAGCTTAGCGCCAGCAACGTGGTGTTATAGGTGGACATGGTAAATTTGAAATGCCGGATAAAACACACGAGTGCAAAAGCGGCTAAGGCGGGCAAGAAGCTTATGAGGTTTTTCTTGGTACAAGAATCTGACATAGCCGTTTCTCCTTATGCAATAATATGTAAATAGGAATCCAGCCATTCGGAAATCGAACGCATGATTTCATTGATGTGAATATCATGCAATGGAATGGTGGTCGCTGCGTAAACCAAGAGCAGTGGGGCGTAAGAATATTTTGCCTGTACATCTGCAATCAGTTTTTCAATCTGTTCCGTTACAATTTCATCGTGTAATGCATATAGCACCAAAATAACTAGTGCAAAGTATGCAAGCCCAGCAAAAATCCAGCGTCCAAAATCAATTTTCAGGATGTAACATGGAAGGATCGTTGCCGAACAAAGTGGGAACAGAGCATATTTGATTTTGTCTGTTTTGGTTTCTGCTGCCAGGATGATATTTTTAAACAAACGTACTCCAAGAACGATAAATGGAGACATGAGTAGGCAATAAATTGGTAGTTCAATAAAGTTATAGATGTGCTGAGGCCATTCCTGGTCCCAAGGGTCGATGCCCAGAATTTCGTGGGTGAGCAGTGTTTCATAAACTTCACCGCCATTTCCTAACTGAGCTGCCATCGCGTAAATGGCATTATATGTTTCCTGTCCGCTGATATGACTAAAGAAGTTAAAGTATAAAAACAATACAGATACGGACAAAAAGCTAGTGCCTAAAATGGCAATGTATTTTTTGCGTTGTTTTCCAGTTGTCTGGAAAATTTTATAAATCAATGGATACATAAAGATGTTGTAAAACATAAATACATAGCCCTGATGAATCATCACGTTTAGAATGGAAAAAGGAATAATCAGCCACTCCATTTTGCCCCAGATAATAAGGATAAGTCCCAAGAAGGTCAAGAATAACATATAGATATCGGGACGTCCCATGTTTCGCAAGGAATAGTACATTGGTACAAAAAATACTGCGAAAAAGAGAATAATGTTTTGTGCACCATTTAAGTATTTCTCACTTGTCTTAAAAAGGATATAGAGGACCAGGAAAAAGAAAATTCCCATAATCACATTGGTTGCGATAAAGGTGATATTGGCAGTATCTACATAATTTAGAATGTCCTTCGGAATAAGTGCATCCAAGCCTAAGTAGAGTGTTCCCAAAAGTCCACGGGAAATAAAGCCATAGGAATAGTTGAATGCCAGAATAGTAGTGTTATAGCGTCGAACTTCCTGTCCGTAATAGGTGACAAAAAGTGCAAAGCACACGAGTAAGAATACAAAAACAAATTGTAAAATGCTTTTTAATTTGGATTTGTTTCGGAACATTTTGCTACTCCTTTCTTTATCTTTCATAACTAAATAATTATATAACAATTTTGCACAAATGTAAACGAAGGGCATAGAATAGGAAAAAGACAATTTTTAAGGTGTTCTTATGTTTGTTTCCAGAACAGCTACAAAGGATAGAGGTATGCGTCCGGATTTACAAGTGATGCAGGACAATGTAGACGAAGGTCAGCTTCGCATACGTTTGTATAATCAGGCAGATGGTGCCCCGGTAACGAATGCGAGAGTCACGGTTACTTATACAGGTGGTCCGCAGGATGTGATTGAGGAGTTGAATTCGGACAGCTCCGGTGTGATAGAACCGATTACCTTGCGAACGCCACCACTGGAATATTCGATGCAGCCACAGGATAGACAGCCGTATGCAGAGTACTCGGTTATCGTGCAGGCGGAGGGCTTTCGTGAAATCGAGGTTTCCGGAATTGAGCTCATGTCGGGGCAATTGTCGGAGCAGCCGATTCAGCTAGAAGCCAATGATGCTCCGCGCCCAGCGGAAAACAATATCGTTATTGGTCCTCACACATTATATGGGGATTATCCACCGAAAATTCCAGAAGAAGAGGTGAAAACGGTAAATGAATCGGGTGAAATCGTACTAAGCCGTGTGGTTATTCCTGAGTATGTAGTGGTGCATGATGGACCACCGGGGGATGCAGGAGCGAGAGACTATTATGTGCGATATCGTGATTATATCAAGAATGTAGCATCCAGCGAAATTTATGCCACCTGGCCAGATGCGACTATTCGTGCGAATGTTTTAGCGATTATGTCTTTTACTTTGAATCGTGTGTACACGGAATGGTACAGGGGAAAAGGGTATAATTTCACTATCACATCCTCTACAGCGTATGATCATAAGTTTATCCCAGGGCGAAATTACTATCAGAGTATTTCGCGTATCGTGGATGAGCAGTTTGAAAATTATTTGTCCAGACCAGGTATTACGCAGCCGATATTGACACAGTATTGCGATGGAAATAAAGTATCCTGTCCGAATTGGATGACTCAGTGGGGCAGCAAATATTTAGGAGACCAGGGATATTCTGCGATTGAGATTTTGCGGTATTTTTACGGCAGCAATATGTATATTAATGTGGCGGAAGGAATTTCAGGGATTCCAGCTTCGTGGCCGGGATATAACCTTGGCTTAGGTGCAACTGGAGATAAGGTAAGACAGATGCAACAGCAGTTGGCAAGAATTTCCAAGAGCTATCCTGCGATTCCTACGATTCAGGCAGATGGTGTATATGGACCATCTACAAGGGAAGCAGTGGAAGTGTTCCAGTCGGTATTTGGCTTGCCAGTAACAGGGGTTGTGGATTATAATACTTGGTATGAGATTTCTGCGATTTATGTAGCGGTAACACGTATCGCAGAGCTAATGTAGCAAAGGAAAAGAAAAGATGCAGCAGTGGTTACTTATCAATAAAAAGGCAGATTTTAAAGCCATTGGAGAAAAATTTCAAATCGACCAGGTGACGGCGCGAATTATCCGCAATCGTGAAGTGATAGAAGCGGAAGATATACGCATATTCTTGCAAGGAGATGTAAATGATTTACATGATCCACATCTTTTGAAGGACGGGGAACGTTTGGTTACAATTCTGGCGGAAAAGATTCGCAAGAAAAAAGCGATTCGTATTATAGGGGACTATGATATTGATGGTGTAATGGCGACGTATGTACTAAAAACTGCTTTGGACCGCTGTGGGGCAAATGCATCCATTCAGATACCAGACCGTATCCATGATGGCTATGGTCTGAATCTGAAACTGATAGAGAAAGCGAAGGAAGATGGAATTGATACGATTTTGACCTGTGATAATGGAATTGCAGCGATTGACGAGATTTCCTATGCAAAAGAGTTGGGTATGACAGTACTGGTAACGGATCATCATGAAATTCCGTTTGCAGATGTCGATGGCGTGCGTGTGTATAAGCAGAGTCAGGCAGATGCTATCGTGAATCCACATCAGCAGGCGTGTGAATATCCTTACAAGCAGCTTTGTGGTGCTGCTGTGGCATGGAAGGTGGTTTGCCTGTTATATGAGTATTTGGGGGTTCCAGTGGAAGAAGCAGAAGTGCTTTTAGAAAATGTCGCTTTTGCAACGATTGGGGATATTATGTCTTTGACAGGGGAAAACCGTATTTTGGTGAAGGAAGGTTTGAAACGGATTCGCAAGACGCAGAACGTTGGGATGAAAGCTTTGATTGCTCAGTGCGGATTAGAGGCGGCTCAGATAGATGCATTTCATTTTGGCTTTGTGTTAGGACCTTGCATCAATGCCAGTGGACGATTGGATACGGCGAGACGTGCTTTGGAATTGTTTTTTCAGACAAACCCAGTACATGCTATGCAGATAGCAAATGAACTGGTGGTACTTAATGAAGAACGTAAGGAAATGACGAAAGAAGGCGTGGAAGCGGCGATTCGTTTTTGTGAGGAAAACGACTGTGAAAAGGATGATGTGCTGGTTATATATTTGCCAGAGGTACATGAAAGTATCGCTGGAATTATCGCAGGGCGTATTCGTGAGAAATACTATAAGCCAGTATTTGTGCTTACAAAGAGTGAGGATGGTGTAAAGGGTTCCGGTCGTTCGACGGAGGAATACTCTATGTATGAGGAGTTGTGTAAATGTCAGGAATTGTTTACCAAATTTGGTGGACATCCTATGGCTGCAGGACTTTCTCTCCCAGAAGAAAATGTAGCGATTTTTCGCCAGAGAATCAATGCGCTATCTAGTCTTAGTGAAACAGATAAAAAGCAGAAAGTGCGTATTGATGTACCGATGCCGATGGATTATGTGACGATGGATTTGGTGCGGGAGTTTTCTGTTCTGGCCCCATTTGGAAAGGATAATACGAAGCCTGTTTTTGCGGATAAGAATATACGCATAAAACGGATGTGGTTGATGGGGAAAAATCGAAATGTTTTGAAACTGTCTCTGGTTACATCTTACGGCAAAACAGTGTCTGGTATATATTTTGGAGATATAGATGCATTTTGCAATTATATCGAATGCAAATTTGGAAAGGTGCAGTCAGACGCCGCTTTTGCAGGAAAAGAAAATGATATTACTTTGTCGCTTGTGTATTTTCCTAAAATTAACAATTTTCGAGGGGAAGATGAATTGCAGTTTGAGATACAATATTATCAGTAAAACTTGCGAAAAAAGGAATGCCATTGTAAAATAGTACTATATTGGAGGCTTATATATGTTTGGCAGTAAAAAGAATAGAAAAGATGAACAGATAAAAGAAATTTTTGACCGCATTTATCAAGAAAGAGTGGTGTTTGAAACCAGCGTATCGCAGGTGGAAGACGGTAGAAAAAGAGTGTATAACGATATTTGTCAGGTGATGACGAATACGAATCAGTTGACGACACATGCGATGTTGAATATTGAGGAAGAATCCAAGGCGATTCATAATATAGATGAGTTTTCCAAAGATTTGATTGGAGCGGTTGAGGAATATGGACAGTTAAAGATGGAAGTAGGGGAGCATCTACAATCTGTGACTGCATTAGTAGAAGAAAATAAGCATTTTACTTCGCCAGCAAAGTATTTGAGTGAGGTGCCAAATGCGTTGAAGCAGAATTGTCAGTCTTATGAGCAGCAGTTGGAGGATATGACAGAGTATGGAAAACGTATGGGAGTCCTTGCCCTAAATGCAGCGATTGAAGCTGGGAGACTTGGCGAAGGCGGTAGAAGCTTTGTGTTAGCGGCAGAAGAGATTCGTCAGACGGCGACTATGTATGAGAAAGCAGCGGCTGCTATGAAGGAAGAAGTGATAGCTTCACATGAGAAAATTGCAGAACTTGAGGAAACGATTACTCATTTGATTGCATTGATGAAGGAAAACAATGTTGGAACTGCGAAGCTTTTTAAAAAATGTCAGGAAACACAGAAGTTTGTGGAAGCATCCAGCATGCGTGATTTTTCGGAAGATTTGATATCGATACGAGATCAGGTTGTGAAAATGCGTAATCTGGATGAAGAAATTGCGAAATGTGCCGAGCGCAATAAAATCCAGCTATGTGATATTCAGGAAGATATACAGGGACAGAAGCAGGCGTTGGCAGAAATGGAAAGTGACTTGCTTCATTTGTTAGATACAGCAGAGGAGCAGCTACAATAAGGACATAGGAGGAATACTATGGTTACGAGCAATTTTACATTTTTATCAAATGACGGAAAGACAGCCGTTCATGCAGTGAAATGGACTCCAGATTCTGGAGAATATAAGGCTATCTTACAGATTACACACGGTATGGTAGAGTTTATCGAACGCTATATTCCGTTTGCGGAATTTTTGACTGGTAAGGGTTATATGGTGGTTGGTCACGACCATATTGGACATGGACAGTCTGTCGCTACGCAGGATGATTGGGGATATTTCTGTGAAGGTTCTCCGAGTGATGTGCTGGTTGCTGATATGCATAAATTACGCACCCTGGTTCAGGAAGATAATCCAGAGGTACCATATTTTATGATGGGCCATAGTATGGGGTCTTTTATGCTTCGTAAGTATCTGACCGTGCATGGAGAGAAACTTCGTGGTGCCATTATCATGGGAACAGGATTTATCCCATATAATATGACGAATTTGGCATTGAAGATAACAGCGGTTGTTACAAAATTAAGAGGTTCAAAGTATCGTAGTAAACTGGTGCAGAGTCTTGCATTTGGTGCAGATTATGAGGGCTTTGATATGACTGGTGAAAAACCAGAGGACAGCTGGCTGACGAAGGATGTAGAAATTGTAAAGGCTTACTATAATGAGCCTAGATGTAGCTATATGTTTACGGTAAATGGATATAAGGGATTGTTTGAAGCTGTGAATTTCAGTTGTAGATTAGAAAATGCAGAAAAGCTTCCAAAGAAACTTCCATTATTTATTGTGTCAGGGGCACAGGACCCAGTCGGTGGACTTGGAAAGGGCGTAAAAGAAGTATATGATATGTACAAATCAGCGGGGATTTACGACCTTACCTATAAATTATATACGGATGATCGCCATGAGATTTTGAATGAAACAGACAAAGAAGTCGTTTTTGAAGATTTACTTGCATGGATGAATGTGAGAATTGATACATAGAAAAAGGGGTTATAGATATGCAATCAGTTTTTGAATCCATTAACAGCATATTTTCTTTTATCGGACCATTATCCGATTTTCTTTGGGATTTTCCAACCAATTTAGAGTGGTATGCGAATATTCCAATATTAGGGAATTTCTCCTTTGCGATTATTTTGTTAGTCGGTTCAGGAATCTTCTTTAGTTTTAAACTGGGGTTCATGCAGGTGACTCATTTCAAAAAGGGAATTGGGATAATGACGGAGAAACGAACCGTGGAGACGGGAATTTCTCCATTGGCAGCCTTTTTGTTGAGTTCTGCAATGCGTGTTGGTCCAGGAAATATTCTTGGTGTTACGGGGGCTATCGCAGTTGGTGGTCCTGGAGCGCTCTTTTGGATGTGGATTTCTGCATTCTTTGGAATGGCTGTGGCATATATGGAAGCGGTTCTCGCACAGATTTTTAAAGAGAAAAAGGGCGATGAATTCGTTGGAGGGCTTCCGTTTTATGGAAGAAAGCTTCTCGGGAATAAGGTGTGGGTAGGCGTATGCTTATCTGTTTTATATATTTTATATGCACTTTGTTGTTTGCCTGCACAGGGCTTTAATGTGGTTTCTTCCATTGGGACGATGGCAGAAATTGTGACAGGCAGCAGTATTGCTAGTGATTCCATATTTTATTATATTGTCGGAGGGCTGATTATTGCAGTTACTGCGATAATTGCCTTTGGTGGAATCAAAAAAGTAAGTAAATGGACAGACCGAATCGTGCCAGTCATGGCTGTTTTATATATTGCGACAGTGCTAGTATTGATTCTTTTGAATTTGGGGCAGATTCCATATTTCTTCGGAGCAGTCTTTGGAGGAGCGTTTCAACCAGAAGCATTCTTTGGAGGAGCATTTGGTACAGTTTTAGCCCAAGGCGTAAAACGTGGTCTTATGTCCAATGAAGCGGGGCAGGGTACTATTACCATGTCTGCGGCTTCTGCAGATGCAAAACACCCTTGTGAGCAGGGAATTTTGGCTTCTATTGGAGTATTTTTAGATACGATAGTCATCTGTACCTTGTCTGGTTTTGTGGTAGTTATGGCGCACTGCTGGACTGGTGAAAATGCAGTTGCTTGGGCGGCGATGGATAAGCTTCCGAAATTCAATGAGTCACTTGCGACACTTACACCGGGAACTGCATTTAATGCGATTGTGACATTTGTGATTACTTTGTGTTTCTGTTTGTTTGCATATACCTGTTTGCTTGGAATGATTAGTTTTTCGGAGATTGCAGCGAATCGGATCAAACAGAGCAAAGGATTTATCAATGGCGTACGTATCGTAGCGATTGCAGTTGCTACCTTTGGTATTCTTTGTAATATTGCAGGGCTTGAGCTCGGAAATCTTTGGGCATTTTCGGATTTGGGAAATATCCTTATTGTATTTTTTAATGTGCCGATTGTTTACGTAGGTGCGAAATATGTTTTTAGAGCTACGGAGCATTTCAAGAAAGGCGATGGAACCCCATTTACTTCGGAAGTGATTGGCAGAGATGACTGTGAGTATTGGGACAATAAAGCAAAATAATAGAAAGATGAGAAAAGGTGTTGGAGAATTCCTGCACCTTTTTTTGATACGCGTATTGCAATTTTGTGCGGTTTGTATTATAATAAATAATACAAAGAGAGGTGGTCTATATGATTATCGCAATCAACGAATATTCCGATATTCCAATTTATCTTCAGATAAGAAATCAGATTGTTTTGGGAATTTCGGATGGGAGATTACAACCAGGAGAGCAACTGCCAACGGTACGTGGCTTAGCAGAGGAAATGGGGGTCAACTCCATGACGGTAAATAAGGCGTATCAGTTGTTAAAGCAGGAAGGCTATATTTACACGGATAGGAGAAATGGTGCGAAAGTACGAGAACAGTTGAATTTTTCGCCAGAATTGTCCGAGGAGTCGCGAGAAGCACTGCAGCGTGTGATTTCAGAAGCAAAGATTAGAGGAATTACCAAAGAAGACTTTTGTAAAATTTGTGGTAAGTTTTATGAATAGCTAGGTGAGGAGGAAGTGTTATGAGTGTATTATCTATTATTTTTATGGTAGGTTGCTACCCAATTATATTTTTGATGTATTTTATGTTTCGTAATATGAGAAACAAAAACGGATATTGTTTTGGTGCGACATTGAGCAAAGAGCTGAAAAATGATCCAGCGATAGATGCGATTGATATGGAGTATCGCAAGAGATTAAAAAGGGATTTTATTATATTAGGAATTATTCCCTTTGTGGCGTTGTTTATTCCGTATATATCCATTGAATTTACGATTTGGATGATATGGATTTTAGTGATATGCTTCTATCCGATGGTTTTGTATGCCAAAGCAAATGCACAGGTACAGGAGTTGAAAAGAGAGCGAGGCTGGGAACAGGCAAGCGAGATATCTTATACGGACTTAAAGATTGCGTCTATACCTAGAAAAGTCAAATTCCTTACATTTTTTCCAACATTACTGCTTAGTGTGGTTCCTGTTGTTGTTTCTTATGTGCTGTTTCCAGATGAGGGCTTTGTGGCAATTCGTATTTGTATGATTACATTTGCCGCATGTACATGGATGTTTTATGGATTCGCTGTGCTGACGGATAAACAGAAGATGGCTGTCATTTGTGATGACAGTGATACGAATATGAATTTTGCCAGAGCGAAAAAGCAAATTTGGAAAAATTTCTGGCTGACTTGTGCATGGATAAATACAGGGTTTATTTGGTTTGTTTTAGTTGGAATGTATTTTAGACATCAGGCGATGGCAATCATCATCTGGGGATGTGTTGCGTATGGCATAGTAGTTATGCTTATTGCATTAAAACTAGTAAAGAAGATCAATGAACTGAATCGCAAATATGAGTCAAAACGTACCGTGGTAGATTCGGCTACAGATGATAGTCATTGGTATTATGGTATGATGTACTATAATCCAAAGGATACTCACGTAATGGTGGAAAATCGTATGGGTACAGGAACAGCTATGAATATGGCAACAGGTGTTGGTAAAGGAATGTATATCGTTGCATTTTTATGCTTGCTTATCATTCCAGTTACAAGCATTTGGATGATTATGCTTGATTTTACACCGATGAAGACGGAAGTGGTAGATGATACGATTGTGTGCACGCATCTAAGTGTCGAGTATGAAATTCCGCTAGAGGAGATTGAAAGCTATAAGGTTATTACGGAAATGCCAGAGGTGACTAAAGTTGCAGGAAATGGTATGGATGATATTTGTAGTGGGACCTTTGAAATTTACCGCGAAGGAATGTTTGAAGCCTTCTATAATCCACAAAATGATTTATTTATTAAGATTATAACAGAAGAGGAAACCTATTATATTAGCGGTATTGATGATGCACAAACGCAGAAAATAATTGAAAAATTAGAAAAATAGAAAGTGACCTCACGGGTGAAAGCTCGTGAGGTTTTTTCTATTGACATATCTGTACAGACTGTATATACTGTGCATATACAGATGAAACAAGAGGTGAAATATGAATATATTCATAGATAACAAAAGTAATGCACCGATTTACGAGCAGATATATGCTCAGATTAAGAATCAGATTTTGAGCGGAACCTTAAAAGAGGATGAGGCGCTTCCTTCCATTCGAAATCTGGCGAAGGATTTGCGCATTAGTGTGATTACGACAAGGCGTGCGTATGATGAGCTGGAAAAGGATGGCTTTATTTATACGATTGCTGCGAAGGGGTGTTTCGTAGCACCGAAGAATGTAGAACTATTGCGAGAAGAAAATCTAAAGAAGATTGAGCACTACATGGAGGAAATCGGTCAGCTTGCGATTTCTTGTAATCTTAGCAAGAAAGACATTATTGATATGTTTGATTATATGATGGAGGATGACGTATGAATGCAGTAGAAATTCGTGATTTGTGTAAATCTTATAAAGAATTTGAGTTGAAAAACATCAACCTGACATTGCCAAGTGGTTGTATTATGGGACTTGTTGGAGAAAATGGAGCAGGAAAGAGTACGACGATTAAGCTGATGTTGAATGCAATAAAAAGAGATGGTGGAACGATTACGATCCTTGGAAAAGATAACAGGGAAAACTTCGAGCTGACAAAGGAAGATATCGGAGTCGTATTGGATGAAGTCGGTTTTTCAGAATGTTTGACTGCAAAACAAGTAGGTAAGGTAATGCAGAATATCTATAAAAACTGGGATGCACCGGTATTTGAACAGTATTTGACGCAGTTGAAATTGCCAAGAGATAAAAAGTTTAAGGAATTCTCGAAAGGGATGAAGATGAAGCTGGCAATCGCAGTCGCTTTATCACACCATGCGAAGCTTCTGATTTTAGACGAAGCAACCAGTGGGTTAGATCCTGTGATTCGTGACGAGGTATTGGATGTTTTTTCGGAGTTTACCAGAGATGAAAACCATGCAGTACTGATTTCCTCCCATATTGTTAGTGATTTGGAGAAAATCTGTGATTATATTGCATTTCTTCACGAGGGAAAATTAATGCTTTGTGAAGAAAAAGACGCATTGAAAGAGCAGTATGCCATTATTCGTTGTAGTGAAGAAATCTTGGGTGCGATTTCCAAGGATGCAGTTATTGGGAAAAAGATTTCTCCTTATGGTGTGGAAGCAATTGTTCATAGAAGCGAGATTCCAAGTGAGGTTGAAATTTCACCAGTCGATTTGGAACAGTTATTTATTTTTATGGTGAAGGGGGAGCGATAGTATGAAGGGATTACTCATAAAAGATTTTTATCAGATGCAAAGCTATTTGCGCGTGTTCTTGGTGGTAGTCTTGTTTTGCGTGCTAGCAGGATTTAGCAATCAGGATGCGGTATTTATGACCTATTATCCAGCGATATTGATGGGAATGATGCCAATAACGATGTACTCGTATGATGAAAAAGAAAATTTCTTGAAACTGCTTTCGGCTCTTCCAATGAAAAAACGTACGTATGTGACAGAAAAATATATATTTGGTTTCATGATGGTACTTTTGGCATGTGCTGCGACTGGTATGGTGCAGGCGATTAAAATGAGTATGGATGGTAGTTTTGTGCTTACGGATTTCGCCCTGATTATGACATTGCCACTGGCAATTGGTATGGTGGCACCGTCGATTGTGCTTCCACTCATTTTCTTATTGGGAACAGAAAAGGGGCGTTTTGTAAATATTCTTGTTATGGCAATCGCACTTTCTTTCATCAAGGTTTTTATGGATTTGGGAAGTGATTTTCAAATTATAATAGATGCGAAGCAGTTGGTATTCCTTCTGCTGGGAGGGGCAACGCTCCTATATTTCATCTCATGGCTAATTACTTCTACAATCTTTGAGAAAAAAGAATATTAATTTTCCAAATCTTAGCTAAGATAATCTAGACATTCTATCTCTTTTGGGGTAGAATGTCTTTTTATAATAGGAAAAATTTGTTTTGGAGGCGTTGTATGAAAAAGTGGGAAAACAACGTACGAAAAGTTGTTCCTTATGTGCCTGGTGAACAGCCACAGAAGGAGAAGATGATTAAATTAAATACGAACGAAAATCCATATCCACCTGCTCCGGGGGGGCAGAAAGTGCTGGAGGAATTTCAAGTGGATCGTTTGCGCAAATATCCAGATCCAACCGTAGGAAAACTGGTGCAGGCGATTGCAGATTATTATGGTGTGAAGAAAGAAGAAGTCTTTGTTGGCGTTGGTTCCGATGATGTGCTTGCTATGATTTTTATGACATTCTACAATGGAAAAGAGCCGATTCTTTTTCCTGATATCACATATTCGTTTTACGATGTTTGGGCAGATATGCTTCGTATTCCTTACGAGAAAATTTCATTGGATGAGAATTTGTGCATTCGTCCAGAAGATTACACAAAAGAAAATGGCGGTATTATTTTCCCAAATCCAAATGCGCCAACCGGAGAATTGTTGGCTTTGGAGGCGGTAGAGGATATCATTCGCAATAATCCGGATGTGATAGTTGTCGTGGATGAAGCATATATTGATTTTGGTGGTGAAAGTGCATTGCCGCTGATTCAAAAGTACGACAATGTAATTGTGGTGCAGACCTTTTCTAAGTCTCGTTCGATGGCAGGTTCGCGAATCGGATTTGCAATTAGCAATGAGAAGGTTATCAAATATCTGAATGATGTGAAGTATTCTTTTAATTCCTATACGATGGATGCGCTGACGATTGAGCTTGGAGTTGCAGCGATTCAGGACAAAGAATATTTTGAAATGACGCGTAATAAAATTATTGCGACAAGAGAATGGACCAAGGCAGAGCTGAAGAAATTAGGTTTTGAGTTTGGGGATTCTAAGAGTAATTTTGTTTTTGTAACACATAAGGATATACCAGCAGTAGAACTTTATCAGGCACTTCGCGAGGCAGATATTTATGTAAGATATTTTAAAAAGCCAGAGCGAATCGATAATTATCTGCGTATTTCCATTGGAACCGAAGAAGAGATGAAGGAGTTAATTAGGAGGATTAAAGATGAATTTTTTATTTGACATTATTAAAGGTATGTTAATCGGTGTAGCGAATATCATCCCAGGTGTAAGTGGTGGAACAATGATGGTTTCCATGGGGGTATATGAAAAAATCATTGGTGTAGTAAATAATTTGTTTAAGGATATTAAAAAATCTATTATTACATTATTACCACTTGGAATTGGAATGGTGCTTGGTGTTGCAGTATTCTCTTTTATCATTCCATGGTGCCTGGAAGTATATCCATTCCCAACTAGCTTCTGTTTTATCGGTTTGATTTTGGGTGGTGTACCAGCCATTGTGAAACCTGCAAAAGAAAGCCTTCACAAAGAAGGGAAGAGTATTTCAGCTCCACATCTCATTGCCTTTGCATTTTTCTTTGCACTTGCAGTTGGTATGGCAGCTATGAATGAAACACAGACATCTTTTGCAAATTTTGACTTGAATGTTGGATTTATGCTTACTATTTTCTTGGTTGGAGTAGTATCTGCGGCAACAATGGTAGTACCGGGGGTAAGTGGTTCATTAGTACTTATGATTTTAGGCTTTTATGAAGGCATTATGTCTTCCATCAGTGGCTTTATTTCTGCAGTGTTTGCCTTTGACTGGGCTCAGATTTTCTACTATGTGGGAATCCTTGCTCCATTTGGTGTTGGTTTTATCGTAGGTATTTTTGCAGTAGCAAAATTAATTGAATGGTTGTTTGAGAAATTCCCATCAATAACATATTGTGGAATTATCGGTCTTATTGTGGCGTCTCCAATTGCAATTGTAATCAAAATGGGTCATAATAATATCAATGCAGTAACAATTATCGTAGGTATTGTTCTTCTTGCAGTAGGAACATGGTTTACTTATTGGTTCGGTAAAAAGACAGAAGAACTATAAAAGGCACTTTTTAAGGATTGTCTAAATACTACGAAAACTCCCTCTCCATATAAGTTTATCGCTGTACTAGCATAAGGCTTCTAAACTTATATGGAGAGGGAGTTTTCTTGTTTTTGGGTGCAACTTAAAACTGCATTATATAGTTACTTTGCTCTATTTCCCTTGTGGAAAAAATAAAATCCGCTGCTAAGCCCGACTATGGTTCCAACAACAATCATGAGTCCTTGGATTGCAGGACTTGTGAGTGTCAGCCATTGTGATGCGGTAGTTCCCCACAAATTAAATAAGAAATGGAAGAAAATCGCATGATAGAGTGAGCCGCCTTTTTCACATATATATCCCATGAAAAGTCCAAGGATAAAGGTATAACAGCCCTGAAGTGGATTCATGTGGAAAATTCCAAAGAGGAGTGCTTGAATGATATTTGCAATCCAAAATGGAAATACTCTTCGAGCAATGCGGTAGGTTACGCCTCGGAAAATGAGTTCTTCGCCAATTGGTGCCAGACAAACCGAGTAAATCATCATAAGCAGCGGCACTTCACCAGAGAGACCTGCACTTTCAATAAGCTCCATGTAGTATTCCAGCCAGCTTGGGAATACCAGAGAAATCATACTGGTAACAATGCTGCTCATAAACTGAGAACCTGGCACTAAAAGGATAAGCCCAAGGATTTCATAAGGATGAAAGTCTTTTTTGAGATTAATTTTGAAATTGCCGCCACAGCTTTTGTAATACCAAATAGCGAAAACAGTAATGCAAGCTACCGAGAAGATAATGCTTGCAATCGTGTTGAAATTCATATCTGAGGCGAGAACGAGTAAGTCCTGCTCATTGTACACCTTCCCCTGAATCGCTGGTGCAATACCAAATAGGAAAACAGAAGCGATAAATAAAAGATAGTATACCGCTATAAATTGAATTCCGATTGCAAGGAAAAAAGGTACGGATGAAAAAAGAAGTGTCTTTATTTTTTTCATAAATATTCCCCTGTAAAATAAAAATCGTGCTTATATTATATCATACTAGGACGTGAATTCAAGAAACTTGTTTACTATAACACTTTAATGTGCTAAAATGTATCTACTTGAAAGAAAGAAGAGGAAGAGGTATGGAAAAGGGGTTACATTCTGCAACGGTAAATCGTTTTTTTGATGCGGTATTGTCGTTGGAGAATAAGGAGGAGTGCTACAAATTCTTTGAAGACGTGTGTACAATTAAAGAATTGTCAGCAATTGCACAGCGTGTAGAAGTAGCGAAAATGCTTCGTGAAGAGCGGACATATCTAGATATTGCAAAAGAAACTGGGGCTTCTACTGCAACGATTAGTCGTGTTAATCGTTCGCTAAATTATGGGAACGAAGGCCTGGATATGGTATTAAAGAGAATTTGTCCTACGGACCTACAAGATAAATGATAGAAGTATTAAGTAAGTATAAAATAGATCCCCACATATAAAATTAGAAGCCTTATGCGAATACAGCGATAATTTTATATGTGGGGATGCTTTTATGATTCAGTACCTAATACGTCATCTATCATTTTTTCAATCATTTGTTTTTTGATATAAATATCAAAGCTGAGTAAGCAAATGAAACTGAAGGTCTGTAACAGCTCCTGGTCTTCTTCGGGATAATCCTTGAAGGTTCCTCGAGCAATCTGGTATTTCTTGGTAAACTCTTTTAATACCTTGGTAGACTCTTCTTTTTCCATATCGAAGATTTCTTTATAGATATCTTCCATGTTGAAGCCTTCTTTATTACCGAAATATTTGTCGGTAATTGGATTTAATACGTTGTGAATATCACTAATGCTCAAAATATTTTTCAAATAGTAAATGAAAATTAAGCAGAGCAAATGTTCTTTGGAATATTTTTTCTTTACAGGTGGAGGAAGAAGGTCATTTTTGGTATAATTGTTAATCATAGTTTTGGTTAACAATTTGTCGTCTTCACGACGCTTGGACATTTCTAACTGGTCATCCATAAAGCTTGTAATCTGATCCATGTATAAATCAATGTTTGGAATAGATTCGGGATTGATATAATCGATGCCATTCAATTTATCAAGTAGACTGAGGATGGCTTTTTTCATATCGGAATTTGATGTGTTGTTCATTTTAAATCACCTCTTGCGTTTTTTAGCTTTGATAAAACAAAAATATATTTGTATTATATAGTATTTGAAACTAGATGACAAGAAAAAAGAGTGAGGTATTTTCATGAGAAATTTTGATTATGCATTTTTGAAAAATCCAAATGTGATTCAGGAGAATCGCTTGCCAGCACATTCTGACCATGTATGTATACCAAATTGGTTTGAAGCGGAGCAGAATTCTTTTCGCATGAGCTTAGATGGTTTGTGGAAATATGATTATGTGAAAAATATGGATTTGGCAGTAGTAGGATTTGAGAAAGCAGAGTATAGCTGTAAAGGCTGGGAGGATATTCGTGTACCTGCTGCGATCGAATTGGGGCGTTATTGCTTTGGTGAGATTTCGGAGGAAAATAATCCAGTGGCAAGCTATGTGAAATACTTTACTTTGCCAGTAAATATGCGTGGAGAACGTGTCTGTATTTCCTTTCAGGGAGTGGAATGTGGCTTTGCAGTTTGGTTGAATGGACAGTATGTCGGATATAGTGAAGATCCCTTTGCACCAGCAGAGTTTGAACTGACTCCATATTTGAAGGAGGGAGAGAATAAGCTGGCGGTTCGTGTATGGAAATGGACGTCTAGTACCGTGATGGAGAAACAGGAAAGAAGTCACTTTTTGGGGATTTTTCGAAGTGTGTATTTGTATGTAGTTCCAAGAACACATATCTGGGATTTGCAGGTGATACCAGAGGTTTCGGAGGATTTTTCCGAAGGCAGTCTGACAATACTTACAAAGACCTGTGGAAAGGGTGAAATCGAAGTGCGGCTTTTCGATGATGCCATGCAGGAAGTGCTCGCTGGTGTAATGGTAATTGAGGAAGGGGAAGCAGATTCGGATGAAATTCAGTCTGGAATTGCAGGAACGATAGTTGCTCCAAAGCTATGGAGTGCAGAAGAACCGAATCTCTATATGCTGCAGATGGAAGTGAGAGACGAGAACGGAGATTTGACAGAGGTAACCAGCCGGTATGTAGGCTTTTGTAGATTTGATATGCAGGAGGATGGGATGACTATCAATGGAAAGCCGGTTGCTTTTAAAGGTGTTTATTGGAAAGGCCTTTGCTCAGGTCAGCGTCGTGTGTTGCGACGAGAAGAAATGCTACAGGATATTTGGGCTATGAAACAGAATAATATCAATACGGTGCGGCCGGGGCGTTATATGGAGGATTCGTATTTGAATGAGTTGTGTGATGAATACGGTCTTTATGTGATAAAGGAAGACGGACAGTGTGATGACTCTGCATGGATGGATTGGTCAGATGAAGCGAGCAAAACGAAGCTTCAGCAACTAAAATACAAGTATCAGAATATATCGGTAGCATTTGAAGAAAAAACATTTTTGGTGTGGAATAAGAATTTGTTCCTCAATACAGATGTTTATGAGTCGATGGTCCTTTTACAGAAGGACGGACAGGCGATTGCGAAATTTGCAATGAATATTTCGGTTGCACCTATGGAGCAGAAAAGCTTTGATATTCCGCAGCAATTTTTTGATATTATGGACAACTTGAAAATTGCAAGTGTTGTAAGCGGAGGCGAGGCTCCAGAATTTACAATTACGGTTTCGTTTTGCTTAAAAGAAGATAATGCGTGGGGCAAACGTGGACAGGAAGTGGCATTTGGACAGCAGATTTATAAAAAAGAAGCATTGCCTTATGTGTGTGCAGAACCAGTGGAAATCATACAAGGTTGTGATTTGATAGTGGCAAAAGGAAATCACTTTAGAGCACTGTTCGAAAACGAGACGGAAGGCTTGGTTTCCTATATGTATGGTGGAAAAGAACTGTTAAAGAGCAGTCCACTTTTAAATTTCGGGAATGTGGCAGTGAAGAAAACGAATGCTTCCCCAAGGGTCGAAGTACTGGAAAATAGTGCGAGACTGACGTATAGCTATCCTATTCCGATGACGCAGGCCGGCATCTGCCAGATTTGCTACCATGTGTTTGGCGATGGAACGATTGAAACTACCATACGCTGCGAAAACGTGGAAGAACTGGAAAAATTGCCAGAATTTAATATTCTATTTAAACTGAATGCAGAGTATGATAGGCTGCGTTGGTATGGTTTAGGACCTAAGGATACCTATGTGGGCAAAATGGAAGGTGGCAAACTAGGTATTTATGAAAATAGAGTGTACGATAATATGGAAAGAAACGCTGTCCCACGAGAATGTGGCAATAAATGTGGTGTGCGTTTTGCGGAAATAACGAATCAAGAAGGGTATGGCATGCGTTTCTTTGGTGATGAGTTATCATTTTGTGCATTGCCATATACACCATTTGAAATAGAAAACGCACAGTACTTGGAAGAGCTTCCGAAGGTGAATTGCACGGCCGTTCGTGTAGCTTCGACAGATGTTTCTAAGAAAAGGGTATTTACATTCTGCCTTCGTGGTGTATAATGATACCAAACGTATGTGCGATTGTTCGCACGGAAAAGGAATGAAAATATGAGCATTTATGATACATTGAATGAAGAACAGCAAAAAGGTGTATTTACCACAGATGGTCCTGTTTTGATTTTGGCAGGGGCAGGTTCGGGCAAGACCCGTGTACTGACCCATAGAGTAGCCTATTTAATCGAGGAACGTGGTGTGAATCCATACAACATCATGGCGATTACTTTTACAAACAAGGCAGCAGGAGAGATGCGTGAGCGTATTGATGATATGGTGGGCTACGGCTCAGAGAGTATCTGGGTAGCGACCTTCCACTCTACCTGTGTACGTATTTTGCGTCGTTACATTGATCGTTTGGGATATGATACGAATTTTACAATCTATGATGCAGATGACCAGAAGACACTGATGAAGGATATCTGTAAGCGTTTGCAGATTGATACCAAGATACATAAGGAAAAGACATTTTTAAATGTGATTTCTTCTGCAAAGGATGAATTGGTCGATCCGATTGAATTTGCGACTAGAGCAGCAGGTGATTATACCAAACGCATACAGGCACAGGTTTATATGGAATATCAAAGAGAACTAAAGCAGAATAATGCGTTAGATTTCGATGATTTGCTATTTAAGACGGTAGAATTATTTAAATTGGATAAGGAGGTTCTTGCTTCTTATCAGGAACGATTCAAATACATCATGGTGGACGAGTACCAGGATACGAATACAGCGCAGTTTGAACTAATTCGACTCTTAGCTTCTAAATACAAGAATTTGTGTGTGGTAGGGGATGACGACCAGTCTATTTACAAATTCCGTGGGGCAAACATTTATAATATCTTGAACTTTGAAAAGCATTTCCCAGATGCGACAGTGATTAAACTGGAGCAGAATTATCGTTCGACACAGAATATCTTAGATGCAGCCAATAGTGTTATTGCCAATAACGTTGGACGAAAAGATAAAGCACTTTGGACGGATAATGGATGTGGAGATAAGATTGCCTTTGAACAGTTAGAAAGCGGTTATGAGGAAGCAGATTTTGTGGTGCGAGATATCGCTGGCAAGGTGCGAAGAGGAGAATATACCTATAAGGATTGTGCAATTTTGTATCGTACAAATGCCCAGTCGCGTCTTTTCGAAGAAAGATGTATCGTTTCGAATATTCCGTACAAGATTGTTGGTGGGGTAAATTTCTATTCCAGAAAAGAAGTAAAAGATATTCTGGCGTATTTGAAGACGATTGACAATGGACGCGATGACCTAGCGGTGAAACGTATTATCAATGTACCGAAGCGAGGAATCGGTGCGACTTCGATTACGAAAGTAAGCAACTATGCCTTTGATAATGAAATTCCATTTTATACAGCACTGCGACAGGCATCTGATATTCCAGGACTTGGCAAAGCGGCAGATAAGATTCGGCCATTTGTTATGTTCATTCAGTCGATGCGAGCGAAACTGGATAATGGATATACATTGACCCAGTTGATTTTGGATATTATTGAGACTACCGGCTATGTAGAAGAATTAGAAGCGGAAGGAACGGAAGAGGCTCAGGCACGAATTGAGAATATTGACGAATTGATTTCCAAAATATCTTCTTATGAGGAAGGCGAGGAAAATCCTACCTTAAGTGGTTTCTTAGAAGAAGTTGCTTTGGTTGCCGATATTGACAGCTTAGATGAAAATAGTGATTATGTAGTTTTGATGACTCTGCATAGTGCGAAAGGTCTGGAATTCCCGAATGTCTATCTGGCAGGTATGGAAGATGGTTTGTTCCCAAGCTATATGTCCATCACTAGTGATGATGCGACGAATGAATTGGAGGAAGAACGCCGTTTGGCTTATGTAGGAATTACACGTGCGAAAGAGCATCTGACGATTACCGCGGCTAGAACTCGTATGGTGCGTGGGGAGACACAATTTAATCGTGTGTCGCGTTTTGTTAAGGAGATTCCACGACATTTACTGGGTGGTGAGATTTATGAGCCAAAGGCTGCAGACGAACCGGTGCAGGACAACGAATACCAGCGTGCGAAGAAGGCCTTTCGAGCTTCTGCAACTTCTTATAGTAGTTACGGACAGTCATCGTATGATCAGAGCTACAAGGGTTCGACCTTTGGTGCAGCAAAGACCAAGGCACCGACGTATACACCGGTAAGTAATCAGCGTTCTTTTGCATCTGCCAATACAGCTAAGGCTGCACTAGATTATGGAGTTGGAGATCGAGTACGTCATATCAAATTTGGTGATGGCGAGGTAATGGCAGTGGTAGAGGGCGGCAGAGACTATGAAGTTACGGTCGACTTCGATAAGGCTGGAACCAAGAAAATGTTTGCATCCTTTGCGAAATTGAAAAAAATATAAAAATGATAAAATAAGTATTTTTTTATAGGAAAAAGGGAAATCTTATGGTATAATTATAACAATAAAATGTGTTAAAGGAGTGGGGAAATATGAAAAACTTTATCGAAGAAATGAAATTGAAAAAGCTTCTGAAAGAAGAAAAGAAGATGAATCCAATCGTTGTGATTTTAATCGTGATTGGTGTTATCGTTGTTGTTGCTGCTGCAGCATACGCAATTTATCGCTTCTTTGCACCTAATTGTTTAGAAGATTTAGATGATTTTGATGATGAATTTGATGAAGACTTTTTTGAAGATGACGAAATCGTTTTAGATGATAGTGTAGAACACGAAATCTTTGCAGATTAATAAAATCTTCATAATTCTTAAATTTTTCTCTAGAGAAATTTATAATTGTTTTTGTTAGGATGAAAGCACAGGTGAAACATGCCTGTGCTTTTTGTTTACGAATTTGAGGAAAGAAGAGATTTGGTTATGAGCAGAAATTATGAACTAACTCCAGAGATGAGAAGAAGATTAGAAAAGAAAAAAGAAGAACGTAAGCGTCAGATAAGAAGACGCGTACTTGCCTTTGTATTATTAGGCATTGTGGTTCTTGTTGGCTTTTTGTACAAGCTGAATGTGATTTCCCATCCGTATTATTATAATTCGCACTTTGGAATTACTACATATAAGAGTCAGGTGGACAAGGATGGAGATGGGATTGATGATCAGTCTGATATTTTGTTTGGAGTAAGAGATTATATCGATAATGAGCCAAAGTATAAAAGTGTATATTATGCAGGTGGATATCCAGATGATGAGTATGGAGTATGCACAGATGTGGTGGCACAAGGCTTTTTGCATGCAGGATATGATTTGATGGAACTGGTGAGTGCAGATATTCAGGCACATCGAGAGGATTATGATATCGATATTCCAGATAAAAACATCGATTTCCGAAGGGTGAAAAATCTATATGTATATTTTCAGCATACGGCGATTCCTTTGACCACAGATGTTTCTAAGTTTGAAGAGTGGCAGGGCGGAGATGTGGTAGTTTTCAAAAATCATATCGGGATTGTGTCGGACCGACGCAATGCAAAGGGAATTCCATTTGTGATTCATCATGGTAGTCCGACGCAGGTGGGATACGAGCAGGATATTTTAGAAGGAAGAAATGATATTATCGGGCATTTTCGAATCAATTGAATAAGTTGAGGGAAACGGAACCAGTTTATTATGGTTCCGTTTTTGGTTTTACTTGAAAATGCATAAATCATACTTTATAATACCATGGGAAACGATAATGACTGTTATGTTAGAAAGGCAGTGTGTTTTATGAAAAAAGGACAAATCGCAGAAGGTCGTATTGACCATGTGGTATTTCCGAATAAAGGAATGGCAATAACAGAAGAGGGAGACCGCGTTGTAGTGAAAAACACTATTCCAGGACAGAAGGTTTCTTTCTTAGTGAATAAAGTTAGAAAAGGCAAGGCAGAGGGAAGATTGTTAGAGACAATCGAGATGTCTCCGTTAGAAGTAGAGGCATCCTGCCCACATTTCGGAGAGTGTGGAGGCTGTACCTATTTGAGCCTTCCTTATGATGAGCAGTTAAAAATTAAGGAAACGCAGGTGCGTGGCATGATGGAGGAAGCCATCGGTGAGGCTTGCGAATATGAGTGGTTAGGGATAAAGGGAAGTCCGGTACAGTCTGAGTACCGTAATAAGATGGAGTTCTCTTTTGGGGATGCCTATAAAGGTGGACCACTTGCATTAGGACAGCACAAACGTGGCAGCTTTTATGATATATTGACGGTTACTGAGTGTCAGATTGTGGACGAGGATTTCCGTGCGATTTTGAAAGCAACAGTAGAATTCTTTGGCGATAAAGAGATTTCTTTCTTCCATAGACTGACGCATGTGGGATATCTTCGCCATTTGCTGGTGAGAAAAGCAGTAAAGACACAAGAGATTCTAGTTGACTTGGTTACTACGACACAGATGAAAAATGATGCAGAGCTTCTGAATCAGTGGAAGGATGTGTTGTGTGCGTTATCATTAAAAGGTGAATTAAAAGGGGTACTTCGTACCAAGAATGATAGTGTAGCAGATGTGGTTCGAAATGATGGCACAGAAATTCTGTTTGGACAGGATTATTTCTATGAAGAATTATTAGGCTTGAAGTTCAAGATTTCTCCATTTTCCTTCTTCCAGACCAATTCGCTTGGAGCAGAAGTGCTTTATGAAACGGCGAGAGAATTTATTCTTTCGGATAATGCGGACTTACTTCGCGAAAAGATTGTGTATGACCTTTACAGTGGGACAGGAACCATCGCACAGATGCTAGCACCAGTTGCAAAAGAGGTCGTAGGCGTAGAGATTATCGAAGAAGCAGTAGAAGCGGCAAAGGAAAATGCAGCCTTGAATGGTTTGGAAAACTGCAAATTCCTCGCTGGTGACGTGCTTAAGGTATTAGATACCATCGAAGAGAAGCCAGATTATATTGTACTTGATCCGCCACGTGACGGAATTCATCCAAAGGCAATTGAGAAAATTATCAACTACGGCGTAGAAAATATGATTTATATTTCCTGTAAGCCAACCTCTCTTGCAAGAGATTTGGAAATTTTCCTTGCAAGGGGTTATGAAGTAAAGAAGATTTGCTGTGTAGACATGTTCCCGAATACGGTACATGTGGAGACAGTTGCATTACTGTCTCGTGTGAAAGAGAAGTAATTGATACGAAGAAAGAGAAATAAAGAGGAACAAAAAGATGAAAAGATTTTTAATGTTGCTTATGGCGGTACTTATGTTGGCATCAAGTGTAGGAGTAAGTACTGCTTATGCAGATGAAGATGAATTGGTAATCGTTCTTGACCCAGGTCATGATGCGACACATGGTGGAGCAGCAGGCGGCGGAGTTATTGAGCAGCAGGCGGTGCTCAAAATTGGGTTGTATTTAAGAGAAGAATTAAATAAATATGAAAATGTAAAAGTGTATATGACACGAGAAGGTTCGGCATGTGCATTCCCAAATACCATTGGTGTTTCAGAAGGCTCGAAACGTTGTAACGAGGCCAGAGTAGCTTATGCTGACAGTGTGGATGCCGATGTGTTTATTGCATTACATTTGAATTCATTTACGACGAGTACTCCAAATGGTGCAATTGTCTATGTACAGAATAATAACTTTTCTCCAGAAGCAGGAAAAGTATCTCAGGAGTTGGGACAGTGCATCGTAAACCGATTGGCAGAATTAGGTTTGAAAAACAATGGAATTTTCCAGAAAGGTTCGGCTGCAGATACCAGACCAGAAGAGTATTATTATGAGGATGGTTCTATCGCGGATTATTATCGTGTGCTTCGTTATTCGAAAAAAGTACACATGCCAGCGATGATTATCGAGCATGCATTCTTGTCGAATCCTTCGGATGTAGCTTTGGTACTTTCTACAGAAGAGGGCTTAAAAGCATTGGCGCTTAAAGATGCGCAGGGAATCGTGGATTATTATGGATTAACATTAAAAGAAGGCTGTGTAGCTGGCGAACTTCCAAATATTCAGCAGGTACCAGAGACACAGACGAAGCCTTCACCAGAACCAGAGACCAAACCAACACCAGAGCCGGAATCAGAATCACAATCAACGGAAGAAGTAGAAACTGAAATAGAAACAGAGTCAGAGTTAGAGACACAGGTTCCAGAGGAAATAGAATCCGAGATGATTCCAGAAGAAACCGAGAAAGTAGAAGAACCTACGGAAGAAGATACAGAATCAGATGCGATTGATGTTTCTGGAGAGCCAAAGGAATTTCCTTGGGGTGGAATTTTAGTTGTTGCAGCACTCATTATTTTGGGTGGCGGTGGAATTGCTCTGTACTGGTGGAAGAAACAGAAATTCAATGCATAAAGACGAATCTTAAAACAAAATTGAGTTTAATTTTGTAGGATTCGTCATTGAAAAATGAATAAGAAAAGAATATGATTAAACTCGTGCAAATTTTAACCATTGCACGAGTTTTTTACATTTCGAGGAGTGAAAAAAGGGAAGATGGAAAAATTGAAACCAAAGTTGTTTTCGGTTATGAAGACATATAGTAAAGAACAGTTTATCAAGGATGTGATAGCTGGTATTATCGTGGCAATTATCGCATTGCCATTGTCAATTGCCTTAGCATTAGCATCAGGTGTGACACCAGAAAAGGGTATCTATACCGCGATTGTAGCAGGATTTTTGATTTCCTTCTTTGGTGGTAGCAGGGTACAGATTGCTGGACCTACAGCAGCTTTTGCTACCATCGTAGCTGGAATTGTGGCACGAAATGGTATGGAAGGCTTGGTCGTTGCAACGATTATGGCTGGTATCATTTTGATTCTTATGGGTCTTTTCAAGATGGGAAGCCTGATTAAGTTTATCCCATATACCATTACCACCGGTTTTACTGCAGGTATTGCAGTGACAATTGTGGTAGGACAGGTGAAGTCTTACTTAGGATTGACGACAGACCCAAGTGTAAATGCAATCGAGACAATGGAAAAGGTAGAAGAAGTGATTCGACATATAGATACGGTGAACTGGTCGGCAGTTGTGGTTGGTCTCGTATCGTCAATGGTTTTGTGGCTTTGTCCAAAATTACCAGGGGCATTGAAAAAAATACCAGGCTCTCTCGTAGCAGTAATCATCGGGATTATTATGGTTTCTGGTCTGAATATGAACGTAAAGACAATCGGAGAATTGTATACGATTACATCAGAATTGCCGAAATTCCAGATGCCGGCAATTTCATTTGATATCGTAAGAAATGTACTCCCAGATGCCTTTACGATTGCTATTTTGGCAGGAATTGAGTCATTGCTTTCTTGTGTTGTTGCTGATAGTATGGTTAATAGTAAGCATCGTTCCAATATGGAGCTTGTTGCACAGGGAATTGGTAACGTAGGTTCTGCATTGTTTGGTGGTATTCCAGCGACAGGTGCGATTGCCAGAACTGCAGCAAATGTCAAAAATGGTGGTAGAACACCGATTGCGGGTATGGTTCATGCGATTACATTATTGCTTATTTTAGTGGTATTGATGCCTTATGCGGGCATGATTCCTATGCCAACGATTGCAGCAATTCTTTTCATGGTTGCTTACAATATGTCTGAGTGGAGAGAATTCGTACATTTGTGCAAAACGGCTCCAAAGAGTGACATCATTGTCCTCGTAACAACCTTTGTTTTAACCGTTATGTTTGACTTAGTAGTTGCGATTGGGGTAGGTATCGTCCTTGCAGCAATGCTTTTCATGAAACGTATGAGTGAAGAGACGGGTGTAGAAGGCTGGAGATATGTAGATGATGAAAACGATCCAGATAGCATCGATTTGAAAGTTGTGCCAATGAATGCAACCATCTATGAAATCAGTGGACCTCTGTTTTTCGGTGCTGCAGATAAGATATTAAATATCAAATTAAAAGAAAAATACAATGCATTGATTCTTCGTATGAGAAGTGTAAATGCATTGGATGCGACAGCGATGCATTTCTTGGAACAGTTTTATGAGAAATGTCAGAAGAAGGGAGTCACACTTATTTTATCTCATGTAAATGAGCAGCCAATGCACGTGATGAAAAAGGCTGGCTTTGATAAGTTAGTGGGAGAAGAAAACTTCTGTGCACACATTGATGATGCATTAAAACGTGCAGAAGAATTATTATAAATAGATGTGGGGGATTTATGGAAAATCAAGAAAAAGTTCACAAAAGACGTGTGCGTTATTCGGGTACACATCCGAAGAGTTATAAGGAAAAGTATAAAGAGCATAATCCGGAAAAATATGCAGACACCATCGCAAAGGTAATTCAGAAGGGAAGCACACCAGCAGGGATGCATATTTCCATTATGGTGCAGGAAATCTTAGATTTTCTACAGATTCAGCCAGGGATGACTGGATTAGATGCGACATTAGGATATGGTGGACACACGAAGGCGATGCTGGAAAAATTAGAAGGAAACGGACATATTTATGCATTGGATGTGGACCCAATTGAATCAGCGAAAACCAAGGAGCGTTTGGCAAATCAGGGCTTTGGAGAAGAAATTCTGACGGTTCACTTGCAGAATTTCGCGGATATTGACCAGGTGGTAAAAGATACGGGAAAGAAATTTGATTTTATTCTCGCTGACCTTGGGGTATCGTCTATGCAGATTGACAATCCAGACCGAGGTTTTTCTTACAAGGTAGATGGCCCTTTGGATTTGCGTATGAATCCAGAGAAAGGGGACAGTGCAGCGGATAGATTGGCACAGGTAAGCTACGAGGAACTTATAGGGATGCTGTATGAAAATGCGGATGAGCCTTATGCAGAAGAGATTGCACGTGTGGTAATGAATTGGCGCAAAAAAGGAAAAGCAATCGAGACGACGACTCATTTCAAAGAGGTGATTGAAGAAGCATTAAGTACGATTCCCGAAAAAGAATTTGCAGAGAAGAATCGCAAAGAAGCAGTGAAGAAATCCTGTCAGCGTTCTTTCCAGGCACTTCGTATTGATGTAAACAGTGAGTTTGAAGTTTTATATGCATTCTTGGATAAATTACCAGAGGTGCTTGCACCAAATGGAAGAGTAGCGATTTTGACCTTCCATTCTGGCGAGGATCGATTGGTGAAACGTTCTTTTAAAGAATTGGAAAAGCTGGGAATATACCGCGAAGTATGTAAGGATGTCATTCGTCCTTCGCAGGAGGAATGTATCCGAAACGGACGTGCGAAATGTACGAAGATGCGCTGGGCAATAAAATCATAAGGATAAAGATATTAGAATGAAAAGCCATGACAAAAAAGTCATGGTTTTTCTTTGTATACATTGACTTTTAGGGGTTTTAGGAGTAAAATTTTGTCTATTGTTGGATGTATAATTATGCATAATTATACATCAGAACGGAGAAAAAAGATTTAAGGAGTAAGAAAAATGAAAAAGAAATTAGCACTTGTTATGGCTGCACTTATGGCCATGATGTCACTTGTAGCTTGTGGCGGAGCAGATTCTCAGGTAATTAATATCGGTATCTGCCAGATTACCCAGCATGAGTCTTTGGATCAGGCGACTCAGGGATTTATCGATGGATTAAAAGAAGCTGGTTATGTAGATGGTGAAAACATCAAAATCAACTTCCAGAATGCAAATGGAGAACCAACCAATGCGCAGCAGATTTGCGAATTGTTCAGAGATAACGGCGTAAAATTAGTTCTTGCAAATGCAACACCAGCAGCTCAGTCTGCAGTAAACGTATTCCAGGATACTGACGTTCCAGTATTGTTCACATCGGTTACAGATGCGGTAAGCAATGGAATCGTAGAAAGCAATGAAAGACCTGGCAAAAATGTAACAGGTACACTTGATATGCCAGTAATCGCAGATCAGATTCAGATTATCAGAGATATTCTTCCAGATGCAAAGAATTTGGCAATCCTTTATACATCAAGCGAACCAAACTCTAAGATTCAGGCAGATGAAGCAAAAGCAGCAGCAGAAAAAATCGGATTTAGTGTTACAATTCAGACCGCTTCATCATCCAATGATTACCAGCAGGTTATCGAATCTGTAGCAGACAAGGCAGATGCAGTATATATTCCATCTGACAATGGTTTTGCTAGTGCGATGGCTACTGTAAACCAGACTGCAGTAAATCACAAACTTCCTGTATTCTGTGCAGTAGAAGCGATGATTAAAGAAGGTGGTATCGCTACTTATGCAATCGATTACTATGAACTTGGAAAACAGACAGCAGCTCAGGCAGTTCGTATCCTAAAAGGTGAAAAAGCTTCTGATATCGCAGTAGAAACACAGAAGGAGTTCGCACTTGTAATCAACGAAACCTTTGCTAAGAGTGTTGGAGTAGAAATTCCACAGGAAATCTTAGATAAAGCAGCGATTAAGTACTAATTATTTTAGAGGAAACGAATTATTATGGAAATTGTTAGTTGGTTGTGGAACATACAAAGTGGTGCCACCCTCGGCGTTATCTGGGGAATCATGGGCCTCGGTTTGTATCTGACCTATCGTGTATTAAATTATGCTGACTTGACCGTTGACGGAAGCTTAACCCTTGGTGGAGCGATTTCTGCGGTTTATGTTGCAGCAGGCGTTCAGCCAATCGTAGCGATATTGCTTGCTACCTTTGGTGGAATGATGGCAGGACTTGTGACAGGCTTGTTACATACAAAGCTTCGCATTCCAGACTTGTTGGCTGGTATTTTGACACAGTTTGCATTATATACTGTAAACTTAAGAATTATGGGAAAAGCGAACTTTGGCTTATTGAATCAGACTACGATTTTCTCCCAGTTAAAGGATTTGGGAATCCCTTCCAAATGGGTTGGACTTATCGTAGGTTTGGTATTTGTCGTGATTTTAATTATTTTAGTATACTGTTTCTTTGGTACAGAAATCGGTTGTGCTCTTCGTGCAACTGGTAACAATCCAGACATGGTAAAAGCTATGGGCGGAAATACCAAAGTATACATCATGCTTGGTTTGATTGTAGGGAATGGCTTGGTAGCGATGTCCGGTGGTATGCTTGCACAGTATCAGGGCTATGCAGACATCAATATGGGTGTTGGTACGATTGTAATTGGTTTGGCATCCATTATGATTGGTGAAGTGCTTTTCAGCAAACGTACGTATTTCCATCGTCTGGCAGGTGTTATCATCGGTTCGGTGGTATATCGTATTATTATCGCAATCGTGCTTCGAATCAGTATGAATTCGAACTTTATCGTTAAGATTACAGCGGATGATATGAAGCTGATTACAGCAATTATCGTAATCATTGCTCTTGTTGCACCAGATATGAAGGATAGATTCCTTTCGAAATTCGCAAAGGAGGGCAAATAATGTTAGAAATTAGTCACGTATACAAATCATTTAACATTGGAACTCCTGTGCAGAAAGATGCACTCATGGATGTGAATTTGAAATTAAACGAAGGTGACTTCGTAACGATTATCGGTGGTAATGGAGCTGGAAAATCTACCATGTTAAATGCCGTAGCAGGTGTATTCGAGGTAGAAAAAGGTAAAATTACGATTGATGGAACCGATGTTACCAAATTCCCAGAATACAAACGTGCGAAATATATTGGTCGTGTATTCCAGGATCCACTTCGTGGTACTGCAGGAGATATGTGGATTGAAGAAAATCTTGCAATGGCACTTCGTCGTGGGAAAACAAGAAGCTTTGTGTGGGGAATCAGCAATAAAGAGAGAGAGCAGTTCGTAGAACTGCTGAAGCACTTAGATTTAGGATTGGAAGACCGCTTGGATTCAAAGGTAGGACTCTTGTCTGGTGGACAGCGTCAGGCACTCACGCTCCTTATGGCGACCATCAAGAAGCCACAGCTTCTCCTTTTGGATGAACATACAGCGGCACTTGATCCGAAAACTGCCAAAAAGGTTTTAGAGATTACCCAGAGAGTCGTAGAGGAACACAACCTTACAACTTTGATGGTAACTCACAATATGAAGGATGCCATCAAATATGGCAATCGTTTGATTATGATGCACAACGGTACGATTATTTATGACGTATCGGGTGAAGAAAAGAAAAACTTACATGTATCAGACCTGCTTGCGAAATTCGAGCAGGTAAGCGGTGGAGAATTCGCAAACGACCGCATGATGCTAGCAAACTAAAGCGTACTATATGAGCCATAGCAAAATAGGCATATCACAGTGTCCTAGGCAGTTGCTATGGCTCTTATTATTTTGTAAATTTCCAAGATTTACATAGAGAAAAGAAGTTTGGTGCATGCTATTATAAAATAGATTTTTTATTAAGGAGCATGATATATGAGAGTTGAGATTTCAGAAAAGATGAAGTATATTGGCGTGGATGATACGACGTTAGATTTATTTGAAAGTCAGTACGTGGTTCCAGATGGAGTATCGTACAATTCCTATGTGATTTTGGATGAAAAGGTAGCAGTGATTGATACTGCAGATGAGCGAATGGAGAAGGAATGGCTGGAAAATCTAAATCGTGAATTGGGTGGTAGAGCAGTAGACTATCTGGTGATTCAGCATTTAGAGCCTGACCATACAGGCGGAATTCTTCATTTGATGGAACTTTATCCAGAAATGACGTTAGTGGGAAATCAAAAGACATTTCTTTTCCTCTCCCAGTTTTTGTCTCAGGAGAGTGGGTTAAGTAAGTGTAGAACAAGCTGTGGAATGCAGACGTATTCTGGTAATTTAGAGCATTTTCAGAAATTGGTAGTAAAAGAAAAAGATATGCTTTGTCTAGGGGAGCATACCTTGCATTTCTATATGGCTGCAATGGTGCATTGGCCAGAGGTGATGGTGACCTATGAAAGCACAGAACGAGTTTTGTTTTCTGCAGATGCTTTTGGAAAGTTTGGAGCATTGGAGGTAGCGGGAGAAGATGACTGGGCTTGTGAGGCAAGACGCTATTACTTTAATATTGTGGGAAAATATGGGATTGCGGTTCAGGCATTGTTATCTAAAGTAAAGGAGCTAAAGCTTCAAATGATTTGCCCTGCCCATGGGCCGATATTGTCACAGCCATTGGAAGAGTATTTGAATTTATATGATACATGGAGTCGTTATGAACCGGAAACAAGTGGGGTATTGATTGCATTTGGTTCCTTTCATGGAAATTCAAAGCGTGCAGCAGAATATGTGGCAGCACGTCTGGTAGAAAATGGGTTTTCGGAAATCGTATTGCGTGATATGGCACGCGATGATATGTCAGAGATTATCGAAGATGCTTTTCGATATGACCGCATGATTTTAGTGGCTTCCAGCTACGAAGGTGGTGTGTTTCCGCAGATGAAAGATTTCTTGTATCGTTTACAAAGCAAGGGATATCAGAAACGTAAGGTTGCGATTGTTGAAAATGGAACCTGGTCGCCATCGGCAGGACGAACGATACGTGAAATCTTAGAACAAATGAAGTCGATAACGTTCGTAGAACCGATGATTACCATTTATTCGGTGATGAGCGAATGCAATATGGAAGAACTGAATACCTTGGCGGATGAGATGGTTTAATTTTGCCAAGTAATCTGGGGTTCTTTTCTCATTGGATAGCAGATAAGCTCAGCACTATCTAGATTTTCCTTGTGTATATCCACTGCTGTAATACAGAAGTTCTCGTAGGTCTTATAATAATAAATACCTTTGTCTGTATTGCAGCAGCTAGAATACACGGTGATTTCATAGATATCCTTTTTCATTTCCACACATCCTCTTGGAAATTCTACAGAACCTAATAGATGAAAAAACTGGTTGACACTTTCCTTCTCTAAATCCTCGGATTTCGAATTCATTTTTGCGAAAGAAGCACGTACAAATCGGGATTGTGAAGACCAATCCCCAGGAAGCCCCATAGCACCCATGCCATTGCTGTATTTTCGCAGGTCTAGCTCTTTTGAGAAATGATTTTTGGGTGGATCATTGGACAAATTCATGTAGTTGTTCAAATGGAAAAGCTGCATTTCAAAAGGAGGATTATTGGTGAGTACACCGACGGGGTTATCATAGATACGCAAACCATCTTCTACAGATTCCACGACAATCGATTCTTTTTTATCAGCAATCATCCAGTGGAGGGGAGAGAGTGGGAGCTCTTTGCTAAAAGATTCCTTTAGTAGATTGAGATTTTCCAAAAGTTCACGCGTCTCAGCTACAGTCGCACATTGCCCCAAAATCCACGGAATAAATTCATACGGTGTGATGTTATCCTTGCTATGTTCGCTTGGAAAATAATAAGCATTGTCTGGGAAATTCAGTCCCGCCATACTAAGCCCTTTCTCGTTTGTGGCATCATAATAAAGCGGATAGTTATCCTGCACAAAGGCAGTCCCTATCATCGCATAGTGTTGTGCTATGGTTTCTTTCTGACGAAATGGGAATGGATAATTTCGTGGTGTGATGGTAATCATTTCAATGTAAGAATATTCCAAATCCAGATTACGACCGAAATAGTGGTCCTGGGTAGTAAGTGAAATTGCGGTACACATAAGAGACTCCTTTCTTCTATGATTGATATTATTCCTCAAATAGGCTATAATATGAGCACTTAGTGAGGTTTAAATATGCAGGAAAAATTAAGCGGAAATACATACTTTTGGTATGAGAAAGAAATAGAATACTTGTTAGCTGCACTAGAATTATTGGCTTCGTTTGATGTGAATTCCAAAATTCGTGAAGTATATTCTCAAGCATTTGTGGAGGAGAAACGGGAGCGATACCCACTGTTATTTGAGTTTTTTGAAAATATGCAGAAAGAGTATAGCATAGAATGGTTGGAGTTTTTACTTACTTTTGACCTGGAGAATTTTACCATTGAGTCTTATTTCTCCTATATCAAAGGTCTGTCAAAAGAAGAATTTTTAACTACGTTGTTGCAAATACCATGTGCTGAAATAGAAAATGCAATGAAATCTGAGCAGGGGCAGATTGTACTATATCAAAATAATAGAGAGTCGTTTCAAAGTTATTTTGTAATTCAGACCTTGTTTCAAAAGTCTGACTGGCTGATAGATAGTTTGGAAAAGCTGGTTTTGGAGCTTCGTACCGAAGCAGCAGAAAGATATTTGGATGCTTACTCGAGAGAGATTCAGGAGTGGAAAGTGAAAATGCAGGAGGAATTACTGAAATCAAATGGTTTAGAGTATTCCGAAAGTCTTATGGGAAAAAGTTTTCACAATAGAGGGCCGTATGAGAGTTTTTATTTCATTCCTTCTATTTTTATGCCAATTAGATGTTGTCGTTGGTTTGAAAAGAAACAGATTATAATCTTTGATGCAATTCGATTGGGGCAACAGGATAATCAAATGATTGCGGATGCGCTTAAAATGCTGTCGGATAAGACGAGATACCAGATTTTGAAACTATTAAAAGAGCGAAAAAGCATGAATGGTATCGAGATAGCAGAACAGATGAAGTTGGCACCATCTACCGTTTCGCATCACATGAGTCATTTGAAGAAAAGCGGTTTAGTGCACGAAGAACCCGCTGGAAACACGAAGTATTATAGTATCAATATTCATTGTATGAAAAATTGCATAGAAACTTTAGAGCAGACATTCTTATAAAGCGAAGTCCGTCACACGAAAGTGTGGCGGATTTTTTTCTTGACGTAAGGTGACTTTTTTGTTAATATTCGATGTATATCGAATTAGATATATATAGAATGATGAACAAGGTAATAAGGAGAGCGTATGGATACAGTAATTGAAGTAAAAGATGTAAAGCGAGACTATATCACGACGAAAGGTTGGTTTCTTCGGAAAAAGAAAACACTTACAGCAGTAGATGGAATCAATTTTTGCGTAAACAGAGGAGAAATCTTTGGATTGCTTGGCGAAAATGGAGCTGGAAAAACCACGACGATAAAAATGTTGATTACTTTACTGGCTCCGACGGCTGGAGTGTGCAAGGTGTTGGGATTTGATACATATAAAGAAGCAGATAAAATCCGTGGGGAGATAAACTTCGTGTTCGGTGGTGAGATGGGAGTATACCGCAGATTATCTGCAAGAGATAACCTATTGTATTTTGCTGGCTTGTACAAAATCAAAGGAAAAGAGGCAAAGAAACGAACAGAAGAATTGTTAAAATTGGTGGAGCTAGAAGATGCTGCAGACCGATTAGTAGAAACATACTCGAAAGGGATGATACAAAGATTACAGATTGCAAGAGGTCTTATCAATAATCCCAAGATTGTGTTTATGGATGAACCGACTGTCGGCTTAGATCCAATTGGTGCGAATATGCTTCGCGATATCATCCGTAAATTAAAGGAGGAGGGAAGAACGGTTCTACTAACGACACATTATATGCAGGAAGCAGATGAGCTTTGTGACCGCATTGCGATAATCAATAAAGGAAAAATGATTGCGATGGATACGCCTGAGAATTTAAAGAAATCTTATGGTGAAAAGGGAATGGATAGCACATTGGAGCAGGTGTTCTTAGCATTAGTAAAGAAAGAGGGCGTGTAAGATGAAAAAATGGATGATATATTGGCAGATTATTGTATCTACGATGACATTGCAGATGAAACAATCCTTTGCTCGCCCCATGTTTCGGTTTTGCCTTATTTGCAATCCGATTGTGAATACGATATTTTTGTATGAGATGTTTCTAACAAAGGGACCAGATGCATTTCTTAATCATGTAGTATTAGGGGCTGGTCTGATGGGAATTTGGGGCTGCATCTGTTTTTCTTCGGTTGGAGATATTAACCGCGAGCGGTGGTCTGGCACGTTGCCTTTAATTTATGTGGCACCTGGTGGATTCGGTCTGATTGTTTTCGGAAAAGTATTCGGAAACACGATTATGTCGCTACTTACCTTTGTTCTTTCCTACGTGACTGCGGGAGTGATTTCAGGACAGTGGCTTTATATTGTAAATATAGGATATTTTCTGGTGTCTATGGTTTTGATGATTGTATGTTTCGTGGTGGTGTCGCTATGCTTTGCCTATATTATGATGCTGTCACGTAAGACAGAACTATACATGAACCTGATTGAGATTCCGTTGGTGTTTATCTGTGGTTTTACATTTCCAGTTGAAGTATTACCAGAATGGGCACAGGCGATTTCGAATCTCTTGGCACCAACCTGGGCCGCAAGATTGTTGCGCATGAGTGTAGGGCAGGTAGACAAGAGCGTATATGTGGAGTGCACTGGGATTTTGGTGATAGAGTTGCTGCTGATGGTTTTATTTACCATTGGTTTGTATCATTGGATGGATAAAAGAATCCGAATCCGTGCAACATTGGAGGTGAGCTAGTATGCATTTTTTACGTATGGCATGGTTGAATTTTAAAGGACAGAGAGCTGCATTTAATCTGGAAGAATTTTTATTGTTGGAAACAGCATATCCATTCTTGACATTAATGTTTCATTGTGTGTTGGCTGGTTATGCCTATGGAACAACAGATTTGACCGATTGGGTCATCGGAAATGCCTTCCTGCTTTGTACCAACATTTGTGTGTTTTCATTGGGGAGTAGTTTTCGTGCAGAACGAGCGTATGGAAGAATCCGTTCTATCATGGCAGGGAAAACATCGAAGCTGGAAATTGTATTGCAAAAAGGATTCTTTTCTGGATTGGTAAGTATGGGAACTACTTTTGCAGGATTTGCGATTGGATGTCTTGTGTTTGGTATATCATGGAGCAATATTTCGTGGGGAAGTATGCTGTTATGCTTTACAGTTGCTATGTTTGCGGCAACGGGATTTGGACTCGTGTTATCGGTATTGGGGCTTATGTCACACCAAATGCATCTAATATTAAATCTTATGGAGTATGTACTTTTGATTTTTACAGGTTCGAATTTTCCTATCACACAGTTGC
The DNA here is from genome assembly GCA_017409825.1 of Agathobacter sp. Classification (GTDB taxonomy): domain Bacteria; phylum Bacillota; class Clostridia; order Lachnospirales; family Lachnospiraceae; genus Roseburia. The sequence continues at coordinate 23,598 of JAFQRZ010000008.1, read as the reverse complement.
CAGAAGCAGTGCGAGTGATTTCCTATGTTTTGCCTTTGACGAGAAGTATTCAGGCGGCAAGAGGAGTTGTAAATGGAATGGAGTGGAATGCAGTATTAGGTCTGTTGGTCAGTGAGATATTAGTAGGAATTGCGTATATACTTTTAGCGGCAGGGCTTGTGAAGTATGCAGAGAGAGTAGCGATAAAAGAAGGAACGTTAGAATTGTTTTAAAAAACTCAATAAGATTTTTAAAATGTAAAAAGCAGGTTTACCTGCTTTTTTATTACATAATAAGCCTGCAATTTGGAAAAATAAATATTATTTTTGAGGTGATATTTATGTATAACTATTTTTCCGGCTGGTATTTCAAATGCCAATCCAAGAACCAAACCTTAGCAATTATTCCGGCAGTGCATGAGACAAATGGAAACAAGACGTATTCGGTACAGGTGATTACAGAAGATGCGGCAAGTGACATTTCTAATACTCAGGTGAAAGGAAAGATAAAGCTTACGAATTTGAAGCCCATAAAATATGACATCATGGGACCATTTGCTTTTGCTCCATTTATGGAATGTCGGCATAGTGTATATAGCATGATGCATCAAGTAGATGGTTTGATTCGCATCAATGAGAAAGCGTATGTATTTGATAAGGCATTGGGTTATTGGGAAGGAGATAGGGGACGTTCTTTTCCGAAAGAATATGCATGGACACAGAGCTTTATCCTAGATGATAAAGGGGAAGCAGCGGGCAGTATTATGCTGTCCGTTGCAGATATTCCCTTGGCAGGAACGCATATTACGGGTATAATAGGGATAGTGCTTTGGAAAGGAAGAGAATACCGATTTGCCACGTACTTGGGGGCGAGAGCTGTGTTGAAAAAGGATAATATGCTTCTAATCCGACAAGGAAATATGGAACTAGAGGCACGATTGCTAGAACAACATGCGCATCCACTCCAGGCACCTCAAAATGGTGCGATGGTGCGCACGATTCATGAAAATCTGGTATGCAAAGCCTTTTATCGGTTTCGAAAAAATGGTGTGACGCAGTTTGCATTTGAAACGGACAAGGCATCGTTTGAATATGAATACGAATGGAGAAAACTATGTTAGACGTTTTGACCCGTGCAGGGTGTTTTATTGCAATTATTTTGGCGGGATATATCTTGCGTAAAGTGAATTTCTTTAAAGAAGGGGATTTCGCGGTATTATCGAAAATCACATTGAAAATTACATTGCCAGCGGCTTTTATTTCCAATTTCTCTGGAAAGCAGTTAGACCCATCTATGCTATCCTTTACACTGATGGCATTAGGTGCTGGTATTTTGTATATGATTTTGGGATACCTGATAAATATTGGAAAAAGCAAAGAAGAAAAGGCATTTGGTGTGCTAAACCTCCCAGGTTATAATATTGGTAATTTTACGATTCCATTTGTACAGAGTTTCTTGGGGCCAGTAGGGGTTATTACGACCAGTTTGTTCGACGCAGGAAATGCTTTTGTATGTTTGGGTGGAGCATTTGGTGTAGCATCGAGCATTAAGGGGACGGGAAAGTTTTCGTTGAAACGTGTGTTTAAGGCATTGTCGAAGTCGGTGGCTTTTTTGACTTGTATTACCATGATGATTCTTGGAATGCTGGGGATTACACTTCCTTCTCCAGTCATCCAGTTGGCAGAAATCGTAGGTGGTGCAAATGCATTTATTGCGATGCTGATGTTAGGCGTTGGATTCAAGCTATCTGGTGATAAGAGTCAGATTGGAACTATCGCAAAGATTTTGATGGCTCGTTATGGTGTAGCATTGGTGTTAGCAATCGTATTTTACAATCTGCCATTGGAATTGGAAGCACGCACGGCACTTATGGTATTGGCGTTTAGTCCGATTGGTTCCGCAGTTCCAGCGTTTACGGAAGAAATGGGAGGAGATGCAGGTCTTTCTGCTGCACTCAATTCGATTTCGATTCTTTGCAGTATCGTGTTCATGGTGACAATTTTGGTAATTATGTTATAATTTAGATATCTTTTTTGGAGGTACATAGAATGAAAAAGAGAGGTAAGTTAGTTGTAATAGTGGCACTGGTGTTAGTTGTTGGCGCGGTTGTCACAGGCTGTGGTTGGGCTGGATTTGGCAATTCACTTAATGAGTTGACTGGAAGTATCAAGGGTAATACTTATGAATGTCAGTTTTATTCCAACTCAGGTGAGTTATTTATGACAGCGGAAGGCAAAAATATTAAAATGTCTCCGAATATCGTGGACGAATATACCTATTCCGGGGACCGCTGGGCGATTACAGAAACGATGTCTTCTGTAATTACAATTACGATTGATGGAAAACAGATAGAAAGCTGTGGCAGTACGGTTCTTTTTGTGGAAAAAGGGTTAAAGCCGGATGTGGAATTTGATACTTCGGACATTCACATTTCCAGTGATGCAAATGGGATTGGTGATATGACGATTGTTGCAGAAACGGTAAATAAGTATAAAAATTACTTCGGCAAGGAAACGGTAGTAGTAATCCAGAGTCAGTTGGGCGATCCAATCTGTGCGTATTCTGGGGATGATGTGTACTGGGAAGTAAGTGAAGATTTGCCAAAGACAACAAAGCTTATGGTAGATGGAAAGGCACTTTATATTCATAGAGCGAATTTCCAGATTATTGATAAAGAACTTTTAGAATAGAGTGATTCCCTCGTCTTCGGACGAGGGATTTTTTTGCATAAAATTCCTAATATATGGAAATAGTAAAGGAAATAAGTGAAATATTAGGAGAATAATTTATGCCGAATTTAAAAATCAAATGCGTACGAGGAAGAGAAATCCTAGATTCAAGAGGAAATCCGACCGTGGAGGCGGAGGTCGTTTTAGAATGTGGTGTGATTGGGCGAGGAGCGGCACCAAGTGGTGCTTCCACAGGGGAGTTTGAGGCATTAGAGCTTCGAGATGGTGACGCCAACCGATATCGTGGAAAAGGTGTGCGAAAAGCAGTCGACAATATCAATACCTTGATTGCGAAAGAAATCATGGGGATGGATGCGTCGGATATCTATGGGATAGATCAAGCGATGATTCAGTTGGATGGGACTAAGGACAAGTCACGCTTAGGGGCGAATGCGATATTGGCGGTGTCTATTGCAACCGTAAAGGCAGCAGCAGAAGGTTATGGGGTGCCGTTGTATCGTTTTATAGGCGGGGTGACAGGAAATCGTTTGCCAGTTCCGATGATGAATATTTTAAATGGCGGTGCTCATGCTGCAAATTCCATTGATGTGCAGGAATTTATGATTATGCCAGTTGGAGCTAGTTCGTTCAAAGAAGGCTTGCAGTGGTGTGCAGAGGTATTCCATGCATTAGCAGGGATTTTAAAAGTCAAAGGCTTGGCGACTTCGGTTGGGGATGAAGGAGGTTTTGCCCCAGACTTGGCGAATGAGGAAGAGGCTATCGAATATATTTTACAGGCAATACGTCAGGCGGGCTATGAACCGAAAAAGGACTTTATGATTGCGATTGACGCAGCTGCCAGCGAATGGAAAGGCAAAGAAAAGGGAGAATATATTTTGCCGAAATCCGGTATGAAATACACCTCGGATAGTCTGATTGAGCATTGGAAATGCCTCGTGCATAAGTATCCGATTATTTCGATAGAGGATGGCTTGGATGAAGATGACTGGGGTGGATGGAAGAAACTGACCCGCGAATTGGGACATCAGATTCAGTTGGTGGGCGATGATTTGTTTGTTACCAATACAGAGCGATTATCCAAGGGTATTAAATGTGAATGCGGAAATAGTATATTAATAAAGTTGAATCAAATAGGTTCTGTATCCGAGACCTTGGAGGCTATCAAAATGGCACATAATGCTGGCTATACCGCAATCGCTTCTCATCGTTCTGGCGAAACAGAAGATACCACCATAGCGGATTTGGCTGTAGCATTAAATACCTGCCAAATTAAAACAGGAGCTCCAAGCCGTTCCGAACGTGTTGCGAAATACAATCAGTTGCTTCGGATAGAGGAGGCATTGGGAAATGGAGCGATTTATCCGCAGATGGAGGCTTTTCATGTAAGGGGAAGTCAGCGACAAGTGATAGAAAATGGCTAATAAAATGGCTAAAAATTATAAAAGGAACTTTGAAAAAGGTAGAATAAACTTAAGGATCGCGAGCATACTATGAAAAAGAAGAAAGGATGCAAGCAGTATGAAATATGTAGTAAATGAAAATTGCATCGGATGTGGATTATGCGTGAGCACTTGTCCAGATTACTTCACCATGGCAGATACTGGTGTAGCCGTAGCGATGGAAGCTCCTGTTCCAGTGGAGCATGAGGGCGAGGCTGCAAATGCAGCGTATGGGTGTCCGGTGGATGCAATAGAACAGGTTGGTTAAAAACAGCTCGGCTTTTGCCGAGCTGTTTTTATATTGACATACTCGCACAAAATGATATACTAACAATATGGTTAGTTGAAGCTAACTGGAGGATGAAACTAATATTACTCACACATTAGAATAGAATTCATACAATATACGAAAGGATGGTGCACATATATGGGAAATATTATGTTTGCGTTTGGTTTGACTTTGCTTGCAGGACTAAGCACTGGGATTGGTAGTTTGATTGCGTTCTTTGCAAAGAAGACGAATAAAAAGTTTTTGTCGGTGAGTCTTGGGTTTTCGGCAGGCGTTATGATATATGTTTCAATGATTGAAATCTTTACGAAGGCACAGGATGCTTTGACAGCGGAGCTTGGTGAAAAAATGGGAGCTGTATGGACGGTTATCGCCTTCTTCGGTGGAATGTTTTTGATTGCGTTGATTGATAAACTGATTCCATCGGCAGAAAATCCACATGAGCCGAAGAATGTTCTGGCGGATTGTGAAGGCTGTGGAGACTGCGAAGTTTGTGTGAAAGAACTTAAGGCAAAGAAGCAGAGAGAGCAGTTGATGCGAACGGGATTATTTACTGCTTTGGCGATTGCGATACATAACTTTCCAGAAGGGATGGCGACCTTTGTATCAGCATTTCAGGATCCGAGCATTGCGATTCCAATTGTAGCAGCGATTGCAATTCATAATATTCCAGAAGGAATTGCTGTTTCTGTACCGATTTATCAAGCGACAGGGTCTCGTAAACAGGCCTTTTTATATTCCTTTACCTCAGGGCTGGCAGAACCGATTGGAGCTTTGATTGGATGGCTTGTTTTGATTCCAATCATGAGTGATATGGTGTACGGAATCATTTTCGCCGGTGTGGCAGGGATTATGGTATTCATTTCCGTGGATGAATTACTTCCATCGGCACGTGAATACGGGGAGCATCATCTATCGATTTACGGCCTAATTGCAGGGATGATGGTGATGGCAGCGAGTTTGTTGCTGTTTATGTAAGTGAATATGGTGACTGAAAGGCTTCCTGTTTTCGAATGGGGAGCTTTTTTTTATTAAATTTATCTAACCTACTTGACATCTTCATTAAACGAGAATATTATATAACTACAACAAGTGGTTTTTGAAACTACGTGCAAAAGTTTTTGAAAACCATAATATTTCAAAGATATTCACCATACAATACTTGGTGCAGAAATAGATGGAGGTTATAGAAGTATGAAGATTACGATTCGTGAGCCAGGAAGTGCGATTACGCATTATATAGCGATGATGCTGGCGATGCTTGGAGCAGTGCCGCTTCTGATGAAAGCGACGAATTCGCAGGATATGCGTCATGTAGTGGCGATGTTGATATTTATTTGCAGTATGGTGCTTTTGTATGGAGCCAGCACCCTGTATCATTCCGTGAATCTAACAGGAAAAGCATTGAAGGCATTTAAGAAAATTGATCACATGATGATTTTTGTTTTGATTGCAGGCTCGTACACTCCAGTGTGTATGTTGGTATTGGATAAAGCACAGGGATATCCACTACTTGCTCTTGTTTGGGGAACTGCAATCATAGGTATGCTGATTAAATTCTTTTGGGTAACTTGCCCGAAATGGTTTTCATCCGTGATTTATATTGCAATGGGATGGGAGTGCGTGCTGGTATTCCGACCACTGCTGGAAACACTTCCAACAGGAGCTTTTATCTGGCTTTTGGTTGGGGGCTTGATATATACTGTGGGTGGTGTGATTTATGCACTGAAAGTACCATTCTTAGATAGAATTCATAAATACTTTGGACTGCATGAAATTTTCCATCTCTTTATTATGGGTGGAAGCTTCTGCCATTTCATGTTTATGTTTATTTATGTAGCATGACAAGATGAAATAAGTAAAATATATAGAAAAGATAGGAAAAATGGAGTATGTCCCTATATGAAATTGGACCATTAGCGGCCCGTCGTGTCCAGATTTTATATAGGGACATACTCCATTTTTCGTAGTATTTATGCATTCAAATTATTTCATCTTGACAAACAACTGTATTAATGTGATAATACAGTTGAAAGAAGTGTATTACATCAATAATACAGTTTGCAAAATATAAATGACGCAGAAAAGGAGGGAGCACACATGATTTCATTTGAACATTTCCAGATGACAGACGGAAGTCCGATTTATTTGCAAATCCTTTTATATATTAAGCGAGGTATTATCGCTGGCATTATATGTGATGGAGACGAGCTTCCGTCAAGGCGAGTTCTCTCCGCATTACTTGGGGTGAATCCGAATACGGTGCAGAAAGCATATAAGATGCTAGAGGACGAGGGCTTGATAAGCTCGCGTACAGGTGCGAAGAGCTATGTAGTGGTGACAGAGGAGAAGCTGAATGAGATTCGCACCGAGCTTTTAGAGGCGGATGCGAAGGAAGCCGTAGAAAAGCTGAAACTTATGGGAGTTTCACAGGAAGAAGCGCATGGGCTAATCGACAAATATTGGAACGGAGGGGAGTAAGATGAAACGATATATTTCCGTTTTTGAGATGATTACAAGAAGCAGCATTTATAAGGTGCTCGCTATATTAGCTGCTATGGTGGTAGTGGAAGCATTTGTTATTCGTAGCGAATATGAGTGGACGTTTAAAATCGCATACGTTTTGATTACAATCGTGATTCTTTTGCCAGGTATGAATTTGGGAAGTACGCAAAGTTATACGTTACAACGTTTGCGTATCAAAGAAAAGAGAATCTTTTGGCTGCAGGCATTGTATAACACATTTGCGTATGTGCTGTTGTGGGGCACGCAGCTTGTAGTAATTCTGGTAAGTACACTTGTTTACCACAACAATTTGCCAGAAGGTGTGGTATGGAATAACCAGAGTTTATTCTTGGCAGCTTACCAAAACAAATTCCTACATAGCATACTTCCATTGGAAGATGGCCCAGGCTGGTGGATACTTGGATTTGTGATTGTTGGTACGGGATTTTTTACAGCAGAAGTTACCAAACAACAACGTTGTGGAAAATTCGCTATTGAGATTTTAATTTGGGTAGTAGCCGTGGTACTGTTCTTCCCAAGAGAAGTGGGATATGAGTTTTCTCCAATGATAATTGCACTTGTGGTTGCACTTATGATTACGGGAACACGGCGATTGCTGAATATGGGGGTGGATGAAGCATGAGAGAAAAGACGAAATGGTTAGAAAAATACGCACCTCCGGGAATTGATGTAAGTACGGAAATCGCCTGGTTGATTGGTGGCAATGTATTAGCAACGATTACTAGTATGATGTTTCTTTTGCGGTATCTATCAGCAAGAGGTGAATTATACGAGAGAAGAGTTTCAGGCTTGGTGCTGATAGAAGGTGCGATAATACAAGACTTTGGTTCTTTGACGGAAGGTGTGTTTTTATCTATGGAAGGTGTATGTTTCATAGCTTTGCTGGTAAGCATATATCACTATTTCTATCATTACCAGGGAAGCAAAATGATGTATCTGATGAGACGTTTGCCAGACAAATGGGAGCTGCACAAGCGTTGTTGGACCTTGCCAATTGCAGGCTGTTGTATCACATTCGTATGGATGATGGTGTTGAAAATGATTTATTACGCAATTTACCTATTGTGTACACCAAGTCAGTGCTTGCCACTGTAGAAGGAGGGGATAGACATGTTAGAAATCAAAAATGTAAATAAATCCTATGGAAGAACACAAGCACTAAAGGATGTGAATCTTACGATTCCACAGGGCGAAATTATCGGTTTGTTCGGGGAAAATGGTGCAGGAAAAACAACATTGATGAAATGTATTTTGGGATTTTTGTCATACAAAGGTGAGATTACTTTGAATGGAGAGAAAATCACAGAAAAGAATATTGCTGCGATTTCATTTGCAACCTGTGAGCATTCGTTTATACCGAATTTGACACCGAAGCTCCACGCAGAGTTTTACAAGGAGCATTTTCCAAAATTCCGTGAGAAACGGTTTCAGATTTTGATGGAATTCTTTGAATTGCCGATGAATAAGCCAGTTCGTAGTTTTTCAACGGGACAGAAGAATCAGTTTGAAGTGATTATGGCGATGTGTCAGGGGGCGGACTACATTTTAATGGATGAGCCGTTTGCTGGAAATGATATCTTTAACCGTGAGGATTTCTACAAGGTGCTTTTGGGTATCTTAGAGCCAACGGAAACGGTACTTCTTTCGACACATTTGGTAGAGGAAGTTTCGGAATTTATCGGAAGAGCGATTCTAATTCGCAAGGGTGAAATCGTGGCGAATATTTCAATGCTGGAAATTGAAGAGCAGGGCGATAACCTGATGTCTTATATCAAGAAAACCTATAACTACAAGGCTGACCGTGTTGGTCGTGCCATCAGTGAATTGGAGTGGGAGGAGGAATAATTATGAAAAAATCCTTCGTACTATTATTAACGTTAATCTTATTTATTTCTGGAACTGCCTGTTATGCACAGAATGAGATTTTAAAAGAAAAGGATCAGGTGCATTTTAAGGAAACGGTTCTCTATGGTGATAAAGCCGTAGTGGATGGTGTTACCGTAGAAATGAAGAACGAATATAGTTCCAATCTTTTTTGGGATTCTACGTATGTGATTGGAGCTACCCCAAAGGAAGAGACAGACTATCGTTTTTATGCTTGGGATTATAATGAGAATAGATATAATTCCTCGGGTTCCATGGATTTTATCATCGACTGTATCGAGACAGTTGGAATGAGAGATGATTATAGTGATGATGAAGCGTATTATGGATTAAATGTCGCTATGAAGGAATTGTATGACCAAACGGAGCCTGGAACAGAAAATAGCATCACGGTATATCTAAAAGACTATGTGGATTACTATACTTTTGGCTTAAATTTACATTTGCCAGAAGATTGGGAGAATAATACGACAGACTATTATCGATATAGTTATTTGTGGAAGTGGGAAGTGTTAGAAGATATTTCCTATTTAGAGGAGACTGGGGGAAATAAAGAAGAACTGAAAAAGATGAAAGCTTATCTGGCTGATTTAGAAGCCTTTCATGAATTCTTCAAAATACCAGTGCTTGACACAGAAGTGTATACACTTGCAATGGCAAAGGACGCGGAAGGTAATGTCATTGGAACAGCAGATAGTCACGTGCATGGTGGTTCGGGTTCGGGCGAGATTGAAATTCCAGATGCTCCAAATGTAGCTGGTGCAGACAGTTTTAGTTTTCGAATGTTCTCTGCATTTGACGATGGAGACTGCTACTTTACCTTTGATCCACATACATCCAATGAAGCGGTTGTAGACGTAAGCTTGATTCCAGGTGGCTATGGCATTTACCATTTTCCATATAATGAGAAGGATGGTACCATCAATCTGGATGAACTGAAAATGATATATCCATTGGATGTCAATACCCAGTGGGAGTCAATGCAACTGGATGAAAGTGGAGAAAATCTGCTGTTATTTACCTGGGATATGGAAAAGCATTACTTAACCATCATCGACCGTGAGAGCATGACGTTGGTAGATACGTTCGAGCTTGGGGCTAGTGAAGAATATATATCCCATTGGTCCTATGAGGATTATCTGGTCGTATGTGGAGAAAACCTTATGGTATTTCCAAAGGATGAAAATGGGCACTATTACAAGGCTTTTTCCGTAAATATGGAGAGCATTAACACAAAGATAGAACAAATCGCCACAAATGATGATATGTTCCGTTGGGATATCTGTTTTGACTGGAATGGAGAAACCTTATTGATTGCAGGCGATATTCAGTATTATGATGAGGGAATAGGCAGAGTTCAGTTTGCTTGTGATTTTTATGTTGCAGCGATAAATGCGACGGGACTATTGTATTACGGGGAATATGAAAGTACCTTGGAGGAGCCTTGTCGTCCGAATGGTGATTATGAGATATCGGTAAGTGTTCGCTGGAAATAAAATGAGTTTGAGATGCCGTCTGGGTAAAACCAGACGGCTTTTTGTGGTTATAGATATTTTGTGGTAAAAGAATGGTTTTATACAATGTGTTGTTGTAGACCACGCAGATAGTTTGTGATAAAATAGTCTTAATAATAGGATTGTGAAAATGGGGGAATACGATGAAAAAATTAGCATTTGGTCTGATGAGACTTCCACAACTCGATGAAAATGATGCGACATCCATTGATATTGAACGTGTGAAAGGAATGGCAGATGCCTTCATAGCAGAAGGCTTTACATATTTTGATACGGCGGCACCTTATCATGGGAAACACAGTGAGATTGCCTTTCGTGAGGCGGTAGCAAAGCGTTATCCAAGAGAGGCGTATACCGTTACGGATAAATTATCTCTGTTTATGATTGAAAAGGCAGAGGATATGCAGAACTTTTTCGATGAGCAGTTGGAGAGACTTGGGGTAGATTACATCGATATCTACCTGCTTCATGCGTTGGGAAAAGAGTCCTATGCAAAAGCACAGGCATTTCATGCATTTGAGTTTGCGGCACAGAAGAAGGCAGAAGGAAAAGTAAAACATGTTGGATTTTCATTCCATGATAGCGCTGAGGTGTTAGAGCAGATTTTAACAGAACATCCAGAGGTAGAATATGTACAGCTACAGATTAATTACTTAGATTGGGAAGATGAGCATGTACAATCCCGCAAGTGCTATGAAGTTGCAGTAAAGCATGGCAAGCAGGTTTTGGTTATGGAACCGGTTAAGGGTGGTGCCTTAGCAGTAGTTTCTCCAGCGGTAGAAAGCCTCTTGAAAGGCTACAATCCAGATGCATCTCCAGCTTCCTGGGCGGTACGTTTTTGTGCAAGCTTGGAACATGTTGTAATGGTGCTTTCCGGTATGAGCAATGAAGAACAAATGACGGATAATACCAGCTATATGAAAGAGTTCCAGCCTCTCAATGAAGAAGAGCTTGCAATTTTGGAAAAGGCTGCAGAAATGATTCATAACGATATTGCGATTCCATGTACAGGCTGTGCATATTGTGTGGAGGATTGTCCGCAGAATATCGCGATTCCAGAATATTTTAAGATTTACAATCACTTGAAACAGTTCCAGGGAACAAGTGAAAAAGCGGATAGACAGAGGTATGCGAGAAAGTCACAGGAGAGAGGGAAGGCTTCTGATTGTATCGCATGTGGATTGTGCGAGGGACATTGTCCACAGCATTTGGAAATTCGTAAGTTATTAAAAGATGTTGCTAATGCATTAGAGTAGGAGTTTTCGTAGGATTTTACAGGAGGATAAAAATGTTTTTAGGGGTTCAGCTGGTATCAATTGCAGTTATGCTTTGTGTAATCGTAGGGTTTTCAGGACTTCGCAAACTGCCAACACTATCGACACGATGGTATCAGAGATTTTTATATGTAGCGGTATTAAACTTTATACTAGAGATGTTTTCATTGCTGACATTGTATGAGAAATTGCCAGCAGAGTGGAATTTATTGTCACATCGTTTGTTTTTTATATCGTTGGTAGGGGTGTTGCATAGTTTTCTTCTTTTCATTGACATTAAAGGAAGAAATCAGAGACGATATACACTAAAAGAATTGGGTTTTCGCTCCATTCCTTTGATTCTTACGGTTCCAGTAATCATATTTGGAGAGCTAAGTTATCATATCGATGGAATGATAAGATATTCCCAAGGAACTATGGTAATGGGAATATCCTATGTTGCTATGAGCTATTTCATTGCATATATGGTTTTGGTATACAAATTCAGGGCAAGAATGACTAGAATGGAAAAGGCTACGTTTGTATTTATTTTTGCATTTATTATTCTTACCACTTTAGTTCAGCTTTTGGTGCCATGGTTGTTGCTGACATCAATGAGTGTTGCGATTATGGCGTTAAATGTATTTATGGTTTTTGAAAATCCAAGAGAGTATGCGGATTTGGAAGTGGAAGATGCCTTAAATAAGGCGGCCTTTCTTACGGTCATAAATGAATATGTCGAACGAAAGAAGGAATTTTATATTGTCAGTATGACAATGGCAAACTCGCAGATGATAAAGGATGCAAGAGGATATAAGGGGATGCTGGAATATGTGGAAGATGCAGCCATATATCTGAAGAAATACGCAGGCACAGCACTGGTTTTCCATCCGAAGCGAGATTGGGTGAGCCTTGTGTTTGAAGATAAGAAGCAATACTTTTGCTTCATGGAAGAGCAGAGAGAGCTTTTCCTGCAAGAGAAATACAACGAGCATGAAGCTGCGAAATTTTTTATGAGTATTTTGAAATGTCCGGAGTATGCGGATAATGTAGACGAAATCGTAAAGGTTTTGGATTATGTAGATAAAATCAAGATGGAGATTACAGATACGATTTTCCGTATTGACGAGACGGTTTTAGAAGAAAAGAATAAATTGGCACGTATTGAAGCACTTGTACAGAAGGCAATTGATCAGGATGGCTTTGAAGTGCATTACCAGCCAATTTATTCCAACAGTCAAAAGGCCTTTGTTTCTTCGGAGGCGTTGGTTCGTTTAAAAGATACAGAAACAATGGGCTATATTTCGCCTGAGATTTTTGTTCCAATTGCGGAAGAGAATGGAATGATCCACGAGCTGGGAAATATCGTTTTCCGTAAGGTGTGCCAGTTCGTCAGCGAGAAAAAATTGGGGTCTTATGGTGTGCATTATGTTGAGGTAAATTTGTCTGGTGCTCAGTTTATGGATGACAGATTAAATGAACTTTTGGCAGAATGTGCAAAAGAATATAATGTGTCTCCAGAATTTATTAACCTAGAGATTACAGAAACGGCTTCGGTAGAAGCGGCATCTATGCTGGAATACAATATGTATCGATTAAAAGAACATCATTTCAAATTTTCGATGGATGATTTTGGTACGGGGTATTCGAATTTGGCAAAAATTGCTCAGTCGAACTTTGATATGATTAAATTGGATAAGAGCTTGATATGGCCATGCTTTGAGACAGCGACAGAAAAAGATGCACGAATTATTCTGGAATCCTCGGTAGACATGATTTTGAAACTGGGAAAAGATATCGTTGCAGAAGGCGTAGAAACGAAGGAACAGGTAGATTACCTGACAGAGCTTGGCGTAGAGTATTTGCAGGGATATTATTTCTCGAAACCATTACCAGAAGAAAAGTATCTTGCATTTATGGAAGAACATAGATAAATAGCAAAGACCGGCATTTGCCGGTCTTTGTTTTTATAGTACTTTGGAAAGAAAGTCTTTTGCTCTGTCTGTCTTTGGATTTGAGAAGAATTCCTCGGGAGAGGCTTCTTCTAAAATTTTGCCTTCATCCAGGAAGAGTATGCGGTTGGCTACTTCTTTTGCGAAGCCCATTTCGTGAGTTACGATAACCATCGTGAGTCCTTCCTGTGCGAGAGATTTCATCAGGTCTAATACTTCTCCAACCATTTCTGGGTCGAGTGCACTGGTAGGTTCGTCAAAAAGAATCACATCGGGATTCATTGCGAGGGAACGAACGATGGCTACACGTTGTTTTTGTCCACCAGAAAGGGTAGATGGGTAAACATCTGCTTTTTCTTCTAAGCCGATTCGCTGCAAAAGCTGCATCGCGTTTTCTCTTGCATCAGCTTTTATCTGAGCCTTTGTAGTAGTGATTGCTACAGGAGCTTCTTTTTTATCCTTAGATCTCAATAAATTGGTAATTGGAAGAAACATATTTTTGCGTTTAGCTTTGTTTAATTCCTGTGTTTGAATATGAACGGGGGCAAGCATAATGTTTTCGATTACGGTTTTATTGTTAAAAAGATTGAAGTGTTGGAATACCATGCCCATTTTTCTACGATGTACATTGATATCTACGCTAAAATCTGCAATATCTACGCCATTGAAAATAATCTGACCGCCCGTTGGGTCTTCCATACAGTTTAAACAACGAAGGAAGGTGCTTTTTCCAGAGCCGGAAGGTCCGATAATACATACGATATCGCCCTTGTTAATGGTGGTGGAGATGCCGTCTAATACGTTTTTCTCACCAAAGTGTTTTTCTAAATTAATTACGTCTATCACTCTTTCTCAAGCTCCTTTCCATAAGTTTGATACCTGCACTGATAATTAGGACAAGTAAGATATAAATAAATGCCATTACGATGTATGGAACCATGAATTCATAGCTGCTAGAACCGATACGGTTAAATACGAGATAAAGGTCGGTTGCACCTACGAAGCTTACTACCGAGGTTTCTTTAATCAAGGCGATAAATTCATTCCCGAGGGTAGGAAGAATATTTTTGATTGCCTGTGGGATAACGATTTTAATCATCGTAGTACCGAAGCTTAACCCTACTGCACGACCAGCTTCCATCTGTCCACCATCGACGGAGAGAATACCACTTCGCATAATTTCCGAAATATAGGCACCACTGTTTAAACCGAATACCAGCATCGCTACTTCAAGACCAGCCATACGCACGCCCATAAGAGGGAAGAGTACGTAGTAGAAAATCAGAAGCTGTACAACGATTGGTGTACCTCGGAAGGTTTCTACATATACATTACAAATGCCATTTAAAACACGTGGTAACAGTTTGTATTTTGGAACAATTCGAACGATTGCAATTAGAGTACCGATAATAATACCGAGGATTAAACCAGTGATTGCAATGGTTAAGGTGTTTTGCAAACCTTCCAAAACCTGAAGGTAAGCTTGCTTTCCGATGAAAATATCGATAAAGCGTTGTACTTTTACATCAAAATTTCCCATGTTTTTCTCCCATAAAATAGGGGGCTGTTAGCCCCCTTGTGATTAGTTCATTGCGTTGAAAGATTCTACAATCTTAGCTGCTGGTGCTGAGTCAATGATAACACAATCAAGTCCACCATTCAATAAGTCCTGTACAGCTAAAGAACCATTTGCCATTTCTACACATTTTACGGGGAATCCTGCAAATCCCCAGTCTTCATCTCCAGCTACATACCAGTTACCAGTAGTGCCTTTCTGAACACCAACTTTGTAGCTTTCGTCTTTACCATTTAAGATTTTTTCTACATCAGCAGCAGTTTTGCAAGTATCGAATTCTGTGTTGTCAGAAAGTACGATAACCTGCTGTGAAGCATTGTAGTAAGAATCAGAGAAGTTTACGAGTTCTTTTCTGTCTTCGTTGATCGTAAGACCAGCCATAGCGATATCGCATTTGCCTAACTGAACGGCTGTACAAACAGATTCGAATTCCATATCCTGGATAACTAATTCTTTGCCAAGTTCTTTTGCAAGTAAGTTAGCGATTTCCATGTCTACACCAAGGTATGTTTTTCCACCATCTTCGGTGTATTCAAAAGGAGCGAAAGCAGCATTGGTAGCTACTACTAACTGATCTTTTGATTCATCAAGTTCTGCAGAAACAACAGCTTCTGGTGTACCTTCGCCGAAGTATTTGTCACAGATTTCATCAAATGTGCCATCTTCTTTGATTTTTTTGATGAAATTGTTTACATCATCGAGTAATTCAGGCTGATTTTTGTCAACACCGAATGCATACTGTTCTTCTGTAAGGTTGATAGTGATAACTTTTGCAGAAACTGCGTTTCCGCCACCGCATGCGGTTAATGTGCCAAGCACCATAACAAGTGCAAGAGCGAGTGCCATAATCTTTTTCATTTTATATCCTCCATTGATTGTATTTATGCATAAATTTATGTATAGAATGTATATTTATGCAAAAAGCATGGGATAAATATACTACTTCTTATTATAAAAAGCAATAAAAAACAAAGTTTGGAAAAAGATTTGTGCAAAATGAGTGAATTTTTGAGAAAAAACCAAAATTTGTTGTGGTTTTTTACAATGAATATGTTATAATAACTTCGTATAGTATGGTTTATTATGCGCTTAAAGGGGAAATAAGGAGTACGACACTCAAAAGAGGAGAGGGCTCTATGAAAAAAAAGAAATTAACAAAAGAAGAAAAACAGGCTTTGAAAGCAACGAAGAAGGCATCTGGTGGTAAGATGGTGAAGTTCGGCATTCAGGCGAAATTAATGTTGTTTATCATTCCGCTTATGGTGGTTTCTTTTATTGCTATGACTTTGATTGCTTATAATACGGCAAGTGATAGCATTGTGGCGAAAACAGAGGATTTACTGTTTGCGCAGACTACCGTTACGGCTGGTGACATTGAGAACTGGGTAATAAAGAATCAGCAGATTTTTGAAACAGTAGCGAATACGATTGAGGATATGCAGATGTCGGATGCAGAGACATTGGAATATTTCTCATTGTATTATAATGTATATGAAGATTTTCCAAACGGTTTCTATTTGGCGACAGAGCACAATGAATTGATTGATGCATCTGGCTGGGAACCGGAAGAGGATTTACGCGAGTCTGAGTGGTATCAGGAAGGGTTAAAGCACACAAGCTTCCAAATGGGGAAACCATATTATGATGAGTTTACTGGTGGACAGGTGGTATCAGTTACACGTTTGTTAGAAAACTTTGGTGGCAGACAGGCGGTGATTTCGGTTGATATCGCTTTGGAGAATGTTGCGAAGGCGGTTTCTGTAAATACTATCGTTGGAGATGGTGGCGCCGTTGTTATGGATGCAGGAACCACTACGATCCTGGCAGATAAATTGAATCCAGCATGGGTAGGCAAGCTTGCAAGTGAACAAAAGGATCCTGTGTATAAAAAGTTAGCTAACTTAGTTAGTTTATACAAAACAGGATTGCAGAATCTAGAGATAGATGGGGAAGAGTATGTTATCGTATTCGACCAGATTGAAGGAACGAGTTGGTACTTGGCTGCTTATACTTCTGCAGATAGTGTGTATGGAGAATTAACTACATTAACGATGTTACTTGGTGCATTTAGTGCTGGTGTAACGATTTTGATGTGTATCATTCTTATCGTTTTGATTGGTAGAATTACAAAACCATTACATAAACTTACCGATACCATTGTTGCTGTTACGGGTGGTGATTTTACGGCGGATGTTGTCGTAAAGGGCAATGATGAAGTAACGGTTATGGCTCGCAGTATGAAGGAATTCCTGGCAGTAATGCGAGAGACCTTGGGTTCTATTTCGAATGTATCCGATACCATTGACAGTCAGGCGAAAGGAAGTAATCGTATTTCTGGTGAACTTCATGAATCTGCAGTTGGTCAGTCAGAAGCAATGAGCCAGATGAGACAGAATCTGGAAGAATTGGTAGATTCGATTGAAGTAATCGCAGATAGTGCTACGAAATTAGCGACTGTTGTTGCAGAGACGAATGAATCTGGAAGACAGGCGATTGAAAATATTGAGGGTACGATGCAGGAAGCTGCAGGTGGACGTGATAGTATGAATTCTGTTACAGTATCCATGGGTGAAGTAAAAGACAGCATGGGAACGCTTGAGGTTGCGATTACAGATGTTGGTACTGCTGCGGTTAAAATTAATGAAATCACAACCACGATTCGAAATATCGCGGATGAAACGAACTTGCTCGCGCTGAATGCTAGTATTGAAGCGGCAAGAGCGGGTGATGCAGGTAGAGGCTTTGCAGTAGTTGCGACAGAAATCAAGAAACTGGCAGAAACCTCAGCAGCGGCAGCAAATGAAATTTCTGTATTGATTGATTCGGTTACTGGTTTAATTAACGAAACAGTAGAGCAGAGTCATCGTAGTATGGAACAGATTAATTCAAGTGCGGAATTAGTAGATGTGGCATCGGAACAGTTTGATAATATCTTCCAGAGCATTGAAAGTACGAATGATATTATTCAGAATATGATTTCACAGATTTACGAAGCAAATGATGTTGCTACGAATATGGCGGCTATCACAGAAGAACAGTCTGCTTCTGCGGAGGAAATTGAAGCGACAGCTTTAAGTGTTCAGGAACTTGCAAACGCAGTTACCGAAAACAGTTCTAGCGTAAGTGATGATTCTTCACAGCTTGCAAATACGGCGGAAGATTTGAAACATCAAATTGGAAAATTTACGATTTAGTAAAAATTCTTAAGGGCGAGATGGACTCGCCCTTATTTTTTTCTTGAAAAGAAAAGCCTGCTGTTCTATAATTTATCTGTGATATTTTCGCAAAAGAATGATACAGGAGGTAATTTTATGAGTATCAGAGTAGGAATTATGGGTTATGGCAATCTTGGAAAAGGCATTGAGTGTGCATTGAAGCAGAACGCGGATATGGAGCTTGTTGCGGTATTTACGAGAAGAGCGCCAGAAACCGTTCAGATTTTAAGTGAAAATGTAAATGTATATCATGTAGATGACGCACCTAAGATGAAGGATGAAATAGATGTTTTAATTATGTGTGGCGGTAGTGCAACCGACCTTCCAAAACAGACAAAGGAATACGCGAAGTATTTTAATGTAGTAGATAGTTTTGATACGCATGCAAAGATTCCAGAACATTTTGCCGCTGTTGATGAAGTAGCTACAGCAAATAATCATGTAGCGATGATTTCGGTAGGCTGGGATCCAGGAATGTTCTCCTTGAATCGTTTGTACGCAAATGCGATATTGCCATGTGGCAAAGACTATACATTTTGGGGAAGAGGCGTAAGTCAGGGACATTCCGATGCCATTCGTCGCGTAGAAGGTGTTGCAAATGGAAAGCAATATACAGTTCCAGTGGAAACAGCATTAGAAAGAGTGCGTAGTGGAGAAAATCCAGAGCTTTCTACCAGAGAAAAACACACCAGAGAATGCTATGTTGTAGCAAAAGAAGGTGCAGATAAAGCGAAAATTGAGGCAGAAATTAAGAATATGCCAAATTATTTTGCGGATTATGATACAACAGTAAACTTTATTTCAGAAGAAGAACTTGCAACAAATCATGCAGGAATTCCACACGGTGGATTTGTGATTCGTAGTGGAAAGACTGGTTGGAATGAAGAAAATAGTCATATCATCGAATATAGATTGAAATTAGATTCTAACCCAGAATTTACAGCGTCTGTTATTGTGGCGTATGCACGTGCAACATATCGTATGCATCAGGAAGGACAGAAAGGCTGCAAGACCGTGTTTGATGTGGCACCAGCATATTTAAGTCCAGCTAGTGCAGAGGAGTTAAGAGCACACTTATTATAGACAAAGGATAAATGGGGGGATTTATGAGCGAAGCAAAATGGCAGTCTTACCCAAGACCGCAGTTGAAAAGAGAAAGCTATGTGAATTTAAATGGAGTATGGGAGCTGAATGGACAAGCGATACAGGTTCCATTCGCACCACAGAGTAAATTATCTGGATATCAAGGATTGGTTGGAGAAAAGCTAACCTATAAGAAGAAATTTACGATTCCAAAGGATTTTACAAAGCCGCGTTTGATTTTGCATTTTGGTGCGGTGGATGAAGTAGCAGAGGTTTATGTAAATGATGTACATGTAGGCAAGCATGAAGGCGGATATTTACATTTTTCGTTTGACATTACAGATGCCGTGAAAAAAGATATGGAAAATGAACTGCGTGTAGAAGTAGTAGATATGTTATCTCGTGTATACCCTTACGGAAAGCAGTGTAAGAAACGCGGTGGTATGTGGTATACCCCAATCAGTGGTATTTGGCAGACTGTTTGGATGGAAAATGTGCCAGAAGCTTATGTAGAAGAAATGAAACTGACTCCTTCTATGACAGATTTGGAGATTACTGTTGTTGGCAAGGTGGATGGTTTTAAAGCGACAGTTTTGGATGCTGGTAAAATTGTAGTGGAGCAGATGTTTATCGAAAATACAGGTAAAATTGTGATTCCAAATCCAATTCTGTGGGATACAGAAAATCCACACTTGTATGACCTAAAGATTGAAGCGGGACAGGACAAAATCGAATCATACTTCGCACTTCGTACGGTAGAGATCAAAAACAAAGACGGTGTAAACCGTATCTGCTTAAATGATAAACCAATCTTTATGCATGGTCTTTTGGATCAGGGATACTATGAGGATGGAATTTGTCTTCCAGAAGATGAAGAAGAATTTACCAAGGATATTCTTCGTATGAAAGAGCTTGGCTTTAATATGCTTCGTAAGCATATTAAGATTGAACCTGAAAAATTCTACTATGAATGTGACCGTTTGGGTATGCTTGTGTTACAAGATATGGTAAACAATGGTGGATATAATTATATTTTAGATACCGTTCTTCCTACGTTTGGCTTTAAAAAGAGAAATGACTGCAGGGGTCGTTATCAGGATGCCGAATGTAAGAAGGTATTTGAATGGCACATGAAGGATACACTTCATGATTTATATAACCATCCATGTATTATAGGTTATACGATTTTTAACGAGGGCTGGGGACAGTTCGAAAGTGACCGTATGTATGAGATTGCGAAATCGATTGACAGTACGAGATTTTATGATGCGACATCGGGATGGTTTGCGCAGAAGAAAAGCGATTTGGATAGTGAGCATATTTACTTTAGGGCAGAAGAACTTCATGCAAAAGAACGTCCAATGTTCTTGTCAGAATGTGGTGGTTTCTCCTATGCGGTAGAAGGACATATGTTTAATACGGAGAAATCGTATGGTTATGGTGCATGTAAATCAGTAGAAGAACTGACAGACCGTATCGTAGATATGTACAATGTTATGGTGGTGCCTGGCATCAAAGGCGGCGTTTGTGGATGTGTCTATACGCAGGTTAGTGATGTAGAGGATGAAATAAATGGTATGTACACCTATGACCGTGAAGTTTGTAAGGTAAATAAAGAAAAGATGCAGGCACTTGCTGCACGTATTTACCAAGAGATAAATGGCGAAGCATAAAAAGAGGGGTTTTTATGAGAGATAAAGCGGTACAATATAAATTTGAAGAATTTTGTCATGTGATTGATGGATTTGCACCATGTATGGATGATTATCTGTATTTCTATGACATTACACAGGATTTGTATTATATTTCAGAAAAAGCATTGGAACGATTTGCCATTCCAACGAATCGTTTTACTGATGTGACAGAAATGCATAGACAGTTTGTTTATGAAGAAGATGTGGATATGCTGGTTGCCGATTTGGAAAAGATGGTTTCTGGCGAAAAGGACGAGCATAACATTGAATATCGCTGGTTGGGAAAGGATGGAAATCCAATCTGGATAAACTGTCGTGGCCGTGTCATTAAAGATGAGAATGATAAGCCGAAGTATATGATGGGATGTGTCAATGAAATCGGCAAAAACCAGAAGGCAGACAATATCAGTGGACTTCGAGAGGTTTCAGCTGTGGCAGAAACCATTGCGACCTTCAGCCGTGTTGCCAATAGTGGGTATATTCTACATCTTGGTATTGATGATTTTAAATCGATTAATGAGCGTTTTGGACATGAATATGGGAACTTTATTTTAAAATCTGTAGCAGAATGTATTTCGGACGCACTGAATATCGGAGAAGAAGTTTATCACGTATCAGCAGACGAGTTTTTAATCATATCATACTTGACCGATGACGAGGCCGATGGAAAAGATTTATATAATCGTGTGCGTAATAATGTAGATGTATTTATTGAAAAGAATCGCTATCAGACCGTATTTACCATTTCTGGCGGTGTGCTTTCTTGCAAGAAATTAAGTGGTATGGAATTTGAGGAATTGATTAAATTGTCACAGTTTGCACTTTCTCAGGCGAAGAAGCTCGGCAAGAATCAGGTGTACTTCTTTGAAGAAGATGATTATGAGCACTTTTTAAGAAGTCGTCTGGTAATCAGCACGATTCGAGAAAGTATTTCGTCTGATTATGAAGGCTTTGAAGTGTTCTTCCAGCCGATAGTAAGGGATAGCAATGATGAAAAACCTTATGCAGCAGAGGCATTACTACGTTATACCTTGCCAAATGGAGAACGTATTTCTCCAATGGAATTTATTCCATTATTAGAAGAGAGTGGTTTGATTATTCCAGTTGGGAAATGGGTATTAAAGAAAGCGATGACCTTCTGCCAGCGAGTACAGGAGGTTTTGCCTAACTTTAGTGTAAATGTCAATGTTTCTTATGTGCAGGTATTAAAGAGTCCATTTATCGTGGAGTTTTTCAAAATGATGAAGGATTATGGAATGTCTCCGTCGAGCATTACGATTGAATTGACCGAAAGTGGCGAGCTGGATGATTCTATGCAGATTCAAAAGGTTTGGAATAATCTACGTCAGTTTGGTGTGACGATTGCATTGGATGATTTTGGAACAGGATATTCGAATTTGATGAATATCAGTGATATGAATCCAAATGTCGTAAAGCTGGATCGTGGATTTACGGTTAAAGCATTAAAAAATGATTTTGAAAAGACATTGATGGAAAGCATCATTAAATTGGTGCATAGTTTGGGATTAAAAATCTGTGTAGAAGGTGTAGAGACAGAAGAAGAGTTAAACTACATTCGAGCTCTTGGACCAGATTATATTCAGGGATTCTTCTATGGAAGACCTTGCCCAGAGGAAGAATTTATAGAAACATTCTGTAAATAGAAATAAATTAGTATATAAAAAGGACTATAATGGTTGCTGTATTGATATAAAGCATCCCATTATAGTCCTTTTATATATAATTATGTGCTATAGATATTCTTTCTGGTGTCTTGCCAGCGAATTCTTAATCGCTTCAAAACTTTCTTTGCTAATCACATGTTCAATCTTGCAGGCGTCTTCGGAGGCAATTTCTTCTGGAACTCCAATAGCGGTGAGAATTTTGGTCAGTATTTCATGGCGCTCAAATACCATCTCTGCAATAGCTAAACCGCTTTCTGTCAATGAAATAAAGCCAGAATCGCTTACAGTAATGTGCTGATTTTCGCGTAGATGCTTCATCGCAATACTAACACTTGATTTTTTATATCCTAACTCATTGGCAATGTCCACTGCACGTACGACAGGAAGTTTTTTGCTCAGCATGAGAATGGTTTCTAAATAGTTTTCTGCGGATTCATTATAATGCATGTAAATCCCTCCAAATCAATTCCAATATATTTCAATTAGTATATCATACAAGCCTAAATTAAGCAAATGAAAAGCATTATAGACTTCGATTCGTAAAGTTTGTCTTAATAAAATTTCGATTTGCCGACGCCTTGGCTTCATGCTTTGAAAGATATTTTCCTCTGTATCGTAGATGCATTTTCGAACCTTTAGGGAAAACGCTTATATTTCTTGAAACACAATTACGGCTTGAGTTTTATGTCTTTCAACCATTTTACTATCTGCGAAGTATGCTCCGATGTGGGAAAGACACTGGTACATCCTTTCCTAGCATCTCTAAGTACGGCATCTTTATATAGTTGATATTACATGTGCATACTCGAAACTCCGCAC
>JAFQRZ010000036.1 GCA_017409825.1 Agathobacter sp. | reverse complement strand
CTGATACATTCTTAAGCCTTCGCCAAATCTCTGGAAGTGTACCACTTCTCGCTGACGCAGGAAGCGGATTGGGTCCGCTACTTCTGGGTCTTTCACCAGACGAAGAATATTGTCATACGTGGTGCGGGCTTTCTGCTCTGCAGCCAAGTCTTCAAACAGGTCTGTAAGAGGGTCGCCCTTACTCTGGAATTCGCAGGCGTTGAATGGAATTCCTCCCGCAGCCTGTGGCCAAATCGCACCTGTATGGTCGATATAGTATGCTCCTAAGCCAGATTCCTTTAGCTCTTCTGCACTACAGCCTTTGGTGAGCTGACGGATAATAGCCGCAATCATTTCCATATGAGCTAGCTCCTCTGTACCAATATCGGTCAAAAGTCCTGCTACCTTTTTATTGTCCATGCTATATCTCTGTGAGAGATAACGCATAGAAGCTGCGATTTCGCCATCAGGTCCGCCGTATTGGCTCATAATAAATTTTGCCATGGCAGGATTTGGTCTGGTAATGTTTACTGGATATTGTAATTTTCTTTCATAAGTCCACATATATTATCTCACTCCTTCCCATGGCAATGGTGTATCTGCCCATGCCCATCTGTCACAATCTAATGAATTTACGGCAACCAATGGTCCAAAATGTTCTTCGTATTTTTTCTTCGCATTCTTGTAATTTTCTACACTCACTTTGTAAAATGCTAGCGCATCTTCATCACATGGATGCGTATCAAGATAAAGCTGCATATCTACTACTACAAAACCAAGCGCCTGTACCCACTCTAACATCTGCTTTCTATTCATAAACGCACACCCCTTCTTCCATAAAACGGTTTGTCGAGTTCTGGGAAAATCGTTCCAGCCTGCAAAGCCTGTGCTGGTTCATAGGTACATTCAAAGTTCTGCCATGGTACATATCCCATTGCAAGTGGCACACCATAGAGCATGTCACGGTTTCTGCTGCAATCATCATCACAACGATTTCTGTTACTATTTCTATCACAGTTATCGTCGCAACGGTCAACAACTCTTGCATTGCCACAGGAATCACATGCATCACAATTTCGATTCATATTTCTAGCATTCATCTGGTTTCTAGCCATCTGCATATCTCTTTGATACATCATTTCTCTCTGATTCATCATATTTCTCCTACTTACTTAATACAATATAAGATATGCAAAAAGAGGAGCGATGTGCTCCTCTTTCTTATAATAGGCCCAAGCCTTTATTTAATTCATCTACTTTGTTAATAATTGCACGTACCTGTACGGATTTATCCCCCATCCTGTCTACATATACAGAAACATCGCTTCTCATTTTCGAAATTGCATTTAAATTGTAATCGATACGACTACGCAAAAACTTTCTTCGTTCAAACAGTTCGTGTTTTAACTCTACCATCTCATTTTTATTCACGATAGCATCTGTATAATTCAACCAGATTCTAGCATCATACAAATTCATGCTACGCAAAATTCGCACCAAACGATTCTTCATATATTCCAAATCTTCGTTGGTCTGCTTAAACTTCTCACGTTCCTTACATATTTCAATATACTGCTCATAATGATAGGTCAGCACTTGCGAATTAATCACATGGAAACGCTTACAGGTATAATCCACAGCATTTTTAGCATTGACATATTTGATTTTGATACGATTTTCGAGTGAAATGATATAATTCTGGTTTACTTCACTTTGCTTGATATCCTTATTGCACTCTTGTATACGTAAAATCACATACGAAGCTGCTAAGGTCGCAAACAATGCTACGATAAAGAGTGGCAAAAACTCCCATTCCAAGGTAATAGATAAAATGACAACCAATACTGCAATACCACCAAAACCAAACAATAGGAAAAAGGATAGCTTTCGCAGCTGTTCTAATTCCTCTTCTCTCTCATGCTTAATTACGCTCCATTCCACCTTCTGACTTGCAAGATAGTTTAAGTCGTGTCTTACTGTTTCCAAGTCGGCTTCATTCACTTTTAGTCTACGAATGATATCTGGTATTTCGGCTTCCATCTCTTCCATTTGCTTGAATGTCTCATCCGAAATCTTATGCTCTGCATTCAAATAAGTATTACGAGCGGAAGTCAGCTTGGATAACTGCGTTGCTACATCCTCCAACTGTTTACGCTGTTCACCAGCTAAGCCTTCGACGATTTGAATATCATTCAAATAAGCAGTCACTCTGTCATATTCCCGTCGCACATCATCCAATTCTCTGGAAATATCTATCATCTGTTCACATAAACTAATGACATGATTTCTAATCGATATCGGCTCACTCAGCAGCACCTCGTCTACTACATCATCATTTTCCGGTACATCCATGAATTCACGACGCACTTTCCTGCCGCTTTTTTCTTTATGTTTTCGAACTAATCTACTAAAAATAGACATATTTAAACCCTACAAATTCTTCTGTATTCTTCTTTCCAGTTAAAAATAATATCTGAAATTGCTTTCTGATACTTCGTTTTTTGTTCTCGGTTATTCAGCTTCGCAATTTCATCTAATCTTTGGGCAAAGATTTCTGTTTCATAGCCAAAATATTCCGCATCCAGCTCCTTCTGGAGACATTTGCAAGCCAGCATACTCTCTTTCAAGGACTCCGGATTCTGATTCAACGCAAATGCTTTTTCATAACAACGATTGGCTTCCTGGAACAAAAAGAGTCTCGCATACGCGGTTCCAAGATTGTGCCAGATATTGCCCAGCAGTTCCTTACTCTGTTCTCCCGCTTCGTTAGAGTCCAACAGTCGCTTGTATTCGTAAATACTGCTAAGATACTTTTCTTTTTCCATCAAGCGGTCCGCACGCAGCTTGTTGCATTCGAAGTCAGATTTTTCTTCCATTTCTCTGACTATACGCACAATTTCCTTCGTAGTTTCCCTTGGACAGTAACCACATTCTACTAAAAGTGCGGAGACAAATTCCGAAAGACGACCATCCATTCGCATGATATCACGAAGTCGTTCTGCCAATTTTAAGTTTTTGACTTCTTTGCCAATCCAGGTACAAAGCTCTTCTGTCATGAAATCCTTATCCAAAAGGTACGTATTATTCTCGATATAATAACACAATTCCTCTAAGGAGTACACATTCCAAGCGATTCCCTCGATGTAATAAGGCAAAGCTGCTATCGGTTCATTACAAATAAAAAGTTCGCCCATATAGCCTCCACTACATTGTCATAATATACTTCCATGTTTTATCGGTACTTCGATAAATCTCCCCAAATCCCAAATCGCGAATTTGCACTTCTATCTTCTCATCCGAGACTGGGGTCGCTGTAATGCGAAGTCTCGTGGTTCGCTCAGGTCTGCTTGGCAAATCCGTAAGCTCCAACGTTTCAATTACAGCCTCTCTACTATTTGGAAGCTGCTTCCAAAAATCAATTTCTGCATTTCCAGCAAGAATAACTTCACATTCTCCCTTGGTTTCAAACCAGTTCTTTCCCGCACTGATTAAGGTATGGAATGAAACACTGCCTCGATCACGCACCTTAAGGCTCAAATTAAACTTCATCTCATTTTCGCCCATATAGATGCATTTCCAATTCTCACTATGCACACGTACAAAGCCCGCATAGCAAGCCCCTTTGCTGTAAAGGTTATTTCCTAAGAATACACGCCGATTACGGCAAAGGAAGGTCAACGAAGCCTTCATCCAACCACCATCAAAACCATCTCCCACCAAATAAACAGTAGATACAATCTGATTCTCAAATGCTCTTTGTAGAACCCCTAAAAATTCCTGGTCCTTATTTTCGTCCACAGGATTTTTAATTCCTTCTCGAATGGAAACCACCTGTGGCGTCGTACGTGTATCACGTCTTAAACCATAGTAAAACAGATTCTTACCATCATTTTCAAAGAGATATACATCATGCAGCCACAATGCTTCTGGCTGGCTTAATGCGAAATAATAAAAACTCTCCTTGTGATCAATCACCATAAACTGTTCTGGCAAAAGACCTAGCTTCGGTGCTATCTTCCAGAACACCTCCATATTTTCTTTGGTTAGGCGGTCCACCGACAACACCACACGGTCTACACTTGGCACGGTCCCTAATTTCAAAGGTAAATCCATCACCTTTTTCAAGAACAAAGACAACAGCTCCCAAGCCTCATAGCTTTCTTCCTCAATACGGATGGATTCCCCATTTACCGCACGTTTCAAAAGTGCATCCACACAGATGACCTCTGATGTTTTCGCCATTTTCTTCGCATCATCACCATAAAACCACTGTCCAAGATTCTTTCGCTTCGCCAAAAGTGTTGGAATCTGGTAATTCTCACTAGCCGCAATGGTACTAACGGTTTCTGGTTCAGTCATATTCAGTTGGTAGTAACTTACCATGGCGTATCGATCATTCAAATCGATTCCCAGGATAATCGGTTCTCTTCTTACTTCCATGCTACCCTCTGTTTATAATAATTTGAATACCTTCTGGGTCACTTCTTCTAATCCAGCATACTGCTTCATCGCCTGATACAGTTCTTCCTCTTCCTGTAAGGTGTTCGAAATCAGCATCTGATTCAGCAAATTGTATCTGCTCTCATCATTTTTGTTATATACGTCATTATTGACGATACGATTACTCTGTGTCACTTCCACTTCGTTTCCATGTTCCTCGCTAATGTAGTACTGAATTACTTCGCCAAAGAATATCACAAACGTCTTCACAAAAATACCATCGTATACATCCAGCATATCCTCCTGCAAGAAGGCATCCCCGTCCTCATCACGACTATAATGAAGCACGACATGACTATGCGGATTGGTACGATATTCTAAGAACACCTTGTCATACAAATGATATTTCAGCACAAGTTCTGGCGCAAGTCGCTTGAAGAAAGCGAAAAGCATATTTCTTCTGGTGTATTCTGCCAAAAGCTCATCCTCAATCGCAAGCTGTCGCTCTGAAATATTCGCTAAATCTGCATAATACTTCAGCAATGCCAGCTTACAAGCATCATTTAACTCGAAATTATATATGTATCTCGCTTCAATCAGCTCAAAAATATCTGTATCGATTTTCTGATTTTTCACAAAGTAACGATGTGCACAATCCGAAATGTATGCCAAGGTAATAAAATCCTTGCCACCTGTCTCGTAAAAATACGCAAACACTGGCATTCCCTCTAATACCTTCGTATCTGCATACAGCATCTGCACCAAAATACGTTCCGAAATGTCAAAGCGCTCTACATCAAAATTCTTTGCTGCGAACCAGACATCCAACATATCCTGTGTCGAGCCATTAAAATGCATACACAAATACTTCAGCATCTTATCGTTGTATTTCTTTGCTCGGAATGCAGTAATCGACAGATTCAAGAGGAACTCATCCTCTTCATACTCGGTCTGCTCTATCATATAGCTCGCCAAAGCCACCTTCGCTGCAGAACCAATCTGGTCGATTCCATATTCCATTACTTTATCATAGGCAAAATCAAACAAATGATTTTCCACACAAAGCTCCATTGCGAACCTGCGTGATGCTTCATCCAGCTTCTTGTAATCTGCCTTCATCAGATACTCTTCTACCGTCGCATCGAAGGCATTGACCTGATAAAACCGCAAGATTTCTGGTAAAAGCTTTGCCTTGTATTCTGCACTTACCGCCTCTGAGAACATCAGTGGTTTAAAGTGTTTCTTATCCTCTTTTTCAAAGGTTAAATAATTCTGTCTTGTATCAAAATATGAAATCAAATATGGCAACTGAAGCGGTGTCAGTTCCATACACTTTTCCAGATACTTCTGGGCATCCATCAAATTCTGCATCTGATATGCAATACTGCCCGAATATCTGCGTCCCTTTTCATCCTCAAATACGATAACATATTCCTTGGAGTAAAGCTGGAAATATGCCATATTGTCCACAATCGGTACGATTTGTGGGTCTTTCATCTGTCTCTGATAAATAATCGCACGCACCATGCGTTTATCAAACACAACCACCTTGTGCGTGAAGATAATATAGGATAATGCCTTGGAAATTTCCTGATTAATTACGCCCAAATCCAGCATATCATCATATACCACTGCCAAATTGTCATCCATGTGTCCTGCCAAAATTTGATCCATCGCAAATCTACCCATCACACGACAGTATTTCTGATAAACTTCTGGATTCTTCGCTTTGGACGCAATGATATTGTTATATAACACTGCCATTTTCTTGTATGGCAGCCCACAATCATATTGGAAATACATCTGAATAATCTTAGGAACCTGGTCTACTTTACGTTCATCCATTGAAAGCAGATATGCCTCATACAGACTCGTAATACGAAGTTCCAATTCGATTCCTTTTTCATACCAATGATGATACTTGGAGTCATACTGCTGGCTCTTAATCAGATAACCACAAATCACCCCTACATATTCTGGCTTTGGGTTGGCCTCATACGCAGCACAAAGCAACTGATACAGCACTGGACTAAAATCCTTACAGGTCTCCATAATCTGGAAAATCTGAATCGCAATATCCTTCGTAATCGCACGTCGTCTTACCGCCCAGCGTAACACTCGAATTTCAAATGCGTCTAGCTTCGTCAACAAATATGGGTCCTGCCAAATTAAATAGTAGGCCTCTAAATACAGGTATGGGGAAGAACAGCCCTTCATTACCCAATATTCGATATCCTTTAACTTCAAGGCATTATTTCCAATATATTTTTCCTGCAAGAAGGTCAACACCCAGAACAACATCACAGAGTCTGGATTCTCATGGAAAATCGCCTCGATTTCCTTGGTCAGCTTGTCCACATAGCTTGGCTCACGTTCCATCAAGGTCATGATATACAAATAATAGCCCCAAACTGGTGCCTTTCTATCTACCCACTCTCGCTTGAATTCATCCAGAATCCACTCCGCTTCCTGTCGCTGTCGATTGATAATCAAACACTGTGCCTTCATCAAACGATGCATTGGTTCTTCTGGCTCTAACGCACGCAAATGATCCAAAATAGAAATCGTTTCATTTGCCCAAACACCTGTCACGATACGTTTCAAGCGGTATGCCTGATACAGCTCCATAATTCCAGCCAGACATTCCTTAATCTCCAGCGTCTCTTCGATTCTGTCTTCCTGTTTCGCTCTCGCATCTGCTACGATTTCTACGTTTATCGTCTCGTAAACACTAGAAAACTGGATTCTCGCAAAATTTCTCCCTGCATGAAGCTTATCCGGCTCAATAAAAAATGGAAAACTATAGGTACTTCCAATGAAATCTTCCGTACGAATCCTGCTCTTTGGCAAACGTATGAACTCCGCATCACAAGATGCATTTATCTCTAAATATCCCCAGTTATCTTTTTTGATTTCTATCGTTTCTTTCAACGTATCCGTAACTTCTGAAAATTCAAACTGGTTCTTCTCTACTTTAAAAGAAATCTTTTCTTTCTTACGAATTCCAATCAAGAATTCTTCCATATTTTGATTGCATGGCTTCGCCGTAATAATACCGCGATAAATCATGCTCTCTTTTACTTCATTTGGCTTAATGATATTCGAAAAATTCTTGTTATAAAATAGCTGGAATGCCTCATTCCAATCAGCCTTTGCAAGACAAGAAAAATCATACAGGTTCTTTACCGGTCCAATGGAAGTCTCCACATATTTCTTAGAAATGGACGCACAAAAAGAAAGACTGATTTCTCTCTGATTGCAAACGATTACAAAATCGCCTTTCTCAGTCAGCCCTTCGCTTAAGCCATAACTATGAAATTGATAACGAATTCGAACCTGTTCTCCTTCAAACTGAGGTGTCAGCACTTCCATGCGTGGATGAGTGGAATACACAAGCCCACGAAGCTTGATACCCTTGGGATTTTCGAAGGTAAAACTACCCTCATAATCCGTTCCCTCAATCACAGTAAATGCGATTTCTTCCTCAGATAAAATGAGTTCTGGTTTCGCGTATTCGAATTTGCCTCTGGCTAGTTGTTTGATTCGCTTACGCACTAATAGTCACCCTTTTCTTCCTGTCTACATAGTTAAGATAATTATAAACGATTTTACACAAGACTGCAAACAATATTCGCGAAATTGAAAAAAGTCCTATATGTGCCTAACAAATATATTTGTACGCACATATAAGACCCTTTTTCAACAGTCTTTATTTGTTTGATAAATATTCATGTATTCCTGCAGCGGCTGCTTTACCAGCACCCATCGCTAAGATAACCGTAGCTGCACCTGTTACGGCATCACCACCAGCGTAAACACCTTCTTTTGAGGTTGCTCCGGTTGCTTCTTCTGCTACGATACATTTCCATTTATTGATATCCAAACCTTCTGTGGTAGATGAAATCAGTGGATTTGGCGATGTACCAAGTGACATGATTACCGTATCACATTCAATTTCATATTCAGAACCTGGTACTTCTACTGGACGACGACGGCCAGATGCATCTGGTTCGCCAAGTTCCATTTTAATAATCTTGATCCCTTTTACCCAGCCGTTTTCATCCACGAGGATTTCGGTTGGATTCTGGAGAAGGTCGAAAATAACGCCTTCTTCCTTTGCATGATGTACTTCTTCTACTCGTGCAGGAAGCTCTGCTTCACTACGACGGTAAACGATGTGTGTCTCTGCACCGAGACGAAGTGCAGTACGAGCCGCATCCATCGCAACGTTACCACCACCCACGACAACTACTTTGTTGCCACGGCTGATTGGTGTTTCATAGCCTTCCTGGAAGGCTTTCATCAAATTGTTTCTGGTAAGGTATTCATTTGCAGAGAATACGCCGTTTGCCTGTTCTCCTGGGATTCCCATAAACTTAGGAAGACCAGCACCAGAACCGATAAATACGGCTTCGAAACCTTCCTCTTCGATAAGTTCGTCAATCGTGATTGACTTACCAATAACTACGTTGGTTTCAATCTTAACACCAAGTGCTTTTACATTTTCTACTTCTGCAGCTACGACTTTGTCCTTTGGAAGACGGAATTCTGGGATACCATACACAAGTACACCACCTGCCGCATGTAATGCTTCAAAAATCGTTACTTCATAGCCGAGTTTTGCAAGGTCGCCGGCACAGGTAAGACCTGCTGGGCCAGAACCGATAACCGCAACTTTATGACCATTCATTTTCTCCGCTTTTTTTGGCTTGATACCGTTTTCGCGAGCCCAGTCAGCTACAAAACGTTCCAACTTACCGATAGAAACTGGTTCCCCTTTGAAACCACGGATACATTTGCCTTCGCACTGGCTTTCCTGTGGACAAACACGACCACAAACTGCTGGAAGAGCACTAGACTGCGAAATAATCTGGTAAGCTTCTTCGAAATTTCTATTTTTCACTTCCTGAATAAATGCTGGAATGTTGATAGAAACTGGACATCCCTGCATACAAAGTGCATTTTTACAATTCAAACAACGTTCTGCTTCTGCAACCGCTTCTTCTTCATTATAGCCGTAACAAACTTCTTCAAAGTTTTTAGCTCTTACCTGTGGCTCCTGTTCACGAACAGGTACTCTCTTTAATACGTCCATTACTCGTCACCTCCGCAATGTCCACATCCACCATGATGTGTATCTCCTTCTTCGTAGGCAAGCTTCGCACGACCTTCTGCAGTCTTGTACTGCTGTTGTCTCGCCATCGCCTGGTCGAAATCTACCAAGTGTCCGTCGAATTCTGGTCCGTCAACGCAGGCGAACTTCACTTCGCCGCCAACCATAAGACGACAAGCACCGCACATACCTGTTCCATCCACCATGATTGGGTTCATAGAAACGATGGTTGGAATCTCAAGCTTTTTAGTAAGTAAAGCAGTAAATTTCATCATAATCATTGGACCGATAGCCACACACTGATCATATCTTACACCTTCATCATAAAGTGCCTGAAGCTGTGCACAACCATTGCCATGGAATCCATAACTTCCATCATCGGTAGCCACATATACATTCTTCGCAACTGCTTTCATTTCGTCGATGTAGAATAATAAATCCTTGTTACGGCAGCCCATGATTACATCTACTTCTACACCATGCTCATGGAGCCATTTTACCTGTGGATATACTGGTGCGATACCAAGACCACCTGCTACGAAAAGAATCTTTTTCTGTTTAGTCTCTTCCAAATTCTTCTCTTCACAAAGCTCAGACGCACAACCAAGTGGACCTACGAAATCCATCAGCTCGTCACCCTCATTTAAATCCATCATACGCTTCGTACCAGCACCGATGGTCTGCACTACAATAGTAACGGTCTCTGCCTCTCTATCATAATCACAAATCGTCAGCGGAATACGCTCTCCGATTTCATCTGTTTTTGCAATAATAAACTGTCCTGGCAGGCACTTTCTAGCTACCATAGGTGCCTTAATATCCATCAGCACAATCTGGTCTGCGAGGACTTCTTTTCTAACGATTGGATACATAATGTTCCTCCTTGCGTATATTGTAAATGTATTATAATACGGAAATGTTTAAGAATTGTTAAGATACAACATTGTCATTTTACTTGATTGTTTTGGGAATATCAATATAAAAATACCTTCTTTTTCTTCCTTTGTATATCCTTTTCTAATAATACCATTTTCATGTTACTTATAATCCGTTGTTTTATATACAACAAAGTTGTAATCTTATGCTAAAAAGGGGGGAATATTATGATTAAAAATAAATTCGGACTTGCATGTAAACATTTTAGAGAAGAATTGGGACTTAGCCAAGAAAAATTTGCATTATCTATAGGCATGGACAGAACTTATTATTCTTCTGTTGAAGCTGGCAAACGAAATATTTCTATTCAAAACATTAAAAAGATTGCCGATGGATTCAATATCAGTATTTCAACACTTTTTCACTATACCGAATTATAAAGGAGCATTCATATAATGACATTTGAACAATTATATACCAAATTTGAAAACACAAACAATGTTTGTGATTTCTATAATACCTATAGTAAAAATCAAATATCGACACGCTTTCTATTAATAAGATCCTTAGATAAAGACAATCTAAAAGATATTATTACTATGTATTCTAAAAATGAACCTGTTGGCCATATTAAAGATTTGACTAAACAGGCTTATGAAACAAACGTCACAATAGAACAATTATTGGAATATATTGAAGAAAAACGTTCTCAATTACTAGTTACTCGCCAAAAAGAACTTGAGGGCTTATCCGATATTCTTTCAGAAATTCCAGTCGTTAATTGTGGTGTACGTAATGATAAGGTTGATGATATTGTAAAAAGTTTTGTTCGCAACAAATCTATAAAAACTTATGAGAAATTAATAGATGAATTAGATTCATCATTATTACAACGTGTTCGTCAATATTGTTTATGGTCCTATTACAATCAAACTGCAAATGATATTATTGAACTATTTTTCTTAAAACACCCTAAAGTTATACCTACTTTAAGAAAAATACACGACATTGATTTCTTCTTAAAAATAGACGATAAAATTTTACCATTCGATTTGAAATTTACACATATATCAGATCAAGCTCGTGAAGGATATTTTGATTTGATATCTCAAGGGATTGACGCATCCCATCCTACATTTGATGATTATATTATCACAAAAGAAAAAGATAGTGAATTAAATATAATTCGTTCATACTATAACGCGTATAAAAATTCACACAAAAAACTGGGGCTAACAGCTGCGAGTAAGCTAACAAAATATGATTTAGTTTCTTATATTGCACAAATAGGAGACCCCGTATCTCAAGATTTTATTGTTAAAATAGAAAACACCAGAGAAAAATATGTACCTAACACTTCTGATGAACTCAAAGTGCTAGAATGGTGGAATTATAAATACCAAGGTGAACGTTTATTTTGCAATAACAATAGGTTGTTCGTCTTTGTTGCATACAAAAAAAGATTTATAGATGGTAGAGAGTTAAAAGGTAAAACAGAAGAAATTGGCAAAAAAATCACTGAACTTCTTGATTCATTAACAGAAGAGTCTATTCACGAAGTTCATTATCATTATGATAAAGAAGATAATCTTGTCGGTGATTACACTGCTCTTTCTTTATCGACAATTTACTCAGAATAAAAATTATGCCTATCAGTTCACCTGGAACTGGTAGGCATTTACGTTTATTCCATAATTTCTGCACACATTTTTACGATCTTAGACACTTTATAAATATAACCCTTTGGAATGGTTAGTTCAAATAAAGCATTCATAACATTGTATACTTCATACTCTGGATTATCTTTTAAAACTTCATTTATTCTATCTCGCAAATCCATATCATCATTTTTAAAAACAATTCTTGAAATCTCTTCATTACCTGTGTTTTGAAATGTCAAAACGAAGTCTGTCTTAAGCGCATTTTTTCTATTATCTTGGATAACAGAAGTCGCTGAATACTCTAAAGGAACTATATCTCTAATTTCAAATCCATGTGCTACAAATAAATTTAAAATATCGATCCACATATCATCATCAAGGCAATTAAATGCCATAGAAAAATACTTTCCAGGCCTAAGCACTCGACTAATCTCTGCAAAAGCACTGTCTAATAATTCATTATAATTATCTGTATTTTTTTCTTTTCTATCTTTTGCTTCTGAAACTATTATTTCATCATTCCAATTAATATTTGAATCCAATTCAAGCCATGCATTCCACATAAGACTTTGTTCCATATACAAAATACGATTTGCGTGCGGTGGATCTATAAATACATAGTCTACTGAATTTTCCTCAATAGGAATATCCGTTGCGGAACCATTTATCAAATCCAAATGCTGATTCATATAATCATCTGTCTTATCAAAAAACAACTCAAATATTTCTTGCTCACCTTTGAGAATTCGTTTAAATCTATTCTCAAAACAATTCCATACATTTATTTCAAAATGTTCTTCTGGAACCCAATATCCGATTACCCAACTCCCCACTTCTGCCTTAGACAATTCACCTTCATTCTTTTTTCTGCCTCTAATAACAAAAACAAGATTACTTGCTTGCGAAAGTGTTCCTGAAAGTGTTAATTCAAATACCGCTCGAAGATTTTCATCTTCAATTTTCTTTATCTCATCACAAATCAATGACAATCCCACCAATGCTCTCGGAGTAAATAAATCTGAAACCTTTTGTTCCTTACTAACATTAATACGCGAATTCTCGTACATAACACTTTCTGGATACCATTTAGGGGCAATTGGGGGTTCATTACACATTCTAACATCAATATTGTTACCTACTCTTACTTTCTTTTTTTCTTTATCAGTACAATACCATACTTCTATAGGAACATCATTTTTCCATATAGTATGTGTCACCATCGTTTGTTCCCCATCATATTCCATTTCATATAAACTATTGATGGTCTTTTGTAGTTTTTCCTTGATATCTTTAAAAGTCTTATTTATTTTTTCGATTTCAACTACAGTCATTGAGACTTTTGCAAGTTTTATAGCAATTGGATTTAAATCTACCCCTATTGCTTTTCTTCCTGCTTTTACAGCCTCTATCAATGTAACTCCTGAACCACAAAAACAATCCATTACCGTTTCTCCTGGCACTGAATATTGTTCTATAAATTTTGATATTTCATTAAAAGGCTTTTTTCCCCAGTACTTATGCATTGCATATATCCCCTTATAGGTACTTGTATTTGCCATTCTTGTAACCTCCGGTTAATTGTCTTCATGCTAGATCTATTTCTAAATTATCAAGTCCTGATTATCATCTCTAAACATATTACAAAACCCATCATCGATCGTCAATACCCACTCACCACAAAAAGCCGCCTTTCGGCGACTTTTCATAATATACTAGACTACTTATCCAACCCATATTCTTTCATTTTTTTAAGGAACTCTTCCTCTGTCAGTCCACACTCTTCCAGAGCTTGTTCCATAGTAATAGTCTTTTTAGAAACCAAGACACAGAGGGTTTTTATAAGTCCTTCTTTAAGTCCTTCTTTAAGTCCTTCTTCACGACCTTCAGCACGAATAATTGCTTCGTACTTCTCTTCATCAAATTCTGTAAGCATCATCTGATATACCTCCTCCTTCTGCGTTTCTAAAATTTCCTGTAAAATTCCTTCTCGAATACATTCATCAACTGCCTTACTAATCGCTTTTTTCAAATCATTTTCTTTGTTTTGCCCGAAGAGTTTCTTGAATAATGTGTCTTTGTATTTTACATTTACTGCTAATTCTTCATGTTTACTCATATTGATCTCCTTTAATAAAATTACGCTTTATGCAATTTCCCTAAAGGAGTCTCAATGTCAATTTGGATTTTAAAAAAAGATATTATTATATTAGCACACTGTACCGAATTATTCAATTCGTATCAAAATGCTTTCTTCGCCCAAATCTATATGTTCAACTCCCCAAACACATCCCCCAGCGACCCACAAATAAACAAATCATTTTCCGCATCTAGTCTCACATCCAATTCCTCGCGATTAATCACCACAAGATGTTTTCCACGGAAATAACGTACATAGCTTGCGGCTGGATATACGCGCAGAGAGGTTCCACCGATGATAAGCATATCTGCGTTTGCGATAGCATTGATGGCACCGCTTACGGCTTCGTCCGATAATGCCTCTTCATATAAGGTGACATCTGGACGGATTTGTCCGCCACAAGTGCATTTTGGTACGTCTTCGCTGGATTCAAACAGGTAGTCAGATGGATATTCTTTCTTGCACCAAGCACAGTAATTGCGAAGTGTAGTGCCATGAAGTTCGTAGACTTTTTTACTGCCTGCTTTTTGATGGAGCCCATCGATATTTTGTGTTACTACGGCGAGCAGTTTGCCCTCTTCTTCCATACGAGCCAATACCTTGTGTGTGATGTTTGGCTCGACATGACGAGCATCCATTTTCTGGCGATAATATTCATAAAATACCTTTGGATGGTCGACGAGACAGCTATGGCTTAAGAGATATTCTGGATTGAATCGCTCGAACTGAACATCGTGCTGATTGTACAAACCATCCTTACTACGAAAGTCTGGCACCCCGCTTTCGGTGGAAACTCCTGCTCCGCCGAAGAAGACGATTTTCTTTGATTCATCTATAAATTTCTGTAGTTTTTCTATGTTCTTCTCCATTGATTTCTCCCATCAATCATGTGTACTTTCTAACTTATGAATTACTTCCACTCAACAATTTTATCATTTCATCCAAAGAAAGTACACCATCTTTCTTTCCCTCTTCTCTATCTTCCGAATCCGAACAACTCTTATATTCCTGATACAAAGCATACACTTCATCGCTCTCTCCTGGATTGATTTCGTAGCAATCCATAAGTCTCATGAAAATGCCATAAATCTTTTGTGAAGCTTCTCCAATATCGCTTTTTCTGCCTCTAGCCATCTCTTCCATATCTTCTGCAACCATTACACAAAGTCTCTTGGACATATTGATAAAAATGCGACGTCTACCTTCTCCACTCAAACCTTTCATGGCTAATTCCAAATCAGCATTATCGATTTCACGAAGTGCCCTCTGTAAAGAACGGTCTTGTATTTGTTTAAGTAGGCAATCTAATTTTTCCAATTCTGGATAACCTGCATTCACAATTTCTGTATTCACTTCACCGACATAGAGTTGTTCTACCTTGCTCATATCGATGTCTTCTGTTTTCTGCTCATACCAGCTTTTGATTTCCTCTTCTCGTCTTTTTCGAAAAATATCTTCTACTTCATCTGGAACCATCGCCAGCAATTTTTCCTCAATTACTCTAGGATTCTCGCCCTGTTGAATTGCTAAACCGCCAACCAACTGCATCAAATATTCTAAGCCTTTGTATCCTCTGGCTCCATTGGCAATATATTTCATAAGACAAATCTCTTCTACGAGCTTCGGATCTGTACCATCTACAATCAGCATTATCAGGGTCCGCATATATTTTTGGGAACTTTTATCCATATCACATGCAGCACATTCCAACGCCAATAAGCCTTCTTTTCTTCCGACATTGCTTAAATATGTAATTTCATCGATGATTTCTAGTAGATGAAGGTTTCGTTCCTTAATTTCTTCTGCCGTAGCAGTCTGTTTCATCTTGCGAATTTCTTCTGCTCTTTTTCCTAATTCCATATAAAAAATATCTTTCATAGCACCCCTCCATTATGACAATTTATACTCCAATAACTCTATCTTAATCCCTATTCTCTATTTTAGCACTAAACTTCTAGTTTAAAACAAAAAAGTACCCAGTAGCCGTAGCCACTGAGCACTTCTAATTTACATATTCTTATTTCATTTTACCCTGTTCAAGAGCAAGTGTTACTGTTGTGATGTCACAAACTTCTGTTGGTCCGTAGTACTGGATAGCACCTGGATAAACGAAGCATGTGTTTTCAGCCCATTCTTCACGGTGAGCTTCGAAGTATTTGAATGGAGCACCATCAAGTTCTACGAGAGCTTTCTTGATAACTGGCTTATCTTCGCCGTGACGTCTTTCGATGTTCATCATCTTTGTGATAGGCATACCACCTGCAACCCATTCGTTTGCTGGTTCAGAAAGGTTAGAAATCTTTGATAAGTAACCTGTATAACCATACTGAATAAGCATGAATGCATTGTATCCTAATGAGTAGCAGTAATCTGAGTCAAAGTTAGATGGGAATGCACATCTTCCTTCGTATCCTAAGAAGTGATGTAATGCACCGAATTTGCCGTTGTATGTACCAGCTGCTTTTCTAGCTGCTAACTTGTCAGCTACTAAAGCTGAGAATAATTTTTCTGATTCAATGAGAGAAACCTGTACGTTTCCGTGTGGATCTCTTTCAAGGAATAACTGCTGCTGGATTGCCTGTGGAAGGATTGCGAATACTTCCATAGATTCTTTTGTAAGACCAGCTTCGATGAATGCATATTTATCAGCCCATGTTGGAAGTGCATTGAAAGCATCTGCTTTTGCACCAGCAAGGAGTTCGTTGATTTCTGCAATAAGTACAGAGAATTCTGGAACGAATTCTACTACACCTTCAGGGATAATAGCTACACCGAAGTTCATGCCTTTTGCTGCTCTCTTAGCAACTGCATCTGCGATGTAATCAGCGATTGCTGAAAGAGACATTTTCTTAGCTGCTACTTCTTCTGAGATTAAGCAAATGTTTGGCTGTGTTTCAAGTGCACATTCCAGTGCTACGTGAGAAGCAGAACGTCCCATAACCTTAATGAAGTGCCAGTATTTTTTCGCTGAGTTAGCATCTCTTTCGATGTTACCGATGATTTCTGAATATGTCTTAGTAGCTGTATCGAAACCAAATGAACATTCGATATCTTCGTTCTTTAAGTCACCGTCGATTGTCTTAGGACATCCGATAACCTGAACGCCTGTGTTGTTTGCTGCCATGTATTCTGCAAGGATAGCTGCGTTTGTGTTAGAGTCATCACCACCGATGATAACGATAGCTGTGATGCCGTGTTTTTTACAAACTTCTGCAGCGATAGCGAACTGTTCGTTTGTTTCTAATTTTGTTCTACCAGAACCGATGATATCGAAACCACCTGTATTTCTGAACTGGTCGATGTATTCGTCTGTCATAATGATGTAATCATCTTCGATAAGACCACTTGGGCCGCCCTTGAAGCCGTAAAGTTCGTTTTCTGGGTTTGTTGCTTTCAAAGCATCATAGAGACCACAAACTACGTTGTGTCCACCAGGAGCCTGTCCACCAGAAAGGATAACACCTACCTTGTGTGTCTTAGGTGCAGATGTATTCTGACC
Source organism: Agathobacter sp. (assembly GCA_017409825.1). Classification (GTDB taxonomy): domain Bacteria; phylum Bacillota; class Clostridia; order Lachnospirales; family Lachnospiraceae; genus Roseburia. The sequence continues at coordinate 113,191 of JAFQRZ010000036.1, read as the reverse complement.
TTTTGCAAAAATGATTTCTTTTTTACCATAAGTATTTGGGAAAAGAGCTGCGATTTTTTCCTGATCTGCTACTGACTGAGTTTCAGCGCCTTCGTTCACGCAGATGTCTGCGATACCGTTTCTAAGCATTCCTGGAAGCTTAGGAGCATACTCATATCTAGCTGTCTGTAATGGTGAAAGTTTCATAGATAAATCTCCTTTTCTATTTTAAAATAAAATATTTTTTCGCTATTTATCATTGTAATATATTTTCCGTGATTTTTCCACCTTTTTCTGCTATAATATATCAAGAATAATAAAAAGGAGTTACCTTATGCCAAACAAAAAGGAGAAAAAGAAAATGGGACCAATTATTTTAGGAATTCTTGCTGCAATTATCATAATCCTTGTTATTGTTGTTTCTAATATTGGAAATACCAATGTAAAGGCGATGAACGACACCGTTGATACTGTTGTAGCAAACTTAAAAGAAAACTTCACTGTAACGCCAGTCGATGTCGGTGATTACAAAAAAATGAAAATCTACGGTATCATGAACTTTGATGTGGAACAGTATGATATCGAAGGCATCGGAAATCTATCCATCATGCGTATGAACGCACTGGGACTCATGCAGATGTCTACCGTGGTAATTACGCCACAAGACAAAAACCTTCCACTGCTTTCTGCTGACTATATGTACATACTCAAAAACCGCAAGGCTTACTTAGAATTTTATGACGTAGTTGCAGAAAAAGATGAAGCTTACAATACACTGCTTACAGCACTTACTGAAGCAAAGAACAAATACAACCACTTAGAAGATATTCAGTCTTCTGAAGCATGGTATGCAGACCTCTTAACAGTTACTACTTACAAAGCCGGTCAGCCAGAAAACGATAACGACATTAAGAATTTACTCATTGACAGCTTAGATGTTTATATGAAACATGCCAAAGAACTTCCACTTCTTACCGCGGAAGAAAAGGCGGAAAAACTTGATATCACTGTAAAATATACCGATGGACTCATCGAAAAAGGTGGCATTTCTACAGACGTATTCAAAAAAGAACTTGGACCAGAAGAAACCAAGAACTTCTTTGACAACATCTTCTTTGGAACAGCGAAATAAACTACATAGAAATCACAAAAAGAGGTGCACGCATACGTGCACCTCTCATTTTTAGTTTACGTTCCATGTCGCAATCAATGCTAGCTTTTCTTGTCGCGATAACTGCTTAATCGCATACTCCCGGCGCATCGCCTCTTCCTTCGTTTCAAAGGCCTCATAATACACCAGTTCTACTGGGTAACGATTCCTTGTATATTTCGCCCCCGTTCCTGCATTGTGACTTGCCATACGTTTTTCCAAATGATTTGTCCATCCACAGTACAAAGTGTCATCCTTGCACCGAACAATATAAGTATAATTCATACGCTTATTTCTCAATATACTGAATTGCGATACACTTTGGTCCCCCCTGTGTAACAAATGCAGCACCAAGCTCTAACATCTGAATTTCCACATCTACAAAACGTTCCTTAAGCATAGCAACCGCTTTCTTGGCATCTTCTTCTGCTCTCGCATGTGATACATAAATAATGTGTTTCGCATTCACTTTCTTTTCTTCTAAATGATCCACTACCGCTTTCATCGCAAGCTTCATACTGCGTTTCATACCAAACTTGTCCAAACGACAACCATCTGAGGTCTGTGCCATAATCGCTCTAAGATTTAAAACAGAAGCAAATTTCGCAGCCATAGGTGTCAAACGTCCACCTCTTCTTAGGAAATCAAAATCCTGTGGGATCAGGAAGGATTCATGATGCTCTCTCGCATATTCCAGCCATTCGATAATTTCCTTTGCCGTTTTCCCTTCTTTTTTCATCTGTATCGCTTTCTGAACCATATAACGGTGTGGACCGCAAAGTGTCTTACTATTGATAACTGTGATGTTTTCATCATTATCTACTGATGCTTTCGCTCCACAAGCTGCCTGATATGTACCAGAAAGTCCATCTGCCATGGAAATATTGATAATCTCTGCATCTGGATATTTCTCAAATGCTTCCATTACTTCACCAATTGGTGGCTGAGAAGAGGATGGGTGATTTCCCTTCGCAATCTCTCCATAAAAAGCATCCATGTCAATCTGTGTGTCTCTTCCTTCCAATTCGCCAATACTTACACAAAGTGGAAGTACGTCAATCCCCATTTCTTTCCCTTCTTCTACCGTAAAAAGTGTAGAAGAATCTGTCATAATTTGTACCATACCTAACCCCTTTTTCTAATCTATATAGTTTTTATCTCTACATCTATTAGTTTGCAATACTTTTTTCATTTCGTCAAGGGGATTTGAAATTCTTTTACCAACTATTTAATTTGATACAATCTCACATCATTGCTTTCACCAGCATTTTATATTCCTGCAGCGTAGTAGCCTTTTTTATCTTCTTTAAAAGCTTTTCCTGCCCTGGGAACATCACTGCCCACCAGCTCCAAAGCTCTTTCATCTTGAATAATGTGTTACGGTCTCCACACATATAAGCCTCATATCCCTCTAGGATTTCATCATGGAAACTTTGGAATTGTATCCTGTCTTCCTGTGAAAGCAACATTCCCGGTCTGGCAATCAAGCCACGACCGAGCATGAATTTATCGCACTTCTCCCACTTACTATCTAGACTTTGCAATTGATCCAAGCTGTTAATATCTCCATTATAGCAAAGGGAATGCTGCGTTCTATCCAAATAACTCTCAAACACCTCGTAATGTGGTGTGCCCTTATACATCTCACTTCCCAAACGTGGATGAATAATGACCTCTTCAAATGGAAATCTCTCATATAAATTCAGTAAACGCTGTGCTTCTTCTACATCCCAATAACCAATACGTGTCTTAATCGAAAGTTTCACATCGGATGCCTTAAAATATCGGTCAAAGAATTCTTCCATTCTGTCAGGATATTCCAGAAAACCAGAACCTTTTCCCTTGGTCGTAACGGTCTTAGATGGGCATCCAAGATTTAAATTGATTTCCTCATACCCATATTCTTCTTTTAACTGTTTCGCCAAATCAATCAAATCTTCTGCTGTATTTGTAAGCACTTGTGGCACGATATAAAGTCGCTGATTATTTTCTGGGAGAATATCTCTCTTTTCTCTTGTATCCATGAGTTTCTTCGTATGTGGAGAAATAAATGGAGTAAAATATTTATCAATTCCGCCATAATATTTCGCATACGCATTTCGAAACACATAGCCTGTAATCCCCTCTAGTGGAGCAAAATATATTTTCATAACATATCCTTTTCTTTTTGATTTCCCGTTCTGTGACATCGCACAAAACTTATCTATTCAATATTCAGATTTACCGAATTCTCCTCCAGCCACTGCTTCTGTTTTTTGAAATCCGGCATGTATTTCTGCACCTCATTCCAAAACTCTCGACTGTGGTCCATGTGCTTGCGATGACAAAGCTCATGAATGACAACATAATCAATTGCCTCTGGCCGTGCCATCACGAGTCGCCAGCTAAAGGTAATATCTCCGTTGCTGTCACAGCTTCCCCACTGGCTTTTACGGCTCTTGATAGAAACTGAGTTCACCGTCACTCCAACGATATCTTTGTAATAATCCACTCGTTTTGTGATATAAGCAGAGGCCTGTTTTTTGTACCATTTTTTTAGGTCTTTTTGTAGCTTTTCGATTGCAGCCTTATTATCTTCTGATTCATAGTCTGTCTCTAAAGCATCATGGTATGGCGTCTTAATGATTATCTTTCCATTTTCATAAGAAAACTGATTTTTCTTTCCCTTCTGCATTTCTACCAGACGTTCTCCTCCTAAATATGGAAACGAATAATCTGTCTCAAAACGACGCACGAGTCGCATATCTTCTCTATCCTGCTGAATATCTCGCTGCTTGATTATCCAATCTATCTTCTGCTCAACAAAGTCTGCAATTTCCTTGTCTGTTGGATAACGAAGGGGGGCTTTTACCGTCACACTACCATCTTTGTTTACGGACAAACATACTGTTTTTCGCTTACTACGAATGATATGAACTTGTATGGTTTCGTTGTTGTATGTTAGTTGCATATATCGTTTTTATCCATTTCTATTCTACTTCTTTTCTCTATCTTCATATAATTTACAGCCAATCAGCACTGCTACAAAGAGAATTCCTGCTACCGCCCAAAACACTCCTCCTACATAAAGGAAAAATTTAGGTTGTACAAATGTCAGTATTAAGAAAAATGCCGTAGCAAGCATCCAATATATTCCACTAATTGGTCCTGCAATACTTTTTCTTTTACGCTTTCGTTCTTTCTCTGCTACAGAATAATCGCCCTCCTGTAAAAGCTTTTTCATACTTTCCCAAGGAATATTTGCTTTTACAATAAAAGCCACACCAATTGCAACCATCGCAAACATAACACATAATGCAATAATCTCATCGAATTCATTACCTTCAAAAATTTCCATGCTAAATAATGGAACTGCAGATAAGATACAAATAATTACTCCTAAAATTAAGTTTTTCATATAGGTATCACGATAGTTGTCTCTACGTTCTCTTACCATTCCTGTTACACCATACTGCGTCTCGATATCTTCTTTTTCTAAGTATTCATAAGAACTAGTTTTCATTCCGCATTGAATAAAAATCGCAACCGCAGGTGCCACAATTACCAGCATCATTACAAGACCAATTCCACCTGCCATGTCTTCTGAAATTGGTAACAAATAATTTTCCGCTGCACTCGCCAATAAAAACAAAGGAATCATCGATAAAATGCACATAGATACTCCAAGTGCCACCTTCCCACTAGTTTCTTCTTTTACCATTAAAAATGCATTGGCCTCTTCCATAGATACAAAGCGTTTTACTCTCTGCTCATCTATTGTTGGTTCCATCTCCGAAGAGGACATATCATATTCGATTTCTTCTACTTCATCCTTGAGCAAATAGTCAAGACTTACATTAAATAGTTTACTTAATTGTAGTAACTTATTAATATCCGGAATAGATTGTGCTCCTTCCCATTTACAAACCGCCTGTCTGGAAACATTCATTTGTTCTGCAAGTTCTTCCTGCGACCAACCATTTTTCTTTCTTAATTGAATAATTTTGTCTGCTAAAATCATTTTGTCACCTCATATATCTTTCTCGTTTTTGTATCCTCAGTATGAGGTTTCTTATCGTTACAGACTACCAACTGTCGCCTTTCAATTTGTCAACCATTAGTTGCAACTGGCAGTTTTCATTGAAAAAGGCTAGAAAAAACATATCTTCTAGCCTCATTTTCTACCTTTATGAAAAGTATACCAACTCATCCTCTGGTTTTTCCGCTGGTTCGATGGAAATTGGATAAAGTACTGGACCTTTGCCTTTGTATTCCATTGCAAATTCTACACGAATTTCTGCAGTGATGGTAATCCATGATTTGTGTGGAATTTCCTTTTCCTTTGGATATTTACATTTAAATCCGATAAAGGTGATATCATCTACACAACAAGTCATTGCAAAACGGCCTGGCACCATAACACCACTCTTTAAATTGTCTGGATTATATACGAGTGCAAGGAATTTTACCTTCTTGCCATGGTATTTCTTGTAATTGTCAACTGCGTCCATGTACCAAATGCCATAGTCTGCATCCGAAAGCTCGATGATATCCTGATTGATATCAAATGGAAGCTCTTCTGGTCTTTCATCGATGGTTCCATCTTTGCGTTCATACACAATCTGAGCCTTGCGGTTTACTGTTTTAATGAGACGACGGAATTTCGCTCTATCGGTTTCATCATCAGTACGATTAAAGATAACCACATCTGCTTCAAATACCTGCTCCTGCATCATCGCACGCATATTGTTCCAATAGCTTTCAAATGTAGTAGAATCTACTGTCGCCAAAGACTGCACAATAACCCAGCCCTTTGGAAGCTTCGCTTCTAAAAATTTCGCTACTTCCCAAGTACCATTGTATTCAATAAATACCTGCTCTGGCTTATACTGTGCATTGATTTCTGCAAGCTTTTCATCCGTGAAATCTTCTTCATTTTCAAGCGTCACCAATGAAAAGTTAATTTCTGCAAGCTTGGCTTCATCATATTCTACATCACCGTCTTCACACATGATAATGATACCTTTGCCCTCTGCAAATTCATTTTCAAATAAAGTTTCCTGTACAAGAGATGTTTTTCCACTATCCATAAATCCAGTAAAGAAATATACTGGAATTTCCTGAATTGCCATAGTCACTCCTCCTATGCGATTCCAAATAATTCTAACAATTTGTGTTCATCAATGTCTGTACCGATAACACAAAGTCTACCTGTATAATCTGGCTGTCCATCACGAAGTTCGTATTCGCCTGGAACCATGTCAAAGTAAATCCATGTGCCGTCTGTACCTTCTACCATACCTTTTGCACGAAGGATGGTTCCATAGTCTTCTGTATCGGAGAAAATCTTAAGGATTTCTTCAATTCTCGCTCTATCAAATTTGTGTGGAGTTTCCTTGCCCCAGCTTGTAAATACATCATCTGCATGATGATGGTGATGATGTCCATGCTCATGTTCATGGTCGTGACAGCCACAGGTACATTCTTCATCGTGATCATGGTGATGCTCATGCTCGTGGTCATGGTCATGACAGCCACAAGTACAATTCTCGTCATGGTCATGGTGGTGATGATGTGCATGATGTTCTGCAAGCACCTTCATTTCAAGGTTGTCCTGTCCTTCCATAACCTTAAGAATCTGTTTGCCCTCAATCGCATCCCAAGCTGTAGTGATGATAGCTGCTTTATCATTTAATTCCTGCATCATCTTTACGCATTCTTCTAACTGTTCTGGAGTCGCATTCTGGCTACGGCTAAGAACGATGGTTGTCGCATGTTCAATCTGGTTGTTAAAGAATTCACCAAAGGCTTTCATCTGTTTCTTTGCTTTTACCGCATTTACAACCGTTACGAGTGCGTTTAATTTCACATCCTGTTCTTTTTCGATATCGATAACCGACTTCATAACATCGGATAATTTACCTACACCGGAAGGCTCGATTAAGATACGGTCTGGGTGGTATTTGGTAATCACTTCATTTAAGTTCGTAGCAAAGTCGCCTACCAACGAACAGCAGATACAGCCTGAGTTCATTTCTGTGATTTCAATTCCTGCATCCTTTAAAAATCCACCGTCGATACCTACTTCGCCAAATTCATTTTCGATGAGTACAATCTGCTCTCCTACAAAAGCTTCTTCTAACATTTTCTTGATAAATGTAGTTTTTCCTGCTCCAAGAAAGCCTGAAATAATGTCAATCTTTGTCATTTTTATTCTCCTTTACATATGCATGTGATATAGTTTCTCGTAAATTCCCTTTTTTACTAACAATTCTTCGTGCGTTCCTGACTCTGCAATTCCCTCTTCCGTAAGTACCAGAATCTTTTCCGCATTCTGAATCGTGGTAAGTCTATGTGCAATAACAAAAGTTGTTCTGTTCTTTGCTAAGCTTTCCAACGAATCCTGTACCACCTTTTCACTTTCATTGTCGAGGGCTGAGGTCGCCTCGTCAAAAATAAGAATTGGAGGATTCTTTAGGAATACTCGGGCAATGGAAAGTCTCTGCTTCTGCCCTCCAGAAAGCTTGATTCCTCGCTGTCCGATATCCGTCATATACCCGTCCGGGAATGACATAATAAAGTCATGTGCATTCGCATTTTTCGCTGCCTGAATGACTTCGTCCATCGTTGCACCTGGTTTCCCATAAGCGATATTTTCGAAAATCGTTCCTGCAAACAAATATACATCCTGCTGTACGATACCGATTTGACTACGAAGACTCTTAAGTGTCACCTCACGAATATCTTTTCCATCGATACGAATCGTTCCACTATTTACATCATAGAATCTTGGAATCAATGAGCACAACGTCGTTTTTCCTGCTCCAGAAGAACCCACGAGTGCCATATAAGCACCTGCTGGCACTTCTAAATTAACGCCTTTTAACACCGTATCTGAATGGTCATTATAGCTAAACGTTACATCTTCAAAGGTAATGTCACCTTTGACATCCCTTAATTCTACCGCGTTTGGTGCATCTGCAATATCTGGCTCCATATTCATGATTTCCATGAAACGTTCAAAGCCGCTATATCCATTCTGGAACTGCTCGGTGAAATCAATGAGTGTACGGATTGGTTCCGTAAATACACCGATATAAAGCAGGAAGGTCAAAAGGTCTGTCACCTTCAAATCACCCATTGCTATAAAATAACTGCCTACTACGATAACAACAACCTGCACCATCGTCGTAAATGCATGGATTCCAGCATGAAAGCTTCCCATGTAGAAATAGCTGTTTTTCTTTGCTGCCAAGAAGCCATCATTTCCAACCTTGAATTTCTCGTCTTCCACTTCTTCATTTGCAAACGATTTTACCACTCGAATACCAGAAAGATTATCCTCAATTTGTCCATTGATTTCGGCAATCTTCTGACGGTTTCTACGAAATGCCTTACGCATTTTCTTATTTAAGAAAAATGCATACGCAAACATAAATGGAAGCACTGCAAACGATGCCAAAGTAAGTCTAGGATCAATTCCAGTCAAAATAATCAGCGCACCCGAAATTTTAAGCACCGACAGAATGATATTTTCTGGTCCATGATGCAATAGCTCTGTGATATCAAATAAGTCCGTTGTAATACGGCTCATCAGCTGTCCTACCTTCTGGTCATCATAGAAAGAAAAGGAAAGCTTCTGCATATGATTAAAAATCTCTGCTCGCATATTATATTCAATTTTCGCACCCATCACATGACCGTAATTTCCGATAAAGAACTTGCAGAAAAAGTCCAATGCGATTAAAACCACCAAGACGATAGCAACCTTGATAATCTGGGATAAAATCTCCTCTGCTGGCAGATAAATCAGTGTATTCGTCACATATCGAACAATCAAAGGAATCGATAATGCAATCCCTGCGGATAATGTCGCAAAGAACATATCTGCACAAAACCATCCCATATATGGCTTGTAATAAGATATTAATTTCTTCATAGTATTACCTCTTTTCCCTAACTTATATATTTTATCACAAAATTGAAATATGTCAAAAACTATGCTATACTTTTTGCAATGAATATTTGTGGAGGAATAACAAATGAGTATTAAACAAGAATATTATAAAAACCTTTCAAATACCGTATTAAAAGGCTTTCAAAAACGCTTTATCGAAGGGTATTATTGTGAAACTGCTGCAGAAGCAAAAGAACTTGCCCTTTCTCTCGTTCCAGCAAACAGCAAGGTTTCCTTTGGAGGTTCTGTTACTTTAGACGAAACCGGTGTATTAGCAGAACTTCGCGCCCGTGAAGACATCACACTCTATGACCGTGCCACCGCTACAACACCAGAAGAAAATAAGCAGATTATGCATGATGCACTTTCCTGTGACTACTATTTCATGAGTTCCAATGCCATCACGATTGACGGCGAACTCGTAAACATCGACGGAAACGGCAATCGCGTAGCTGCACTCATCTATGGGCCAGACAATGTTATTATCCTCGCTGGCATGAACAAAATCGTTAAAAATGTAGAGGAAGGTATCAGCCGTACCCGTAATGTAGCTTCTCCACAAAACTGTGTCCGCTTAAACAAAAATACACCTTGTGCTGTCAATGGCGTATGTGGCAACTGTCTTTCGGATACCATTTGTGACCAAATCGTTATCACCAGAGCAAGTCGTGTCCCAAACCGCATCAAGGTTATCCTCGTAGGAGAAGAACTTGGATTCTAAACAAAATAAAGGGTTGTCACAAATGCGACAACCCTTTATTTCTATTATTCATATTGAAATTCAACACTGACTTCCATCGGCACCTTGGTAATCACCATATTTACATTACCTTTGATGCTGATTTCTATAGAGGAAATCCTGTTTTCCTCTATCGTCACCTTCGATACACCATCCGTAAGCTGCATCACATAGTTAACTACTTCTGGAATAACCATTCCAGTTATTTTTTGCATAGATTCCTCATCCAAAGAAAGTGTATACTCAAATCCTTCCTCACTTTCAATACAACGAATCTCTCCTTCCATACAGAGGACTGCTATCATCGCTGGAAGATTATGAATCTCTTCTGTATTCATAGAAGTGGTTTCATTCTGCTGAAATGTCTCTAAATCAAAGGTATTGGTAAAATTTATCAACCCACAATTTGCATGTAAAGTTACCGTTCCGTCCTGTGACTCTTTCTTTTGGAATTGTTCAAATGCTACCAGTAAACGATACAAATCCTCTGTAAGGTTTAATAATGTATCTCTGTCAACCGTCTTTACCGCATGTTTTACAGTTTCTGGTATCTCATATACTCCAGCTTCCAGCTTTCGAAACTCGGAAATCAGGACCTCTATCTGTACAGATTTTCCATTCACCTCTGCCTTTCCAGTAATCTCAATTCTATCAAGTTTATCATTTTGAGCAACCATTACAAGTTGTAACTTTTCAATGCTATCAAACTTCTTCGCATCTGCCGGCATTACCTTTGCGAGCAATTCCTGCACCTGTTCCCCTGTTACATGAATAGAATAACCTGACTCCGAATCTGTTTTCACACAAGTGATGTCAAACATCTCATACGCAGCCGCAATCTGTACAAACAGATTATCGTATGTATGCGATTGCGACTCCGTCTGTTTTGCAAGCTGAAATGCGTTTCCATTTTCCAATAGCAGCAAATCGTCTACGATATAAACAGGAAAATCCATCTGTTCCAAAACCAAATACTTCTGTTCTTCCTCTTTTACCATATAAATATCGGAATCCAACAGAAATGGTTCGCCCCCAATATCAGTAGTAACCTTCATGTGCATGGATTGATTCTCTTGTGTTAGAATAGGCTGCAATAAATTCGAGATTTCTTTTCCAATCCTCAGCTTTGGATATACCTTCGTTCCAAAATACAGTAAAAATCCAAACAGCAGAATTACTATAATCCCTACTGTGATATTAATTACTTTCCTTTTTTGCATGTTTTCCCTTTCTCTTTGTGAGAATAAATGCTACCACAAATCCAACAACACCAGCAATTACGAATCCAATTACTCGTCCTGTCATATTTGTATTTTCCTGCAATGCAAATCCCTGTTCTCCGTCCACAAAGTCAAATGCAAGATAAGAACCAATTACGCTAAAATCACGCTCGTTCCAGTTTCCTTCTGCATCCTTTACATATACTGTAATCTTTTCTACATCCATTCCCTCTGGAATATAATAACGGAGTTCTTCTACACCAATGTTTGAAATACTTACCTTCCAGTTTTCAATTACTTCTTCCCCTAAAACTGTGTTTTCCGAAGAAAGCACATTGGTAAGTGTAATATCTGTTGTCGTATCAAATGCTCCAATTGCGAGGATGCGTGTCTTTCCCGTAGGCGTTTTATCCTGCCCCTGTGCTACCATATGCTTTGGATTAAAATCTGCTTCATAGGTCTGGTTAAATAAAACGTTGCTAAGTCTCGCTTCTGAAAGATAAAGCACTTCTTCTACTTCATTCATTCCAAGGGTTTTGTCCTTTACTGGTTTTACAAATACCCATTCATAGATTTCACCATCTTCCACTTTTGGAATTGGAAGCTGATCCAGTGTGAGTGTTCCACCAGTTGGAATGGTTCGAACCACATCCTCCTGCCCTTCTACAACAAATCGAATTGCCACCTGTTTAAATACATCATCCAGATTTGGAATCGCCAAAAACTCTTCTAAACTGATTTTTGCAGATACTCCTGCATAGTTGATGCCATCAATACCACCAATATTGTTACCAACAACATAATAGGTATTGCCTTTTAGAAGTGGTGTATTATCTTCCTCACTTTCTTCTGCTCGATCATCAGGAAGAACCTCAGTACCACCCAAAATGCTACCTACATATTTTGTTCCAGCAGCAATATCAACCAATGCATTGCTATCATAGCATTCATATCCCCAGCCAGCAATGCCGCCTACATAATCCGAACCTACTATGATACATTTGCTTACACTGTTAAGAATCACGGTATTACAGCCACCTGCAATACCACCAATATAATCTGCACTTAGACAATCCAAGTTACCTAAATTCTTGCCTTCTATCACGGCGCCAATTGCCATAAATCCGACAATACCACCCGCATACTTTTTAGACACGGATATTTTCCCATAGTTGGTACAGTCGCGAATAACCAGACGTTGTTCGCCTTTGCCACTCATGCTGAGCTCCCCATTGATTTCAATATCCTCATCCATGTTCACGGTAGACTCTCGATTCGCATTTCCTGCAATACCACCTACATATTTGCTTCCATATACCGCACCATAATTCACACAACGATATGCTTTTGCAAGCGTATCATTTTGTGTATCCTCACGAGAAACATCCACGATTTCGACACCCACAGAAATATCCAGTTCTGGTACAGAAATATCTACATCCTCAACTGCTTCTTCTAAAGAATTGCTGAAATCATTCAATATTGCATTGAGCTTATCTTCATCAAACTCTTCCGTATCTAAATCCTCAAAATCTTCCGTATCTTCTGGAAGCTCAATATCTTCGAAGTCCTCTGGAAGTTCCATTCCATCAAAATCCTCTGGAAATTCGATTTCGAAATCATCCAGGTTTCCCGAAGGAACCTCCAACTCTATGTCATCAAAAATAACCACAAAACTTGGTTTCATCTGTCCTGCGATACCACCAACACCATTGGAACCATTGATTTCGGCATAATTCACACAGTCTGCCAGATAACCATTGGAAGAACCTACAATACCACCGATATTGTAGCCCATCTTTTCGTATCCTACATTTCCCTTATTGATACATTCTCGAATTACACCCGAACTAGTTCCTGCAATTCCACCAATCTCCGAAGAAGATCCCATACTTTCAGAGAATCCAAAACTATCCATATCCATGTCCAGACTAAATTCCAAATCCATGTCCATATTACTTAAGTCCATGCCGATAGTATTGTGTTCTACTGCAGTGTTTACTTCTGCCTGATTGATACATGCGCGAATGACACCATGATTCTTTCCTGCAAAACCGCCAACAATTGTTTCACCATGAACCAAACCATTTATCATACAGTTTTCAATGATACCAGACACTTTGTTCTCACCTACAAAACCGCCGACAGTTGATTTACCCGAAACAACACCATTTACAATACAGTTACGAATGGTACCCTTATTTATACCTGCAATACCACCAATCACAGAATTGCCATTATCCGGCTGTACGTTAATCTGCAAAATCAATCCATTTACAACAGCACTTGTTTGCAGATAACGGAAAAATCCCAGTGTATTTGCATCCTGTTCGAATTCAATACCATAAATCTTATGTCCCTGACCCAAGAAGGTTCCTCCAAAGGTAGGAATCCCTTCGAAATCGACACCAGTCATGTGAATATCTTGGTTTAATACAAATACTTTTCCTTTGCTATATTCTTCATCAATACAATTTTCTGCTAGGTCAATTAAATCATACGTCGTATTAATGTAGATCGCATCTGCTGGAATAGAAGCCTCATCTACCTTACTCGCTTTTGGTCCTGCTTCTATTTCGTCTGCCTGAAAGGACACTGGTAGCATCGAGAATAATAAGCAGCCAGTCATAATACAAACACATATTTTTTGTAACCATTTCTTATGCTTCATCCTTGCTACCCCCTTCCTGCTTTTCTGCTTCTTCTCCAAGCTTCTCTGCATAAGCTTGTTTTGCATTTTCTATCGCATTCGGATCCGCTTCCTTCATCTCAATCTCAAGGGTGTCGGAAACCACCATTGCATGTACTCGTCCAGATATCACCGCATCTACTTCACCAACGATAATACCTTCTACCCATCCGTTCATACGGCCTTTTACATGCATATGTCCAAAATCTTCATATTCCGACATATCAATACTAGCACCCTTCATGCTGAAACTTGTGCGTTCAATAATCTTTTCTCCGATAACCAGGATACATGGTAATACAAATAATACAAGTACCATGGAAATTAATGTACCACGACCAATACATTCACCCATAACCGCGTTCGTAGGCTCTGTACTGATTCCACCCAACAGGAATCCCATAACCGCCATAATCGTACCTGAGGTAAGTACTGTTGGGAATGCTTTATTTACCGCTACAACAATCGCTTCCTCCGCTGGAAGATGTTCTTTCTGTTCATTAAAATGACTCGATATTACGATAGCATAGTCAATATTACATCCCATCTGAAGTGAACTTACAATCAAATATCCCAAGAAATACAATGGTGTTTCTGTAATCGTTGGGAAAGAAAAGTTCATCCAAATTGCTCCCTGGATTACAACAATAAGAAGTACTGGTAATCCAACGGATTTGAACGTAAATAACAATACTGCAATAACAAATATAATGGAAAGTACACTAATAATTGTATTATCTGTTGCAAAGGTACTTCCTAAATCTCTACAGCTTGTAGAGTTACCGATTGCATACACTGGTTTCGTATAATGCTTATCTGCAATTTCATGTATTTTTTCTAAGAATGCATAGGTCTCTTCCCCTTCATCTGGAAGATCTGCGTATACAACCAAACGACTATATTCTTCTGTCTGGAGCTGCTCTTTTGCCATATCAAGCATATCGAGCATCTCTGCAGCTTCTGCCAGTTCTCCATCTAAACTCATACCGCTTGTTTCCAAGGTCTCCTTTAGATAACAGAACAAATCAAAAACTGGAACGCGATAGGTACTCATGTCCACCAATTTCCCATACTGCTCATCTTCCATTGCATACATCATATAAAGCATTTCTACAATCTCATAATCAATGCCTAATACTTCCGACAACTCTCTTGCATTTAAGGAATCCGTAAGTACAACACCATCCATAAGTTCGGTATTTGCAAGGCCCATCGTGGATTTTACACCTTCACAAGCTTCCAATTCCTCTAAAATCTGCGCCTCTGCTTCATAGTCACCCGTTGGAACAAGAATTGCAATCATGTTTGTAGAACCAAATACATCATTGATTTCAAAATATGCTTCCATACGCTCACTCATATTATCGCGACGTAACATAGTTGTATATGTAAATGGACATGCTGC
Organism: Agathobacter sp.; assembly: GCA_017409825.1. Classification (GTDB taxonomy): domain Bacteria; phylum Bacillota; class Clostridia; order Lachnospirales; family Lachnospiraceae; genus Roseburia. The sequence goes on along the minus strand of JAFQRZ010000036.1, from coordinate 98,073 downwards.
CGATAAGAAATAAGCTCCTACGAGTACTACCAAAAAGATTGGTGTAATCACCCATCTTGCCTTTGCACAGAATTTACCGATAAACGATACATCTGGTAAAAGGTTCTTATGTTTCGTCTTATCAATCCACTTAGAGAAAAGCATCAAAAGGCCTGGCATAAGGGTAAATACACAAATCAAAATAAGTACAACACCCTTAATTAATACAATCGATAAATCCTTGCCAATTCCAAAATCCATGAAGGAAAGCGCAAACAAACCACCAATTGTCGTTAAAGACGACGCCGTAATTTCTGGAATTGCTTTTGATAAAGCCTTGATACAAGCCTCTCTTGCTGGTAAATGTTCTCTCTCTGCACTAAATCGGTGAACTAAAATAATCGCATAGTCTATCCCCATCGCTAGCTGTAGCAGCATACCAACCGAATCGGATACAAAACTAATCTTTCCGAGTAAGAAGTTTGTTCCCATACCAAGAAGAATCGCTGTTCCAAAGGTTAATCCTAATACTGGCAATTCTGCGTATGCTGTAGAGGTCAAAGTCAAACCAACGATAATAACCACAACAGCATATCCCATAATCTCCATCATTTGAACACCCAGATCTGCTACCTGGTCATATCCAACCGTAGTATCTACTATATAATCATAACCAGTTAAGATTTCCTTAATAGAAGCAACTGCATCTATCGTCTCCTGCTCTAAATCTTTTCCATCGAAAGTAACCGACATCAATGCATAAGCATCTTTATATGACTCTGGCTTATTGCTAAAGTCTACCATCGTAACGCCTTCGACTTCTACGATTTGATCATACAACATCTTCGCTTCTTCATAAGTTATGTTCGAAATCATAACACGAGCCGATGAAAACATCGCAAAATGTTCATTCATCGTCGAAAGCCCTTGTCTAGTCTCACTTTCCTCATTCAGGTAAACCGTAACATCTGTTTCTACCTGTTTCCAGCCCATAGCAACCAAACTGAAAATAATAGCAACCACATAGATAAAGAAAAACAAATTTCGTTTATCTACAATAAACTGGGCTATTTTTTCCATTATGTTTCCCTGTTCTTTTTTTGGTTCCATAGAATCCCCCTTTTCCTTACATTTCAACACAATCACAAAATAATACAAGTGTTGAATTTTGAACTTATTTCAATTATAATAAAAGAACAAATTGCACACAATATGCAAATCATTTTCATTTGCTCAAAAATAGACAAAAATCTCATATTTGTTCGATTTTACAAGTACGGAAGAAAGGGAAACATTTATGGCTAAAGCAGAATACAAAAGCTCTCTTCGTTCTAAAAAATTAATCACTGACGCACTTGTTGCCTTGTTGGACGAAAAGACCTTAGATAAAATTACAGTAACCGATATTGTGAAGAAGGCAGACATCAATCGAGGCACCTTCTATGCTCATTACGAAAGTGTATCCGATGTGGTTACAAGCATCTTTGAAAGTGCATACGATATCATCAAATCCTCTATCACTACATTTCATGATGATTCCCAATTTGATATGGGGATTATGTTAAAAGAACTACAGATGGTTATGGAAAGAGATTTTGACTTTTATAAAAAGATATTCTCATCTGATATTAATATGAAAATATATGAAGAAATTTCGAATGTACTTATCTCCTACGTATATGATCATGAATCCGAGGTTTCTACCGTATCTCACGAAGATTTCGTTTTCTATACCAGTTTTTATTCTGGAGGAATTATCAAGCTATATCGAGATTGGTTTATTGGAGAACTACCAATGTCCTTTGATGAATTAACCGCTAGAGCAACGGTGCTACTTCGTGAATTACAACATCATGTAGCAAACTAAAAATCCCCCTCCGTCGAGGGGGATTTATTTATTTATCGTTTTCTTCCAGCCAGACAACTGACTGCTTTAATGCTTCTATTGTCTTCGTTTCTAAAACGCAGGTACAATCATGCCTCTTTGCTATTCCAAGTCTCTGGTGCAGGTCAATTTCTCCTGTCCCTAAGGTCTGGTGGTTCTTGGTTCCGTAACCATCATGAATGTGGAAATGATTCAAATGATTTTCGTTTTCCATAATGAATGGCTCATCAATATTGTCCAATGCATGTGAATGTCCAATATCCCATGTCAGCCCAAACACTGGACTCTCCAAAAGATACTTGATTGCCTGCTTATGAAATGGCAAATAACCATCTGTATTTTCAATATTGATTCGAACTTCGGAATCTCCAATCAGTTCTTCCGCCATGTCACGAAGTTTTTTGATACCATTCATATAACTGTCAATATATTCCTGATACATACATACCTTTTTATCTGGCAATGTGACATAAATACCATTTAACATGTGCATATTTAGAGATGGAATATGTAATTTTTTTGCTACCTCTATCGTACGTGCCAAAGTTTCCATATAGGCATCCGCCACCAATGGATTAAAATTGCACACATCCATCGTTTCATCCAAATGGATTGTATAATAAATTCCATATTTATCTGCAATTTGCTGTAAATAATCTACATTCTCCATTTGCTCAATCTGATATTGTGGAAACGTCATATTCAGTTCCATAAACTTAAGGCCAAGCTCCTGACAGAGTTTTGCACTTTCTTCTAAATCATAGATTTCAATTAATGTAGGCATTCCAAATTCCATAATCATCCACCTCTCAATATAGTTATTTTTATATTCTATACCTATGAATGAAATTTGAATAATAGCATTTATTTATAGTTACTATTCCTATTTTTGAATCTCCTCTGCTACTGCTTCTGCAATAGCTTTTGCACCATCATTGTTTGGATGAATTCCATCAGCTTCAAACCATTCTGGATGAGCCTCTGTCAAAGAGTGAACATCTACCGTTTTCATCGCAAATCCACTGGTAATTGTATGTAGCTCTATTGCCTCAGCAATTTCATCTACAATCGCAGGCTGTATATCATAGCTAGCAATTCCCGTTGATTGATCTGCATCTTCTTTGTAATATGCCTCTGCACAAAGTCCTACATATACTTCTGGTGCATTTTCTCCTTCGAGAAAACTACCTAAGAGAGCCGTGTAATCTTCCATGAATCCCTCTATATCCGTCCAATTCTCCGGTTTCGAATCATTCGTGCCAATCATAAAAACAATAATATCTGCATCATACTCTAATGCAGCCTGATATACTTCTCTATCCATATACGGCTGGTCACCCTCTGGATTGACACAGGCTCCACTTGAGCCGAAGTTTGCTACATGATATTCTTCTCCTAAAAGCTCCTGTAAAACCGCTGGATAATTGTTTTCTTTCCATCCTGAGACTCCATGACCATAGGTAATGCTATCACCTACGCAAGCCACCTTAATCTGCCCTTCTTTTGGTTCCGTATTCACATACTTACCAGACAAACCATTGTTATACATATAATTATTTCCTCCGATAAGCATTAATCCTAGCATAACAATCGTGCAAATTGTAACTTTGAGTATTTTATTGTCCTTCATTTCCTTATTCTCCTTTTCCTTTGTAAATCGTAGAAAGTTTTATTGCAAATCCACCAATTCCTGCTTCACTTTTTTCGCCAAATCACACATTTCCTTGGTAACCGTCATTTCCTGACTAAAAACCATATAACTATAATATTGACTTAGCTTTGATAAATTAATCAGCAATGGATCACTGACAATTTTACGAATTTCCAACTTTTCTTTTCCATTTAGATGTTTCAACGCCCTCCATGGGTTTGTGCCAAGATGTGATACTGCAATGCCTTCAGACTTTTTCATAAGAAGCTGTTCAATCTCCTCATAATCCTGCAAAAATCCCTGCAAGCTCCCTAATTCCGTATCACTATTGCTCATCTTCTGCTTGTATTGTAAACTCACACGCGGAATCTTATCTGGATCTACAACTGTAATAATAAAGTAAATATTAAACAGCAAAGCCACAAAAACCAAAAACAAAGCTTCATATCCCCAGAAATAGTATAATTGCATTGGAAACAACCCACTTTCTGGCTGATAAATGATAAAATTGAAAGCCACCATAATTACAGCAAAGCATGTTCCAGATAAAATAAGCACCATATTGTGATATCTTTTCTTTAAAAGTGTGATAATATCCTCTAACAAATCATCACTGTCCGCCTTTTGCTGCAATCGATCCTGAAAAAATATGTACCCCGTAAGTGTAAGCCCATATAAACCAGCCACCACTTCAGCACTAGTCCCTAAAACCTGAGCCATTGCCTCCATAGAAAAAATTTCGATTGGAGAGAAACATAATCCAATTATATAATTCTGACTAATCACTAATATTACTAATATCCCAATCCATACCAAAACACTTGGATGTTGTTTTATCCATTGAATCAGTTTATCGAATTCATTTTTTATTTTCTCTTTCCATTGCAAAATGTTCATACTAATTTTCCTCACCTAAATGCTTTGTTGTTCGAAGAACCATTTTGGACAATTCATCGGTCAGTTCTTCCAACGAACAATCAATCACTCCACTGAGCCACTGCGTATATACATCCACGATGCCTCCCATGAAAAAACGAATCGCAAACTCCATCTCAAAAGAATTACGAAACATTTCTGGTGCATCCAGTGTCTTAATCGTACGTTCGATTAAAATATATTTCAATCGGTTCATCTGCTTCGCTGCCATAGCCGAAGTCATAAGCAAACGATACAATTCATTATTTTCGGCTACCAATTTTACGATATTCTGCAAATACGGCTTCGGATTTTCAAAAAAATCGCTAAAATCAATGTCTCCCATAAATTTTTGCGTATAATCCAAAATCTCTTCCTGTATCTCCTCTATCAGTCCCATTACATCTGGATAATGAGCATAAAACGTCGATCGATTGATATCTGCCTTTTTTACAATATCGGTTACTGTAATTTTCTCAAAACTTTTCTCTTTTAGTGTTTCATAAAATGCCTGTCGAATCAACTTTCTAGAACGAATCGAACTACGATATTCTTTCTTCTCCCCCATTTTATCCTCCTAAACTCCTTATTTTTCTATATAATATCAAACATCTGTCGGATTTTCAACACAACGTCCTCCATTATTTTCAGACAAAGTGTTGGATTTCCATCATCCATTCGGAAATTGTTGCTTGTGAAATTAAATATTTGATTTTATTATATCACTGTAAGGTAACTAAACTCCGACCTTAGCAATAAAATGCCCCTGGACGTTCCCTCATTTCGTCCAGGGGTTTTTCCCATTTTCTGCTATTTTATCTTCCACGTTTCATATAAATTGATATATTCTTTTTCTATTTCTTCAAATGGACGTAAAGAATAATCCAACGTACTATATATCTTTGGCTCAGGTCCATCCTGCGATACACCAAGAAGTTCTATCATATCGTAGTAAAGCAAATCATCATCTACTTCATGTACAAGCTGATTCTCTTCTTCCGTTAGCGTACTCCCCAGATATCGAACACAAATCATTTTAATTAACTCATCTTCCAATCTTTGATACTCGCACAAGACTTCCTTGAATGGACGCGGCACATCCGACATATACGCCTCACTGGCATCATGTAATAAGCACCCTAAAACCACACGTTTTGAATAACCTCTAGCTGCAGCCTCCTTCGCACAGCTCACACAATGCTGTCCCACCGAAAAGAACTGCTTCACATGACCATTTCCACGACAAGTTAAAGATAACGCATGTGCAATGTCCTTGATATCCAAACTCTCTATATCTGGTTCCATTGGGTCAAAATGCTTCCCTGTGTATGTGGTAATATAGCCCATAATTTTCTCCTTAGTATGAAATAAAACCAAACTGTGCCAATGAATAGAAAATTAAAATTACAACCAAACAAACGGGTGCTACATATTTAATCATTACACGAAAAATCTTTCTACGTCCAAAGCTTTCTCCGTTCTTTGTAACTTCATCCTCGATTTCTTTGGTTCCAACTACCCAGCCAAACATAATACAAGTAAACAATGCAACAATTGGCATCAAGACACTGTTTGAAATATAATCAAAGAAGGTCAGGAAATCCATTCCAAGAGGAGTCACATCTCCTAACGCACCGAAGCCAAGTGCCGATGGAATACCCAAAACAAAGGCCATAATCGCTACACCAAAACTAGCCTTTCTGCGATCCCAATTAAACTTATCTAAAATATTAGAGACAATCGCCTCCAAAATCGAAATCGAACTTGTAACAGCGGCAAAAAATACTAATATGAAGAAAACCAACCCAATGATTCCACCGAAAGGCATATCTGCAAACACTCTTGGGAGTGTGCTAAACATCAGACCTACACCACTCGATTTTAAGCCCTCTTCACCACTAAAAATATAAACTGCTGGCACAATCATAAGACCACTTAAAAGTGCAATCGCCGTATCAAAAATCTCAATATGGTTTACTGACTTCATAACATTGACATCATCTTTAACATAAGAGCCATAAGAAATCATAATTCCCATCGCCAAGCTCATAGAAAAGAATAACTGTCCCATTGCAGCACACACTGTCTTGAGTGAGAATTTACTAAAGTCTGGAAGCAAATAATATTTTACCCCTTCTAAAGCACCCGGAATCATAACAATATAAATACAAATTCCAATTGCTAAAACAACTAACACAGGCATCAGCATCTTGCTAAAACGCTCTACCCCTTCTTTTACACCACCTAATACAATAAGTGTTGTCAACAATAAAAATACGCCAAAATACAACAACGGCTGTTCTGTACCAGCTACGTAGTTGCCAAAATAAGCACTATCTGCTGCATCTACACCACCGCCAGTCAAATACACAACTAAGTATTTTAATACCCAGCCTCCAATTACACAGTAATATGGCAAAATAATAATCGGCACTAATGTTGCCAAATAACCAACCCATGAAAACTTTTTGTTGATGGTTTCAAATGCACGAATCGCACTGGCTTTCGTTTTTCTACCCATACCAATTTCCATTACAAGTAACGAAAACCCAAACGTCAAAGCCAAAATCAAATATACAAAGATAAAGATTCCTCCACCATATTGTGCTGCTAAATATGGAAATCGCCAAAGATTTCCGAGGCCTACCGCACTACCTGCAGCAGCAAGGACAAAGCCAAGACCTCCACTAAAACTACTTCTTTCTTCTTTCATAAATAACTCCATTTCTATTTTTATCATTTAGAAGCTATTCTATCACAGCTTTCACTAACTGCCAAGCGATACTTCCTTCTCGTATATGTTCCAAAGCTTCCTCGAACTTAAACCATTTTGCAGTATCCACTTCCTGCGAAAATACAAAGTCCGCTTTTTTCACCTTTGCTTTGAAGCCCAGCATCAGCATTTCCTTTTTCTCATAAGGATAACTTTTAATGAATTGTAATTCTTCTACATCCAAACCTAGTTCTTCTTTTACCTCTCGAACTACAGTTTCCTCTGCAGATTCACCGATTTTCATGTGACCTGCCACACATACATAAGTCGCGGTTGTCACATAGCTCTGCTTCAACAAAGCTACCTCATTTTCCTCATTTACCACCGCAGTGATAATACAAGTCTCAAACATATCCCACAATGGAATACTACATTTCTCACAGAAAGGTACAAGCCCCTCATCCCCGATTTCCTTTTTGATTAATTTTTCTCCACAATGTGGGCAGTATGTAAATCGCATATCGAATTCCTCCTCTTTATTCCTCACCAACCAATTTTACAACGATATACGCATGATGTACAGCTTCCAAAAATGTTCCAAACACATCTGCTACTTTTAAACGCAGACTTGATGTATTAATGCAAGGATGACATCCAAAGTATTCTGCCGATAATACATCTTCATCCACAAGCAAGGTAACATCATTTTCCTTGTCATTCATCAGCCCCATAACACTTGCAGAACCTGGCGTAATATCTAAAAACTTCTCCATATATTCTGGTGGTGCGAAGGAAAGACGTGAACTATTGATTTGCTTCGAAATCTCCTTCGTCTTAAACTTCTTATCATTTTTTATCATAAGCAAATAAAACTTGGTTTTCTGTGTGTTACACAAAAACAAATTTTTGCAAATAACTGCTGGTGCAAGTACCTCATCCACTGCTGCACAGGCTTCCATCGTGTTTGCCTCCTCGTGATCTACACGTTCGTAGGTAATCCCTAGCGAATCCAGCAAATCATACGTACGGATTTCTTTTTCCAATCTTCCTTCGACATCCTCTGGACGTCCCTGTTGTAATTCTAAACTCATGCTTCTATGCTCCATTTTATCTATCTTCTAAACATAATTCTCTACCAATCAAAATCGCCTTAGAATTGGTTCCATGTCCAATTTCTCTCGTAACTGCGATTGGGACATCTTTTCCAACAATTCTTTTTACCAGCGTCTCCGCCGTAGGCAAACAATTCTCCTGTTCCATTTCCGTAAATGTTCCCAACAGAATACCTGCAACCTTATCAAATGCGCCCATTTGTTGCAACTGGCATAGATAGGTTTCTATTTTCGCAACGGTTCCTCCAAAACTTTCCAAAAGCAATATCTTCCCCTCTAGGTTAGGCATATATTCGGTTCCTGCTAGTTTTAGAAAGCAACGAATATTGCCACCTACAACAGTACCTCGCATACTACTTTTCTGAATAAATTTGTAGTTTGGTTGGAACAACTCGTTCCCATTCTGCATCACAGCATTTTGAAAATCTGCTATCTGTTTCTCTCTATCATCATAAATCAGATTTCGAATCTGGTATAAAACAGATGCTTTGCCTGTTTTGGCGTAAATCGCATTGATAATCGTGGTTAAATCACTGTATCCCCAAAACATTTTCTCGCTCTTTGCAATCATATCGTAATCAAGATACGGTAAAAGACCATTCGCCACATCTCCGCCAGAAATATCAAAGATTGCTTTTATCTCATCATCTTTATAGAAATCCATTAGTGCATTGGCGCGTTCCTGTGCCGTTCCGCAGAAAACACTTTCCTTTTCATACATATAGTCGCTAAACACAGGTTGTAAGCCAATGTCTTGTAAGGTCTGCTCTAAATATTTTATTTTTTCTGCATAAGCACGTTTTTGTCCGTTGGAACAACAGACAATGGCTATTTTATCTCCTGATTTAAGCATTTGGATAACACCTCTATCAATCTAAATTTCTGAACTAATGTCTAAGTTAATAGACATCTTTAAAACAAACTTGGATAATCTGTTCTTGTATCCGCAATGTGGTATATGTAAATTACTCCACCCACATTTTTATAAATAACCACATGCAAACCACATACTATCATTCTATACCCATGTTCATTTAAGCATTCGTCAGGAGTAAGTACTCCAATATTGGGAAATATTTTCAAATTTTCAATCGAATTAAGGATAGTTTCACTAACTCTTATTGCAACTTCAGCACTAAATTGCTCTGCATACCAATCCTCTATTTTCTCTAAATCCGTCCAGGCACTAGGCAAAATTTCCAACCTACACATTTTTCATTCTTTCTATTATTTTTTTTCGAGCTTCTGAAACACTAAGCGTTGATGCTCCATCTAATCTCTCTTGTTCTGCCTGTAAAACTCTTTTGCGAAGATTCAACATCTGCTCTGTCTTTTCAGAAGTTTCCATATCCATTACTACCATTTGATTTTCTCCTTCTTCTATAATTATATTTTTTAGAGAGTCTGATGTTCTAATATTCAAAACCGTTACCTCCACCATTTCTTGAAAAAATTATAACATCATTGTCCCTTATGGTAAACCATATTCCTTATTCATTTAAGCTTACTTGGGATTGTTGGGCGAACGCCAAGACCAAGTAGAAAGTACATTTTATATACGAATTATATAGTATTTTAAACAATAAATCAACCCACAATATTGCATATAATTACTTATACAATATCATGGGCTATATAAATTACTATTTCATAATCGCAAACATAATAAATGCAATTACAACAACCAATGCTGCTGAAGCAACGGGCAACAGAGCTTTCTGATACGGTCTTTTGCCCTCTTCTCTTGCCTTTTCTATTTCGCTCAAACTTTTGCCTTCTGTAAATGCAACTATCTCTTTATAAGTTTGAATATCGTATTTCTTCTTGTACTTTTCAATTTTGATAGCAAAATACATACCAATAGCAAACAAACCTAAATACAATACCATTCCAAACCATTTAAATAACATTACAAGTGGTACTGGTACTATCAGTAAGGCAACAAACAATACCGAAAAAATGGTGCTATCCTTTTGAAATTCTGCATATTCCTGTTTGTCGATTTCTTTTTTCATTCTTTCTAAATCTCCTTTGACTAAATGATCAAGAGAGACCTGAAAGACTTCACTCATGAGCACCAGGCTATTGATATCAGGATAATTTTTATCATTTTCCCAATTAGATATCGTCTGTCTAGAAACAAAAACCTTATCTGCTAATTCCTCCTGCGATAAATTTGCTTCCGTTCGATATTTCTTTATCTGCTTTCCGAGTTCCATCTTCGTCACCTCCTTCATACCTCATTTTAATCAAATTAGATTTTCTCGCTATCAAAAGGCTTTGACATAGACCATTTTCGGTGCTGTCAAATACTTTTGACAACCAATTCTTCTATCTTTGAAATCATATCTATACTTATTTCTCCACCAAACTTCAAAGAAATTTTTGTATCGGTAATGGAATTTATAATTACATCCATGTAATCATCATTACGGAAGTCAAAAAATCCCTGAATCAAACCTTCTTTTGCTGCCAATTCCAGAAGAACATGTTTCTTGCAAAAGTAGCTTCTATCTATAAATACTGAGCAGTCATATTCTGTATTGAGTTTTTCTTTTCTCCTAATAGATGTAATATATCTCTTTCCAATCACTCCATACAACTGGTTTTCTTTCTTTCGATAAAATATAAAATCCTCGTCCTCACCTATAATGAGCACATCGTTAACTCCATCATTCCATCCTTTCAGTTCTATATCCCAATAACATCCTTCATAAACTTCACAATCAGTATCTGTTTCTTCCTCATCTATAATAGAATCACTAAATCCAAACTCATCATTCAACAAGTCATCAATACTAATTTCAAACATTTGAGAAATCATTTTTAGATTAGCTATATCTGGTGTACCATTATCCGTTTCCCACTTTGCAATTGCGGAACGTGATACATTTAATTTCTCTGCAAATTCCTCTTGTGTAATTGATTCTTTTGATCTCAGAAATTTGATTTTTTCTCCTAACGTCATAAAACAGTCCTCTTTTCTTTATTTTTACAAATCGTAATCCATAAAGAAATCCTTGTACATATATCTGGTGAAACAAGCGTGTTACTTATCGTAACATTGATGTAAACTAATCACTAAAACAATTCATCTAGCAAAAGATACCACTTTATCTTTTCCCAATCTGGCTCAATACCTAATTTCTCAAACAAAATATCTGGATTGAAATCCTCGTATACTTTCCCACCATAAGTCCCATCAAAGTTATGCTTTAAACTTCGGTAACATAGTGCAATATCATTCCATTTATCTCCAACACCCGTCCTGCCTAAATCAATAAATCCCTTTACCTGGCCATTTGCCAAAAAGATATTTGGTAAACAAAAATCTCCATGCGAAAGAACTGGTTCAAAGGATGGACGATGATTTTCTAACCACTCTAGCAACTGTTCTGGACTCTCAAATCCTCCTTCTCCAAATGTGGTCGGTTCTACGTTATCCAAATCCACCCAACCACACTCTACCTGTATGCGTGCTTCCTCCAATACGGTCTTCACATCTCTGACACATGGACATTCCTTCACATCCACTTCCCATAACATCTTTAGCCCTGCCGCTAAAGCCTCTAATAGTTCTTCTGGATGCTCTAAATAGTAAGTATCACAGGACATAACTCCGTCTACTTTTGACATGAGCAAGTAGCTTTTTCCATTTTCCACTTCATATGCGATTACTTTAGGTACAGGAACTTTACCTTCTAACCACCGCATCATCTGAACCTGTCGGTCTACAGATGCTGATGTTTCTTCTATTTTTAATACCATATCTTCAAAAATCAAGACCTGATTGCCCGACATACCGATGTCGTCGAAGGTATAGTTTTTATCTTCAATCCATGATCTGATTTTTGATGGCACATGTAATTGCATCATAATATTGCTCTCCTATTTTACATAACTAATACTCCCATGATATCCCAATTACACATCGCAAAACATAATGCACATAATACAGCTACACAAATACCATAGCAAAGAAAATACTTTCTGTTTGTAACATATAATTTCTTTCCGAAACAAACATTTGGAACAAACGCTAGTCCTATCCATAATAGCAACAAAACAACACCTATTATGCCCGCCGTGCCTTCATCCATCGAATAATCATATTGATAAATCATTCCTGTAATATTAAGAATTATTATGGTTATCCATATTGGAGTAACATAACATGTAATAGCACACCATATGCCAAGTAATATATTCATTATTTTTTTCATACGTAATCTCCTCATTTTTGACTATACATTGAACTCTATTTTTCCAAACACTTCCTCGAATGATTTATCTTTTGAAGAATAATATTGCATTTCTTCTTCATATCTTTCCCACAATCTTAAATATATTTCTTCTCCATTATCATAAGTCTCAGTAATATATTCTTTTATAGTTGTATACGGAAAATCTATATTATGCTCTTTTATCAGTTTTAAAAAATACTCCATTCCTCTAAAAGTGGTTACTACTGAAACTTCCTCATCTTCCATTGCCTTTTCCAGTCCTTCGCAAAAGAACTGTGAATAGAAGAAGTTCAACAGCACATAAAACTGTTTTTCTTCTAATTGAATCATTACATCTTTCTCCTTACAAATTGGAATTTGACAGACATCTATAGCATTTTTACCATAATTAATTCATCTCTATATGTACCATCTTTCAGTTTAAAAGCTCTTGGCTGAATACCATATTTTTGAAATCCAAACTTTTCATATAAACGAATTGCCTCAATATTATCTTCAAAAACACCTAATTCTAGTTGTTCAAAACCATTCTCTTTTGCTTGCTTCACAGCATATTCAATCATTATACTCCCTAAGCCCATATTGCAGTACTCCTTTTGAATAGAAATACCCATATACGCTCTATGGCTATATTTGGTAAGATTTCGTAGTTGCGTTACACCCAAATCCCCAATAACTTCATTATCTAAAAATGCAGTAACCATAAAATCACAAGCACTGTTTCGAGTATGTAATAATTTTTGCTCCACATCCGCAATGTCAAAAGAACATTCTTCTGGATATCTTGCCATAAAGTAAGTTTCTCCTGACGTAACATATCTATGCTGACATAAAGACTTTGCATCTGCATCTGTTGCACTTCTTATGATTATTCTTTTTCCATTGGATATCGTTATTTCTCTATTTTCTATCAGCATATTATCATCTCCCAAAGTTCAAGTTTATCTAACTATTACAAATTGTTATTTTACCTTTATTCCAGCAATGCAACATTTATTAGCAAATCCACCACTATCATAATCATTAATACTATTTTTTAATAATCTTCCTCATTCCCGAACCACAAAATTCATGTGGAATGAGTTTAAATCCCCTTTTGATATAAAACTCTTCTTTGCCCTGTTCAGCAATCAACTGAACACTTGACCTTCCTCCTATCGGGGTTCTGTTATCAACAAATGCCAAGAGCATATCAACAATTTTGCTGCCAATCCCTTTTCCTTGAAATGCAGGATCGACAACTATATCAACCATCAAATAATAAATTCCGTCTCCAATCAATCTGCCCATTGCTATTGTTTTGTAATCTTCTACAACTGTAATGTTATATACACTATTATTTATAGAATTCAAAACTTGTTCTTTAGAAAAATTGTTCCAACCAACAGAACTTCTCAATGATACATATTCTTGATATGTTAGGCTATTTTCAATATACTCCATAATTCTATTTCTCCCCACTAATTGAAATTTATTTAATCCCTGCTAGCGATAGGCAAACTTACATCATTTCCACCAAACGCTGTTTTTCACGCAAAATAACATTCACAGTTTCACCCTCTGTAAAGTTCCATTCCTCAGCCAAATTTTGCACAATACGGTCATATGTTTTTATCGCGTCTGCGTATCTTCCCTGAATTTCATAGATGAGTGCAATTCCATGTAACGGATCATAGAATCTTGGTTTCTCATCCAATTCATAACACTTTTCATAATAACGAATCGCTTCCTCATAGTTACACTGGCTGGCATAATAATCCGCCACCTGAAACATTGCACCATCGTCTTCTGCGTAATCTTCTTTCAATTTCCCAATCTTCTGTTCTGCAAGTGCGACATCATGCTCTGCAATCGCAATCAAAGCTTCATAATAAAGCACTAAAAAGTCTTTGTGTCCCTCTAAGGTACGATATATTTGTAGAAATTTCTTTGTTTCTTCGGTACGATTATCACTGAGCAGATTATCCATTAAGTATAAATAGTTTCTAGCAATTTCTGGATGATTTTCCACCTGCTCCTTGAAGAAGCGAATGGTCTTTAGATGATTTGCAAAATTCCAGTCTGCGACAACAGCTCCTTCTGCTTTATCCAGTAGCCACTGGCAATCTTTCACTTCTGGCTTTTCTCTCATCGATTTTTTCGCATACTCTGCTACCTTATCACAATCACTTACGACGCGATGATGATATACATGCGCAATCATACCATAGATTTTTCCTTTGTCTTCCTGCACCTCTAACTGCTCTTTCAGAAAATCTATCGTCTCCACGAATGTATTGTATGGTAATTCTCGCTCCATCTCAAGCATATTTTCAATGCGACTAATCTTTTGTGCACTTGTCAAATCAAATAATTCATCTATTGTTACACCAAAAAACACGGATAACTTTGGAAGCATTGTAATATCAGGTGCACATACATTATTTTCCCACTTTGAAATCGTCTGGAAGCTCACATTTAATTCATCTGCAAGTTTCTCCTGTGTAAGTCCAGCTTTTAAACGAAGAGATTTAATTTTATTTCCTAATTCCATTGTTGTTACCTCTTTTTACAATTCTATTTTGTAAGCTTACAAGTAGATTATAAAAAGGTTTTCTTCGAAATACAATGACGTGATAGGGGAAAATTTTCGCTTTAAAAGCGAATGCAGTTTAATCTTATAATTACAGCTTTCTTAGGTTAAATAAACTATAAATACCATATGCAGCCTGCTCCATAGCACATATCATAAAAAAGCAAGTAGCACCTCCATAGATTCCACCGACTAAACCTTGTTCGTTTAATAACCAAGAAAAATAAATAGCTAATGGTGCGCCTATTATGCCATAAATTGCTGATGTTATCGCACGTGATTTCATTACTTTCTTTATTTCATTCTTTTCTTCCTGTGAAACTTTTGCTATTCCCTGAATTACTTCTTCGGATGAAGCTTGCTCTAATCCTAGCAAATCCACAACTGTAATGCCAAGCTCGTTTGCAAGCTTTTCCATAACAACAATATCAGGAAAATGTACTCCCGTTTCCCATTTGCTTACCGATTTATCTGTCACACATAGTTTTTCTGCTAATTCCTTCTGCGTCATCCCTTTTTCTTTTCTAAGTGTAGAAATCTTCTGTCCGATGATCTTTTTATCCATAATCTCTACCTCCTTCTACTCCTATTATATATATTTGATAACAAAATGACTACCGAGTTAAACTAGAATACACGAAAAAAGGGACCTCGTTTTCACGAAGTCCCAAACCATTGTTCCTAACATATTTATATTCCTAAAATTGTAAAACACCCATACACTTCAAATACATCTTTTAACCATACATCAGCTTCATTGTATATTTCTTGCGAAACTAGATTCTTTATAGAAATCACCTCGCCAATTTTTCTCCACTCCTCAAATGTAATCTCCGTTATTCCAAATGGATCATAAGGAGGAATTACTTCTTCAATGGCATCTTGAAAGTCTGGATTCTCAAACAAGCAATCATCATGTATGAATATTGAATCAGATTTCCAAACCGTATGTTTATCCCATTTCCCTTTATAAAATTCGTGATAGCATGTACCTATTCTTTCGTTATCTTTCACAAAATATTTCATTAACTTTTTCCTTCTACTTACCCCTTAATTCTTCAAATCTGTAATAAAAACTGCTGGTACGCCACGTCTGACTAATTCTTCCTTTTGTTCATCACTTAGTGGAACATGATAAGTTTTATCTATAGCTACAAATTCGCCATCTGCGATTTTGGAATACAGCGCACCCATAAACTCTAACCAATTTGATGCATAATATTTTGGGTCGTTCACATTAAAAAAATCTAAACCACCAGCAGACCAAAACACATTTAATGCATCTGCCAACTCACTGCTTATACCCAACTGAAACTCCTTTGGTATAACAAATGTAGCTTCATCCCATTCATAATACTTACATTTATTATCTTGCATTTTTTTAAATACCTCAAACTTATTCAATTGATACAACCTTCGCATATCTTCACTTGATAAGTATGTAACTGCATCATAATAATTTTTTTCAAATACTTCGATTAATGGAATAACATAATCATCAAACTTCTTCTTAATATCAACAATTGCATCATTTAGCTTTGTTTCAGTAGACATATCATACCAATAATCATTATCAGCTTGAAAGAATATAAAACCGATTTTGCTGTTAACACTACATATTTTATCATACTCTCTATTCCAAAATTCAAATTCACAGTTTGCCTCTATATGCTCCCCTGATAGATTATATTTTGAACTATAAAAGCATATATCAAAAACAATATTTCCAATTCTCTTTCGTAGGCACCTTTGACTTTTTAATAGTTTCCAGCCTGTATATTCTGACATCGAAGTAAAAAATTTTTCTTGAACCTCATCTATTGTTAATACTTTCTCTTTTTTCTTAAATACATCAAATAACCCCATACAACACTCTCCATAAATCTATCTATATACACAAAAATCTCTTTTTCTGCATATAGATTTCTACCTCAACAGTATACCACCCTTACCACCTGTTCGCAATTTTTCTAGCATACTTCGTGAAAACGAGGTCCCTTTTACGATCATTCGATATAGTAAGAGCCCATATCCCATATCATATTTGTACAAAAGAAATTCTTTTTAAGGGCTTTCGTGTTTCTCTTAGAGGATAAAGCGAGCAAAATATCAAGTGGCTTGCAAACTGTTTGAGCGAAGCGAGTTTTTGCAAGTCACTTGTAATATTAACTTTGTGAGCTATCCTATTAGAGAAACTAGAAAGACATTACTTGAATTTCGTTGTACAAATAGGATACAGGATAAGGGCTCGTAGTATTGAATATACGAAAAAAGGGACCTCGTTTTCACGAAGTCCCTTGAATTGCATTTAGATTTCAAAAATTAGTTAAATTTTCTTTTTCTAGCTGCTTCAGATTTCTTTTTGCGCTTTACTGATGGTTTTTCGTAATGTTCACGTTTACGAATCTCCTGCTGGATACCTGCTTTTGCACAGTTTCTTTTAAATCTACGTAATGCGCTATCTAAAGTTTCGTTTTCTTTAACTACTACGCTTGACATCTAACCTAACCTCCCTCCAGTTGTGGATTCAACTGTAAGGCAATAATAATTGCACTAACGTTATATATTTTAGCAACATTTTCTATTTTGTCAATAGAATTTCGCAAAATATCTATCAAAATCTATCTTATTTCAGCATTCCTTCTAATGCAACTGCTACTTCTGCGATTGCATCTGGGATACCTGCTGGATTTTTACCACCAGCCTGAGCCATATTTGGACGACCACCGCCGCCACCGCCAACCTTGCCAGCAATTGCTTTGATGAGGTTACCAGCATGTGCTCCAGCTTTCTGAGCCTCGTCAGTAGCCATAGCGATGAGGTTTACTTTGCCATCGCAAGAAGAAGCGATAACAACTACACCTTCGCCAAGCTTTTCTTTGAGCTGGTCGCCGAGGTCACGAAGTCCGTTCATGTCTACACCGTCAACAGATGTAGCAAGCACTTTTACGCCCTTAATTTCTTTTACCTGATCCATTACATCGCCAAGTGCATCTTTTGCAGCCTTGCTCTTTAAGGATTCATTTTCAGAAGAAAGTGCTTTTACTTCTGCCATAAGGCTTTCTAATCTTTCAAGCAGGTTCGCTGGAGTAGATTTCACTACTTTCGCTGCTGCGTTTAATTTTTCTTCTACTTCTTTGTAGTAAGCAAATACATTGCTGCCTGTGAGAGCTTCGATACGACGTACCCCTGCTGCTACACCACTCTCAGAAATAATCTTGAATGCTGTGATTTCTGCTGTGTTTGCTACGTGTGTACCACCACAAAGTTCTTTTGAGAAGTCTCCCATGCTTACAACACGTACAGATTCGCCATATTTTTCTCCGAAGAGAGCCATAGCACCGCTGTTCTTCGCTTCATCTGCGGTCATAACTTCAGTAACAACTGGTGTTGCAAGGGCAATCTGCTCATTTACGATAGCTTCCACGCGAGCGATTTCTTCAGCTGTCATTGCTGAGAAATGAGAGAAGTCGAAACGTGTTCTGTCGCCATCCTGATAAGAACCAGCCTGTTCTACATGTGTACCAAGTACTTCACGGAGTGCTTTCTGAAGTAAATGTGTTGCAGAGTGGTTACGGCAAGTTTTTGCACGTAATTCTTTGTCTACGACGAGTTCTACATCTTCGCCATTAGAAATCATACCAGAAACCATCTGTCCGATATGACCAACTTTACCACCAAGTAATTTTACAGTATCTACTACTTTGAATTCACCATTTGCAGTGCGGATGATACCTTTGTCACCCTGCTGACCACCCATTGTTGCATAGAATGGGGTTTCGTCAACGATGATTGTGCCATTGTCGCCTTCTGCTAAAGCTTCTACTACTGCTGTTTCTGTTGTAAGAGCAGAAACCTTTGATGTATGTGTTAATCTGTCATATCCTACGAATTCGGATGTGATAGATGGGTCAAGTTCTTCGTAAACGGTTGCGTCTGCACCCATGTAGTTCGTTACTTTACGAGCATTACGAGCTTTTGTTCTCTGTTCTTCCATGCAAGCCTTGAAACCTGCTTCATCATAAGTAAAGCCGTTTTCTGCAAGGATTTCGCCTGTTAAGTCTACTGGGAATCCATAAGTATCATAAAGTTTGAATGTATTTTCTCCAGATAATACTGTTGCTCCTGCTGCTTTTGTTTCTTCCATCATTTTGCTAAGGATAGCAAGACCCTGGTCGATTGTCTTGTTGAACTGTTCTTCTTCCTGAGTAAGAACCTTGAAGATAAATGCTTTCTTATCTTCTAATTCCTGATAGCCGTCTTTGCTTTCATTGATAACAGTTTCTGAAAGACGAGCAAGGAATGTTCCGTCGATACCAAGCATACGTCCATGACGAGCTGCACGACGAATGAGACGACGAAGTACATATCCACGACCTTCGTTGGAAGGCATTACACCGTCTGATACAAGGAATGTCGATGAACGGATGTGGTCTGTGATAAGACGGATAGAGATATCGTCGTTTTCGTTTGTCTGGTATGTCTTACCTGACATTTCACAGATTTTGTCGCGGATTGCTTTCATAGTATCAATATCAAATACAGAATCTACGTCCTGCATAACAGTTGCAAGTCTTTCCAGACCCATACCTGTGTCGATATTCTTCTGAGCCAGTTCTACATAATTGCCTTTGCCATCGCCTTCGAACTGCGTGAATACGTTGTTCCATACTTCCATGAAACGGTCACATTCACAACCCACTTTACAATCTGGGCTGCCACAGCCATATTTTTCTCCTCTGTCATAGTAGATTTCAGAACATGGACCACAAGGACCAGCACCGTGTTCCCAGAAGTTGTCACATGCACCTGTTTCAGGGTCACGATAGAAACGTGTAATTCTATCTGCTGCAACACCAATTTTCTTATTCCAGATTTCAAATGCTTCTTCATCTTCTCCATAGATAGATGGGTAAAGACGATCTTCTTCTAAGCCAAGGTTCTTTGTTAAGAATTCCCATGACCATTCGATGGCTTCTTCTTTGAAATAATCACCGAATGAGAAGTTACCAAGCATTTCGAAGAATGTAAGGTGACGAGCTGTCTTACCTACGTTGTCAATATCACCTGTACGAACACACTTCTGGCAGGTTGTCACACGGTTACGTGGTGGAATTTCCTGTCCTGTAAAATATGGTTTTAAAGGTGCCATACCAGCATTGATAAGTAATAAGCTATTATCATTGTGTGGAACAAGTGAAAAGCTCTTCATTGCCAAATGATCTTTGCTCTCGAAAAATTCGAGATACATTCTACGTAATTCGTTTACGCCTAAACTCTTTTTCATTTCTATTTCCTCCATTTTGTAATGTGTTATAAACATAGTTGTAGCCATGTCAATGACATGGCTCTATTTTTACGCATAACTATCCTGCAATTTTCATTCACGATATGTTATGACTTCTATTCTTCTGTCGCGGCGGCTGCTTTCTTAGCATCGGAAGATTTGCGCATTCGAATACCAATGAACACACCAAGTCCACCAATTGCTACATAAAATAATGCTTTTACAAGATAATCTAAAATACACATAATAAATTCCATGCTATTTTACCTCCACTCTTATCTAGATATTATATACGATTCTATTTCAAATTTCAACGTTTTTCCCCTACATCTTGTGGAAAATCTTTATTTTTCCGCAATTAGGAACACCTGATTCTCTCTTTCGATATCCATGACACGGTCTGCCATACCGATATTCGAGATTTTTCCTTTGTATCCTACGATTGGTGCATAATCCTGCCACATATGCATTGGAAATACCACCTCTGCCTCGGTCTCTTTCATGAAGAAATCAAACCCACTATACATATACTTGCCCTGGCGTGGGTCCATCGGCACAAATGCCACATTGATTGGTAATCCAGCAAGCTGGCGAATTTGGAACTTGTAATTACGTTCCTGCACCCCATTGGTAAGATCACCTGCACCATCCCAAATCCAATTGTTCAAATCGCCTGCATGATAGAACGTTGCACCATTCGTTTCTACATAAAAAGCCACACCCGCATCCGTCGAACGAAGGGTTTTGATATTCAAATCATCTACTTTGTATTTTTTATCTGCAGTTACAAAGGTTACTTTTTCACGTACCTTTGGATCAATCCCATGCTTTTTCAAAAAGTTCGGACTAATCTTGATATCCTTCGAAAGAATATACTTGATATTTGGGTATTTGTCCGCCAGACGGAGGATGTCCATATCATAATGATCCTTATGACTATGACTGGCAAACATATATATCTTGGTATCTGGTTCGTATTCTGGAATCTTCCCAGTAAAGGTAAAACCATTTACCTTATCACCCTCGAAATAGTCAAAAATCAGCACCTTGTCATCTACTTCCACCAGGAAGCAACTGTGATGTAAAAATATAATCTGCATCTTCTGTAGCCCTCACAAATCTATCTCATAATAATTTTATATGCGTCCATACACGTAATCATCAATCCTCGTACAAAACCGACTCTACCAAAGTCTCTCCTTCATATCGAAGCTTCAAGGAAAAGAACTCGTCTCTCTCATTTAGCAAACGAAGGAATACTTTGTCTCCTTCCCAAAGCTGTAGCTGCTCAATTTCGCTCTTTGGAACCCATACCAGCTCCCCTTCACTGCAATCCCGCATCTTTTGCTCTGGCAGCTCACCTTCGTAAGCATCCGCAGTAAAAAGGTGCATATATTCGCCTTCCCATTCATCGGACACAAAGGTCACGATACCACGAAACCGATAGCTCGTAAGTGTCAGTCCGGTCTCTTCTTTTACTTCACGAAGAAGGCATTCTTCTGGACTCTCGCCCTCTTCGAACTTGCCACCAACACCAATCCACTTATCCTTGTTGCAGTCGTTTTCTTTTTTGACACGATGAAGCATGAGGTATTTCTCGTCTTTTTCTATATAGCAAAGTGTTGTTAATTTCATAGTATATTCACATTCCTTCAAATTTCTCAAAATCTTATCTGCTACTTCGCACAAATGAGATTTCCACCTCGCTCCGTCACCAGCTTCTTGCACAATTCATAATTCTCCCAATCCCTAAGAAGTTTCGGATGATGGGCATCCATCCCAATGATGAAGTCACATCCACATTCCACACCCAAGTCGATAAATGCCGGAGTTGGATAATGCAGATTGTCGCGGAAGCCATTCATATTGATTTCGATTGGCATATCGCGATGTTTCATTTCCTGAATCAGCGGTAGCATGTGCTTGCGATAAATTTCTGGCGCTCCGGTAAAACACATAATATCCGGATGTGCCACATAAAAAAATCGATCCGTTTGAATACCACCCATAATACGCTCCACATACGTCGCCAAATGTTCTTCATCCGCCCAAGCACGTTTCGGACTATGCCAGCCTTCTTCCTCATCATAAAAATGCTGCCCCAAAATCAAATAGTCCACTGGATACTTATCGATTTCTGCCATCGTTTTATCAAAAAATGCCGGAAAATACTCCATTTCCAAACCACAGTAAATCGCAATATCCTTTTCGTATTCCTTCTTCAAGGACAATACAGAATCCACATAACCTTCGAGTTCATCCATTCGCATACGAATCGGCGAAATGTAGCCTTCACGAAACAAATATGGTGCATGGTCCGAAAAACCAAGCACATCCAAGCCTGCCTCTATCGCACTTTCTACATATTCGCGGTCTGCCCCCTTCGCATGCTGACAACGAGTCGTATGGGTATGCATATTGATAAATTTGCCTTTGAAATCAGATACTTTTATCTTGCTCATAATTCGCTCCATTACCTTTTTATTTGTCTTGGCTCTGAATAGTTACATTTTATCAAAGTATACGTGGATTTTCTAGTGCTTACACAGGATTAATATGTTAAAATATTATAAAGACTTTTTCTCTGGAGGCTAATATGATTAAAGTAAATTTCATCTGCCATGGAAACATCTGTCGCTCTCCTATGGCAAAATACATTTTTAAAGATATGATAGAAAAAAGAGGAATCGAAGATGATTTCATCGTTGACTCCTGTGCGACCAGCTATGAAGAAATCGGAAATCCCGTTTATCCACCAGCCCGTCAGGAGCTGGCGCGTCACGACATCAGTTGCAAAGGCCATGCTGCCCGCAAGCTAGTAAAAGCGGATTTCGATGAGTATGACTACCTGATTGCGATGGAACAATACAACCTTCGCAATATCCGTCGCGAATTCGGAGAGGAACTGACTAATCAAGTATCTCTTCTTCTTGACTATACCGATACCCCTGGAGATATCGATGACCCATGGTATAGTGGTGGCTTTGATGTGACCTATAAGGAAATTGTGAAGGGGTGCGAGGGATTTTTGAAATATCTTGGATATTAATAAAACACATACTAAAAGCTCAAGTCCAACCTATGGACCTGAGCTTTTTCGTCATTTATGTTAATTATCATTACCAATCTTCATATTTGAGATAAACTGATAACTATCCCCTACTGGCTTTAATGTCACAATATATTTTGGCACATTTATATAATCACTAAAACTCTTATACAATAATGTAATCGTTCCGTCTCCATTAAAGAATCCTTTTTCAAATTCATATCGCTCATAATTGGTATCACCATGATGTATATAATAAGCATCATACTCTGTTAGATAATACATATAATCTATTCCAAGCTTTGTTGTCTGTTCTATAGATAATCCCATATACTTCTGTAAAATCTGATTCATTTCATCACTTGAAACTCTTGTTACATCATTATGTATTTTCTCAATATACCGTTCTAATAACAGTCTCCTCTCTTCTTGAGAAGCATTATTGTCAATACCAACTACACCGTTTCCAATATAAAACAACTCATATAAATCAATATCTTCTGGAACCTGATATTCACTAGTCAAAAACTGATTAGTAATACGATTGTCTTCCAAATTGAAAAACTCTGTTTCAAACCACTTGAGATTTTCCTGTGTAAGTAAGTGTTCTGGCCATTCCTTTGTGGAATCTGTGTTGGAATCTTCTGCCATTGAAACATTGGATACAAAACGATAATTTCCGTTAACTTCTTTCAATGTGACACGATACAATTGCGTGTTATCTCCGTTTAATTCATCATAATATTCAAGAATTATACTTCCAGCCTCATCTACCCATCCTTTTTCAAACACATATTTCGAGCCCATTGCATCACCTGCAATTTTGTAATATGCTTCGTACTCTGGCAAATAATACAGATTTCTCAAATCGATTTGATTTGTTTCCCAGAAACTCATGTCCATATATCTTTGCAACACCGTTTCCATCTCTTGTCTAGTAACTTTGGAAATATCTAAACTATATACATGCTCCTGAGTATAAGAATCAATCTGTGCTAACATCTGCTTTTCTTCTTCGGAAACTGGAGTATTTCCATATCCATTTGCCCCATGATAGAACAAATTTTCTAAACTGATATCCTCTGCATTGCGATATTCGCTGGTTAAGAACATATTCGTGATTCTTTTTTCCTCATTATTGAAGAACTTTGTTGCAAACCACTCCAATTTATCTTTTGAAAGTTCATCCATTTCAGATTCTGGCTCAATCTGCTCTAACATTTTATATTCATTTTCAATTAATTCATCAAAGAAATCCGTATCAAATGCTCTATTTATGCTTCTATAGAAGAAAGGATCTTTGCTGATTTTGTTATCGCCCAAAATCAGGAAGGACTCTATCTCGTTTCCATCTGCATCATGCCATTGCAGCCAATAGCTCCAACCACCAGTTCCCGCAGTCAGTCCGGTTGGGATAAAAGTCATGTTATTCACCATATCAGTGATATAGGTGATTGTTTCCTCATCGGTAATTTCAACATCCACCTCATAATGATTACCACCTCGAAGTGTGATTTTCGAAACACCCGTAATTTCTTCCTTCGGATTCGTCATAAAACCTATTGCCACAATAATACAAACCACAATACCAATTCCAATAATCCACACCGATGGTTTTCTATAATCCACAATTTTTTTGATTCTTTCTTTCACACCGACTTCGCCAAATGCAACCGGACAAGCTGAAATGAAATGTCTTGGATTGCTGCAAAGAAGCAGACTCTTGGAATAGTTTTTCTTATCTTCTACCCCCATCGTACGAATCACTCGCTCATCACATGCCAATTCAATATCCTTACACATGAGAATGTATGCTACCCAAACAAGTGGATTAAACCAATGAACTGTCAATAAAACAAACCCAAGTGGTTTCCACCAGTTGTCTTTGCATCGAATATGCTCTTTTTCATGTGCAACAATGTATGGAATATGTTCATCCGCAATATAGGATGGCAAATAAATCTGCGGACGAATCAGTCCTAAAATAAATGGCGACTGGATACCATCACAAATCCAAAGGTTGTCCTCTCTTTGGATAGCAGTCTTTAATGTATTTCTCAATTGCACATAAGAAACAATTGCATACACAATCAATACAAGTATTCCACCTAACCAAATCCATGGCATTACAGTTTCTAGTGTAAATGTAGCCGGTGATTCCATTGTGGTATTGTTTGACGCATTGTTCTGCGTCGTATTATTTTGTGTCGTATCATTGGAGCCTGTAGTATTCTGTGACTGCTGATTCTGTACGATATTGTTCTGTCCGTTATCGTTTGGAACTGTATCATTTGTCACGGCATCGTTGCCTTCTGGAACAATAGGTTGTATTGGAAGGATCGGTTTTATCGCTTCCCCTGCATCAGCAATGATATCCTGGCTTGGGACCAGACTAAAATCACTTTCGATAAACACTGGACACAACAGGCGAATACCTACCAATGCCCATAACACATATCGAAATCCCTTTGGTGCTTTCTTTAGCAAAAAGCGAATTAAGATAACTGCTACAATCAGCCAGCTCGCTGATACACTCATGCTCAAGATCTGTAAAAAAAGTGCTTCCATACCTATTCCTCCCCAATCGTATCAATCAGTTTCGAAATTTCCAAAACCTCTTCTTTTGACAATTTATTCTTACTGGTAAAAGCTGCAATAAAGGCAGGCAGCGAACCACCAAAGTTTTCCGAAAGGAACTGCTCGCTTTGTGCTATCTGTACTTCTTCTTTGGAAAGAATTGATGTAACGATTCCATCCACATTTCGAAAAATACCTCTTTCACATAATTTACGAAGTACGGTATACGTTGTCGACTTCTTCCAATTCAGCTTCTCTTCGCAAAGCTTCACCAACTCTCCCGAACCTACTGGCTCATTCTCCCATATAATATCTGCAAAATTCGATTCTACCATCGCTAATCGAACTTCATTTTTTTCTCCCATCTTTTGTACCTCCGCAATATAGCCTTAGGTTTACTCTCTATAAACCTCTTTCTTAACCCGAGTTTATCATCGATAAACCATTCTGTCAAGATACACTTATTTTAAATACTAATAGGCTGGTTGCATCATTGATTTACGCCTTCCAAAAAGTAAGAATTCCCCTATCTATATTCATTTAGAAGCCTTACGCCAGTACAGCGATAAATGAATATAGATAGGGGAATTCGTAGTATTTAGAAAACCTAAATAATGATGCAAACCAGCCCACCATTATTATCATTTACAATCTTCTGCATCGTATTCTGCAACTGTGTCTGGCATTCATCATCCATCTTATTTAATTTGTCGCGAATGCCATCCTCCATCATCTCACCAAGGGATTTTCCGAAGATATTGGTGCTCCATACACCATCTGCGGAATATTCTCCATCCTTAATGTAGGTAATTAAATCTTCCGCCTGTTCCTTATTGCCTACAATCGGAGCGATTTCCGTTTCGATATTCGCACGAATCATGTGAATCGATGGGGAATTTGCTCGGATTTTCACACCGAATTTTCCAGCATGATTGATAAGCTCTGGTTCTTCCATCGTAATATCATCCAAGCTTGGAGCAACGACACCATAGCCACGGGAATTTACACTACTCATGGCATCTTCTACTTTTTCATACTCCTGCTTCTTATCTGACAAACTACGAATCATGTGGATTAATTGATATTCACTGGTAATCGGAGTACCTGCAATGCCGCTTAGATACTGATAATAGTATGTGTCATCCACATCCAAACGCAGTTCCACCGTTCCATCCGCAGTACGAATTTTACGAATATATGGATTACAAACTTCCGTCTCTACCTCCCGACAAGAAATCACTTCTCCATCCTCATCATACAAGTCTCGCATTTTGGTTACGCGTTCCAACCATTCCATTCCATATTGAATCAGTTCCTTCTTCACTGGGTGCTCATGCTCCAGCATCTCTGTCCATTTCGGAATATAAAATTCCACTGTAGTAACCGGGAATTCCAAAAGCACACATTCCAAAATCCGGATGATATCACTCTTTTGCATCTGTTTACAGTTTACTGCAATGACTGGCCGCCCATATTTCTCTTCCAAAGATGCACGTAATTCTTCCGTTTCTCCGCTGTATGGGCGTTCACTATTTAACAATATGATATACGGCTTTCCGGTTTCTTCCATCTCTGCAATGGTACGTTCCTCTGCCTCTATGTAATTATTTCTATCGATTTCTCCGAAACTTCCGTCTGTGGTCACTACCACTCCAATCGTCGCATGCTCCTGGATTACCTTAAGTGTCCCTATCTTGGCAGCATCCTCAAATGGAATCTCCTCTTCAAACCAAGGCGTACGCACCATACGCTGCATTTCGCCTTCCATGTGACCATTGGCTCCCTCTACCACAAAGCCGACACAATCCACCAGTCGTACCTTTACATCCGTACTGTCGTCCAAGCGGATATCGACTCCGTTCTGTGGAATAAACTTGGGCTCCGTCGTCATAATCGTTTTGCCCTGAGAAGACTGTGGTAATTCGTCAATGGTACGTTCTTTCAAAGGTCCATCTTCCATATACGGCAATACAAACAAGTCCATAAACCGCTTAATAAATGTCGACTTCCCCGTCCGTACTGGACCCACTACCCCTATGTAAATCTCTCCCCCTGTCCTACTTGCAATGTCCTTATATATATCCATCTCTGATTCCTCCACGCATATATTCATACTTAACTATATGCCTAGATACTTATATATATGACAGGACAATCTATCTTAAAGATAAATAACTATTACTTGGAATGGCATCCTACAATCAAATTTCCTTGCATAAAAATTTCTCCAAAAAGTAAGAAATCCCCATATTTATTCATTTAGAAGCCTTATGCTAGTACAGCGATAAATGAATAAATATGGGGATTTCGTAGTATTTAGAAAAACTATTTCATCAATTTGATTGCACCTGGAAGACATTCCACATGCATTACCGTATTATATGTACACATTTCACCATCAGTATGCCAAACATTTGGTGTTTTCAGCACAATGTCTGCTTCCTTAAAATCCACACCCAGATAAGCAGAATTCGTGGTATGTTTTGCACTAAGCAAAGCTGGGAAAAGGGTCAAACAACGCAGCTTACTAATGCCATTGATACAACACATAGAAAGCTTGCCGTCGAATGCATCTGCTTCTGGTGACATCGGAACGCCACCACCTTCACACTTATGATTCATAAGTGCGATAAAAGTAACCTTATCCATAATGCCGTAATCCACGCCATCTGCTACGATATGTGCATTCATCGGTGGCATCGCAAATAAAGATTCGATCGTCAAAATCGCATAGGTAAGTTTTCCTAAGCCAATTTTGTTCAACAGTTTCTTCAATGTAGAAGTCAATGCACGACGACATACGTCAGCATCTACACCTACACCCGAACTTACCGCAAAGTATTTCTTGCTTTCACCTTCATCCCAGGAAATACAACCCAAATCCATATTCCAGTATTCTTTGGACGCCAGAATACGATTTAAGTTTTCCATTGGTTCTGCTGGCAAATCAAGTCCACGTGCTAAGTCATTTCCAGAACCAGTTGGAATATAGCCTAAAACCAATTTCTCATAATCACGGGCACCATTGATAACCTCGTTAAAAGTTCCGTCACCACCGAGCACGATGATTTTAACAGGTTCTTCTGCACTTTTCACCAATTTACGAGAAATGTCAATCGCATGACCTGCATACTTGGTCTCATGAAGTGCATACATTACTTCACGTTTATCTAATTCTTCTCTCAGTTCTTCCCAAATCTTTCTTGCTTTTCCTGTACGGGAATTTAAGTTTACTATAAAATGATACATAAATTACTACACCACTTTTCTTATCTAAAACACTAATACAGTATATGCGCCAAAATTATTTTACAGGATTTAATCTGCCATATAATTTTGCATAATCATGCATTTTCTTTGCAAGCTCTTTTGTAATCTGGTCTTCGGTTGCTCTCCACTTCCAGTTGGTTCCTAATGTAGAAGGTACATTAAGACGAGCTTCTGAACCCAGTTCTAAGAGGTCCATCATAGGAATGATAGCCATATCTGCTACAGATGCCCATGCTGCTCTCATAAGACCCCAGTTATAGCCTTCTTCTTCAGAAAGCTGTAAATATTCTTTTGCGTACTCAATCGCTTTCTTAGGAGCTGTATTTAACCAGCCAAGACAAGTGTCATTGTCGTGTGTACCTGTGTAAACAACACAATGCTGTGTATATGTATGTGGTAAATAGTTCGTCTCTTCGCGAGAATCAAATGCGAACTGGATTACCTTCATTCCTGGGAAACCAGAATCTTTCAACAACTGATGTACAGAAGGTGTTAAGAATCCAAGGTCTTCTACGATAATTGGAAGTTTACCAAGCTTCTGTTCCAATACACGGAAAAGATCCATACCTGGTCCCTGTCTCCATTCACCATTCATCGCATTCTCATCTTTTGCTGGAATTGCATAGTAAGAATCGAAGCCACGGAAATGGTCGATACGAACGATATCATATAATCTGGACATAGCAGAAATACGTTTGGTCCACCATTCATATCCATTGTTTTTCATCGCATCCCAACGGAATAATGGGTTGCCCCAAAGCTGTCCATCTGCTGAGAATGCATCTGGAGGACATCCTGCTACATCAATTGGTTCTCTGTATTCATTTAAATAGAATTCTCCTGGATTTGCCCAAACGTCAGCACTGTCAAGCGCTACATAAATTGGAACATCACCGATAATCTGGATACCTTTTTCGTTGGCATATTCTTTTAATTCTCTCCACTGTTTGAAGAAGTAGAACTGAAGCATCTTGTAGAACTGCATGCCTTCTTTGAATTCTTCTTTAAACAAATGCATCTTATCATCGTGACGATATTTGTATTTATCTTCCCATGTCGTCCATGCTGCTCCATCATTTGCATCCTTAAGTGCCATGAAAAGGGAGTAGTCTTCTAACCACCATCCTTCATTCCAGCAGAAATCCCAAAATTCCTGTGGAATGTTCTTAACGAAGCGAGCGTATGCTTTTTTGAGTAAAGCATAACGTGATTCATACATTACACCATAATCAATATATGATTCATTATCGCCCCATGGGAAAGATTCACATTCTTTCTTTGTAATTAATTTTTCC
The DNA here is from genome assembly GCA_017409825.1 of Agathobacter sp. GTDB lineage: Bacteria > Bacillota > Clostridia > Lachnospirales > Lachnospiraceae > Roseburia. The sequence continues at coordinate 67,524 of JAFQRZ010000036.1, read as the reverse complement.
TTGCAAAGCATTTCCAAATCGATAAAATATGGATTTCCTGCAAAGCTTGAAAATGACTGATATGGTGAATCACCATAACTTGTAGGACAGATTGGAAGAATCTGCCAATAGGTCTGTCCGCCCTTCTTTAAAAAGTCAACAAACTTTCTTGCTGCCTTACCCATTGTACCAATACCATAAGGTGATGGTAAAGATGAGATAGGCATCAATACGCCGCTTGATCTCATGTATATTCCCTCCTGATTTTAAAACCTATCCTTATTTTAACACTCTTTACCTACACTTACAACCTAACATTTCGTATTTTTTCGATATTTTTTTCTTTGTTTCTTGTTATTTTTATCCTACTTTGATAGTATAAGGCTATAAGACGAGGTGTTTATTATGAAAAAATATTACATACAACATATTTTACCACTTATCAAAAACACTTTAGTAACTGGTAAGTGGGTCATTTTTGCAACGATTACAGGTGCAATTGTCAGTCTGGTCGGCAGTGCTTTCTATTTCGTTCTCTCCTTTGTAACCATTGTGCGAGAACAAAATCCATGGATTATTTATTTACTGCCCCTAGCTGGACTTTTGGTCGTAGCCACCTATCATTTCATGCACAACGATAACGATGGCGGAACGAACCTGGTTATCTCCGCCGTACATTCAGGAGACAGAATTCCACTCCGTATGACGCCATCCATTTTTATCTCTACTGCCCTGACCCATCTCTTCGGTGGTTCTGCTGGCCGAGAAGGTGCAGCGTTGCAGATTGGCGGAAGTATCGGAAACGCATTAGGAAAATGGTTCAAATTCGATGAAAAGGATACTCATGTCGTTATCATGTGCGGTATGAGTGCTGCATTCTCCACCCTATTCGGTACGCCAATGGCTGCTGCTATTTTTCCAATGGAAATGGTCAGTGTCGGCGTCATGTACTATATGGCTTTGGTGCCATGTGTGGTAAGTTCCTTGGTCGCTCATGGAATCGCAGTCCTTCTTGGAGTCGCTGGCGAATCCTTCCATGTCACAGGAATTCCTGAGCTGGAACTGATTCCTTCCCTCCAGATTGTTTTGATTGCATCGATTTGTGCATTCCTTAGCATGGGATTTTGTGTGCTCCTACATAAAACAGAACACTTATATAAGAAATATTTGAAAAACCGCTACCTCCGCATTTTTGTCGGCGGTTGTGCTATCGTACTTTTGACAGTACTAGTCGGAAACAATGATTACAATGGTGCTGGCATGCATATTATCGAACATGCCATTGAAGGGCACGTCGTTCCAGAAGCATTCCTACTAAAGATGCTCTTTACTGCCCTAACTATCGGTGCTGGATACAAAGGTGGTGAAATCGTCCCAACCTTTTTCGTCGGAGCAACCTTTGGCTGCTTACTCGGACAGATTATCGGACTCTCTCCTTCCTTCTGTGCAGCCATCGGTATGATTGCACTGTTCTGTGGCGTAACCAACTGCCCAATCAGTACACTACTTATCAGCTTTGAGTTGTTTGGCTATGAAGGCATGCCGTACTATCTGCTTGCAGTAGCATTTAGTTATATGCTTTCGGGATATTTCGGATTATATAGTAGTCAGAAGATTATGTATTCGAAATACAAGACAGATTTTATCAATAGACATACGCACTAAAATAAAAAGGAATATAATGGTCGCTGTGCTTACGCAAGGCGTCCCATTATATTCCTTTTTTGTTATCTCATATAGGCATCTCTAATTCCATATCTCTACTCCGAATGGCCCCATATCGCCCGCCTTCTGCAGACGATATACCGAGCCATACTTGATAAGAATATACTGTGAGGCTCCTACACTTCCATCCGCCATAAAAGTAATCATCCCATCTTTCACATCTGGTTCATACGGCATTCGTTCCTCCATGGATGCCAAATCATACCCTTCATAGCTATAATATCCACCTACTACTCGTAGAAGCCATACGTTTTCATTAATTTGTTTTACTGGCTGTTCCGTTAGTTCGTATTTGGTAATTACAAACTCGCGATGTTCATCTGCCTCCATCAATGGCTGTATCATCGCATCTAGCATCGTCTTTAGCACTACCTGCACATCGGTTTCTTCAGTGTTATAAAAGATGATATCCTTTCTCTTCGCTGGTCCACACGAGTCGGTCGGGTCATAAATTCTTTGGAGAGTCTGTCCATTATAGTCCTTAAACCATTTCGACAAATCGGTATCTGGACTGTTTAATTCCCTGTCTAGTTTCTTGGCACCTATGTACTCTTCTGAATACATAACAATTTCGTCTCAATTCATATCCCAACTCAGTTTTACTTGTGGGATATTTTCGGTAGAAGCAGTTTCAATCTCTGGCTCATGTACAGAAGTTCTGTGTGGAATAACCACAATCTGCACAAACCCTAGCCCCTACAAGGATTTGCATTCTATACACATACAACAATTATAAAATTTATCTATACAAAAGGAGGCAAAATATGTCAAAAAATTTCAAAAAGAGCTTATCTCTCGCTGTACTTATCTGTATTCTCATGGTAACTTTTTCTTCTGCAAAAACTTATGCGAATGAAATCACACCCCGATATAATAATGTGCTTTCTGCGAGCCTTACTACAAGTGTAAATGATAATGGAACATTAATAATAAATTACAATTATAATGGTTTTCCTGATATAACTACTAAGGCCGTAATCACAACTTATGTTGAAAAGAAAACGTTATTATTCTTTTGGACTCGCGTTGATATCGGACAGCCAAATAATGAATGGATACAAACCATCAATGATTATGAGTATTCTGATGATCGCATTTACTCTCTTCCTTCAACTGGAACATATCGCACCACCGTTATCTACAAAATATATGGTTCTGGTGGTGCCGCCGATACAATTACTCGTCAACATGAAACAACTTACTAATTAACATTTTTATGCATAAGGTCTCATTAACAATAATTATTAATGAGACCTTTCTTTATTCTATCGTTTCTATCATGTTTTTGATTATTTCTATATCTTCGCATCCATAATATAACAAAGACATATAATACCCATCTTCTACCCAAACAGCACCCATAACACTTGTTTAGTCGAATAATTTCACTTCTTTATCATTGAGTATTTCTGTATTCCATTCTCCGTTCTCGTTATCCCAATAATAATCCCTATCCTCTGTTATACCCTGCTCCAATTTAATGCTGTCCCCAGCATTATTTCTGTATTTTACCAATCGATATTCCGTATTACCTATTTCTTGTTCTACCTCGAACCCTTCTGGCACCATCGTCAACTGATACACATACTCTATTTTCTTCGTTGTATCCCCCTCAAAATAATAACGAATATACTCCTCATACACATCTTCACACCATTGAAGCATAGATGCCCTTATTTCCTCATTTCCCAAAGCCACCATACATAGCGATAGCACCGCAATTACAGCTATCGCCACACGTTTCTTCGCTGTATTCACATACTTCCAATAAGGTTTCTTCTGACGAGCAATCAGTTTTTCCATCTTCTTTGTAAACTTTTCTGAAAATTCAAACGGAATCATTGATTCATCTGCTGGAATATCTGCAAACTCCATGGATGCAACTTCACGAAATGCTTGATTTAACTCTGCTCTAGTCATTGCCATTTTCTTTCTCCCCTTCTAATAAGACTAATAATTTCTTTTTCCCTCGAACTAATTGTTTCTTCGTCGCAGCTAAAGATTGATTCTTGGATTTCGCCAACTGCGGCACTGGAATTTCCATTACAAAATGCTGATATAGCACATCTCTATACTTTGGTTCCAGCTTCTTAATTGCGTCTAACACACGAGCATACTCTATTTGGTGACACAGAAATTCAATAAATGTATCATCTGACAAACCGAAAACAATTGGTTCAACATTTCGCTCATTCGTAGTATACACCAATCTTTTCCCCTTCTTGATCCAGTTCAATGCCGTGTTTTTCGTAGCTTTCAACATATAGTTTCTCAAATCCGTTTCATCTGTTATCCGATTTATCGTATCTATATGTCTAGTCGCAACATTTAAAAAGACATCATGCACGATATCTTCCACATCAACTTCATTGTGCACAATCGCCATCGCCACTATTGCCATCTGTTTCTTATATGTATCATATAATCTTTCAAACTTTTCTTTATCTTCTTCACTATCAATGTATGTCAAATATAAAACTAGCATTTTCTCTCCTGTAGTATATCTATAAATTTTCTTATATCTATATATAACACAACAATTTAGAATGCAAAAGAGGTGACAAACAGACATTATAAAGCATTCTATTTGCCACCGCCAAATTAATCATTCTAATATTTTAGACGATAAAATATACACATACACATTTTGAAGGTAAAAAAGATACATTACTATTGCTGTAAAAATTCGACTATTCCTATTATTTTTAGTTACCTCTGTGTTTAAGACCTTATGTTTTTTTACTGCTCGTATTACCATCCAAATTTCATGTACTGCCCAAATCATTCCTGTCACTAAATAGAAAAAATCAAGTTCTACACTTCTTCTGTTTACTCTAAGAAAGCAACTTGCAGCAAACATTATACTACTTATAATATTAAAAGTTATAAACAGCCCATCTTTCTTTATTTTTTCCAATATATTTATTATCATTATTTATTCACCACTTAAATATCTGAAGAACTATATATTCCTTTATAAAAATTTGGTCCAAAATCCTGCCAAGGTGAATCTGTTACATAGTCGCTGTCCCATACATAATAATAATTAACTGGCCAACCGCCAACCGTTGTAAAATCAATACGCACACCGTCTAATCCCGCATTTGTCAATGTATTCCCGAACATTGCAAGATCAATCCCTCTATATATATTATAAAAATATGATGACGCAATAAATAAAAGTTGTCCTTTGGTAAACTCTACTCCAAACTTTATTAATATCTTATAAATAATTGTATCCCAATCCAAATTATCTGCTATTAACTTTAGGATCAAATCATACAATCCATTCGTTGCCCTTGTAACAAATAACGCATCCGCATTTGTATGTGGTAAATATAAGACAGAGTATGGAATCACCGCACTAGGGTTTATAAACGTATACCACGGTGGAACAAAATCTGCCCATGTTCCCCCTTCTGGAGCCCAAATTCTATTTTCTACCGCTAATAATGCAACCCCATGATTCTTTGATTCTTCTCCAACATATACATGTATCACTCCATCTTCAACTACAATCTCTGCATTTTCATGCTGTGCACGAATTATTTCAATTGCATCATTAAGTGAAGCATCTGTCACAATATCAACATTAGCACTCGCTTTCATTCATTGTATACATATACAACAATTCAAGTCGAAAAAAGGTGACAACAAATAAAAAGGAATATAATGGTCGCTGTGCTTACGCAAGGCATCCCATTATATTCCTTTTTTATCTCATAAAGACATAATCTCTATACTAGTTCAAATTCAAGAATGGAATCTCTCTGATATTTTAATCTACCTGCATCCCCTTCTTTTAAGTCCGCATAGATTGCTGGTATCGTCACTAAATCGACTTCTTTTCCATCTTCAACTACAAACGTAATCACATAGTTAAATCTTTCCCCACGATAATAAATCGCTGGTGTATTCGAATACTCTACACGTTTAGATTTTACTGTTCCTTGACATTCTACCACAGGTCCTTTCGGTTTCCAGTATGGAAGGTATCTCAGTAAAGCCGCAATCCCTGCCAGTAATATAGCAAAGCAAAAACCTTCCCAACCTCCATTTTGTACTTTATTTGCAATTACAATCATTTCAGCTAACATACTAACACCTCCTATCCTTTTACAATATAATTATATCATAATTACTCTACTACCTCTATACTTGATCTCCACCTAGTAAACCTCTATTGAATAATCGTTGTCACCTACTATAATTTCTAATGCACACCTTTGAACCCCAGAACCAATAATTGAAAATTCTGGATACTCAAACGTTGCTGTATAAAAAGCAGATGCTGGACTATATGCATCTTCATTCACTTTCTGTCTTTCTATTGTCAATGGTAAATTACTTGCTGTAAAATCACCAAAATCATTAATACGGTCATATTGATCATAGTATATAGTAAATGCAAATCCCATAATGTAAATGCTTCCTAAAAGAAAACGGCTATAAACTGCAATGTTTATACATTTATACATTTGACGCCCACTTCCATTTTGAGTTAATACTTCCTCTTCTTCAACAATATATAATATACTTGATTTACCACTCGCATATTCTTGATAAACAATTTGTTCTACATCGGAAATATTCTTTGTTTCATTTATTACAAGTACATCTTCGTTAGCTACTGTTCTTGAATTCAAAATATTGCTTTCAAGTGGTGCATTAATTTTCTCAGAATATTCTGGAAAATATTCCAATGCTAAAGCTATCATTTCTGCATCGCTTTTCATCCCCTCTGGTATGTTATCCTCTTGATTTTCAGCTGCAAAATAGAGTGTATTTCTTTCTCCGTTATACAATGGAATTGTGGCAAATAATAATACCATTATCATTACAAATGAAATTCTTCTTAATTTTGTTTTCATACAATTTCCCTCCATCCATAAATTATATAACTTTATAATCACCTAGAAATATCTCACTCCCATTGGTAACACCTCTTTCTCCTCTCGTCGATTCTTTTATATTACCTATACACATACAACAATTGAGAAGGAGAATAGGTGACAACTCTGAAAAAACTTATAAAGCAAAATAAGGACCGACGCAATATTGCGTCAGCCCTTTCAGCCTATAGTATGGTGGAGACGAAACAGACCTACTTGAATACCCATACATCAATTTGTTTGTATTCTTAGACGCATACAAATCATTTAGTCCTATAACATGTCCAAATTCATGGGCTAAAGTTGTAGATGTTACATTGTAGCTCCTATTCATCTCTATTATCCACGAAGTCAAATGTCCATTAGCATCTGTATAAGCTCCCCTAAATCGATCTACTGTTCCACTATTTTCTTCATTATATGTTTTGATTATTCCCTTGCCAGTTCCATCAAGTTTATTCGTAATGTTGACTATTCCATTCCATTTACTTGCACCTTCTATTGCATACACTTTATATGCAGTTTCCAAGTACGGATCTGTTATAGCAAACGAATATGTAATACTTGTTCCATTCGTATGCAATGTTTCATCAATACTCCACCCCACTTCTTCACCACCAACATAATAATCCTGATAATTTGGGTTTGTATGGTAAGTTTGCTCTAATACGCCTATTTGTGACGTAGTATGCGCATAAACTGGCGAAACAAATACGAACAATAAAATAATTGAAAACACCGGGATAATTTTTATACGCTTCATATTCCTTTCTCCTTTCAACACTATTCCTTAAATCCCTCCATCAATTCATCAAGAGAAGTTTTATTATAAATATAGTTGTACTCATATTCCATCTCTGCAACAATACTATCCCTCTTAATTGCATTCCTGTAAAGTTCTTTCTTTAATTCTTCATTATTGGCTATATTCAAGGATGTACTGATTGTTTCTCCCAATATTCCATATCGATCAATATAATATTGGTTTCCATTCTTATCTATTTCAACATCTAACAATGTTGTATATGCACCTATAATCCAATATGCATCTTCATACTCTGTATTCACTGCGTGTTTTAAAAAAACAAGCATTTCATTTTCGTTTGTAAACAATGGATACCCTTTTAGTGTTTCACTTGTTGTTCCATCTTGTAATAGTACAATTTCATTAATGACCTCTCCTTTGTATTGTTCTATAATTTCTGCTTCAAAATAGGTTATATATTCCCCATCGCCAAGCCAATCTCCTATTCTTATATGGGCAACCATGTCAGATTCTTCATATGCTTCAGCAAAAGTATAACTTCTCTCAAACGACGCATTTATTTGAATATCACTTATTCTAACCGGCGGAAGTTTTGCCTTTATATTTTCATTTGAGCATCCTACCAATAACATTAATATAGCTATAACTATGTTTGTATATATGTATTTTTTCATTTCCTATTCTCCTTGCTATCCCATAAATTATATAGTTTCGAATCGCTTAGAAGTATCCTCTCCCCATTGGAAACACCCCTTTTCTCTTTTAAGCCTTTTACATTACCTATACATATATAACACTTAAGAAATGGAAAAAGGTGACAAATTATTAAAATTTTTTCTTTCTTAATTGTCACAAATATCCTTTTCCTACCATATTTTGAAACCTACCAATAATTCCTCTAGAATCATCTCTTATATTTTTCTCAACCAAAAACTATTCCACTAATTATCTTTATTGTACCATATAAAATTTAATCATTATTACCATATAACGTACTAATAACGTAAAAAATCAGACTTTCATTTTATAAATAAAAAGGAATATAATGGTCGCTGTGCTTACGCAAGGCGTCCCATTATATTCCTTATTTGTTATCTCATATAGGCAAGAACTCTATAAGAGTTCAAATTCAAGAATAGAATCTCTCTGATATTTTAATCTGCCTGTATCCCCTTCTTTTAAGTCCGCATAGATCGCTGGTATCGTCACTAAATCGACTTCTTTTCCATCTTCAACTACAAACGTAATCACATAGTTAGATCTTTCCCCACGATAATAAATCGCAGGCGTATTCGAACTCTCCACACGTTTAGATTTCACAGTTGCTTGACATTCTACTACGGGTCCTTTCGGTTTCCAGTATGGAAGATTTATTGCCACTACACCAATTAGCCCCAGTAAAAGAGCAAACCCCAGATGTTCCCAGGTCATTCCTCCATTCGGAAAAATTGCATGTCCATTTGTCATTACATGAACTAACATACTAACACCTCCTCGTATGATACCTTTCCTTTCTTACAATTAAACTGTATCATACGATTCTTAACAATAGACTTGCACAACCTTAATATTACCTTAACGTTACCTTAATCTATCTTAATTGGCGATTCATACCATGTTTGTTTGACAAATTCAAGGATGGTATCTCCTTGATATTTTAGCTTTCCAATGTCACCTTCTTTTAGATCTGCATAAATAGCTTCCATTGTAAATAGTTCTATTTCCGTTCCCGTTTCATCCACGAACAATATCAAATAGTTCCATCTATTTCCCTGATACTGTATCTGTGGTGTGTTCGAATATTCCATACGTTTGGATTTTACCGTTGCAAGACATTCCACAACCTTTCCTTTCGGTTTCCAGTATGGAAGATATCGTACAATTGCAAGCACACCAACTATCAAAAGTCCTAAAAGAACTTGCCATAAATTATCCCAAATTCCATGTCCATTTATCATTGTTCCCAACAACATAGCAACTCCCTATTTTGCTACCGCTACCAAACAAGCCACGCCCTGTACTTCTACTTCTGTATCAGTTACTGTACGAAGTACTTCTGCGGAAGCCTTGGTATCATCTACATGAATGTTCCATTCTGCTTTTTCTGGCAGGTCAATCTTTACTGCTTTCTTATTACCGTTGTATACGACGAAGATAGTTTCTTCATCTGTCTTGATTGTGAATGCTACTACATTCTTTGGCAAACCGTCTACAAAGTGTAAGTGTTCCTGTACTTCTTCGGTAGTACCAAAACGAAGACCTTCATGTGCTTTACGGAAAGCGATTAAGCCCTTGTAGTATTCATACAATTCTCTGTTTTCTTCTACACCTTCGTAACGCATTACGTTGGTATAGAATGGCATGTTATAACTGTTTTCACATACTTCGTCTGTGCCTTCGATTGGCTTGGTACGAGCGAATTCTTCTCCAGATAAGAAGAATGGGATTCCCTGTGCTGTAAATACCATAGCCGTTGCTAAACGATTCATAGATAATTTCTCTTCTCTGGTTGCCTTTGGACAAGATACGCTGATTTTGTCCCAAAGGGTAAGATTGTCATGGCAGGATACGTAGTTTACGATGTCCACAGGATTCTTTGCCCATGGTCCTTCGCTGTATTCGTAAGCTTCATAATCTACTTCTGGATGTTTGGTTGCACCTACGACTGAGTAGCGGATGTCGTTTTCCATGTTCTGTCTACCACTGATGAAACCGATTTCTTCTTCGATGAATACGTCCCCGCGCACTGCATCACGGATGTCATCGGAAAATGCACCTACATCTACAAGAGCTGGCACATTGCACTTGAGTGCTCTTTCTTCATCTGGAATGGTAGATGGACCACCCGTCCAGCCTTCGCCATAAATGATGATGGATGGATTGATTTTCTTAAGCTCCACGGCTGCCTGATTCATGGTTTCGATATCCAATACGCCCATTAAGTCGAAGCGGAAGCCGTCGATGTGGTATTCGCTTACCCAATATTTCAACGAATCAATGATGAATTTGCGAACCATTGGATGGTCAGATGCTACTTCATTACCACAAGCAGATGCATCGGAATATTCACCATCTTCTGTCATTCTATAGTAATAATCTGGTACACATTTCTGGAAACAGTTGTTTTCGATATCGTATGTGTGATTGTAAACTACGTCCATAATAACGCCGAGTCCATGTTTGTGGAAAGACTGTACCATTTCCTTGTATTCTTTGATACGAACCTCTCCATGGAATGGGTCTGTCGAGAAGGAACCTTCTGGAACATTGTAGTTGATTGGGTCATAGCCCCAGTTGTACTGTGGTTCTTCTGGTTTACTTTCGTCGATACTACCGAAGTCGTAGCTTGGCATAATCTGTACATGCGTTACGCCCAAATCCAAGATATGATCCAAACCGGTTGGGATGCCTTCTGGAGTCTTCGTACCGGTTTCGGTCAAACCGATGTATTTTCCTTTGTTTACTACACCCGTATTTTCGGCAGATGTCGTATCTAAAACAGATAATTCGTAAACAACGATATCTGTCCATTTCTTTACTTCTGGGCCATGGTCTTCTTCGAAGCCTTCTGGATTGGTCTTTTCCAGATTCACCACCATGCTTCTCTTACCATTTACGCCTGTCGCCTTACCGTAAGGGTCATTGGTTTCCTGTGTTTTTCCATTTACGGTAACTAAATATGTATAATACAACTGATGCAAGTCACCACTCTTTGTATATACCCATGTGCCACCCTCATCAGGCTGCATATCCTTTACTTCTACTACTTCACCGCCGTCTCCCGTGGCGTAGAAACAGATTTGCACACGTTCTGCTGTTGGTGCCCACAAGCGAAATTGTGTACTCTGCTTTGCGTATACCGCACCAAGATCGTTTCCATTGTATGTCTGCAATGATTTCATAATAAAAAGTCCCCTCAAACGTGAAATAAAATTAGTATTTACCGAATACTATTATATTTCATATTCAAGGGGTTGTGAATTGGAAGATGTACTAAAAATTTTCGTAAATTTTAGTCGATATTCCCACTAACATTTTCGATTCTTTCCAAAGATGACATCATAGTTAATATTTTTATAAAAGATGTCTTCCTGATTCGCTTTCGAAATCTCCTGATTCGCCAACATCCACATGGTTTTCGCGATGACAGATTCGAGTGTCATGTCGTAGGATTCCAGGAAATTGCATCTGGCTTTCATCTCGTGTCCAACTTCATAAACCGTCATATCACTGCCTTCGTGTGCTACCTGTGTCGCCATAACGATGGTCTTTTCTGGATACTGCTTGCAAAATCCATAGAAGTCTTCCGAAATGGATTTCGGAATTCCACCTACACCGAAGCTTTCTACGATAACTGCATCATAATGCTCGAAAATATATTTTAAGATTTCTGGCTGTATACCTGGAATCAGCTTCAACAGGAAAATTCTCTCATTAAGCTGTGTATAAAATTTCACGTCTTCCTGATATGGCTCCATCGGGATATATCGCATAATCTGACCATCCTGAATCATCGCCAACGCTGGAAAATCGATGCTGTCAAAGGCATTATAGCTCTTCGAGCGAATTTTTTTCGCACGAGTTCCTGCGATTACCTTGCCGTCGAACACGATAACGATGCCCTGTGATTTGTCATCTGCCGCATAAATAAAGCTGTCCAAAAGATTCGTCTTTGCATCCGTGATATCTAAGTCGATTGGTTTCTGCGAACCCGTGATAACGATTGGCTTGCTGGAATTTTGAATCATATAGGACAATCCTGCTGCTGTATATGCCATAGTATCTGTACCATGTGCAATGACAAAGCCATCGTATGTTTCATAATGTTCCTGTATACATTCCACAATCATGCTCCAGTGCTTTGGCTCCATATTCGAGCTATCCAAGCTAAGCAATTGGCAGGTTTCCACCTCACATACACCTAAAATGGAAGGAATATAGGATACCAGCTCCTCTGGTGAAATCTGTGGCTTCAAACCACTGTCTGATTTTTTGGATGCAATAGTACCGCCTGTGGCGATAAGTAATATTTTCTTCATTACGAAAGAACCCTTTCTATATCAGCTAAAAGTGCTGTGACATTTTCTTCTTTAGTCGCCCATGAGGTACAGATACGAATGATATCATGTGTTTCGTCCTTGGTTCCCATCGGCTCAAATTTGTATTTCTGTGATAATTCTGTAATTGCTGTCTTTGGTAAACTTACGAAAATCTGGTTCGTTGGTGATGCAACCGTAAATTCCACCCCATATTCTGCAAGTTTATCCGAAATTCGCTCTGCCATATCCATCGCGTGCTTTGCGATTTCAAAATAGAGATTGTCGGTAAACAATGTCTCAAACTGCACCCCTAAGAGGCGTCCCTTTGCCAGCATCCCACCATGCTGTTTGATGGCATAGCGGAAGTCTGGCTTTAATGCTGGATTTGAAATTACAACCGCTTCTCCAAATAGCGCACCTACCTTGGTTCCACCGATATAAAATACATCCGTATACTGAGCGATATCTTCCAAGGTCAAATCATTTTCCTTGCACATAAGCCCATAGCCCAAACGTGCACCATCCAAGAAAAGATATGCACCATACTCCTGACACAGCTCGTACAAAGCGATAAGCTCCTCTTTTTGGTAAATGGTGCCCCATTCGGTTGGATTCGAAATATACAGCATCTTTGGCTGTGCCATGTGCTCATCTCCACCATTTGCAAAATGATTTGCAAGGATTTCTCTTACTTGTGGCTCGTACACCTTACCATCTTCGGAAGGAATCGTGATACATTTGTGTCCACTGGCTTCTACCGCGCCTGTCTCATGTACATTAATATGTCCACTGCCGGCACAGATTACACCCTGATGTGCACGAAGTGCCGCATCAATTACCGTTACATTGGTCTGTGTACCACCTACGAGAAAATGTACATCCACATCTTCTCTGCCACATGCTTTTTTAATCAGTTCTGCCGCATGCTTGCAATGCTCGTCCATGCCATAACCGATGGTCTGCTCCATATTGGTTTCTGCTAATTTTTCTAAAATACTTGGGTGTGCCCCTTCTGTATAATCACAGTTAAAATAAATCATTTCTTAATTACTCCAAATTACTATTTTGTTTCTACCACTTCCGTGGTCTCAGGAATCGCTTCCATAAAATACATACGTGATGCAAAATCTGTCGTGAAACGGATGCCCTCCGCATATCCTGTCGCACCAAAATTCTGCTGTAATTTTACGCCACCATCCATAAGAAGCTTACCGCTTGCTACACAGTCCTCTTTTTCCGCTGGCAGTTTTACCAGTTTCGCAGCAAGATTGTGAATCGCGGAATCTGGTTTGATGTGGAATGGAATGACCTGATTAATCAAACCGCCAAACTCTTTAATATTGATTTTGAGCTGTCTATTGGTAAAACGATACTTCGTATCCTCTTCTAAACCCTTTGGCTGATAGGTTTCAAAATGGGTATTCGGATTGAACAATACCTGCATTTCAAATCCAACAGCTTTCTTTTTATCTGGACTTACACAGGTCCATTCATAGGTATTGTCATATACTCTGCCGCGATAGAACGTACCATACTGCAATACCTCTCTCCACTTCTTATAAAGAGCAATCTGCTCTTTGATATCTTTTACATCATCCGAACTCATTTCACAAAGGTTACATTCATAGCCTAACACCCCAAAGGCGGCTACCTGGAAACGGCTTGCCATTGGCGTTCTACGAAGAGTCTGATGATTTGGACAATCCGACACGTGTGCACTTACGGTTGACATTGGATAACCATAGCTATATCCGGTCTGTCCTTCCACACGATAAATGGCATCCGAGTCATCACTTGCCCAAATCTGTGGGAAGTAACAAAGAATACCTAAGTCAAAACGATTGCCTCCCGATGCACAGCCTTCAAAAAGAATATGTGGGAATCTGCTCATCAAAGTATCACACATTTTGTAAAGACCCATCATATAACGGTGTCCAACCTCTTTCTGAAGTTCTGGTGGAAGTGCCTGCGAATAATAATCCGAGAAAATTCGGTTCATATCCCATTTTACATAAGCAATATTTCCGTCCGAAAATACCTTCGTCATGGCTTCCGTCATATATTCTACTAAATCTGGATTCGCAAAGTCCAAGATTCTCTGTGTACGGCTTTCGGAATGTGGTTTTCCTGGAATCTCCATCACCCATTCTGGATGTGCACGGTAAAGGTCACTGTTTACATTCACCATTTCTGGCTCTACCCAAACCCCAAAATCCAATCCCAAGGCATTTACTTTTTTGGCAAGACCTGCCAAGCCATTTGGCAATTTCTTTTTATTTGGATACCAGTCACCTAACGACTGTGTGTCATTGTCTCTCGTTCCAAACCAGCCATCGTCCATGACAAAAAGTTCAACCCCAGCTTCTTTTCCCGCTTTTGCCAGTTTTAAAAGTTTGCTTTCATTGATATCAAAATAAGCAGCTTCCCAACTGTTTAGAAGAACTGGGCGTGGTTTCTTTTTCCACTCGCCACGTACGATACATTCACGCACAAAACGGTGCATATTCTGGCTCATGCCATTATACCCCTTCTTCGAATAGGTCATAACGGCTTCTGGTGCCTCAAAAGATTCCCCTGGTCCGATGTGGAACTGGAAGCTTCTTGGATTGATCCCCGTTACTACTCTTGTCTGTCCATACGCGCTGACTTCCACTGCTTCATAATGATTTCCACTATAGATTAAGTTCATACCATAGCAATCGCCATGATCCTCCGTGGTGCCCTTCTGCGAAAGCATAATAAATGGATTCGAACGGTTCGAAGAACATCCACAATAAGACTCGTTTACGATTTTACAGGCATTGGCTGACATATCGTGTCGTCTCATTTCTCTTGCCCATGCTCCATGGAAGGTCGTAAGCTCCATATCTTTTTCATCGAAATCCAACTGCGCACTCATAAGTCTGTCCAAAACCACAGGCTCTGTGCTGGTATTCATCAGCTTAGTCGAGCGAGAAATTATATCCTGATTTAAGAAAACAAAATAATGCAGTTCTATCGTCAAATTATAGCTATGGTCTACCATAGTTATGGTTAATTCTTCTACCTGATTATTTTCTTCGTAGGAACCAGGCAATGTTTTAAATGGTGTTTTTCCCTGCGTAATCTTTGCATCTGCAAACACAAAATCCGAGGTATAGCTACCATCTGCGTGTGTCACTTCAATGAAAGGTTCGCGGATATCCCCCTTGCCGCCTCCTGACATTTCCAAACGTATCACTTCCAAGGATACGTTGCTATGCTCTGGGCTATACGCAACTGCATTACCAGGAAGAGAAAGTCGTTTTTCTGCTAACACTGCCGCTTCTTCCTCTGTGTCAATGGCAATTCTTTCCCCATAATACAAATGCTCCAATTGCCCAGATGGAATTACACCAAATGCATACGTGGTATTTGGCGTATCAAGTACAAACACATTGCCTAATCTACGAATCATAATCTTCTTCTCCTAAAATATATTGTCTCTTTGGATTCCCTCTTCCAAAAACATTTTCTTTTACTATACGATTTCAAAGGTAAGTTCTACCGTCTCAAGCTGTGAATTACCAAGGCAAACCTTTGCAGCGCCTTTCGCTCCAGTTGTCTTTATGTAAAGACCTCCCATGCCACCCTTAAGTGACAATACGTCATCACCAATTACGGTAATCGGACCTTCCACTGTTACCTTGATTGGCTCCTGATAATATGGAAGCAGGTTTTCGTTTTCATCTACTGCACGAATACGGATGGCTGCCACATCATACGTATTTCCTTCATGGAGCTTCGTGTGAGAAACCTTCGTCTCTAGATGCGGTTTACGCATTGGTTCTTTCACTACAGTTTTCACTACTTCCCCATTTTGGATTGCCTCGAAACGATACGAAGTAGCTGTTTCGCCCCAGTTTCCAATGTATTTGATATAGAGATTTACCATATCCATTGGTTTCATCTTATACTGAACAATTGCTTTCACCATCGTCCATATAATATGTGGTGGGAAGGTTTGATAGCCATGAATTGCAAGGTAGTTTAATGCTCCTGCAATCATTTCCGATTGTTTTTTACTAAAACCTTCTTCTGTTTCCAACATCGTTCCAACGAAATCATCCACCAAAATAGGACCATGTGGAATACCATCAAATGCAGAGTCACTTGGTTTGTATTCCTTGATAAAATGACCATTTTTGTACATTTTAACACTATCTGCATTTGAGAAAATGTATACGTTTCCTAAATTCGTTGCTGGATGCTCCCCAATATCCATCGAAGAACTTACTTCCAAAACAGTCGTTTCTTCCTGTTGCGATGCATAAACACTCGCCGCAAGCTTGGAATTACGAAACATATCTGTAACACCATGGTAACAGATACGATCTCCACTACCGAAATCCTTATGCGTATTGTAATCAAACATACACCAGCCAAAGCTTCCAGCGATATCCTCTTCTTTTCCGACTGCATTGATAACTCTTGCATGACGAAGTGCATGCTCCAATCGATGTTCTTCCCAATCAAATGGCTTCGTTGGATACATGTGACCATTATATTCTGTAATCAAATGTCCCTTTGACATATCCGAAGTAATGTTTTTCTTTGGTTCACAGCCTGGCTTTTTGCCATCGTGCACAAAATCATTATAGGTATAGACATCTTCAAAAAGATGACTCTTTCTAAAATTACGAACACCGCCCGTTGGTCTGGTATCATCTAACGCGTGAGCGATACGATTGGTCTCGATATAAAAGGCATCGTCATCCTGGGATTCATTGATACGCACACCCCAAATCATTATCGACGGATGGTTGCGATACTGCAGAATCATATCTTCGACATTCTTACAAGCCTGCTGCTTCCATGCCTCGTCTCCAATGTGCTGCCAGCCTGGAATTTCCATAAATACCAACAGACCGATTTCATCACAGCGATTAATGAAATGATGTGACTGTGGATAATGTGAATTTCTCGCTGCATTACAGCCCAACTCAAATTTCAGAATATCTGCATCCAGTTTTTGTATACTTTCTGGCATTGCATATCCAACATAAGGATAGCTCTGGTGACGATTCAATCCTCTAATTTTAAATTTTTCTCCATTCAAGTAGAATCCATCTGCTCGGAATTCCACATTGCGAAAGCCAAACGTAGTTGTATAGGTATCCTTTACATTATCCTCCGAATCGACCAATTCCAAAGTCAGCTCATACAAATACGGATGGTCCACATGCCAATTTAGCACATTATACACCGAATTATTTAATGTAAATTTAACTTCCGATACTTTCTGTTCAAATGCTGCCACAGGAAGAAAATATTGCTCTTCACTATCTACGGGACAACGATCCGTATCCTTGCGAGTCAAAAATCCACGAATCAGAATCTCTTTTTCCGAAGCAAGTACCGCTTCACTCACTTCTATCTGGCATTCCAAGTCCGCCTTTCCATCCTTTGCAGCCTCTGCTTTTACAAATACATCTTTGATATGGGTATTTTCTACCACATCCATATATACTTCACGATACACACCACCGAATGTCATATAATCGATAACAAATCCAAATGGTGGCTGGTTTAATGTTTCATTACTATCCACCTTCAATACCAGCACATTGGCTTGTCCATATAACATATAAGGCGTAATATCTACCGTAAACCCAGTATATCCGCAAGAATGCTTATACACTTCCTGCCCATTGATATAGAGTGTTGTTTCATGCCCTGCTCCTTCACAGGTAAAGAGCATTGTTTTGCCTTTCCAAGCCTCTTCTACACGAAGCGTACGACGATAACCACACACCATTTGATACTCATTTTCATCAAAATAATTATATGGTAATTCCTTACAGGTATGTGGAAAACGCACTTCTACCATATCGCTGTCGCCTACACCCGGATAAAATAAATTCACGGAAAATTTTTCAGCAAATTTCCACCCCTCATTTAAATATACTCTTCCCATAACATTCCTCCATTAACAAATCTACTAATCTTCAATTGTTAAAACTCTTTCACTTACATCCAAAGCAACACTACTTGGATTCGCTTTATACATATCCAATAGCATAGTCCACAAAGCCTTCACCTGATAAGAAAGCATATTCGAATTTTCCACTGCATAAGGAAGTAAGGTATGAATATCAAAATAACGGATTCCAAGTGGTGGAAGGAATACCAAATTCGTTGTTTTCACCTTATCTCCTGCAGTATGTATCATTTCATAGGTAATCATCAAAAATTCCTTACCCTTATATTCACAATAATAAGAAACATAACACTCATCTACTGTCCAAAGAATATCATCCTCCATTACCTGTGGTTTACTGGTAGGATCATTGTATTCTGTAGTCTGGCACTTCACATCCCAGCGAATTTTTCCAGCCTTCGTATCCTTTGTCATATCCATCAACTGTTTTAATAATTCGTCTTCTCTTTTCATGGTTTCAGCTCCTTATTTTAATTTTGTATCAAAGTCTGTTCTGTACGATCATAGGTACCTACCAGCACCGCACTCACTAATATACGATCTTTTGCATCATCGGTACAGGTGCAAAGTGTAACAATTCTATCATTATCATCTGCCTGAATTCCAGCTGCAAGTATAGCATTTTGTTGTAACTTTTCTACCCATGAACTTGCAGAAACAGGCTTTTCCTGAAAGACAAAACTATCTACAGGCGCATCCAAAACTGCAAAAATTCTATATCGATATATTTTATCCTCACAGAATATCTGAAAATATGGATGCATCTTATAATACGATGCATCATTATAATAATTTCTTAATTTGCCAAACATATTGGCATCTCTCTGATTATGACCGTACACCAAAGTATGAATATCCGAAAAATCTCCACTATGTGTCGCCTCTACAAAGATACTTCCTGGATTTGAATATGTTCCATCAAAAGCCGTACGCAAATATTTTGTATTATCACTGCCTTGCATCAATGGGTAACTAATATCCACGTTTTCAAAGTAAAGCCATCCTACTACTTCGTCATATTTTGCTTGTAATCCTGCCAAATCTACCGATACCAACTGATACCAAGGAGTCACAGGAGCAGTTTCCGTTGGAGCTTCTGCTGGAGCTTCTGTTAAATTCTCCTCTTCTGTCCCCGGCACATACGGATGAACAAACTCCTCCTCAGCCTTTTCATATATTTCCTCACTTACTTTGTACTCTTTGTAAATATCATATAAACCATATAATGCAACTCCAATACAGATAACACCGATACAAACGAGTACCCAGCTAATGATATTTTGTCTCCTCTTTTTTGAGGATTTGTCAACAGGTAGTTCCTCCTGTTCCAAATCAATTATTTCTAACTCTTCTTTATTCATCCTCATACTCCTGCATCTGCTCTACATAATAATCTACCGCTTCTTTCGTAGAAGCAAATTCTTTCACAACAGGCACCCCATTTCCTCTTGTAATGCGAACCTTGTTATAATTGATGTATGCAATCTCAACCTGTTCTCCATCCACCACATAACTTCGAGACATAGACACCTGCTCTTTTCCCAGAACCACATGGGACTCTTCCGCAACTTCTTGCTCTTCCACAGCTTCTAGCTCTTCCACAGTTTCTGGCTCTTCCACAACTTCTAGTTCTTCCTCAACCTCTAGCTCTTCCACAACCTCTGGCACTTCCACAACCTCTGGCTCCTCTTCAAACTCCGGCACCAAAGATACCATCTCAACTTCACCTGTTTCTAGGGAATTGTACAAATCAAACATATTTAGTTGTCCCGTCAAACCTCTTCTAGCCATCTATGTTCTCACTTTCAACACAGTTAAAATTTTCGCAACGCATCGCTTCCATCATCTACTGTATTTTCAATCTTTCTAATCTGCACAAAATAAGAATAGGTATCATTTACCTTTACCTCACATCGTTCTCCTACCTTATGCCCATATATCGCCATTCCAAGTGGCGACTCTTTACTAATCAAATTTTTCAAAGAATTGCTTCGTACCGTGGTAACCACCTTATATACTTCTACCTCATCATCTTCTTCGAAATACAACTCAACCGTATTGTTCATACCAACTTCATCTTCAGCGGATTCCTCTGAAATAACTTTTGCAGTACGAATCATTTTTTCCAGATAACGAATACGGCTTTCATTCTCATTTTTAAATTTTTTCGCTGCCTTGTATTCAAAATTCTCACTCAAATCACCATGTGCACGAGCTTCTTTCACATCCTCTAATGCTTGCTTACGAACAACAAGCTTACGATGCTCAATCTCCTCTTCCATCTTTTGAATATCCTTTGCAGTCAATTCATCATACATTTTTCTATTCCTTCCTACAAAGATACGATTTCCTGTAGCTTCAAATCTCCAAAAAATCCATCCTCTACATATAAACTACAATAATATCCATCTTCCAGCCAATCCGACCAGTATAGCGCATCCTTTTTCTGCGTATCAATCAACGAAAAATCTATCCCCAGACCTTTTCCGATTGCCTTACTATAGCTTTCCTTTCTGGTCCACAATTTCAACATAATCTCTTGCTTTTCTTCTTCCTCTGCAGAGAGAAAATAGATGGACTCACCCATCGTAAAGCATTTTCGCGCAATCTTATCCAATTGCTCTTCCTTTGCTTCCGAAAAAATACTACGGAACTTATTCTCGATATCAATTCCTACACTTCGGTCCGAAAGAACACATATCACGTAATTCCCAGAATGACTAATACTATAAAAAATCTGCTTTTCATCGCGATTATTTTCCAAGCCAAAATGTAGCAATATTCCAGCCAGTAAGGAACGCTGTTTATCTACCTCATTCTTGCAACGTAGAATTTTGTCCTTTCTCTGACCATCCATTTTTTCAAACCACTTATCAAACTGCTCTGGATCTTTTACCAGTTTGATATGTCCATAATATAACTTTAACATCTATGACCAACTTCTAAAACTAAATAATACCCACTACTCCGCAAAACAGCACTACGATACCAAGTACAATTCGGTACCAACCGAACACCTTGAAATCGTGCTTACGGATATAGCTCAACAAAAATTTAATTACAAAAATAGAAACCAAAAATGCACTAATCATTCCAACTAAAAGAATCACCACTTCATTTCCTGTCAGATGAAAGCCAAAATCTAATAACTCAAGCAGACTTGCTCCGAGCATAACTGGGATGGCAAGAATAAAGGTAAATTCACTCGCTGCTTTTCTGGAAATTCCAATGAGTAACGCACCAATGATGGTCGCACCAGAACGTGAGGTGCCAGGAAATGCTGCAGCAAGAAGCTGGAACACACCAATGAGCACCGCCATCTTCCATGTAATTTCAGTCATTTCCATTACCACCGCATTTCTGCCTGCGTTACGATTTTCTACGATAATAAAAGCAATACCAAATACAATCAGTGCAATCGATACACCAACCGCATTATAAAACAATGCATCACACACATCATCCAAATCCAGCAATACAAATATAATTGCTGGTAAACATGCAACTACAATCTTAAACCAGTTAATAATGATTTCCATTTTTACAGTAATTGGTCCAACCGCCCAATACTTCTGATTCCAGAACCCTCTTCTTCCAATGTTCTGAGAGAAATCAGTATTTTTTGCTAAAGCAAATGGCCAAATCGTATTCCAGAAAATCAGTACTACTGCAAGGATGGCACCCAACTGAATTACTACCAAGAACATATTCCAAAACTGTTCACTTACATTCAGCTCGACAAACTCATTTAACAGAATCATATGTCCGGTACTACTTACTGGAAGCCACTCTGTAATACCTTCTACAATACCAAATAATAACGCTTTGATAATTTCAAAAATCTGTTCCATAATAACCTCTTTCTATTTTTGACAAATTGCAAAACCAATCGAACCTAGTCCTGCGTTACAAACACTAGCCGATGAAGCCTGTGTAAAAATGACCTGCTTGAATCTCATATTGCGATTGATTTCTTCTAAAATCATTTCCTGCTGTCTTACCGTACAACCTGCATGAACCACAAATACAATATCTGCGTTAATGCGCGAACTATTCCGCAAATGGAATCGGATATATTTCTTCCAAACCTTTTCCAATTTACCGGCACGAACGCCCAAAACCGTAATTTTATTTCGATACGTTCCCAAAACTGGATGCAGTTTAAACCAATCACAAATTTGTGCAGTAATCTTATCTGTGAACCCCTTTTGATAGAAAATACGGGTACTTGGCAAAACATACGATGCCTTTACCTTAGATTTCATACGTTCTATACTACTTACAATTTCCTGTACTGGTGCACCTTCACTTGCCATCTTTGCAGCATGCAAAACGATAAGTGCCTGCCCAGAAGAAATATGGGTAGAATCCACAATATGTACGTGTGCAAATCCCTTTGCCGCCTCAACTGCATGTTCATAACAATTTCCAGTACCACTCGCCATAGATATATATATGATGTTATCTGCTTCCATAAGTGCATCCGCAAAAAATCGTTCATAGTCTTCTACGGTTGGTGACAATGAAAATGCCGTCGTATTTTCATCTGACAAATATCTCGACAAGTTGTGAATGTCGATTTCTTTCTTATCACGGAATCTACCCGTTTCCGTTTTAATATACATATCAATGATTTTAATATCGTACTTTTCGATAAACTCCTGTGGCAAATCGCACACACCATCGGAAGTAACATAGACCTTCTTGCGTCGTTTTGCTAGTCTTGATACAAAGTATTCTCCTTGAACACCACCTACCGCATCTCTACGATACTCAATCAACTCGTCTGGAATGTGCTTCATTACTTCCTGTTCCAAACGAACCGCATCTACTGGCTTCTCCAATAATCCATCAAAGCCCATCTGCTGATATTCCAACTGCTTATCCGCAAGCACATTTGCAGATAACAATACCACATCAGAATCCTTACACAAGCCATTTTCCTGTTTACGAACCTCACGCAGAAGCTCTCCACCATTCATACCTGGCATCATGTAGTCCATTAAGATAAGATTGTAGTATCTCTTGCTTGTCTTTCGCAAGCATTCATCCGCGCTACTTGCTGTGTCAATCGACATCTTCGTATCCTGAAGAAGCTTCGTTGTAATGATAAGATTCAAGTCATCATCATCTACGATCAAAATACGAGCCTCTGGTGCCTCAAATGATTTGCTATAATAGGTTGTCGTATTTTTATCCGCAATCTTAGTCGTAAATTCGCCCATAGGTGCTTCATCTATGATTTTCTGTGGAATCACAACTGTAAATTCTGAGCCCTGCGTATAAATACTATCTACTGAAATTTCACCCTGCATCAAATCCAGCAAATGCTTCGTAATCGATAGTCCCAAACCAGTCCCTTCAATTTTTTGATTTTTCTCAGAATTAATTCGATGGAATGCATCAAACAAATGCTCTAACTCTTCTTTTCGAATTCCCATTCCCGTATCTGCTACCGAAATACGAAGAGATATATTTTCTTCATCTACCTGCTCAAAACGGCAGCTAAATGTAACAGAACCTTCCTCTGTATATTTCACTGCATTAGAAAGAATATTTAGAAGAATCTGTTTCATGCGTCTATCATCCCCATACAGTTTGGAAGGGATATTCTTGTCCACCTGAACAATGAACTTTAACTTCTTTTCCTCCATGCGAACCTGCATCATATCTACAACTTCATGCAGCATTTCTTCTACACTATATTCTTTTTCCACCAATTCCATCTTTTGAATTTCAAGCTGGGATAATTCCAAAATGTCATTTACCAAAGACAACAACATTTTACTTGCATTCTGAATATTTTTTGCATATCCCTGGATTTCAGTCGACGGATTTTCACGTAAAATCAATTCATTTAGTCCAATAATCGAATTAATTGGTGTACGAATCTCATGACTCATACTTGCAAAGAAAGCATCTTTGGACTTACCCAACAATTCTAATTCCTTCTTTTGTTCCTGTGTAATTTGTCTCTCATTATCAAAAATCTTGAGCTGGAATTTCATAATAATTCCAACTGTAAGTCCAACAATGACTGCCGCAAAAATGGAATCAAAATGTTTCTCAAATGGTGTCGCAAGTTCCACTACCACTTCTGGATAGTAGTAGGAAATCATATAGCATAAACTATCCATAACCAGTGTAAGTATCAAAAAGAACCACATTTTCTTTCCAGAAAACATAATAAATACATACACGATTCCCAAGCAAAGCCAAATCCCCGAACCACTATTTACTCCACCACCCTTTAAGAAAATGAATGGCAATGCGATTAAGATAATAGCAAATCCCAAAATGGTAGATGATACATCAATATAATTGTATTTAAAGGTTAACACTAAGGCCACCACGAAGGATGCAAACATAATCCAATATACTGGCATAAGACCATCGGCATTCACAAGTGTAAGTCCTTGCAAAATCGCAAGTCCAATTGCAACCGTGCCAACCACCAAAATGATACGGAACAATCTTTCCTTAATATCTACTTTATCGTCAATAAATACATTCAAAAATTTCTTAAACATATAGGTACCTCACCCACATATACTATGCCTTTTCTTTGATTTTGGCTACGGTCTCATACGCAGACATGAAATCAAACATGTCTACCTTCTTGTAAACCGGTTTTAACTCCTTCTCCAAATCCTTGGAATGATATGCGTATTTACTCAATTCATCCAAAATCGGAATCACCTTTTTCGTATCAAACTCATAGGTTACATTTTCTAACTCTACTAATTTCTGTGCAAAATCTTCATCCGACAGCTCTGGTTTGTTCACAACTGCTTGTTCCGTTTCTAATGGTGCTAAGTACTTGCAATCATATAAAATCTGCATTACTCGCTCAAACTCTTTAATCATTGCAGCATGTTCTTTACGAATGAAATCATAATCTTCACCCTTGCCAGCAAATTCCAAAGCCTTTGCCATTTCAGACAGCTTCACTGCCCCAATACTCATCATTGAACTCTTGATACCGTGTACTACAATTACATAATTCTTCCAATCTGCTTTTTCGTACAAGCTTTGCGCCTGTTCGATAATATCCTTGCCATTATCTCTCTGACTGGTTAAAATTTCGAGGTAATTTTCCTGATTTCCACAGTACATAATTCCTTTTGAAATATCCAAATCACCAATGACCAGTTCCCCTGTTGATGTAGAAGCTGCTACCGTACTTTCTTCCTGCTTTGCTTGCATCTGGATACGCTCTGCTTCATCTAATGTCTTTAACTTGTCGGCTGGAAGATGACGTTTCAAGGTACGCTGCAAAACAGAGCTTTCCACTGGTTTCGCCACGAAATCGTTAAAGCCTTCCTTGATAAACATCTCTCTCGCACCCGCAATCGCATTTGCTGTTAATGCAATAATTGGAATCTCCTTATAATACAAATCTGGTTTCTTACGAATATGATGGAAGGTTTCCACACCATCCATTCCTGGCATCATGTGGTCTAAAAGAATCAAATCGTATGCTTTGGATGCAAGCATATCAATACCTTCCTGTCCACTTAAGGCATAAGATACCTTTACACCATACGCACGAAGCAATCCTTCCACCACTCGAATATTCATACGATTGTCATCAATTACCAAAATATGTGCTTCTGGTGCATATAACTGATGATTTTCTACTTCAACAACCTTTTCTCCATTCTCTGCCACCGCATTCTTTAATGCTGCTAAAATCGACAATACAAAGAATGGTTTATAAATCTTGCTTAAGTTCTTATTCTGTACCTTTGCATCATCATAATGATCCAAAATAATATGAACGTTTTTGCGTTTTGCAAGATTATCAAAATAAATAGGATCTTCCTGATATTCCAATAAACTGATGAAGATTTGATTAAAATCTTCTCGTTTTTCCCATCTCTTAAGCTCCTGCAGATTACGGCAAACATGACATTTTACCTTAAGCTGTTCCACAAGACGCTGTATATTTTCACCATATTCATCACGGATTTCATTGTATCTAAACTGCTCCATATTAATGTATACAGCAGCATTAATTTCATTTCTATCTGGTAGTTCCACAATTGGATTCGCATCGTAAACCTTCTGTGGAATTACAATCTTAAATTCACTACCTTTACCTAATTCACTCTTTACGGTAATGAAACCACCCATACGTTGAACGATGGTCTGCGCAATGGCAAGCCCTAGACCTACGCCGCCTTTCTTTCTGGTACGCCCCATGTCTGCCTGTGAGAATTTCTGGAACAGATTTTCTACACTTTCTTTGGTCATACCAATACCAGAGTCTTTTACCGTAACAATTAAGTTTATGCCATATTCTTCTTTACGGTATCCAAAACGAATACTTACACAACCTTCGGAAGTAAACTCAATGGCGTTGTTTACCAGGTTCATAATCACTCTTCGAATCTTCTGCTCATCACCAACCAACACACTTGGCATATCTGCCTCACAGTCTACGATAAGTTCCAGCTTCTTCTCACTTTTCTTCGCCATAGACATATTGATAACGTCATAAATGGTTGAGCTGACATAATAATTTTCTTCGACGATTTCGAAATCGCCTTCCTGTAATTCAGAGTAGTCCAAAATATCTCCTACTACAGACATAAGGTTTCGTCCAGCCGACTGGATATTAAGCATATCCTCTCGCATTTCCGCTGGAACATCATTCTTTAACATAATTTCACTAATACCGCAAATGGTATTAATAGGAGTACGGATTTCATGGCTGACATTCGCAAGGAAATCATCTTTTTCGCGTTCGGACTTGCGAAGTGCATCAATCATTTCCAACATACTTTCCTGGCTGGTTTTGTATCGAAATACCAGATAAATAACAAGGAACAAGGTTAGATAGCCCTGTAAAATACGGGTAACCATACCTAAATCAGAATCATACTGTCCCCAATTTAACTGTCCGTTTACAAAAATATAGTAAGCAACCAATGCTGAATAGGACAATGTTGGATATATCATGGAATTCAAAACACCATATAACCCCAGCAAAATACATAAACTGATAAATAAGGACTGTATCTTGTAAAAATCCTCACATTCAATTCCATATACTAAAACCATTACCTGGGAAGCAAAACAGGTGATATGTGCTCTTACTTCAAACGATTTGTACTTTCCGAAAAAGAAAATCCATGATACCAATAATCCCACCAAAACAGAAAGCTGCCCCCATTGGTTCCAATTATTTTGATATCCAAGAATCAATTCCGTAAAAGAATATATCGATGCAATTATAATTACAATTGATTCTATCTGTCTTTCATACGATTTTAGGTAATCATACTTGCCCATTTTACCGCCTCCAAAAACGCACTAGAGGCTGTCACAAAATAAATCCTTTTGCGACAGCCTAACTATCTTAATATTTCCCGAATCCTTCTCCAAGAGAAATCACTGGTTCATTTACCTCTACGGAAACAGACTCTTCTGCTTCTAACTCGTGATAACGAGCTACTACTGCACTTTCATTTAACTTGTAAATAGAAAGTAAATCTCTCATACGAACTGCCTGGTTCGAAAGTTCTTCGCTGGCAGCCGCACACTCTTCACTTGTCGCAGAGTTTGTCTGAACAACCTGAGAAACCTGACCGATACCCTGATTAATCTGTGCTACTGCTGTCGCCTGATAATTCGATGATTCTGCAATATTATTGATAATTACTTCACTTTCTTTTACTGCATTTGAAATATCTTCCAATGCTTTTGCTGTTTCGTCTGCAAGTTTAGAACCAATTGCAACTTTTGCAATCGAATCTTCAATCAGTTCTGCTGTTTCAGAAGCTGCTGCCGCACTCTTCGCCGCTAAGTTACGAACCTCTTCTGCTACTACCGCGAAGCCTTTACCTGCGTCACCTGCACGAGCGGCTTCTACTGCTGCATTAAGTGCAAGAATATTTGTCTGGAATGCGATATCATCGATAACCTTAATAATCTTAGAAATGCTTTCCGAAGATTTATTGATATCTTCCATAGCTGTAACCATTTCACGCATTTCTTCGTTTCCATGTTCTACATCACGGATTGCATCTCCAACAAGATCTGCCGCATGATTTGCCTGAGCTGCGTTTTCTCTGGTCTTTTCAGCGATTTCACTGATAGAAGAAGTAATCTGTTCAATCGCACTTGCCTGTTCAGTAGAGCCCTGTGCCAATGCATCACTTGCACTTGCTACCTGAGAAGCACTTGTCATTACCTGATATGCCGCATCATTGATATTTCCAAGAGCATTTCCGTTTCTCTGTACTAAGGTATGTAATGCATTACCCATGGTGTCCACATCGGAAGCCGGTAATACTTCTACTGTCATGTCCCCCGCTGCAACCGCCTGTGCCGCCATTGCCTGTGCACGAATATTTGCTACCATGCTCTGATATTCGTCTACTAATTCACCAAATTCATCGTTATAAAGCTTGGTAATTTCTACATCCATATTACCTTTCGCCAATTCGATTGTAATATTTTTGAGATGATTAATATTCTTACGTAGCTGTCTAGGAATTGCAACCATGATACCGCCACAAACCAACACGATAACCAGAGCAATTCCCATCGTAAACCAAGCATAACTAGATAAATAATGCTGTGGATCTGCTTCATTAATAATAGTTGCTGCTGTTGAATATCCAGTATAAAGTAAAAACAATACAATTACATCAATTACAAGAAAACTAATAATTAACTTTGTCTTCATTTTTAAATTTTTATTGATTTTCATGACTATTCTTCGCCTCCGTCTTCTGCATTTCCTGCATTTGGATCTAATGCAGTAATTTCTTCATCATTCAGTAATCTATCTGGGTCAAGTAAGAGCTTCACCTGATCTCCTACCTTTCCGATAGCATATACATACTTGTTCTGAGATTTGTCTGCCTTTCCAACAGATGGAGATGGAATAATATTTTCTTCCTGAATCTCAACAACTTCCGCAATCTGTTCTACGATAAGTCCCACAACGATATTTTTTACATTTACCACGATGATACAGGTTCTGTCTGTATATTCGAATGGCTCCTGTTTAAAACGTAATCTCACATCGATAACTGGAATAATTTTTCCTCTTAAGTTAATCAGTCCTTTGATGTAATCCTCGCTCTCTGGAATCTTGGTGATTTCCTGAAAAACGATGATTTCATTGACATACTGAATCTTAAGACCAAAGTATTCACACCCCGATTTAAAGGTCACGTATTTCCCTTTTTGCGTATCTCTTTCGTCCATATCGGTTTACCCCTTAGTCCACCAGACCTGCTCCGTCTAGGATAAGTGCAATACTGCCGTCTCCTAGCTGAGTACATCCAGATAACCCTTTCACTTTTTTTACGTAAGATGGAATCGGTTTTACAACAATTTCCTGTTTGCCTACTAAACTATCTACAAACAGACATACATGCTGTCCATCCACTTCCATAATCACCATCATACCCTTGTCCACATCAGTCTGGTATCCTGTCAAATGATACCTATCACCTACACGAAGCACTGGATAACATTCGCCACGAATCATAACAAATTCACGGTGGTCTGGGTCGCGAATCATCATATCCTCTGTTACACTTACGAACTCTTTTACCGCACCCGTTTCAATAACAAAGGAAGTATCTCCTACTCGCATTACAATACCATCGATAATTGCAAGTGTAAGTGGAATCTTAAGAATCATCTTACTTCCCTTACCTTTTTCACTTTCGATTTCTAAGCTACCACCGATGGATGCGATATTGGATAATACAACGTCCATTCCAACACCACGTCCCGAATATTCGGTCACCTTTTCCTTCGTAGAAAAGCCTGGTAATGTAATAAACTGATATACTTCTTTGTCTGTATACGCACTTTCTGGCTTACTATAATCCAAAAGGCCCTGATTACGAGCTTTGTTCAAAATCTGCTGACGGTCCAAGCCTTTTCCATTATCCTCAACCGTAATCCAAACCTTACCTGATTCGGTCTTTGCTGATAAGGTAACCTTCGCACGTTCTGTCTTGCCTGCTGTAGCTCTGTCCTCTGGCATTTCAATACCATGGTCAACCGAGTTACGAACCAAATGCATCAATGGATCTGAAATATGTTCTACGATATTCTTGTCCACTTCGGTAGTTTCACCGACCATGACAAACTCGATATCTTTGCCCAATTTTCTAGAAACATCAAATACGATTCGATTCATCTTCTGGAAGGTATTGGTCAGTGGTACCATTCGCATCGACATAATTACATTCTGTAAATCTGTCGAAATCTTAACCATCTGTGCTGCTGACTTATTGAAGTTGTCAAGCGATAAGCCTGGCACCTTCAAATCCGGATTCTGTAATACAACTGACTGGGAAATCACCAATTCCCCAATTAAATCCATCAGTTGGTCCATCTTCGCTACATCAACGTTGATAAAGGTCGCCTTTTCCGATTTCTTAGGCTTATCCTTCGCAAGTTTCTTTGCCTTTCCTGGCTCCTTGGACTGAATAACGAAGTCACCGGGCGCCAAAGCCTTGCTTTTGGCTTCCGCCATAATCTGTTCCTGTGTACGTTCTGCTTTCGCTTCAATCTCTTCCACAGAAGATTCTAGGTCTATCATGATAATAGGTGATTCTTCCTCATCACCAAAGCCCTGTTTATACTCTGCCTCCGTACATTCTAGAATATCTACCTTCTTAACATCATAGCCTTCTTTGATAATCTCTCGAATATCGGCTTCCTTGGCCTGTGTCTGCAGTAGGATATCGAAACCATTTTCTAAAATCTGTTCCGCACTACTCTCGTCCGAAATAATATCTTCTGGCGAATAAATCAAATCTTCTGCAATTTCTTTCAACGCATATACTGCCTTGTAAGCATGCACGTTTACTAAATTTACGCCTTCATTGTATGTAAGCTTAATACGGAAATATTTACTTGAATTACTAGCAACTGGTGCAATATAGAATTTCTGAGCAGAAGTATCTTTTTTCGGTGCTTCCTTCTTCTCTTCTGTATTCTTTTCCCCTTTTATTTGCTTCAAAAACTGATCCAGTCTGGCAATAATCTCACTGGAATCACCATCTGCAGTTTCTCCGTTTTCGATTTTCTCCAATTCATTGGTGATAAAATCGGCAACCTCTAATACATGCTCTACCAACTGCAAATGTGGCACATTATCCGGATGTGACTCACGAAGCACATAGAAAATGTCCTCCAACTTATGTGAAACTGCCGTAATATCATCGAACATCATGATTCCAGAGGAACCCTTAATCGTATGCATCGTACGGAAGATTTCATTGATGGCATCTTCATCAAAGCATTCTTCGTCTTTCTGTTCCAGTACTGTTTCCTGAAGCTTTTCTAGCAACTGCTGATTTTCAAACAGATACATGTCCAGCATGTCTTCTGTATTAAACCCATCTGCCATGATATAGCTCCTTTCTATTCGTTTTCATCTATTTTAGATTAAATCCAATCTCTTTAATGCTTCCTCAAAGCGGTCCTGGTCAATTGGTTTTCCAGAATAGATGGTACAACCAAGTTCGAAGGCCATTTTTACATTCTTTTCATCGTTTAATGCTGTAGCCATAATAACCTTAACCGATTTGTCTTCTGGAATATTGCGTTCTTTTTCCAGATTACGAATACCTACCAATGCCTGATATCCATCCATTACTGGCATCATAATATCAAGACATACCAAATCATAAGGATTTTCTTCTTCCAAAGCCATCATGAATGCATCTACCGCTTCCAAACCATCAACAGTTACGTCGCATTCACCATACTTTGATAAGAAATTGCTCATAAACTTTCTTGTTACGAAATCGTCCTCTGCTAATAAAATTCTCATACCTTTTCTCCTTTACATATTATTAAGAACAGCATACGTTTTCTTTGCTATATCACTCAATTTCTCTTGATGCTCTACTGCACCTATATCAAATGCCACCTTAGGCATTCCATATACTACACAAGTGGATTCATCCTGACCAATCGTTTTGGCACCGGCTTTTCGCATTTCCAATAGCCCCTTTGCGCCATCGCCGCCCATGCCTGTCAAAATAATTCCTAATGCTCGACTACCTGCCGCCTTCGCAACAGATTCAAACAATACATCTACCGATGGACAATGCCCACTTACCTTTGGACCCGGCTTTACTTCCACCTGATAGGTTCCATTCACCTTAATTAAACGCATCTGGCAATCACCACCCGGTGCAATCAACACCTGTCCTGGTAATACCTTGTCGCCATTTTTCGCCTCTTTTACGGTAACACGACACTGGTCATTCAATCGGTTTGCATACATTTCTGTAAATCCAGCAGGCATGTGCTGTACCACAACCGTTCCTGGAATATCCGTTCCAAATTCTTTCAGTATCGTTGCAATTGCTTCTGTTCCACCAGTAGAGGCTCCAATCGCCAAAACCAAGTCCTTGCTGCTGGCATTAGTACTAACCGTTTCGGTTAACTCAGGCACAACTGCTCTTTTAATATTTCCAATCTTAGCTGTAGATGCTATTTTAATTTTAATCGGAAGCTCATTGGTCATGAGTTCTTCCAGTTTCTTTCTATCTGTCATTGCAGGCTTTGCAACGAAATCAACTGCACCTGCATTTAATGCTTCAAATACCTTGTCACTCAAAGAGCTAATCATGACAACAGGCATTGGATATTGTGGCATCAGTTTTCGTAAGAATTCGATTCCATTCATTCGAGGCATTTCGATATCCAAGGTCATAACATCTGGTTTATGTTTGACAATCATATCTCTCGCTTCAAATGGGTCTTTTGCACTTGCTACAACCTCCAAAGCTGGGTCATTATTCAAATGTTTTACAAGAAGTTCTCGAAAGAAAACGGAATCTTCTACGACTAATACTTTAATTTTTCGCATAACTTATTAACCTATTTGCCTTCTTTTTTTCTATACACCGATGGTCTCACATGTTCAAATGGACAATACTCCTTGTTTATGCTTTCCGTCTGCCCAATAAACAAATACCCACCAGGTTCCATTGCGTCATACACCTTCTGTATCAACTCTTTTTTGGTCTTTTCATCAAAGTAAATCATCACATTCCGAAGGAATACTGCATGCAGTTTTTTTCGGAACGGGAAATCATCCATCAGATTAAATTTGCGATACATAACTTCATTCTTTAACTCATCCGTTACTCGGTACGCGTCTTCACTGATAATTTTACGGAAAAATCTTCGTTTCCAATTATCTGGAAGCACCTCTACCTGCTCCGAACTGTATACACCATCCATGGCACGACGTAACACATCTGTCGAAACATCTGTCGCAAGCACCTGTGTATCCCAAGCACCATGTTCTAGTCCAAAATAATCTGCAATTACCATAGCAATGGTATATGGTTCTTCCCCTGTGGAAGAAGCGCCACACCAAATACGAACATCTCTTGTACGTTCTTCCTTTTTACGAATCCAAGGAAGCACTACCTGTCTCAAATACGTGAAGTGTTCTGGTTCTCGCATAAAATACGTATGGTTCGTAGATAAAAGGTTTACCAGCTTTTTTTCTAAACTGCCTGTGTTATCTTTTTCTACCGCATTCATGTATTCGGTATATGTATTCCATCCATTTGCTCTAATATAATTTTCTAATCTTCCGGAAATAATCTCCTTTTTACGGCTCATATCAATACCGTAACGCCCTTTTAGAAAACGGGCAATACGTAGATATTCCTCGTCCGTCATCTTCGCCACTTGTCTATCCTCTTATTTTAATTGTCTTGCAATTTTCTTACAGATTGCAAAAATCTCTGGATTAAATGCTTTTCCCGATTCAGCCTCAATCATCTGAATTGCCTCTTCCTTGCTATACGCATCACGATACGAACGTTTCTCTGTCAATGCGTTGTAGTAGGAAATCAAAGAAACTACCTGTGCTGGTAATGGAATATCATTGCCTGATTTTCCGTATGGATATCCACTTCCATCCCATCTTTCATGATGGTACTTCGTAATATCACAGGACATATCGACAAAATCATTATAATCGCCGTCGCCCTTGATATCCTCCATAATCTGAGTTCCGATTGCCGTATGCTTCTGCATAATCGCCATCTCTTCTTCGGTCAGCTTCCCATTTTTCTGCAAAATATCCAGTGGCACACCTACCATACCTAAATCACAAAGTGGTGCTGCTAATTCAATCGTTTCTACAAATGTATCTGAAACGATACTTTCGTATTTAGGGGAAAGCTGCATTGCCTGTGCCAAAATCTTGCAGTTTTCCTGTAAACGTTCAATATGACTTTCATCAAACACCGCATTTTTACGAACTACAGTCAAAAGGGCATACAATACTTTCTTCTTTTCTGCCTCTAACTGACGAAGCTGCTCCGTGATAGAAACCTGCAATCTGCGGTTCGTATCTGCCAAAGTTTTATTCATCTCTGCAAGTTTCAACTGTACGGTTACGCGTGACTTTACAACCTCCTGAATGAAAGGCTTTGTTACATAGTCCGCTCCACCTGCCTCAAATCCTTTGACAATGTCCTGTGGTGCATCAAATGCAGAAATAAAGATAACTGGAATGTTTCTCGTCTTTACATCTTTTTTGATAATATCTGCAAATTCAAAGCCATCCATCTCTGGCATCGCAACATCCAAAAGAATCAAGTCTGGAACAATACGCTCCATAATCTTAAGTCCTTGTTTTCCATTTTCTGCCAACACTGGCTGATAGCCCATATCTGTAATAATGTTGCGGAGTACAAATCGGTTGGTTTCCACATCATCAATAATTAAAATTCGTAACATAAAGCCTCCTGACTATAACAGCTTCATAAGCTCTTCATAAGCTGCATTTGTCTTGTCATAATCTGCTTTTTGAACTGCCATTTTAAGACGTAAGGATGCAGTTCTGATTTCCTGTGGAGCTGCGTCTGTCAACTGCTTCACTGCAGTCATAAAGGTTTCCGCCTTCTCCCAGTTATCCATTTCTACACAAAGAATCAGTTTCGATAAATTCTTTTCTAATTCTGCTATATTTTCTTCTGTACCAAATTCCTTCAGGTGCGCATCTTCTTCTCTTCCCTGCATTACACCTGTAAGGAATGCCATACGATCCACAGTAACAGCCTCTTTTTCCTGCTCTTCCTTTGGCAAATCCACCCATACGGAGAAGGAAAAAATCGTTCCCTGGTTCAATTCACTTTGTACGGTAATGGTGCCACCCATCATCTCAACCAGCTGCTTGCTGATATTAAGACCAAGTCCTGTACCACCATACTTTCTGGAAATCGAAGCATCCACCTGTGAAAAGCTCTTAAACAGCTTGTCTAAATTCTCTTTTGCAATACCTACACCTGTATCTGTTACTAAGAAAAACAGCTCGGCCTGTTGTCCCATCTGAGCCGTCTTTACAATCTCTACCGCAATTTTCCCTACGGAAGTAAATTTCGTCGCATTGGAAAGCAGATTGTTCAAAATCTGTACAATACGAAGCTCATCGCCAATAATATGTGTTGGAACTTCTGGTGATATGGTTACGAAAAATTCCAATCCCTTTTCCGTAATTTTATGTATATGATTTCCTTTGACATAATCTACCATCTTGCGGAAATCGAATTCTCTCTTTTCTAAAGTAAACTTACCTGCTTCTAACTTAGAGAAGTCTAAAATATTATTGATAAGTGCGTGCATATCATTACAGCCACGTTCCATCAAATCCAAAATTCGAAGTAAGCCTTCATCTTCGATTCTGGAAATCAATTCTCTTGTATTTCCAAGAATACCATTTACCGGAGTACGCAGCTCATGTGTCACATTGGCCACAAATTCCGATTTTACTTTTAATGCATCTTCTGCATCCTGTTCTACCTGTTTGATACGTTTCTCCAAATAATTACGATTGGTAATATCCTTCATGATGCAGACATATTCAAAATCTTCATTTAAATCCGAGAATTTCGCCTCAACTGCAAAACAGGTTTTATTCATACGGTAAGCCATCAGATTCTGTACTACGTTAGTACCAAATACTACCTCTGTTTCAAATCCATCCTCGGTTTCTGTGAACTCATTCGGAAAAATTTCACTGATATGCGTACCACTCAGTTGACCCGCAAACTCTAATTTCTCTTCTGCAATTTTATTTCCATAGCTGATGAGACCACGTTCATCAAACGCAATCACCAACTCCCCCATATATTCTAATACATACCTTGAAAGATTATCCTGACGCATGGTTATTCCCCTTTGTACCCATTTTCCCAAAATAAACTATATCTAGTATATTATAGGCAATTTTTGAACAATATGCAACAAAAAAAGCTCAAAATCCGAACAATTTTGAGCTTTTTGCTTGCTTTATTCAATATGTGATGTACAGTGTGGGCATCTGGTTGCTTCAATGGCAATTTCACTTAAGCAATATGGGCATTTTTTCGTCGTTGGAGCCGCTGGTGCCGCTTCTTCCTTCTTTGAAAGTTTATCACCAAGTGTATTAATCAGCTTCACTAAACAGAAAATTGCAAATGCTGTTATCAAAAAGTTGATAATTGCAGTAATAAAGTTACCATACATGAGCACTGGTGCAGTATCGCTTTCCCCTAACTTTACTGTAAGGTGTGAGAAATCTGTACCACCTAACAATGCCAAAAGCGGACTTAAAATATCCGTGTTTAACGAGGTAACAATCGCTGTAAATGCTCCACCTACGATAACACCGACTGCCATATCAAGCACATTCCCTCTCATAATAAATTTCTTAAATTCTTCAATTAAACCTTTCATTTGTAAATCCTCCATTACGATTTTGCTTTTTGTTTTTCGAAATATTTCTTAGTTTCTGCCACCACAACTCCACTTAACGCAAACAACGCAATTAAGTTTGGAAATGCCATAAGTCCGTTAAATATATCTGCAAGTGTCCAAACAGCAGATACTGTCATATATGGTCCGATAAACACGGCCAATATGTAGACCCATCGAAAGCATCTGATTACTTTTGGCTTATCCCCAACCAAATATTCCATGCATCTTTCACTATAATAATCCCAACCAAGGATAGTTGTAAAGGCAAAAAACACTAAACACATCATTAAAATGAAAGAGGATACTGCTTCTGGGAATGGAAGCCCTGCCTGAAATGCCGCTGTTGTGACATCTACTCCTTCCAATCCAATATTCCAGGTATCTGTTACTAAGATAGATAAACCTGTCATCGTGCAGATAATCAAAGTATCAATCACGGTTCCCGTCATAGAAACTAAGCCCTGTTCCACAGGTTCATCCGTTTTCACCGTTGCGGCTGCGATTGGTGCACTACCAAGACCTGCTTCGTTCGAAAAAATACCACGCGCAATCCCTTTTTGCATTGCAATCATAATGGAACCCAATGCACCACCTGCTGCAGCACGCAGTCCAAAAGCACTTTCTACTACTTCTACCAAAGCACCTGGAATCTCTGCTGCATGCGTAATTAAAATAATAACTACAGCACCGATATAAAAAATTGCCATAAATGGAACAATTACTTCCGCAACCGAAGAAATTCTTTTTACACCGCCAATAATAACAAGTGCCGCACAAATAGTAAGAATAACACCAGAAATAACCACCGCCCAGGAATATTCATTTCCGAATAAGGAAATGGTATTTAAACTATCTGGATCAAAAAAGTTTTTCACCGCACCCGTAATACCATTAATCTGTGTAAAAGTACCGATTCCGAGCAATCCCGCTCCAGCTCCGAACACCGCAAACATTTTTGCCAGCCACTTCCAACTTTTTCCCATACCGTTTTCGATATAGTAAAACGGACCACCAACCACATGTCCGTCCTCTGCTACCACTCGATATTTAATCGCAAGCAGACACTCTGCATATTTGGTTGCGGTTCCAAACAAAGCCGCTACCCACATCCAGAACAAGGCTCCCGGACCACCTGTCACCAATGCCGTAGCGACACCTACGATATTTCCTGTTCCAATCGTTGCAGACAATGCCATACAAAGTGCACCGAAACTGGATACCTCTCCGTCTTTTCCATCCTTGTCATTGGCAAAGATGTGTTTTACCGCCAATGGCAGCTTGGTAATCTGCAATCCCTTTAGTCGAATTGTCAAAAAAATACCAACTGACAAAATCAGTATAATCATCGGGATTCCCCAAACAAGATCATCTATTTTTTGCAGCATCCACAAGCCCCCTTTCTCATTCTTTTCTTTCCCTATCATAATAAACAGGCAGCCACTTTTCAAGCGGTTGCCTGTCACTTTTATCCAAGAAGTGCTTTGTCCGATGAGAATTCCTGTCCACTGACATCTTCGAATTTCTGAAGCAAATCTTCTACGGTAAGTTTTTTCTTTTCCTCTGGACCGATATCCAAAACGATATTTCCTTCGTTCATCATAATCAAACGATTGCCATGTGCGATAGCATCTCGCATATTATGAGTAATCATGATGGTCGTTAAGTTATTTTCTGCTACGATTTTATCCGTAAGCTCCAATACCTTTGTTGCCGTTTTCGGGTCAAGTGCTGCTGTATGTTCATCCAACAGAAGAAGCTTTGGTTTTTGTAATGTTGCCATAAGAAGTGTAAGTGCCTGACGCTGTCCACCAGACAAAAGACCTACCTTCGAAGTCATACGATCTTCCAAGCCCAAATCCAGCATCTTAAGCATTTCCTTGTACTCTTTCTTTTCTCCTGCAGAAATTCCCCAGCTTAATCCTCTCTTCTTGCCTCGTCGAGAAGCAAGTGCTAGGTTTTCTTCAATCTGCATGGTCGCTGTCGTACCAGTCATCGGGTCCTGGAACACACGCCCCAAATACTGTGCACGCTTATGCTCTGGTAAACCAGTGACATCTACACCATCGATTAAAATAGCACCTTCATCAATCGGCCAAACACCTGCGATTGCATTGAGCATCGTAGATTTTCCGGCGCCATTACCACCAATAACCGTTACGAAGTCACCTTCATTCAATGTCAGATTTACGCCATTTAAGGCTACCTTTTCGTTAATCGTTCCTAAATTGAAGGTCTTATGAATATTATGTAATTTTAACATGTCCTAGACCTCCTTCTTCTCTTGCTTCTCTAATTCTTTTAAAGCAAGAGCACTCTTCTTTCCAGCCATCTTGAAGGAATTCTTCTGCTGTGCGCGTAAATATGGCACTGCTAAGAATACTGCTACAATAACCGCTGTAAAAAGCTTCAAATCATTTGGATCCATACGGAGCCAGATTACAATACCAATTACCACATAGTAGATAATTGCACCGATTACTACGAAAGAAAGTCTCATTGCAAAGTTTGCTTTTTTTCCTAATACAGAGTCGCAGAATACTTCACCGATGATAATCGCTGCTAAGCCGATTACAATGGCACCACGTCCCATATTCACGTCTGCAAACCCCTGGAACTGAGATAATAATCCACCAGACATTGCAACTAAACCATTGCTTAAGCAAAGTGCAATCAGCTTCATATTGTCATTATCGATACCCTGCGCCTTACTCATCGCTGGATTACATCCTGTCGCACGAATTGCAGACCCCTGTTCTGTACCAAAGTACCAGTACATGATAGCGATAAGCACTCCACAAAAGATAAGTCCTGTAATAATCGCTGCTGTTACGTTTCTAGAGCTTAAAATCAATGCATATTTATCAACACTGATTGCTTTATTCGAACCATCCAAAATATGTAAGTTCACGGAGAACAATGCAATCTGTGTCAAAATTCCGGCTAAAATTGGTGGAATACCAAACCTCGTATGTAGCACGCCTGTACATAAACCGGCTGCCATACCTGCCAAAGTTGCCACCAAAAGAGCCACCCATACATTACATCCACTGGTAGTCAGCATTACGGTAACTGCACCACCTGTTGCCAGCGAACCATCCACAGTTAAATCAGCAAAGTCTAACAAGCGGAAGGTAATGTACAAACCTAATGCCATCACTCCCCAAACTAAGCCCTGTGCGATATTCGATGGAAGTGCATTTACAAATGCAATTGGATTTAAGGCTACCATATAATTAAAAAACATCGTTTTTCCCTCTCTTATTCTGTAGCGATTGCCTCGTAATCATCTGGAATTGCTACGTTTAATTCTTTCGCGTTTGTTTCATTAAACATCTTGGTTACCTTTGGTGCAAACTGAATTTCCATTGTTGCTGGGTCAGCACCATTTACAAGGATTTCGTATGCCATAAGACCTGTCTGATATCCAAGATCATAGTAATCAATCGAAAGTGTCGCTACACCACAACCAGAACAGATACCTGATTCACCTGCAAAGATAGGTGTTTTTGCTGGAAGTGCAACGTTGTTAATCGCTTCGGTACAGTCAGCTACCACATTGTCTGTTGGAACATAGATAACATCACTATTGTCACAAGCATTCTTTGTTACTGCTGCTACGTCATTGGAATCATTAAATTTGAACACTTCTGTTTCATAACCTAAATCTTTTAATTCTTTCGCAATTACATCTGCCTGATACTGGCTGTTTGCTTCTGATGAACAGTAAAGAATACCAACTTTCTTTGCATCTGGGAATAATTCTTTCAGACAAGCTGCCTGCTGATCAAGTGGAGCAAGGTCAGATGTACCTGAAATATTTTTTCCAGTTACGCCAGTCCAATTATCTTCATCCAATGCTGTTGCATAATCTGTAATGGATGTTCCAAGAATAGGAATATCTGCTGTTGCTGCTGACGCTGCCTGTAATGCTGCTGTTGCATTTGCCATAATCAAATCATACTGGTTTGATACAAATGTAGTAACGATAGGTGTACACTGAGTCAATTCACCAGATGCTACCTGCTCATCAATATAAACATCATCACCAAGTTTATCCTTTAATGCTGCTTTAAAGCCTTCTGTCGCTGCATCAAGTGCCGGATGCTGTACCAACTGACATACACCTACATTATATTTAGCAGAACCTCCGCCACATGCTGTCATGGATAATGCCATCACTGCTACTACTGCCAGTGATACGACTTTCATTAATTTTTTCATAGTTTAATTCCTCCTATTTACACGCGTACACTTTAGTGCACTAACGTGTGTATTGACTTAATTATAATCATGAGGAATAAAAAGGTCAAAGAACTAAAATTTATAGTTATTCTAAACATAAGTTATAATAAGATGTTCTTTTCATAACTTTGGTAGTTTTCTCCTCTTGTTTCTTTTCTCATTTCTAGGTATAATTTATATGTATTTTATAATATGAATGAACGGAGAATTTAGAAATGAAATTTATCTCATGGAACGTCAATGGACTACGAGCAATCGTACAGAAAGGCGATTTTTTAGACTTTTTTAACAAAATAGACGCAGACTTCTTCTGCTTACAGGAAACCAAATTACAGGAAGGTCAGATTGAGCTGGATTTGCCAGGCTATCACCAGTATTGGAACTATGCTGTAAAAAAAGGCTACTCTGGCACTGCAATCTTCACCAAGCATGAACCGCTTTCGGTCAGCTACGGCATTGGAATCGAAGAACATGACCAGGAAGGCCGTGTTATCACATTGGAATATCCAGAGTTTTATATGATTACCTGTTATACTCCAAATGCACAGAATGAATTGGCTCGTTTGGATTATCGCATGACCTGGGAGGATGCATTCCGTGCATACTTAGTTGAGCTTGATGCGAAGAAACCTGTTATTCTTTGCGGCGACCTTAATGTAGCCCACAAAGAAATCGACCTTAAAAATCCGAAAACCAACCGCCACAACGCCGGCTTTACCGACGAAGAACGTGGCAAAATGACCGAACTTCTCGGTGCAGGCTTTACCGACACCTTCCGCCACTTCTATCCAGACATGGAACAAATTTACTCCTGGTGGTCTTACCGCTTCAAAGCCAGAGAAAAGAACTCTGGTTGGAGAATTGACTACTTTATTACATCTTCTTCTATGGACGACCGCCTCGTGGATGCGAAGATTCACACCGATATCTTCGGTTCGGATCATTGTCCGGTAGAATTGGAAACAAACCACACATTATAACAAAAAAGAGTTTGCGTATAGACAATTACATCTATATACAAACTCTTTTTTCATAAAACTATATACTTTCCCTATGGATACTTACTTTATTATTGAATTATATATTGGAATTAATTGTCTGGAATCAGACTAATTACATTTAAAAATGCCTATACATTACTTAAATAAATTACGATAATTTTGACGTTCATGACAAATACCATCTACATAAACAGTATCTCCATCAACACGATAAAACATGACATAATCATGTTTTTGAAAAAAGATAACCCTATACCCTTGTATAGCCAGTTCTGGTTCTTCACATAGTTTTAAACTCTCTGCAAGATATGTAAGTTTTCGCTTCGTTTCATCTGCATCACGTTTTACATTTCTTGCAGCATCGGGAAACTTTTTATTTTTCCTATATCCCTACCAAAAAGAGAGAGCACTCTCACAATGAAGTGTGCTCCCTCTTTTATATTTATATCAATCACTATTTACAAATTTTGAACAATTTCTATCATCTCTCGCATATCCGCGTCCAAATCATTTCTTGGGTTGTAATGAATACAGCCTACGATTTCTGGAATCACCATTCTAGCAGAAGAGCATACAATAACTGGAACATCAATTCCACGCGCTTGTAATTCATCAATGACATACTCACCCGCCTTAACTTCCATTCCGCCTTTCGACATCGGGAAATACATATCCGATACAACTATGTGATATGGCTTCCCTTCTGCAATCGCCGCCTCTATCATATCCAGACCATCATTTGCGTTATCCGCATGTTCGATATATGGAATGCCGCATCGTTCCAACGCACGTCTAATTGCCACATGCTTCGCTGGATCAT
This sequence comes from Agathobacter sp., assembly GCA_017409825.1. Classification (GTDB taxonomy): domain Bacteria; phylum Bacillota; class Clostridia; order Lachnospirales; family Lachnospiraceae; genus Roseburia. The sequence continues at coordinate 24,345 of JAFQRZ010000036.1, read as the reverse complement.
CCTCAATATTCAACACTTTTCTAACCTGCATTTCTAGTACCTCTCTTACATTCCTGCATCTTTCAAAGAGTCAAACAAATCCAAATCCGACTGTGTCACCTTCATATTGGAAGTTACAGGTTCTTCCCCCGGTTTGGTTACCGTAATCTCGATTACCGTCCCTTCTGGAAAACCACCTGCAAACACATAGCTTAAAAAAGCCATAAACTTCGGATGGTTCGCCTTAAACGTATTCATTGCATTCATTACTTTCATCATTGCCGCTGGATTCATACCCATATTTTTAATCTCCTTTTATCTATAATTTCTCAAAAATTCTCTGTAAAACATCACTGCATCTGGAATCGCATCCAAATGAATATTTTCATTCTCCGAATGCACGGAAGCCAACTGCTGTGCCGACAAGCGAATTGGTGCAAAGCGAAGTACACATGGACATATCTCTGTAAAATGTCTTGCATCCGTACCTGCTGGCAAAATCATCGGAATCGGTGGGTACTCTGGAAAAACCCTGCGAATACATGCAAAGGTATATGCAAGCTGTGGCTTCGTCACATCTGCTGGCTCATGATATTCCGATTTCTCATCCACTTCTACTGTAATATCATATTTTTTCGCAGCATCTATGAAGTGCTGCAAATCCTGCTTCCAATCAGCACTATCTACCGGTCGCAATGTCGCTTTTGCTACGCAGCATTTCTCTTCATTGCTTCCCTTTATCTCATGGAACGCACAGGTCGTCCCCAAAAGTCCGCCTGCAGCCGGACTAATTAAAGGCATAATCTTCGTAAGAATCCCACCAAACAAATCCAGATTTCCAAACACCAGATTCATCGGGAAATTACAATGTGGTGCCATGCAGGTAAACATCAAAGAAACCTGCGGATTCAATCTACGAATAAAAATATTCTTTTGGTTGATTTCCTGAATAAAGGCTGACATACGCTCCACTGGAGTTGCCTTTTTCCCGCTGGTAAGACCAGCATGTCCCGTCCCCGATACAGCCTTACAATTTAAGTGATAAAACCCTTTTTCATGCACGGCTACCATGGCACATTTGTCCACCTTCATACCACCTACTGGTGGGTCTATCACTGCACCACCTTCATCCAAAATCACTTCAAAGGTAATTCCCTGCTCTTTAAAATATTCCAATGCCTTCGGAACACCATCTCCCGCAATTTCCTCATTATGAGAAGAGCCGATATATACATTGCATGGAGGCTCGAACCCTTCGACCAGCAATTCCTCCAATGCCATAAACTCCGCAAATAAAGGAGTCTTCGTGTCTACTGTTCCTCTTCCCCATATTTTTCCTTCTGCAATCTCCCCTGAGAAGCCATCGTATTCCCACTCGCCTTCTACCGCCACCACATCATGATGCGACATCAGCATTATATTTCTACTCGTATCTTTTCCTTCGATGCAATACATCCAGCAGTCATCACTAAACGTCATCTTCTTGGCATGCCTATGCACCAATGGAAATAATTCTGCCATCACATCACGCAGCTTGGCAAATTCCGCATCATCATAGCTATCCTTCACAGAAACAGTTTTACACTGAATCATCCTTTGAAGTTGTAAGGCATATTCTTCCGCCTGCTGTTCCAGTACGTACATCTCTCTTCTCATATATTCAACCCTTTTACCTAAAGTTTCTACATAAGAATATTGTAATAGATATGCAAAAAAAATCAAGTCACCGAAGTGACTTGATTTCAAACATCATATTCTTTTTGCACGATAATAATGACCATCTATACTGCGAGGTCTACATGACTTACCGTACCTACTTTTCCAGTGCTTTCCCTCAAATATACGCCCGTTTTGCGTAGCACCGCATTGGTATTCAAGGAATCATCCTTGAAGGAGTATTCCGTATTGGCATTTCCGAGATAAATCGCACCAATATCCGCATCTTTTAAATCGATGAGAATATCGTTTCCTTCTTCATCCTTCATCCAGACTTTTAATTTGTGGAAGATTTCATCATTCTCATCAATCCAAAGATTTCTATCCTCGTCATAAGCCTTTAAATCCTTGAATCCATCCCCACTCTGCGTTCCAAAGAGTTCGTTTCCATCATTGATAATGCCATCTTCATTTTTATCTAATGCAAGGAAACCACTGCCTTTTCCAAGCTCAGAAATCTCCTCTTCTTTACCATCACTATCAATATCAAAGAAAAACTTCTGGTCGGATATTTCTGTCATTTCTGTGTTCAAATTGATTACCAATGGATCGGTCAAAATATAATTCGATACTTCCATCGTGTTGATACAAGCAGAACATGCTCTTGACATAGAGAACGCCACATTGAAGTCAATGCTTCTGCCATCTTCTGTCTGTACCTTACCCTGTGTCATAAAACTGGTACTCTCATACTCTGTAATACTTGCAGAAGAAACTGTGATTTTCTGCCACATCGTACCACCTGAGGTCGTACCGATACGAGGTGTCGCTGGAACTGCACCTTCCGAACTAGACATACTGCGTAAATCCAGCACTCCATCTCTGTTTAATTTTCCACTTGGGAGTTTTGTAAGATTTTTGCCCTTGTTAAGCATTTCAAGCATCTGGCGCAAAAGTTCCAGTTTCAATTCATACTCGTCCGAAACATCGAACCCATAGTTTTCCTTCCGCTTGGTCTGCATCACTTGTGCAAGGGATTTGAGGTTTTGCTCTTGTCGTTGCTTCGCCTCTTCCTTTTGCTGCTGTTCGTAAGATTCAATGGCCTTCGCATAGCTTCCGTCTTCAGCTTCCTTCGACAAGCTAAGTATCACACCTTCCAAATCTTCCGATGCACGTCCTTCTATCGTGGCATGTTCCATGAACTGAAACGACTTCGCCAGATGGGTAGAGGACATACTGATACTACTGTTTTGAATCTTCATAGTTTGGACTCCTTTCCAATAAAATTAGACAATTCCATTTGTCTTATATGTATATCGGAAAGAAGCCCTGAAATGTTTATAGGTCTGCGTATGTAAGAAGCTTTACATCATTTTCCTCACACCACTTCTTGGTTTCTGGATTGATTGCAAAAGCCACCTCCAACGCACGCTGCGTCGTAATATATGAGGTATTTAATACATATTCATCCACATATCCTGGATGAAGCACCATAAGCATCGCTTCATCTTCTGCAAATTCCTGGTCCATCGCCTTCTTCATACTTTCGAATGGGTTGTAGTCTGGATTTGCACTATCCATACTAAACTTAAAAATCATATTTCCAACCTTAGGACCACGACCTGGTTCGAATTTCATCGATTCCACACCATATTTCTGTGCAACAATCGCCAATGCCTTATTGAAGTTATCGCTTGGAACTGCATGTGCTTCAATCATATATGGTTTCTTACCTGTCAATTCCACCAAACGAAGATACTGTGCTTCTACTTCCATTATAACCTCATCCAAAACAACGAAGTCTTCCTTCGCCTCACGGTAGATATTCTTGTCCTTAAATTCATCCCCATCTACCAAACTAGGAATCAGCTTTGGATCTGTAATTGGCTTGCCCTGACAAATATTGGCATGAACAGTAAAGATTACATCTGTTCCATCCAACAAACGTACTCCATGCTCTGCCCATTCCATATTTGGCATCACTCCAACACTACGCACTACTCCATCTTTGACTGCTCGTGCAATCCCGTAATTCACTGCCTCACAGTAACCTAAATCGTCTGCACGGATTAAAAGTTTCTTCATCTTATCTTCCCCCTTAAATTGTATGCTATCTTAATAGTAGAAAATTGTAACGCAAAAGTCAATGTATACAAATTTATTCTATCAAATCATTTCTCGCTTCTATATGCTCTATTTCATCATAGTACTCTTTTATAATTGGAAGGACACGGGTTTCAACATCTTTCACATTCATATAACCATCGGAATCCCATACTACTCCATTTTCAAATTCCAGCAAGTAAGACGGTCTGCCTATAAAATCTCCATAATCGTTATAGACTCCTCCCGAATAATATACCTTCTGCAATTTGTCATATTCACAGACGGCAAGCTCCCATCCAAAAAATTCCTCATCCACATCAAATGCTAAATAAGTGTCGTAAAAACTAGTTGAACTAAAAGCCCCTTGTATATTTGTAACAAGTCCCACCACAAATGCAATGATAAAGACCACTCTTGCAAATGGCTCAATCCATTTCGGATTTATCATTTTTTCCAGTTGAAGCCCTTCTTCAAAGGTATCCTTTTCCATGAATCTGCGTACCAAATTGCGATGTGCAATTCCTCCAAAAACAGCCGGAAGACCAGCAAACAGAAAACCTATGACCCATGGCATCCCTGCATAATATACCGCACCTTTACTAAGTACCGCATTGATTATCACAATCATCACAGAAAAAATCACACCAAATATCAATTCACAAACAAGTCCCATAAGAAACACTGATTTTCCTTCTTTGGATGGATTGTCCCATTGCTTGACATTTTTTATACTGTTACAAGGCTCTGGAAATATCTCATACGTTTCTTCTTTCGTTTGCCAAAACTCATATAATCGTTTCTCATACGTCATCAGAGAACCTTTTTTCTCCATTTGCTCATACTGCTTCAAGGCTTCTGCTTCATTTCCTATCAACAACTGCCTATATGCACCGGCACCAACATAATGGAGGAGCAGCACATACTCCTCATACAATCCCCACATATCTGCTTCTAACTGTGGTTCTGGCACTTCGCTCAAAAACAATGCCAGCATATCCGCCAGCTTCTCTTCCTGTATTTTTTCACACGTCTCCAGATTCTTTGCCAATTCATTAATAACGCTGTAATTCCTGCACAGAAATTCCGAAAGCATTGTAAAGCAAGCTGTCAAACGTTCCTTGGACTCAATGTAAGGATAATAATAACATTGAAAATTATCGGCTTCCAAATAAGGCATTAGCTCTGGAAGATGGTAAAAATAGATTTCATTTTTACTAAAATAGACACGACAAAATAACGTGTGCTTTGGACACACGAGTTTCTCTTTCTTTGTAAATATAAATTCCAGTTTTATAATATTGTACTTTAGACTCCATATTGCTCGATTTTTATCATCTGCAAAGTCGACTGCCAGTGCATTCGTTTTATTTGCAAACGCATCTACACCTATATGAAGTTGCTGTATCAGTTCGTTGGTTATCATAGGAAAGTGCTCCTTTAAATTTTGTCTGGTACCAAATACATATTTACCTCCAATATCATGTCTTCTATTACCCAATAGAATAACATAAAAATATCTCCCCCGCAATCTAGCGAGGGAGATAAAAAAACTATTATTTGATCTGCTGAACAGATATCACATTATTCAAATTAATAACTACATACTCCTTTATCCTAATTAAAATCAACCATTTTTCTGCTTTCTTAAAGCTACAGCAATTGTTCCAACACCAAAACATAACAACATCATATACATCAACGCACTTGTTGTATCGCCTGTAACTGGCACTTCATCTTTTGTAATTGTTTTTGCAACATCTTCATATACTAATGCATAAGTAGAAAACTTATCTGTTTCAAAAGAAATCGTTCCTGTTACTTCATCATACTGTGCATCTAATACATCAACAGATTGATTATGATATCTAAGAATACTATATTTTCTAATTACACTCGTATCTGTATTCTTTAATTCTGCTGAAATCTCAAATGTAATGGCTACCTTACCAGTTGTTTCAGATACTTTAACTTCTGAATCACCAATTTTCTTTAATAAATCTATTTCAAGAAATGTGCCGATTTTCTTATTTCCAAGCTCTCCTACGATAGCTTTCTGTTCTTCTGTTGTAGCATTTTTTCCAGCATCATTAAATGTAAGAACCACTTCTAAATTTTCTCCATTTGCAATCGCTGTCTTTTCTTCTTCGGATAATTCAATTTTGCCTGCAACATCTTCTTTATCCTTAAGTTCTGCAGAATGAACTAGTCCTTTTTCTTCCTCTTCTTCATTTGCAGGTGGTGTAACTGGCTTTTCTTCCTCTTCTTCATCTGCAGGTGGTGTAATTGGTTTTTCCTCCTCTTCTGTTGCATAATTGTCATCAACTTCTACAACTATGAAACTTGAAAATTTGTTTGTCTTGAATGTTAATTTATCACCATCCTGGACTGGAATCAGGACATCCATTTCTTTTGTTCCATTATTATCATGTTCACGAATAATAATGTATTCTTTATCTTGGTCAAATTCCTGTTCTGGTACCTTTACACTAATTGCCAGATCCTTATCTCCTAATTCTGTAACAACCTCCTGATTGCTTACTTCACCAGTTGTTTCATTATAGTCAAATTTTTTGAGTTCAATATCTAAACCTGTTAATACATCTACACCTTCAAATTTATCCACACATGTTTGGAAATCATCATCCGTATCCAAATAATTCAGTGTATCAGATTTCATTTCATCAATAAACATGTCTGCCATTTCAGAAATTTCCTCTCCACTTTGATTCGTAGTTTTTTCCAAACCAAGCGCATTCTCTAACAGAATATCATCTACTGGATGATATTCTGTAGTACCAAGTGTTAAGAATAAATCTGGATTCCAAATACCATCTACAAATAATGGCATATCTGTACTCGTAAACGTGCCTAAATCAATTGGAAAATCAGACTGCATTGAGAACTTATATACCTGACCTTGCTTAATGGTTCCGTTTACATCAATGTTCATATTCTCATTGAAACGAGTAAAACTAATTCTACATCGATCCACATCACCATTTACAGTTATATCAATAACATCTCTTCCATAGGAATCCACCTGTAACAAACCATTTCCATCTTGTGTAGTTATATTATTAACCTTAATCTTTCCACCTGTAACCTTTAATTCTGACAAGTCATAGTCCCCTATGTTAATATCAGAATTGTTCCAACTACCAATAGATATTCTTCCTGTTCCGCTTTCTAAAACCGCCTGCATTTCTTCAGCAGAAACCATTTTACCAACACCCGTTTCTTCACCGCTAGGATAACGAGCAGTCGCCCACCAGTTTCCATTCTCATCACCTGCTGGTGCGTACTCAAAATAAAAGTTTTCCATATCTGGTTCAAAAAAATTGATATATTCTTCTGTTTCTTCCGACAATATACCATCTCTCATAACAAAGGAAGGTATTCTTTCCCAGCATTCTCCAACGGTTGCCTTAAAATCTGCATTCAGTACATTACTATGACGAATTTCACGCACATACACGACTCCTACATCCCCGCTTACAGATACATTTCCTGTAAATCCTCTATAATATACATCTGGTGCATATTCTGTAGTCTTATACCACTCCACAGTATATACAGATCCATTTACGACGATATCTCCCGCATTTACTTTTTCTTCATCTTCTCCATACATAAACTCATCGCCTAAGCATAAATACTGAATATTTCCGTTAAAATTCATTATGCTATTATAACTGCTTACACCGTATACAGAACCAGGTAGACTTCCATCTTCTAAAAACTCACCATCTTCTGCATATACTGTTACATTAGCATTATAGCATGTCAGCCATTGGATGGATGCCTTTGTTTCTTCTGAACCAAAAGTTACTGTAACATCTGAACCCACAGTAACTCGTGTGGTTGGTTCATAAAAATCTGCTAAATAAGCAGCACAACTGTCATCTGGAGTAGTTTCAATTCTAACTTGGCTCTGTTCTTCTATTACCTCTGGATTACCTTCAATTTGTTCACCGTTAATAAACCATGCTTTTTTAGGTGTATCAGAGCCATCATCATACTCTCTATAAATATACTCTCCCCCCGATGCTTTAACTGGTTCGCTTGTTCCACATGTTGCAATCAATAAAACTGCAATCAACAAAACACTTAGTTTTTTCCTCATAGCAATTCCTCCATTTTTATCGTTAGTTTCAACCTTAAACTATATACTGATTATATTCCAACACAAAATAAAAGTACTGTGCACAGAGCACACTTTCGCACAAAAAAGAGTATGCAGTCTACTCTGCATACTCTTTTAATTACTCTACAATCTCTACCCCTTTGTCATACAGCAAATCATTGGTCAGCAATACGTCATAACCTTTTTCCAATGCAAACATCAGGTACGCGTCTCTTTTTCTGCGCACATATAATTCGCTATATCCTCCTAAACGCAACAGCTTCTGGGTTTCTTCCAGTGTCAACGGAAAACCAAATGCAAGTCGAAGCAACTTGTCTCTCTTTGCATTTCTTCTCCCATTAAAAATCTGATACATATATCCTTCATCGAAGTTTGCCCTTTTAGCGATTTCCGACCTTTTGGCATCGTACTTTATTAAAAGTTCATTGAGATATTCCGACACACTCTGGTCATATAGCTCAAAATTATTTTCCTTCTCAAATTTCTCCAAACTTTCTGCTTTTCGAAGTTCTTCCTGCAGGACGTTTGTATCCTTTTTGTTCATAGCCACTTTTCTCCTATTCTTCTGTCACTCTGTGTTTTTACACACAACATAAGTATATTTTGTGGCCCCAAATAAGTACTGTGCACAGAGCACAGTTTTAAACAAAAAAGAGTATGCAGTCTTTTCTCTGCATACTCTTTCTACTATTCTAAAATTTTCATTCCTTTGTCATACAGCAAATCATTTGCCTGCATGACATCATAACCTTTTTCCAATGCGAACATCAAATACGCATCTCTTTTTCTACGCACATACAATTCGCCATATCCGCCTAAATGAAGCAGTTTCTGGGTCTCTTCCAGTGTCAGTGGAAAGCCAAAGGCAAGTCGAAGCAGCTTGTCCCTCTTTGCATTTCTTCTCCCATTAAAAATCTGATACATATAGCCTTCATCTAAGTCCGCCCGCTTCCCGATTTCCGGCTTTGTTCCATCGTATTTTATCAAAAGCTCATTGAGATATTCTGCTACACTTTGTGCATGCAGCTCAGAATTATTCTCTTTCTCAAATTTATCCAAATTATCGGATTTTCGAAGCTCTTGCTGCAATATGTATGTATCTTTTTTACGCATAGTCACTTCCATCCTTTGCTAATGTAAATATGGATTTGCAATCGTTAGTCTTTCCCTCTTACCATTATCAAACTCCACTTCAAAGAGGACTTCTTTCGAGTTCTTGCACTGCTCTAACAAACTCGCGGAAAGCTCCATCGCTCGTCCATCATATAAAATCTGATATAAATTTGGGTCTACCACCCCATGATTCACCATATACAAACCGGTAATTTTATGCCTTGTATTTGGGCACAATATAATATGCAAACGATCATACTGCTCATAATGATAATCCAGATAATTCGTTTCTAATGAAAATTCGTTCTCTACAAAAGTATCCTTTGGCGAAAAAACTCTTATATGCATATCATGCGTGCGTGCCGCTCCATTTTTACGGTCTAAGAGTTCCATTCGCAGCCTGTAATAAGATGGTTTCAGTGTTTGCATATAGTCTGCATCCATCATTAATATGGAATTCTCAAACCTTATGTTTTTATCCAAATGAATAACTTCTTCACTCACCAAATCCGTCAATGTCGCATCCATGATATCGATATCATTTTCAAAGAAATCCGAATAACAAAAATAGTTTACATCTTCTTTCCCTTGAAAATATTCCGATACATACGCTCCCTGCATTTCTAACATCTGCTTAATGAAAGCTATTTTTTCTTCGGCAGCCTCATCTTTTGGGTCTGGTTCTGACTCTGTTATTTCTGACTCGCCTGTCGTCTGTGCTTCTTCTGAATCCTGTGTGGCTGCAGTTCCTTGCGTATCTGGCTGCATTCCACCTTCCTCCATCGGTTTCATCATCCAACCTACGCTCATTGTAAGCATTAAAACCACACACAGGATAGCCCCCAAAGCATACCACTGATATTTCTGCAACAAGATAATTCTGCGAATCGCCTTTGACAAATTATTTACACTTCTATATCTTTTCTTAGGATCGAAATTTGTGCAAATTTCCAGCATTCTTTTCCATGAAAGTGCTGCTAGTCCTTCTCCATGAAAATGCAACATCTCAAACACGATACCCATAGAGTAAATATCGCTTCGCACATCGGTCTGCTTATATCCAAACTGCTCAGGTGCAGCATAATCTGCAGTTCCGAGAATTCTGGTATCACTATCCTCACTCATTTCCTTATATTGCCGAGCTGCATCAAAATCAATTAACTTAAGCAATCCCTCCTCTGTAATCAGGACATTGGACGGCTTAATATCACGATGAATCATCTGAGGCACACAATTATGCAGTACTTCTACTGCCTCACATAATTGCAATGCTACCTCAAGTTTTTGTTCTTCCGTAAGAAGTCCCTCTTTCAGCAAATGCTCCAGTGTTTCACCGTCAACATATTCTTCAGCCACAACCAGCTTTTTCCCTTGCCATTCGCTGGCAAATATCCTTGGAATATGTTCATTGTTCATCTCTGACAGCACCTTGTAAACCTCTGGATTAGCAGCATTCATCCTTTTGATAATGACTGGCACTTCCTGACCTTCCATAGATGCAAGAAACACCTGTGATTTTTCTGTACTTTTTATTGTAGTTATCGTATGATAAATAATTTGTCCCATGGGATGTTATATTCTCTTTCAAAAAACTCTTTTTCCGTTCTTATCCTCTACACAATAAATGTCATAATTTTTGCCATCAACAAAGCGATTAATGGATACACCACCAAAGTTCCTACCCACTTTCTAATCAACACTTTTACAGGAATATATGGTTTCAAATCTTCCGTTCCCGGTATGTGCCACGCCTTTGTACGGTCTACCCAATACCAATCGATAAAGAATCTGTCAAACAACCCCATACTAATAAGTATAATGGTCATCTGAATAAATCCTTCTGTAAAATCTGTAACTCCATTTACTCCATATACCATATACGGAACCAATGTAAACAATGGAATAAATAAAACAATTGATGAAACAAGAAACTGCTTCTTAATTTGCTCTTTTGTGACCAAACCCAGTTCAACCACACGTTCCTGTACATCTTTTTCATAAAGACATACTAAACCAACTGCTCCATTTCTTATTCCTATAACACAATACATTACCAGAATGAAACACATCACTATACCTTCAAAAAAGACTATCATATATATTTCCTCCTAACTGAAATATCATTAAATCCAACTAAAATCTCCACCTGTACGAGCTCCACAGTATGGACAAACCATACCATATTCTCCAAAATCACCCGATTCATCTACAACTTCTTCGTGTAATGCCCTTTTCAATTTTTTAATCATCAAAGAAACGCTCTAAATACTGTTGATAGTTCTCCAATGCCTCTTCTTCACTCTGTCCGCATACTGCTGTTAAAACTTCGTCATTTTCTAAATAAATATGAATCACAACGACTTCAGGATTTGAGCGCAGAATCTCTACCATATAAACCCTTTCAAAATAACCTGGCTCATTGCATCTGTCACTTAAAAATATAATCTCCTCGTCCGATATTGAACCCGAATGTGGCAAATAGTCTTCCGTCAAAGCAAAAGGATATGCACTCACTTCAATATGTCCGCTAAATGTACTTGTCGTACTATATTCTTGAAATATTTTTTTATGTTTGTCATACAACATTCCTGAAATAGCAAAAGTACTATCTCCAGTTACTTCATTTGTTTTTGTATCAATAAAATAACATTTCTCCTGATAATTGATATGCGCCCACTTTCCTAAAACATGAATTCCTTCTGTTTTAGTAAAATTATTTATGAAAACGTTGCTTACCAATATAGCCGTTGCTATAAAAACACAAATGCTGATTAGTATTGTTCGCTTCCTTATCAAGCTACGATTCTTTCTTTTCCATTCCTTTTTAAAATTTTTCAAATTTGTTATGTCATCATTAATCGTCTCTTTCGTATTTTCATCTAACATATTTAAGCTTTCCATGCTCTTTAACTTATTACGGCATTTTTCACATGTGCTAATATGTTCTTCTATAAAGTAGATTGTGTCTTCACATACCATATTCTCAACATAGAGTGGAAGAAGTTCTTTGATAATATTACATTCATTTCTCATAATTCATTGCCTCCAATCTTGCCTTAATTTTACTTCGTGCACGGTGATAGGTAACGCAAGCCCAGTTTTCTGATTTATGAAATATCTGTCCTATTTGTTTAAAACTCAAATCACCAAACACTCTCCACATAAACACTTCTTTATATGGTTCTTCAATGTCATGAAGAATTTTCTTAATTTGATATGCTTCATCTTGACGGATAACCTCTTCTTCAATGTTTATTTTCGAATCTGTCATATTCAAAAGAACTTCATCTGTTATCATATCGCTTCGTTTGTTTTTCTTTAGATAAGATAAATAACCATTTTTTGCAATTTGGCATAACCAAACTCGTATATCACAATCTCCGCGAAAACTATCAAGACTCTTCATCGCCTTAAAAAATGTGTCTGCCGCAATTTCTTCTGCAATATGTTCATCTCCCGATAATTTACGTATGTATCGATAAACATCATTAAAATACAAAGAGTATATCTTTTCGACTTCCATTACCTTACACCTCCTTTCTACTATTCACCTATAAGACTTTTAAAAAGACTAAATCTTACAAGATTTATCAATAAATTTTAAATTTTTTCATCTTAATTCGCCAAAATAAATGCAATCTTCCTTGTCCTCATTATACCACATATGCTCCTCAAACAATACCATCCTCTTTACAAAAAATCTCCTGTCCTAACCGTTATGGTATGAACAGGAGATTTGATATTTTACATAAGTTAGCGGGGCTGTTAGTCAAGCGATTGCTCTACTTATTATTGATAGCAGCCTGGGAGGCACGCTAAAGAAGGAGTAGCTATCCTCGGGATAACAAATGCTGTTTCTCTGTGGAATGCATGTAAGATATGGCAAGAATGGACTTGATGAAATGATCATTTTGTAGACCTTTACACAAAAAAGGCGGGGTAAATCCCCGCCAGTCGGTGGACCAGGACCTTTCGGTCAGCCCAATGTTTTATTTACAGGGAGTCTCCCCGTTATATATAGGTTAGACCTGGTTCTTTCGAACAGCCTATACTAAAATTTCTTACATAGTTTCTCAAGTAAAACAAAGTCATTTGTCCGTTTTGCAAGAGCTGTCATATTACCATTATGTAGTTTGTGACTATATACAATTTCAGCATTCTTTCTTATTCTGCTCTTTTGTCTATTCACCTCTCGACTCTCCGCTTGCAATAAATATCTGTAATTCAAATCTTTTTCTTTATTAATGTCCAATTCTATTATTTGATCAGCTGGAACAGGTATCATATTATTCAAATTAATAACCGCATACTTCTTTATCTTAATAAAATCAACTGTTTCTCTCATTTTCTTATGTTTATCTTTATATGAAGACAAAGGTGCAAAATACTTCATACCATTGATTTCCAATACAATCCCAATATATTTTCGCCTTTCTTTTCCATTACTCTGCGAAAAAATATGTTTTTGATAATTTCCCAAGTATTTAACATATTCACTTTTTATCTCATAGATTCTTATATTCCTATTCATATTATTCCTTTCAAACTGGGCAGGAAGATTTCTCTCGATTACGCAAGCATAACATCATTTATAAGACATTATCAAAAAATGGCAGAGACCATAGTCTCTGCCACCTGTTAAATCGCTCACTTTAGGGCTGTGCATCACCCACTAATAAATCGCTCACTTATAAGGCTGTGCATCACCTTCTACAGATAGTATACTATTTCTATGTCATTTTCGTCAATTCATTTTCTTTTTTATTTCATCATAATAAGCCTTATACCTATATGCTGTTCTTCTACTAATCTCGCCCATATTAACGATTTCCATAATAGACATGCCCGCTTCATATTTCACAACAAAGTCATTATACGATGCCATCCACGTCTCATCATGTTTCCGGCGACCGGCTGGTGTAATATTCTTATATCTCTCTAATTCTTCGCGTAATGTCCTGTTCTCTGATTCTAATTCATCTATACGTTTTAATGCTTCTTCTAACGTTGTAATCATAACGCCCTCTGTGTCATTTATTTATTGGCACTATTATAGCAAAAACATACAGGCGTGTCAACATTCTTTTGACACACCTGTTCCTTACCAAATTGTAATTTGTTATCAAGAACAAACATCCAGTATCTTTTCTACTGCAGCCTTACTTCCTCCACATTTTGAGAAACTATTATTTATCACAGTTGCTTGTTCTTTGTACTCTGATTGTTGCAAGAGTTCTTTAACCGCTATTTGAATATCTGATATAGCATCACTACTTAAATATATTCCTGCTCCAAGCTCGTTCACACGAAATGCAACTCCCTTTTGTTCATTCGTTTGTGGATACATCCCAAGTGGCACCTTGAAATACAATGCTTCACTTACACTATTCATACCGCAATGCGTAAGGAATGCATCTGCTTTCTCAAGCACTGCAATCTGGTCCACATAAGGTAGCACATGAAACTGTGCCTTACTCTCTGATTTTGTCATATATTCTTGTAATTGCTTTATATCAACTTGACTACCAACAGAGAGTACCACTTGATAATCACTATCTTTAAGTGCATCTATGCAGTTTTTGTAAAAGGCAGTCATATCATTATTTACTGTTCCCATCGAGATGTAAACAAGTTTCTCTCTTGTCTTTTCAAACACATCATTTGTCGGACGAATAGATGGACCAACAAATACATATTTATCAGAAAATGTATCCGAATATGGTTGAAACTCTGGTGATGTATACACAATCGTATTCGTATCATTATCATTTTGAATAATCTCGATTACATTTTTTATGTCATAACCATTTTCCTGTAATCTTTTGATATGCTTATGGGCTTTTCCCATTTGAATTAAGACTATAAACAAATCCTTTAGGCTACCTTGCATCACTTTTGCCGAATCTTTATTAAATGCGAAAGTGGTGGTAGAAGAAACAAACGGAATATTAAGTTTCTTTGCTATAAGCTTTCCCCATAACGCCATAGAATCTGCCACAATACAATCTGGCTTCCACTGTTTTATCTGCTCCAAAAGTGCCGCATCCATCGCAAGCGTTGAATTCACTAAGATTTCAATTGCAAAAGACATATCTTCTGCAATGCGTTTTCCATCTGCTGGAGTCAGCTTCTGTTCAAAATCATAATCATCACAAGAAATATACTCCGCTCCTGTGGATTCTATTTTTTCTCTCATACATTCATAAGAATAATATCTTACTTCATGTCCCTGATGAATAAGTTCTTTTACCACTTCTAATGTTGGATTTGTATGACCATGTGCTGGAATACAAAAGAATGCTATCTTACTCATATTGATCGCCTGCTTTCTTCACTTCGTTTATCATATTTAAAAAGTTTGATTCCTTGATTAATGCTATCCCTTGATATTCATCTCCAAGAACAATAAATCTATCTCCACTCTGAACCTGGAAAATCTTCCTTGCTTTGTGTGGTATCACAATCTGTCCTTTATCTCCAACTGTCACTACACCAAATACATGCTTCCCCTTTGGTGGTACACTAAGTCCCATTTCATCTTTTGTATAATTCACTAAATCATCAAGTGTTACATTGTAAAGTTCTGCCAACAATACACATTTTTCTATATCTGGCATAGTTTCTCCACTTTCCCATTTTGCAAGTGCTTGCCTACTAACACCTACTCGCTCAGATACTTCTTCTTGTGTCAACTGATGTAATTTTCTTAAAGAATATAAGTTGTCACTAATCATCTTTTTCCCACCTTTGTTATGTTTGATTACATTATATCTTTGCCTGTCATGTTTTACAATCAACCAAACTTACCATTTTGCAAGAATAATGTTATGATTTGTTGCATTAGAAAAGATCACTAAATCTCTAGCGACCTTTCTTATACATCTATTTTTGAAAACCACTTCGGTACATTTTGCGATAATCTAACTATATTTCCGGACTTATATATTGCAAATCGTCTGAACTTCTCAGAATTATCATACAGTGCCACTAAATCACACTCTTTTATGATTCGATTAAGCTGTATAAATGTTTCTACATATCTTCTTTCAATATCCTCTTCCGGTATTCCATGTCCCCCTTGTTTAACTCTATATTTTACTCTCTCTTTTGCAATTTCAGCAGATTCAACTCCTACATAATGTAATTCAATAAAATAGCCACTATCTTTCGCTTTCAATATATTTCTAATTATGGAATTTCCACACAGTGTAGTCTCTTGATTAAAAGTAATTCCTTCTTCTAAATACTTATTTATATTTTTCACTGCAACTTTTCCCGCAGCAAAAACATCCTTGGGATTTTTCCAATTACCTATATCTCTTACTATTTCATCAACATTTATTCTTGGCATATCTTTAAATTCATCATACATCTGATAGAGAGTTGATTTTCCTGCACCATTTACACCAGCTATAACAACATATTTCTTCACTAGAATAAATTCCTTCCCACAACTTCTCGTTGTTTCACCTGAAGTAGAAAATCTCCGATTAATTCATAAAAATTCTTTTCATCCTCAGTTTTCGCATTCAACAGTAACTGCAATGTGTCTTGTGGCTGAAGATTCTTGATTTCTTCATATACATTTCCATACTGGATTTTTTCTCTCACCATATTCTCCTGTACACTCACTAATTCCACCGACAAATCTAGCTCCATACTTCTTGCATATCGAACAAGACTATCTAGTGCTGCTTCATTTTTTTTCAACTCAATTCTTGCTATATTGGCTCTTTTCATACCGGTTGCATCTGCAATATCCTGCTGTGTTAATTTAAGTTTTTTGCGGTATGCAACTAATTGATCCACAATATCATCCGTAATTCGTTTTGAATCTTTTTCTATTAAAATATCACCAGTTTCTGTGCTAACTATATAATCCACATTATTCATACACATCCTCCTTACAAATAGTATCTCTTATGATACTATTATTGCACATTTTTCACAAAAAAACAACTAAGATAATTCATTCTGTTACTAACACTTATTTCAAAACCCCGATTGCTTTTTCTCCACAACTCCATGTCTCCCATGGACTCCTGGCACTTTCCCCCACAAAAAAATCTCCTGCCCTAACCGTTGCGGTTTGAACAGGAGATTTGATATTTTACATATGTTAGCGGGGCTGTTAGTCAAGCGATCTCTCTACTTATTATTGATTGCAGCCTGGGAGGCACACTAAAGAGGGATAGCTATCTCGGGAGTAAGGAACCCTGTTTCTCGATGGAAGCTATGTAAAACATGGCAAGACGAGACTTCCGCTGATGGTTTTATTTACACATTACTCTCCTCAATATGTACTATTTTATCCGCCACAGACAAAATTTGCATCTGATAATCTGCAATCTCTTTTAAAATTTGAAACCTTTCTTCTTTTGATTTTCCTTCACGAATCATCTGTGCATTATGAGTTTCAAGATTTGAAAGAACTGTAAGTTCGTTAATCGTAGCATAATCTCTTACATTACTACTTTTTGCAAGTTCTGGATTGCTTTCTCTCCATGCTTTTGCAGTAAACCCAAATAATGCTACATTCAGCAAATCGGCTTCCTCTGCATAAGGTAACCATTGTAAGTTATCTCTATAATCACAATTAGGAATAATATAGTTCTTGATTGCATCCGTTTGAATCAAATAATTATTCTTGGATAAAAATCTCTTTGCATCCCATTCTAACTTCTTAAGATTGTTTTCTTCTTCTTTTAATCGTTGAAATTCTTTTATCAAATATAATTTAAAAACTGGACTGATGGCTGAAGCAAACTCAAACGCAATATCCTTATGGGCATATGTACCACCATAACGTCCTTTTTTTACGAAAATACCTATTGCATCTGTCTGTTCCACCCACTCTGATACACTTGGTGTAAAAGTCAATAATCCCGCCTGTTTTTTAAAGTGTTCAGATTCGAACACTTTAAAATTTGGATTATATATTTCCTCCCAAGTAGACAAAAACTCAAGAGTTCTTCTATTTCTAAGCCAATTACGCACAACATCTGCCGCTCTTGACTCATCCGATTTTGCAGCTGCAATATCCGTAATACAAATGTAGTCATCTATATCTTCTTTTGAAATTGTAATGGGTAAATTCTGAACTGTAATAATTTTATTTTTCTGCATCTAATGCCTCCCCTATTGCAGAACACAGCACTTTAGAGCTCACCTCATTTTGTTATTTATTTCATCATAATATGCCTTGTACCTATATGCTGTTCTTCTACTAATCTCGCCCATATTAACGATTTCCATAATAGACATGCCCGCTTCATACTTCACAACAAAGTCATTATACGATGCCATCCATGTCTCGTCATGCTTCCGACGACCGGCTGGTGTAATATTCTTATATCGCTTTAATTCTTCGCGTAATGTCTGGTTCTCTGATTCTAATTCAGCGATACGATTTAATGCTTCTTCTAATGTGGTAATCATAACAACCTCTATGCCATTTATTTATTGACACTATTATAGCAAAAATATACAGGTGTGTCAATCTTCTTTTGACACATCTGCATGTCGTTCATACACATTTTACTCCTTTAACTGTATAGCTCCAAAAATTCTTCTACATCCTCTACATCTTTTTCCAAAACTGCCTTATATACATCAAGGCTTTTATACTTTTCAAATGAATACAGATTTCTAGCAATTAATTCCTCTTTTATCCGAATAATTCTTTCTTTTTGAATTTCACTTGCTCTCAGAGCAATATCATCACAATACTTTTCAGCATTTACAATAGTTTCCTTATCAAAGAACCACAAATCAATATTCCACAGCTCTCCTGTTATCATAATTTCAAAACCATGGAACCAAACTAATTTCCCTTCTTCATTTATTTCTTCTTTTGCTTCATACCATGTTGGATGAAATGTATTTAAAATGAAGGAAGACAATTCATACAACTTGTCTAATGACATATCAGCATTCTCAATATCAATATCCAAGTCATTCCATGCCATCATATCCATTCGATAACTTCCAATGATGTGAGGCACTCCCAATTCTTCTAACTTCTTTAACAAGCCAAATTCATATAATATACGGTCTGCCTGAGACTTTCTATCAACATTATTCATTCTAATTCTTCTCCATTATCTACATCTGTAATTACAGAATATACTTCTCATTCGCTTTTACTTCACATATAACATTATCGATGGAAAACCATAAACTTTTTTCACTATTGTTTTGAATATATTCGTTTGTGATTTCAACTTTATTCATCGCTTTAAGATAGGCAATTATTTCAATCGTCGTCATAGGAAGCATATCATTTTGTTCACTAATTACTTCAAATACATTTTCTATAATATTCCACTTATTTTCAATATCAAGGTCATATGTGTGACCAACTATCTGAAACATTGCAAGCTCTTCATCGGTTTCAACGAACTGTTGCACTAAGTCTTCAAGTTTACCGTCACAATGAAAAATCGTTGCTCGCCATTTATAGAAGTCATTCTCTGGACTGAATGAATAACTTTCTTCTGATATGCGTGCATATTCAAAACCACATTCTTTCACGCACTTCTCTATCAGCTCACTGTAATAATCAAACGGAACAGCAAAACCTTTAACTTCTTTGCCAAATATCCTCTCAAGATTAGCTTTGTCCTTTGACAATTCATATAGGATTTCTTCTTTCGTAAGACTGTCCATATACGGATGAGTCAATGTATGGCTTGCAATTTCATGACCCGTATAAAGAGATTGAATATCATCTATTTTTAGTCTTTTAACAACACAACCGCTTTCGTGCGTCCATTCAAACTCTGTTTCCATTAATAATGAATTGAGATTAAAAGTACCCTTTAGCTGATATTGATTCAATAATTCTACAAAACGAATATCTTGTAGGACACCATCATCATATGTAACATTAAATGCTTTTTTCTTCCCATAAGGATATAATTTACGAATCATAAGTACCTCGAAATTCAAATTTATCTAACTGTTTTACAAATTGGATTTTATCTAAATTTCTCTAAACGAAACAATTGTTCTTCATCGACAACATCAATACCATTCTTATATGTATAACCCATTTTTTTATAGAATTCACACGCTGTAATTGAAGCCGGAATTTCCACACGCTTTGCTCTTAAAAAATATTCGTCATTTTCCAATGTTTCCATTATCATTCTACCAACACCCTTACCTTGATACTCTGGCAAAACAAATATGTTAAACAAGCTACTTTCATCTTCTTTCCCCCAATACGAACCAATTGCTCCACAACCTACAATACACGCTTTATCACAAACAACATAAAAATGTGTCCAGCCAGCCCTTTCAATTACACCTTTGGGAATAAACCTTTTCACATCATTCTCAATATACTCTGTTGAATAATCTTTAATATTTGTGGTTCTCAAAGTCTTAATAATTAATTCAGATACCTCATTTGCATCACTATTTTCAAATCTTCTTACACTATAAAATCCCACTATGATTACCTCCACAACCTCTAATCTACCTTCTCAATTATACCACATCTATCTTAAGTAACAACTTCATACGTCGCTCAAATAAAGATTATCTTGAAAACCCAATCGCTTTTTCCCCACAACTCCATGTCTCCCATGGCTTTGTGGCACTTTTGCACACAGCCCCAAGACACATCTTGGGGCTGATAGTCTAGCGATCGCTCTACTTGTTATTGATAGCAGCCTGTGTCACCGTGGTACACAGGTGAGTGATGAACTATAATTTCAAAACTAACTTTGAGCATTTTTAATTATAACAATCTATAACATCCACGGCTTTCTTTGCATATCACATGATTCTCTGTTAATTTCTTCAATACTCGATGTAACTGTCTTCTGCTGTGGTTTAATCGAAACGCAGCTTCTTCTATACAAGTCAAGTAACCATCCTCACACTCATAACGCATATATTGGATTAACTGTTCTTCCAGTCTGTCATGCATCATCATATCATTCGTTGTATTAATAAGTTTTTGTGTCATGCTACGACATAAAAAACGAAGAAATGCGTTGTCTTGTAAGAGCATGTGCTTATACTTATCCATAGATAATTCAATAGAAATCACTTCTTCACATGCTTTCTGTAAATTTCCCGTCTCTATTCCACTAAAAAATTCCACATCTCCCATTATTGTAAATGCATCTGCATGTTTTAATAAATGTGTCTTTCCCTCTTTATCCATAGAGTAAATATCCCATGTTCCCTTTACGATGAATTTAAGATATTTTAGCGGAGAACGTTTACTACTCATAAATTCACCTGCTTCATATTTTATAACCTGAAATTTCAAGTCAGGTGTATCAAATATCTTTTCAATCTGATATTTTTTCATATATTTGCTTTTTAACTGTTCATCGAAAACTTCTTTCATTAGTTCCTCTTTTGTGACATGCGTCATATACTTATTTTTTATGAATAGTATATTATATTTTATACCAAAAAGAAAGGTAGATTAAGAAATGTCAAATACTATCTCAAAAACCGAAATCTTTGAATCAGCACCTATTCCAAAAGCATTTTTTGCATTGGCACTACCATCCGTATTTGGAAAAATAATCATGCTTCTATATAATTTGGCAGATACATGGTTTATTGCCAGTACTGACAACGCTGATATGGTAGCTGGTGTTGCTCTTGTATCTCCTGTATTCATGATTATGATTGCTCTGGGTGATATATTTGGAGTCGGAGGAAGTTCCATGGTTTCAAGACTTATGGGACAGAAACAAAAAGAAGACACCAAACGTATCAGTGCATTATGCTTTTATGGTGCATTTATTTTAGGTATTATATTTGCTTTTTTACTTTTTCTATTAAAAGAACCTCTGCTGATATTGCTTGGAACAGATGCCAATACCTATTCACATGCATCGGATTATTATACTTACATTGTTCTTGGAGCACCTTTTATCTTAGCCTGCAATACACCTATGAATCTGCTTCGTACCGAAGGCTTGGCAACTTCCTCAATGATTGGTTCTATAGCCGGTTCGGTTACAAATATTGTATTAGATCCTATTTTCATTTTTGGTTTTGACATGGGTGCATCCGGTGCTGCGATTGCAACCGTAATTGCAAATATTGTTTCACTTGTTACTTATGCGTTCTTTTATAAAAAGACAAGTTGGATTAGTATACATTACAAATATTTTAAACTAAGCACGAATGATATAAAAAATGTATTTTCTGTCGGTATTCCTGCTGCTTTAAACAATGTAATGAACAGCTTTGCAATGACCATAACCAACCGCACTCTCGTTCCTTTTGGGAATGATGTAATTGCAGCATGGAGCATCGCCGGAAGATGCACAATGATTTCTACCATGCTTTTGGTATCCTGTTCCTTTTCCTCTTTACCACTAATTGGATACAATTATGGACGAAAAAATTATGAACGATTGAAAAAAATCTTAAAGTTCCTTTATACCTTTGAGATTAGTCTCTCTCTCATATGTGCTTCGATTATGGCAATATTTGCACCGACTCTCATTTCTTTTTTTATGAATGACAGTAAAATCATAACAAATGGTGCTCTCATATTACGCTGTCAGCTATTAGGTATTGCTTGTAGTGCAATCATCCTAATAACTACCTGTGTATTTCAGGCTACTGGCAACGGAAAAGCCACTTTAATTTCAACTTTAAGCAGACAGGGACTCTTATTCATTCCAATCCTGATGATAGGTACCTTCTTCTTCAAATTTAAGGGTATTCTCCTTGCCCAGCCAATCACAGACTTAATAACTTCCGTTCTGGTTCTTGTGATTCTTTATCGACAAAAACTATTTGCACCCCAAAATAATGATTAGACTATAAAGGCTCCATATCAACCATTTCTGATTGATATGGAGCCTTTGAATTTCAACTCACTATATTCTTTACACTAAATCATATAGATAAGCGCCAACTACTTGTTATTGATAGCAGCCTGTGTTGCTAAGTCTGCAAAATATGCATTGTAATGCTTTTTATCAACTCTTAAGTTGTAAACTATTCGACAAATTGGAATTTGACGCTCTGACAAACTGAAAATTATCTCTCTGTTAATGCTTCAACAATGTTTTTTTCAATATATTCTACTCTGTCAAAAACCATAGGCTTAAAATGTGCAGTTATGGCTACTACAATTTGATTTTTTCTATCAACATAAATGATATTACCACCATCACCTATAGCGGCAATTACATCTCTTGTTCTGTGAGGGAGCCACCATAAAAAACCATAATCCTGATTTCCAAATTTCTCATCGGTAGATATGTAGGATTTTGTCATCATTTCAATCCAATGCTCACTTACAATACGGGCATTGTTATATACTCCATTATTAAGCACCATCAATCCTATCTGTGCCATTTCATAAGCAGAAAGAGATAATCCCCAACCCGCGGTTGGCATACCTGTCGGGTCCAAAAACCAAACCTTTCCATGGTCATTTCTGTTCATTAAATACTCAAACTGGTCATCTTTGCTCTCACAACCTGCATTGCTTCTTGCCACAATCCCTAAAGGCTTAAAAAGATATTCGTTAGCAAAATCAAGCACATTCATACCACTTGTAATTCTGATAATTCCCAAAAGGATTTGAACACCGAGAGTGTGATATCTGAATTCATTAGTGATACCTTTGCGACCACCCAAAACATCCAATGTTGTCAATGTCCAATCTTCCGACGTGCAAACCTTTGTCCAAGGTTCGCTCTTTCCCTTATAGGGCGCTGTCATTGTAAGCAAATGTTTAATTGTAACTTTAAATATAGTTTGCTCTCCTCTTTTAGGAGTGTAAGTTTCCTTGTAATAGTCCATCACAAAGTCGTCTACACTTTTTATCAAACCTTGGTCAATGGCAATACCTATCAGCAATGCTGTTACAGATTTTGTGACACTCATTACATTCATTGTATCGTCCTTTTTAAAACCATCTTTATACTCTTCAATTTCAAGTATATTATCTTTATAGGCTACAATCTGTTTTATATTTATATCGTTTTTACTTGAATAAGTATCTAAAACTTTCTTCATCAAAACTTCCTCCTGTAAAGCAGTAAAAATCATATTATTTGGACGTCCTATAATAAGCCTAAGTGAATTAAAAATTAATTTCAATAGTTTTTTCAAAAAAAAAGATATCTAAGTTAATAGACATCTTTTTCACAACATAAAATTCAAATCTTCTGTCGCTTTCAATCTCTCCACAAGACTGAAATTTTCGTGTCCTTATACCTTTGCACACTTTAAAAGTAATATCCCTTTCATTACTAATAGCAGAAATACTACAGCCACTGCATAGGATTCTCTGGTTATTGCAAATAATAACACTGATAAGGTACTAATCGACATTGATACCTTTGTTG
>JAFQRZ010000007.1 GCA_017409825.1 Agathobacter sp. | reverse complement strand
CCGTCGTTACTTAGTGAGTAGCAAGTGTCAACTTGATACGAACTTAGTAACGTAACGAGCAGGCGAAGAGTGCAAACGTGTCTGAATTTTATATATACAGATGCCTCGTTTCGTAGTTTATAGAAAAACTCAATTCTTAACTAAATTGATATTTGTGGCACCCAATTTCTTACTTTAAAAACGGACAAAAATGCTGTATTTGTCCACTTTAAAGAGCTTTGTTTTTAGTGTATAATAGATAAAAGTATGTATTTTCGGAGAAGATATTGGAGGAATACGATGGGGGACAAAAAGGGACAGAAGTTTCGCTTTAATGTAGAAGCGAATCGTGTCGCATATTTAAACAAAATCTATATGGTTGCGACCTGCATGATGTGGGTACTGTTTGTGATGTACTCATGGTTTAAGCTAAGCTGGAAGATGATTAATCCAGCCGTGGTTTATATCAACACAGTGTTGGTTGTGGCTATCGTGGTTATCAATTTTATTACCTTCTTCAAAGATAAGGGAAGTAAGAAGGTATATCGGATGGTGCTGTTTCAAGCGGGGATAGAAACCCTGGTCATCGGTGCGTTGACGGATGCCCAGTTTGTGTTTTTCTGCTTGTTTGTGGTGCTGATTCTCCAGATTCCTTATTATGATGTAAAATCGTTCCGCATTGCGTCGATTGTATATGCGGCAATTTATATTATTGTTGCTGTCGTACAGCTTATGATGGGAAATTGTGTGAATAACGTAGACTATTTCCTTCGTATGTGGTGTGCACTTTTGATTTTCTTTGTGCTAGAGCGTGTAAGCAGTGCTTCTAAGAAATTTAGCGACCATGCACTTGGAGCGGTTGCAGAGCAAAATGAAAAACAGCAGGAAATGTATGATGGTATCGTTGGTGTTACGCGAAATGTACATGATAATGCGACAGAGAGTGTTGATATCATCGACGAGCTGGTGCAGACGACAGAAAGTGTAGCATTTAATATGTTGGAGATTTCCGAGGCGACTGCACTTACAGCGCGAAGCATTGAAGAACAGAATAGTATGACGCAAGATATTCAGGAAGCGATTGTTGAGACGAGTGAACGTTCCAAACAGATGGTAGGGATTGCGATAGAATCGAATGCCAGCATCCAGGGAAATATCCAGGCGATGGAAGATTTGAAAGCACAATCGGTATTGATTGCGAATACGAATCAGGATGTTACGACTTCTATGGCTCGTTTGCAGGAAAAGACCAAAGAGGTGGCAGAGTTTACCAGTATGATTTACAACATTTCGAATCAGACCAAGATGCTCGCACTGAATGCTTCGATTGAGAGTGCACGTGCCGGCGAAGCTGGACGTGGTTTTGCAGTTGTATCGGATCAGATTCGTCAGTTGGCGGAGCAGACCCGTACCTCGACCGAAGAAATTACCCGTATTGTAAGCGAGTTGAATGAAAATGCAGATGAGGTAATGCAGTCGGTACATAATTCAGTAGAAGCGACGGAGAGTCAGAATCAGAAGATTGGTGAGGCGGCAGAAGCATTCGAAACCTTGCTGAATAATATGTCAGTATTAATCCAGGATATTGAGGAAATCGATGGTCGAATCTATGGTTTGACGGATTCCAATAATAAGCTGGTGGATAATATCATGCAGTTGTCTGCTGCCACGCAGGAGGTGACAGCTAGTGCAGACCAGGTTCGTGAGATGAGTGAGAGCAATTTGAAGTACGCGAACACGGTGAAGACGGCAATTGCGAAGATAGAAGGGTCATCCGAAGACCTAAAACAGTATTTATAGCATAGAAATAGTTAAAATGACGAAAAAAGATAGTAATTTTGATGGAAAAGTGTTATAATCACTAAATTACCTAAGTTCATATTTTAAGAAGAAATATATAAGTTGGGAGAGGACAAATATGAGAAAAACAACGACATTCATGAAGAACTGGTTATTTACAGATTTAGATGGTAGCCAGACCAAGCTTGATTTGCCACACACATGGAATGCCTTAGATGGACAGGATGGTGGCGGTGACTACAGACGTGGTACATGTACTTACGAAACAGAAGTTGCTGCTCCTGAATTCGATAAGGAAACAGAAGTGGTTTACTTGCAGTTCCACGGTGTAAATGCTACTGCAAATGTAGTATTAAATGGCAAAGAAGTGGTTGCACAGCACGATGGCGGTTATTCAACCTTCCGTGTAGATGTAACAGATGTCATTGAAGACATGAACAAAATCGTGGTAAAAGTTGATAACAGCAAAAATGACCGCGTATACCCACAGATGGCTGACTTTACCTTCTACGGTGGTATTTATCGTGACGTAGAATGGTTAGTAGTAAACAAAGACCATTTTGATTTAGATTACTGTGGAAGCAATGGTATCAAGATTACTCCAGTTGTAAAAGGAAGCAAAGCGGAAGTTCGCGTAGATACATATACCAAAGCAAAAGATGTAGAAATCAAAGTTTCTCTTATGGATGCAGATGGCAAAGTAGTAGATACAGGTGCCGGAGATTCGGTGAATTTCGTAGTTGAAAATCCTCATCTTTGGAATGGTTTGGAAGACCCATACCTCTACACAGTGGTTGCTACTTTGATTAAGGACAATGTTGAAGTTGACCGTGTAAGTAGCACATGTGGTATTCGTAGCATTCATTTCGATCCTAAGACAGGCTTCTATTTGAATGGAAAATCATATCCGCTTCATGGTGTATCCCGTCATCAGGACTGGAAAGCGATTGGTAATGCAATCAACCATGACAATATGGAATTGGATATGGAACTCATCAAAGAAATCGGTGCAAATACCATTCGTCTTGCACATTATCAGCATGACCAGTATTTCTATGATTTGTGTGATAAAGTAGGTATGATTGTTTGGGCTGAAATCCCATACATTTCACACCACATGCCAGGCGGCAATGCCAATACACTCTCTCAGATGGAAGAATTGATTGCTCAGAATTACAATCATCCATCGATTGTTACCTGGGGTATTTCAAACGAAATTACGATTAAGGTAACAGATCGTGAAGATATGATTAACAATCATAAAGTATTACAGAAATTTGTAAAAGAAATGGACCCAACCAGACCTACAACAATGGCTTGCTACGCAATGTGCGGACCATTCAATCGCGTAACCAAGATTACAGATATCGTAGCTTGGAACCTCTACCTTGGCTGGTATGTACCATTCCTTTGGTTAAATGATTTATGGATTGGCTTCTATCATCTGATTTATCCAAACCGCTGCTTAGGATATTCTGAGTATGGTGCAGAAGGTATGCCAAATCTCCACGCAGAAAAACCAAAACGTGGCGACAATACAGAAGAATACCAGAACATCTACCATGAATTCATGTTAGAATGCTTCAAACGTCATCCATATATGTGGGGTACTTACATCTGGAATATGTTCGACTTCGCAGCAGATGACCGTAATCAGGGTGGTGAGCCTGGTATGAACCATAAAGGTATGGTTACTTTCGACCGTAAGTTAAAGAAAGACTGCTTCTACCTTTACAAAGCATACTGGAACAAGAAAGATCCATTCGTTTATATCGCAAATAGACGTTTTACATACCGTAAAAAGAACGCACAGGAAATTACAGTGTACTCTAATCAGCCAGAAGTGTCACTTTACTTAAATGGAAACTTAGTAGAAACCAAGAAGGGTGAAAATGTATTCAAATTCAAAGTAACTCTTAACGATGGTGAAAACAAATTAGAAGTAAAATCTGGCAATTTAACAGATGAAGCTGTAATTGTAAGAACCGATGAAAATCATCCAGAGTATGTTGCTCCAAAGGTTGATACAAAGAACTGGTTCTAAAAATAAAGAGAGGTAATGAGAAATGAGTAAAGAAAATGTAACTCCTAATGATGGCGTAAACCGCGCCAAAATGTACCAGTTGGCATTGTTCCCAATGAACAATGGTGCAACTAACGTGTACTTTGTATTGATTTTGTCTTACATTGCTACATTTGGTAACACTGTACTTGGAATCGTAACACTTTTTGCAACTACAATGATTACTGTAATGCGTGTATTTGACGCGGTAACAGACCCAATTATTGGTGCTCTGATGGACCGTACCGATGGTAAGTTCGGTAAGTTCCGTCCTTTCATGGTAATTGGTAATGCAATTATGGCTATTTCAGCGATTGCGCTCTATATTTTTACACCATTTATTCCAGAATCTATGCAGTGGTTACGTTATGTAATGTTTGTGCTTTTATATATGGTTTGGGTAATTGGATATACTTTCCAGACATCGGTAACACGTTCTGCACAGAGCGTACTTACAAATGATCCAAAGCAGAGACCATTGTTTACAATCTTCAATACAATCGGTTCTATGGCTGGTATGGGTCTTATGCAGGTATTAGCACCAATCATTCGTTCTAATGTTGGTGACTATAATACACCGGACTTTTATGCATTCTTTGCACCAATTGGTATTGTGGTTTCAATCTTTCTTACCATTCTTGCAGTTATCGGTATTTGGGAAAAAGATAATTCAAAATACTTCGGTATCGGTGGTGGTGCTCAGGAAAAAGTTAAAGTTTCTGAATATGTTGAAATTATTAAAGCAAACAAACCAATGCAGAGACTTATGGTTGCTGGTGGTACATGTAAATTAGCATTATCTATCGCAACAAACATGACAGTACTTTGTATGTTATACGGATGTATGATGGGCAACTATGACGGATTATATCTTCCAATGATGGTACTCGGATATGTATTCTCAGCTCCATTCTTTGCATTAACCGTAAATACATCACAGAAATTAGGACAGAAAGCATCTCTTCAGAGATATGTAGGTGTTGCACTTGCTTGCTATGTAGTAGTACTTATCCTTCTTATCATGTGGCAGCCAGGTAACCCAGCACTTAACTTGAGCATTATGGGCGAAAATGGTCTTTCACTTAACCTTTACACAATTGTATTTATCATTTTCTTTGGTCTTGGTTATGGTGCTTACTACTCAACAGCAGATATGCCAATTCCAATGGTTGCAGACTGTGCGGACTATGAAACATACAGATCTGGTAAATATATTCCAGGTATCATGGGTACATTGTTCTCATTGGTAGATAAATTAGTATCTTCTTTAGCTGCTACAGTAGTAGGTATTGCTGTTACAATTATCGGACTTGAAAATTTACCAGTAGCAGAAACTCCTTATTCAGAGGGTATGAACTGGGTAGTAATCGTATTATTCTGTATCGTTCCTATGGCTGCTTGGGCACTTACTCTTTGGGCAATGAAGGACTACGAATTATCTGGACCACGTATGAAAGAAATTCAGGCTATCAATGCAGCTCGTAAAGATTTAGTTGCAAATGGAATGTCATTAGAAGAAGCTATGGCTCAGATTCAGACAGTTGAAGACATCAAATAACGAGCTGGCTCAGTAATTTAGTTTTCTAAATACTACGCCCCGTCCCCTAAAATATATTCATTTATCGCTGTATTGGCATAAGGCTTCTAAATGAACATATTTTAGGGGACGGGGCTTGCTTTTTGAAAATTTGTATTACTGAGCCCAGCTCGTTGTTCTAGCAGGTAAGGGAACGTGTTCCTTAATTCTTTGTTAAATCGATGGTAATGTTTTGATTATCTACTGCATCTTCCACTAACATGCTTTGGATATATTTGTAGAAGAATCCATTTTCTTGTTTGCTCCATAATGCAATGCCGTCCGCGAGTGCATCCTGATCGATATCGTCTCCGGCGAAATATGCAGAATTGATTTTGGCGAAGGTATCTGCTAATAGGGTGATTTCTGCGGCGGTTAATTCGCTGTCTTTGTAGCCTTCAAATGTCTGTAATCGTCCAACTTCTTCAAAGAACCAGTAAGAATAATTGTTAAAGTCTAATAGGTTTTCGTCGGTCCAGCCTTGTTTAGCGGCATAGGAGGAAACATCGGTTTTTACAGTCTGGTAAGTGAGTTCTTTTCCATTGTAGGTAAGCTCGCCATAAGGGGTTCCACAAACGGAGAGAGCACCAACTGCTACCTCTGGAATTGTAGTGCCAGGAGAGGTTTCCTCGGATACAATGCTTTGTACGTGAATGTGTCCGCTTAGGCTTAGTTTTACGTCATATTTTTCATAGAGTGCAAGTAATTCATCTGCATTGTACATCTGATAGGTAAAGTAGAGTAGCTCGCTGTGAATATGTAGGTTTTGGTGGGAAACTGCAATCACATCTGCACCTGCTCGTTTCGCGTCTTGGAACTGTGTTTCCATCCAGCGAAGAGTATCGGGTAGGACAGTTCCTTTGCTGATACAGTTGGTATCTAACATAAGAATGCGAAGGAATGGTGTGGCTTCGTAGATGTAGCTGAAGGTTTCCGTATCACGGCTAATTGCCTGGGCAGGTCCGAAGTCCTCATACAGGTTCATGAAACCCTCTGCATAGGTACTTTCGACCACGACAGGCTCGTCGGGAGTGTAATCACCAGCGGTCGTAAAGACATCGTGATTTCCAGGAATGACGAGTACATCAATTCCGGCAGCCTGCACCTGTTTTAACTTTTCAACAACTTCTTCGTGGCTTTTCATAGAACCATTTAAGGTAATATCACCACTTAATATCAATGTTTGTGGATGTTTGTCGATTACCTCAGCAAGAAATGCATCAAAAAATTCTGGTGAATAATGGATGACCTTTCCGTCAAAAATAGCAGAAGGCTCTTTAAAATATTCCCCACGATACTCCGGAGAAAGATAGTGGATATCCGATGCGATAATCATAGAAACGGGCTTCTGCGATTGCTTTTGGATGGTTCTAAAGAGTGAATGACCGCCAAATAGAATAAGTCCAAGTAATAGCCCAAATGCTCCGATTAACAAAATTTTCTTTTTCATACTTGCAAATCCTTTACATATTGTATAAAATTTTATAGTTAGATTATAGCACACAGGAGGGAGTTTATGTTTCAGAAAATTAAGAAATTATTTGAACCAGCAGACATGACCGTAGGTTCTCCATGGAAAAGTATTGCAATGTTCTCCGTTCCGATGATTATCGGTAATGTGGCACAACAGTTATATAGTACCGTAGATAGTATTGTGGTAGGTAAATATGTAGGGGATAATGCACTTGCAGCAGTAGGTAGTGCCGCTCCTATTTTGAATATGCTTTACGTATTGTTCATCGGTATTTCTGCGGGTGTAGGTATCATGGTTGCACAGTATTTTGGTGCAAAATCAAAGGAAGACTTGTCTGAAACAATCGGTAACTGTATTACGGTAACAGCCATTTGTTCGTTATTCTTGGCGGTTGTTTCGCCATTTATTATTCGACCAGCATTGGAAATGCTCAATACACCTGAAAGTATCATTGATTGGTGCGATTCGTACCTTTTGATATCTATGGTAGGTGCGCTTGGTATGGCGTTCTACAATATTTTAAGTGGTGTACTTCGTGGTATGGGAGATTCGTTCTCTGCACTTCTTTATTTATTAGTAGCGACAGTATTAAATATTGTATTAGACATCGTGTTTGTGGCAGGCTTTGGTTTGGAAGTACCGGGCGTTGCTTTGGCGACTGTTATCGCACAGGCAGTATCAGCTCTCCTTTGTTTGCGTAAGCTTACAAAAATGGGGGATGTGTTTGAGTTGAATTTGGAACGACTGAAACCAAAGGAAAGATATGTAAAGCAAATTGTAAGCTTAGGACTTCCTTCTGGTATTACACAGGCGATTTTCTCATCTGCAATGATTATCGTACAGTCACTCACGAATAGCTTTGGTGAAATGTTTATCGCAGCAAACGTTATCGTTATGCGTGTCGATGGTTTTGCTATGATGCCAAACTTCTCCTTCGGTACAGCGATGACCACGTATGCAGGTCAGAACATCGGTGCTGGAAAGATTGACCGAGTGACAAAAGGGGCGAAACAGGGTACACTTATGGCAGTTGGATGCTCTGCTACTATTACGGCGATTATTTTGTTGTTTGGTAAATATTTGATGGGTATCTTTACGGATACAGCAGAACTCGTGGAAATGAGCCGTTACCTGATGGGAATCCTTGCAGTAGGTTATATCGCAATGGCAGTGACGCAGAGTTTATCTGGTGTTATGCGTGGTGCCGGTGATACTGTAACTCCAATGTGGATTTCGCTTTTTACGACGGTACTTGTTCGTGTACCTATCGCATACGGTATTTCATTCCTTACCAGAACACCAGAATTGCCATTTGGACGTTTTGAATGTATTCAGATTTCCTTATTATGTTCATGGTGCATCGGTGCAATCCTTACTGCAATCTTCTATAGTAAGGGTAAGTGGAAAAACAAAGCGATTCGCATTCATAAATAACAATTTGTCGACGCAAGTAGGTTATCTAAATAATACGAAAAAGAGAATATCCACCTATCTCTAACGAAACACGACTTTCGCTCCTAGTGAGCTCGTTGCGCTACTAAATTCGCATCCCACAAGTGCAGTGGTCTGCTTATTAAGTAGCGACGGCTCCCTAAGGGTTTCGTTTGAGATAGGTGGATATTCTCTTTTTCTTACACTTTGGTTAAGTCTACTTGCGACGCCAAATGTGCTATTTGGTAGAACGAGAGAAAGCTCTTATTTCGTAGTTTATCGAAAAAACTTAATTTTTAACTAAATGGATATCTAAACACAAAAGATGGCTACTTGACAACGCAAAGTAGCTGTGCTATTTTTGTGTTAGATGAGCTACTTGATGATACAAAGTAGCTAAAGGAGGGGTCGATTTGGAAGATTCACAACTTTTACGAGGGATATTAGAGGGCTGTGTTCTGGCGGTGATTGCCAGAGGCGAAACCTATGGATATGAAATATTAGCGGAATTGGAGAAAAATGGGTTCGAAAATCTGCTGGAGGGTACGTTGTATCCTGTGCTTACGAGATTGGAGAAAAAGGGCTTGATTTCCTGCAGAAAGGCGAAGTCACCATTTGGACCAATCCGAAAGTATTATTCCATCACGGAAGATGGACAGCAGTATTTTGATGAATTTAAAAAGAACTATGAAAAGATAAATGCATCGGCTCAGAGGATTCTGCAAGGAGAGGAGGCGTAGGATATGAGAGATAGTTATATGTTATATACCGATAAATTAGAGGGTGAATATAAGGAAGTATTTCAGCAGGTAGACAGTTATGTGACGGCGGAACGAATTGATGAAGATACGCAGGAAGCATATATGGGACAGCTTTTGGATGCGTTTCTGGCAGCTCAGCAGGAAGGAAAGCCAGTAGAAAAGTTAGTCGGAAAAGATGTGGAACGTTTTTGTAAATCTTTTTGCGAGGACTTTACTTGGAAAACGAAGCTTTTGGCAGTGGTTGATACATGGAAGAATTTTGCATGGGTAATTTTTATTATGTCTACGTTAGAGGTTTTTTCTGTGTTATATGCGATGAGTGTTTCAGGCGGAAGAGAAATTGATTTCTGGACAGAACCATACGAATTTAATTTCATCGGATATTTTCTGGCATTTATGCTGGCATCTATCTTGGCTGCGATTATGGGACGTTTGATACGAAAAGCAATGTTCCAGATGAAAAAGGTATCGATGCGCGTATGGCAGATTATCAACTGGTTCGGTACGGCAGTTATATTCCTGATTATGTTGGTAGTTTTCTTTTCAGACGGGACTAATTTCGTCCAATTTCCTGGCTGGACCTTGATGCTGGGCAGTGGTGTAGTACTACTTATTTATTATGTGTTGAATCGCAAACGTGTGAAGGAACGTGGAGAAGCGAAAGTAAAATTCTGGGATAAAGTAGCGGAAGACGTAGCAGAGGATGTTCCGAAGGTAAAAGTAGAGCGTTTTGTACGTATCAACAAAAGAAGAAGTAAACGAGGAAAGCCTGCTTTATCTTGGCAGGAATATGTGTTAAAGGAAGATAAGGAATATCAGGTTGCGATGAAATTAGACTGGATCATCAAAGTGTTACCATTTCTCATTGTAGGAGGATCGATTTGGAATGATATATCCAATCAAAATTTCGGAAGCTGGGTGGAATTGTTCATCATGTATGGAGTTGCAGTACCAATCTTTATTCTTTGGATGAGAGGTTTGAATAAAGGCTATTATTCCTCTATGGAAGCACAGAGAAAATGGATTGATGCGGAGTTGACGAAGATAGAGGAGTTCAAGGGAGAATAGAAATGAGAGATAGTTATACATTATATGAAGATAAATTAGAAGGGGAATATAGAGAGGTATTTAAGCAGATAGATACTTATTTTGGGACCGAGAAGGTGGATGAGGATACGAGAGAAGAATATATGGGCGAATTGCTAGATATATTTTTGCTGGCACAGGAAGAGGGAAGACCTGTGGAAAAAATTACAGGAAAAAATATCGAGAGCTTTTGTAAATCTTTTTGCTCGAATCTTACTTGGAAACAGAAAGTGCTAAGTATTGTGGATTTGGGGAAGAGTGTTGCAAATGCTGTATTTTTCATTTCGGTATTAACCTTGGTTACAGCATTTTTTGATATGCTTTCAGGCGAGAAGGTTGATATATGGGAGCTTCGAGCAGGTATCAATGTGTTTGGTTACATCTGTGGTTTTGCCATCGTAATCATCACCTCGTATCTAACCGCATGGGTGACGAGAAGGATTATGTTCAAGGTAAAGAAGGTATCCAGAAAGATATGGTCGTTTATCGTAGGAATACTTGCGATTGTGGTATCATTATTTACTATATTTATAGCATTGACAGATAAACTGGAAGCTTTTTTTGATTTTCCAGCTTGGATTGTATGCGTGGGAAGTGGGGTGTATCTGCTGATTTATCGTATTTGTAATCGAAAGAGAATTGCAGAACGAAAAGAGCATAAAGTAAGCTTCTGGGCGGAAGTAAAGAAAGATACTGAGTTTGTTCCAAATACAGATAATATTTTCTCGCAGGAAATGGAGAAAAAGTGGGAGAAGAAAAACGCAAAACGTCAAAAGAAAGGACTTCCGGCTTTTACGAGGGAGGAGATTTTGGCAATAGAAGAAGCAGAGGTTATAAAATCAGAAGGGAACACATGGGCAGTATGGATATTTCCGATTATTGTTGTTGCGGGATTCGTGATATTTGGGGAATTTGAAACACCGGCGGATATGTATTGGTTTATAGGAATTATGCTTGTGGTAGAATATGTTCTTATGGCGTTGCTCTGGAAGGGGGCGCAAAGTAATAACGTGAATGTGAGGAACTGGATTGCACATGAGCGAAAGAAATTAGAGCAGGAAAAGCAATTATAAATAAAATATAAAATCGTAAAACTATTATTGACAAACAAATCTACTAGTGGTAAATTCATAACTGTAGATGTTAGCACTCCAAAACAACGAGTGCTAACAAAGTGAAAGCAACCTATTCAATTTAGAACAGGAGCATAAAATGGAAAAGAATAACGAACAGTTATTAGACGACAGAAAAGTGAAGATTTTGGATGCCATCATTCGAAATTATCTTGCGACTGGTGAGCCAGTTGGTTCGAGAACGATTTCCAAGTATACAGATTTGAATCTCAGTTCTGCGACGATTCGAAATGAGATGGCAGACCTTGAGGAGCTTGGCTATATCGTGCAGCCTCATACTTCTGCAGGTCGTATTCCTTCTGATAAGGGCTATCGTTTTTATGTAGACCATCTGATGAAGGAAAAGGATAGAGAAGTTTCTGAGATGAAGAAATTCGTCATCGAGAAGACCCAGAAGATGGAGCAGGTGCTGAAATCTGTGGCGAAGATGCTTGCGACGAATACCAATTATGCGACGATGATTAGTGCTCCGACATATCACAACAAGGTGAAATTCATTCAGCTTTCCAGTGTGAGTGCCCATCAGATTTTGGCGGTAGTTGTGATGAATAGCAATATCGTAAAGAATCATATGATAGATATTGAAGAAGAACTGGACAATGAAACACTTCTCAAGCTGAATATTTTATTGAATAGTGCATTGAATGGATTGGCTTTGCAGGAAATCAATTTGGCGACAATCGCCAGATTGAAAGAGCAGGCAGGCATTCATAGTCAGGTGGTTAGCGATGTGATGGATGCGTTGGCACAGGCATTAAGCGAGCAGGAAGACCTACAGATTTATACCAGCGGTGCGACGAATATTCTGAAATATCCAGAGCTTACGACCTCGGACAATGCGACGAACCTTCTTTCGGCTTTTGAAGAGAAGGACGAATTGATTAGCTTGGTAAATGAAACCTTGGCGGAAACATCTTCCGAAACAGGGATTCAGGTATACATTGGAAACGAAACACCGATTCAGACCATGAAAGATTGTAGTGTAGTTACCGCTACCTATGAATTGGGGGATGGTGTAAAGGGTACGATAGGTATTATCGGACCGAAACGTATGGATTACGAAAACGTAATGGATAATCTAAAGACTTTGCGGAGCCAGCTTGATGGTATCTTAAACAAGTCGAAGGGTTCCTAGAAAGGTGGTAAGACATGGCAGAAGAGAAGAATGTCATGAATGAAGAAGTAGAAACAGAAGAAACGGTAGAAAACACTACAGAAGAAGTGGTGGAAGAATCCGTGGAAACGGAAGAAACAACGGAAGACGAAGCTGTGGAAACTTCAGAAGAAGAAACAGAAGGTGCAGAAGAAAAGCCGAAAAAAGAGGGTTTCTTCAAGAAGAAAAAAGATAAAAAAGATGAACAAATTGAAGAATTAAATGACCGCGTAAAACGTCAGATGGCAGAATTTGAAAACTTCCGCAAACGTTCGGAAAAAGAAAAATCCATGATGTTTGATATGGGAGCAAAAAATGTCATCGAAAAAATACTTCCAATCGTAGATAACTTCGAAAGAGGATTTACGACAGTAGAAGAAGCAGATAAGGACGATGCATTTGTTCAGGGAATGCAGCAGGTGTACAAACAACTGATGACAGAATTAGAATCCATCGGAGTTACACCAATTGAAGCAGTTGGTCAGGAGTTCAATCCAGACTTCCACAACGCCGTAATGCAGGTGGAAAGTGAGGAATACGAATCTGGCATCGTAGCTCAGGAATTTATGAAGGGTTACATGTATAAGGATACCGTGGTAAGACATAGCATGGTAGGAGTAGTATCATAAAATGATATCTTGCTGTGAAAGGCAGCTTGATTATAAAAACGAGTAACAATTTAATTTGCAAATATATGGAGGACAACAAAATGGGAAAAATTATTGGTATTGACTTAGGAACAACAAACAGCTGTGTAGCTGTTATGGAAGGTGGAAAACCTACCGTTATCGCAAATACAGAAGGTGCTAGAACTACACCATCTGTAGTAGCATTTACAAAAACAGGTGAAAGATTAGTTGGTGAACCAGCGAAACGTCAGGCAGTAACAAATGCCGACAAGACAATCTCTTCTATTAAGAGACACATGGGTACAGATTACAAGAAAACAATCGATGACAAGAGCTACTCTCCACAGCAGATTTCTGCTATGATTCTTCAGAAATTAAAAGCAGATGCTGAAGGATACTTAGGAGAAAAAGTTACAGAAGCTGTTATCACAGTACCTGCATACTTCAACGACGCAGAACGTCAGGCTACAAAAGATGCT
Source organism: Agathobacter sp. (assembly GCA_017409825.1). Taxonomy (GTDB): domain Bacteria; phylum Bacillota; class Clostridia; order Lachnospirales; family Lachnospiraceae; genus Roseburia. The sequence continues at coordinate 43,073 of JAFQRZ010000007.1, read as the reverse complement.
GGTAAAATCGCTGGTCTTGATGTAAAACGTATCATCAACGAACCAACAGCAGCCGCTTTAGCTTATGGTCTTGACAACGAAAAAGAACAGAAAATCATGGTATACGACTTAGGTGGTGGTACATTCGACGTATCTATCATTGAAATCGGCGATGGTGTTATCGAAGTATTATCTACAAACGGTGATACACACCTCGGTGGTGATGACTTCGACGATAAGATTACACAGTGGATGATCAACGAATTCAAGAAAGCAGAAGGTGTTGACCTTTCTACAGATAAGATGGCACTTCAGAGATTAAAAGAAGCTGCTGAAAAAGCGAAAAAAGAATTATCATCAGCTACAACAACAAACATTAACTTACCATTCATCACAGCTACAGCAGAAGGTCCAAAACACTTTGATATGAACCTTACAAGAGCTAAATTTGATGAATTAACACATGATTTAGTAGAAAGAACAGCTATCCCAGTTCAGAAAGCTATGCAGGATGCTGGTCTTACAAATGCAGACCTTGGTCAGGTATTATTAGTTGGTGGTTCTACACGTATCCCAGCGGTACAGGACAAAGTAAAACAGTTAACAGGTAAAGAGCCTAGCAAATCACTTAACCCAGATGAATGTGTAGCACTTGGTGCTTCTATCCAGGGTGGTAAACTTGCTGGTGATGCTGGTGCAGGCGAAATCTTGCTTCTTGACGTAACTCCACTTTCCCTTTCTATCGAAACAATGGGTGGTGTTGCTACAAGACTTATCGAAAGAAATACAACAATTCCTACAAAGAAGAGCCAGGTATTCTCTACAGCAGCTGATAACCAGACAGCAGTAGATATCAACGTAGTACAGGGTGAAAGACAGTTCGCTAGAGATAACAAATCTCTTGGACAGTTCCGTTTGGACGGTATCCCACCAGCACGTCGTGGTGTTCCACAGATTGAAGTTACATTCGACATCGATGCAAACGGTATCGTAAACGTATCTGCAAAAGACTTAGGAACAGGTAAAGAACAGCACATCACTATTACAGCTGGTTCAAATATGTCAGATGATGAAATCGATAGAGCAGTAAAAGAAGCTGCTGAATTCGAAGCTCAGGATAAGAAACGTAAAGAAGCTATCGATACAAGAAACGATGCAGATGCATTCGTATTCCAGACACAGCAGGCACTTGATCAGGTTGGCGCTCAGATTTCTCCAGAAGACAAAGCTGCAGTAGAAGCTGATATCAACGCTGTAAAAGCTATCTTGGATGCGAACCCAGAAGCAGACCAGATGAGCGAAGCAACTGTAGCAGAATTGAAAGCTGCTCAGGAAAAACTTACAGAAAGCGCTCAGAAGGTATTTGCTAAGATGTATGACAATGCACAGGCTGCTCAGAACGCAGGTGCAGGCCCAGACATGAGCAATATGGGTGGATTTGGCGGAAACGCTGGCGGCACTTCTGCTCCAGAAGATGACGTTATCGACGCAGACTTTAAAGAGGTTTAGAATTAGTAATTAAAGATTTGTCAGAGTGCCGAGAGATGGCACTCTGGCATTTTGGATTTATCTATATGCATAAAAATGTACTTGAAATAGATAAATGCATGTTTTTATAGGATATTAGAGAGAAGTTTTTCTGTATATAGATAAATCCAATATATGTATAGAAGAGGGAAAACAATATGGCAGATAAAAGAGATTACTATGAAGTCTTAGGTGTTCCTAAAAACGCCGATGACGCAGAAATAAAGAAAGCATTCCGTGCTCTTGCGAAAAAGTATCATCCAGATGCGCATCCAGGAGATGCAGAATGCGAAGCAAAATTTAAAGAAGCACAGGAAGCGTATGCGGTACTGAGTGATGCAGAGAAACGTAGACAGTATGATCAGTTCGGTCATGCTGCATTTGATGGTGCCGGTGGAGCAGGTGGATTTGACTTCTCTGGTATGGACATGAGCGATATTTTTGGCGATATTTTCGGAGACTTCTTCGGTGGCGGATTTGGCGGTGGCTTCGGTGGAAGCCGTCGTTCGAATAATGGTCCTAGACAGGGCGCGAATGTGCGTATGAGTGTACGCGTTTCCTTTGAAGAAGCTGTGTTTGGTTGCGAAAAGGAAATTGAATTTAACTACAAGGAAACATGTAAGACTTGTGGCGGTAATGGTGCAAAACCAGGTACATCTCCAGAAACCTGTACGAAGTGTGGCGGAAAAGGTAAGGTTGTGATTTCGCAGCAGTCACTCTTTGGTATGATGCAGAACGTAACAACCTGTCCAGATTGTAACGGCAGTGGTAAAATCGTAAAAGAACGCTGTACGGACTGTTATGGTAGTGGTTACATCGTAAAGAAGGTAAAGAAAACGGTAGAAATTCCAGCGGGAATCGACAACGGACAGTGCGTGCGTGTGCGTGAATTCGGGGAACCGGGAATCAATGGTGGTCCACGTGGAGACTTGTTGGTAGAAGTAGTCGTATCAAGAAGCTCCCAGTTTGAACGTCAGGATATGAATATTTTCTCAGATGCAAATATTACGTATGCGATTGCGGCATTGGGTGGTGATGTTCGTATCAAGACCGTAGATGGAGATATCATTTATACTGTAAATCCGGGTACACAATCTGGCACACGTATTCGTCTTCGTGGAAAAGGGGTTCCATCTGTACGCAACAAAGATGTTCGTGGCGACCACTATGTAACACTCGTGGTTGAAACACCAAAGAATTTGAGCAAAGAAGCCAAGGAAGCACTTCGCAAGTTCGATGAGCTTACTGGTGGTTCCCTCACCAGAGAAGGTGGTGCAGAAACTGGCAAAAAGAAAAAAGGATTTATGGACAAAATCAAAGAATCCTTAGATGATTTATAGTTTAATATTTCAAGATGATGACTGTCGCAATGGAATAGGTTGCGGCAGTTATCATATCTTTTCAATTCGTTCTCGATTTCGAGAATTTTGAGTTCCAGAGATATGGTAGAAATAAGTTAACACTTGTCAATAGTACATATATTTCTAGTGGCGAATATCGAAATAAATTTGATAAAATTACTGATAATAAAAGTGTAAATAGAATTTTGTACAATAAAGCAAAAGAAATGCTGTTGCATAGGTCGGGAACCTTATACGAAGATATGTATTGGTTGGATTTTGAAACAGGAGAAATAATAGCGAAAGAATTAGATTCAATGGACGAAGAACAGATGCTTTATTCAGAATCCATTAGTAGAGCAATAGAGGGAAAGAATAACGTAATTGCTATACATACACATCCTTGTAGCATGCCACCGAGTATTGCGGATTTTAATTCTGCAAAAGAACATAATTATATTCTTGGAGTAGTATTATGTCATGATGGAAAAATATTTTGTTATAAATCTGATGAAATAATTTCGAAAGTGATGTATAATTTATATGTAGCCGATTATTATATACAGCTACATGATGAATATTTAGCACAATTCGCAGCATTAAAAGAGCTAGAAGAGACATATAGCATAGAATTTTGGGAGGTGCAGTAGGGTGGAAAGAATCGTATATGTACAAGAGGATCGTTTTAATATTCCAGAAGAGTTGCTTAAACTGACACATGAACAAATTCGTGAAAGGATAGAGCAGGAGAAAAAGAAAGAATTAGAGAAAAAGAAAAAGCAATTGGAAAAGTTTGAAAAAACGAAGGTATAAGTGAAGTGTTTGCTGTATAATTGTAGAAAAGTTCCCAACAATGTTGAGAACTTTTTTTATTGTTCGTACATTTTGCCAATGGATTTGCGGTACAAAATATAGTATTATATTTCCATTGTTTGACTAAATATTGAAAAATTTTTGAAAAGATACTATTGTTAATAGGGAAAATGTCCGATATAAAAGATGTTACTGGATATAAAACCCTATGGTTGGCTACAGAAGAAAGGATTGTATCATGACACTCAGTGAAGAACGTGAGCAGTTAAATGAGCAAAAACGTATGCTTGACCTAGAAAAAAAGGAATTTTTCAGGAAAGTGGAGATTGAGGACCGCAGATTAGAGCAGCAAAAGTCGTTGTTTGAGATGAAGTTCCAGATTTTGGAAGCGGAATTGGTAAAGCTTGCGGCAGAGCGCGAAGAGATAGAGAAGAAAAAAGCATTTTATGAGCGTGTGGAAGAATTCCACGCACGTTCGTATGCACTTCCAGATAATCAGGTGGGAGAATTGTTCTTCCGTGGTGTGGCGAGTCAGCAATCTTTGAAGAAACGTTACAAGGATTTGATTAAAATTTACCATCCAGACAATGTGGATGGAGATAACAGTCTGGTTATCGAGATTAATAAGGAATATGATCATCTTTGCCAGGTGTTAGCGTAGTGAAAAAATAAAACTTCGATTACATGACAGAAAATGTTGTGAAATCGAAGTTTTTTATTGTTTTTTGATTGATATGGCGAAGAGAATCATGTAGAATATATAAGGGTTTTTATGCCTTTGCATTTTAAATAAACATGAGAATGCAGATTAGAAAGGAAAAAGAGTATGAAATGGAATAGATACACGATTGAAACAACAACGGCGGCAGAAGATTATTTGAGTTCTATGCTTATGGAACTCGGTATTGAAGGTATCGAAATCGAGGATAATGTGCCTCTGACCAAAGCGGATCAGGCGGATATGTTTATTGATTTTTTGCCAGAGCTTCCACCTGATGAAGGTATTAGTCATGTAAGCTTTTACATTGAAGATGACGGGGAAGATCATAGCGAGCTTTTGAAACAGGTGAAAATTGCCTTAGAAGAACTTCGTTCTATGGTTGAAGTTGGTAGTGGTGTGATTACCTCTTCCGAAACCGAGGATTTGGATTGGATAAACAACTGGAAGAAATATTTTTCTTCATTTACCATCGAAAATATTTTAATCAAACCAACCTGGGAAGAGATGAAGGAAGAAGACAAAGATAAATTCATGATTGAAATCGACCCTGGTATCTCCTTTGGTACAGGAAAGCATGAAACGACACAGCTTTGTATCAGAGAACTGATTAAATATATCAAAAAAGAAGAAGCGCCAAAGGTATTAGATGTAGGCTGTGGTAGTGGGATTCTTTCCATCGTGGCTTTGAAGCTTGGCGCAAGAGAAGTGGTAGGGACAGACCTTGATGCTGACTGTATGATTTCGACTAGAGATAATATGGAAGTAAATCATCTTCCAGAAAATCTTGGAACATTCTACATTGGTAATTTGATTGATGATGTAGAACTCCAGGAAAAGGTCGGTACAGAGGAATATGAAATTGTAGTCGCAAATATTTTGGCAGACGTTATTATTCCAATGGCTCCAGTCATTCCGGCACGTTTGAAAAAGGGTGGCTTATTTATCACTTCTGGTATCATTGACTTCAAAGAAAATGAAGTAAAAGAAGCCATCGAAAAGGCTGGTATGGAAATCGTACAGATTAATCATCAGGGCGAGTGGGTAAATATTACTGCTCGCAAGAATTAAGAGGAAAAATATGTATCAATTTTTCGTAGAAGAACATCAGTTGCTAGGAGATAGAATCTCAATCCTTGGCAGCGATGTCAATCATATCAAAAACGTGCTTCGCATGAAGGCGGGAGAACGTGTGCGCGTTAGTATTTCCTATAATGGACGCAGTTTTTTCGGCATCATTGAAACAATCATGGATGATGAGGTTGTCGTAAGCATCGAAAGCGAAGATGAAAATGGCACAGAATTAGAAAATCGTATCTACTTATTCCAGGGATTGCCAAAGGGCGATAAAATGGAACTCATTATCCAGAAAGCGGTAGAGCTTGGGGTGCATGAAATTATTCCAGTTGCGATGAAAAATTGTGTGGTAAAGCTGGATGATAAAAAAGCAGGAAACAAGGTGAAACGCTGGCAGGCAATTTCTGAAAGTGCTGCAAAGCAGTCGAAACGCACTTTGATTCCAGAAATAGGAATGCCTCTAACATGGAAAGAAGCTTTAAAAAAAGCAGAAGAGCTTGACGTGGTGCTTGTGCCTTATGAATGTGAACGTGGCATGGAGGCGACACGTGAAATTATGAAGCAGATTCAGCCAGGGCAGAGTATTGCAATCTTTATCGGCCCTGAGGGCGGTTTTTCTTTGGAAGAAATCGAGGGGATTGCACCAACCAACAAAGGGGAGGGTGTGTCACAGGTTTTGGAAGAAAAATCACATCGTATCTCACTTGGCAGACGTATCCTCCGTACCGAGACGGCAGGACTTGCGACACTCGCTATGCTGATTTTCTGCCTTGACGAGTAAAAACGTTGGAGGCAGCTAAGGTAGAACAGATAAGAAAAAATGAAGGAGTAGCTTGGAATCATGGAAGCTTACTTAGACAATTCCGCGACCACGAGCTGTAGCAAAGCTGCGACAGAGAAAATGGTAGCACTTTTGACCGAGGATTATGGGAATCCATCGTCCTTACACATGAAGGGTGTGATTGCGGAGAAATATATCACAGAAGCAAAAAAGAAAATAGCGAAGACATTGAAGGTGGAAGAAAAGGAATTGGTGTTTACCTCAGGTGGCACTGAGTCCAATAACCTAGCCATCATCGGAAGTGCACTTGCGAATAAGCGAGCAGGAATGCATGTGATTACAACATCTATTGAACATGCTTCCGTAACGAATCCATTTCTTTGGTTGTCTGAAAATGGATTCGAAGTGACATATTTGGGAGTAGATGAATATGGTCAGATTAAACTCGAAGAGCTGAAAAATGCCATTCGACCAGATACAATTTTGGTATCAATTATGCATGTAAACAACGAAATTGGAGCTCTGCAGCCAGTGGAAGAAGCTGGAAGAATAATCAAAGCGACAAATCCGAAAACGTTATTTCATGTAGATGCGATTCAGTCGTATGGAAAAATGGCTATTTTCCCGAAGAAATGGAATGTGGATATGCTTTCGGTTAGCGGACACAAGATTCATGGACCAAAGGGAAGCGGCTTCCTTTTTATCAAGGATAAGACAAAGGTGAAGCCATTGATTCATGGCGGCGGTCAGCAGAAAGGCATGCGTTCGGGTACAGAAAATGTGCCAGCGATTGCTGGTTTGGCTGTTGCGGCAGAGGAAATGTATCAGAATTTAGAAGAGAATCGAAATCATCTCTTTACATTAAGAGATTATTTTATAGAAGAAGTAGAGAAACTAGACGGAGTTTCGGTCAATGGGAAAAAAGACCATGACAGTGCACCTCATATCGTAAGTGTGAGTATTGATGGAGTAAGAGCAGAAGTTATCCTGCACACACTGGAGGACAGAAATATTTATGTGTCAGCAGGTAGTGCTTGCTCATCGAATAAACCAGCGATTAGCAGTACGTTGCAGAGTATTGGTTTGAAAAAGGAACTGTTAGACTCTACGGTGCGTTTCAGTTTTTCGATTCACACGACAAAAGAGGAGCTGGATTATGCATTAGAGGTTATGCGTGAGACGATTCCAATGTTGCAGAAATATACTAGACACTAGAAATGAGATAAGATCTAACATAGAAAAAGGAGAAATCATGTATACAGCATTTTTGATTAAATATGCGGAAATCGCAATCAAGGGAAAAAACAGATATATTTTTGAAGATGCTTTGGTAAGAAATATTCGTTACCAGCTCAAAACCGTAGATGGCAAATTTACAGTTCGTAAGGAAAACGGACGTATTTATGTAGAAACAGAAGGAGAGTATGACTACGACGAGACAGTAGCTGCGTTACAGCGCGTGTTTGGTATCGTGGGGATTTGTCCAGTACTTTTGGTGGAGGATGAAGGCTTTGAAGCCCTTTGTAAGACTGTCATTGAGCACATCGACGAGGCATATCCAGACAAGAACTTTACCTTCAAGGTAAATGCACGTCGTGCGAGAAAGAACTACCCAATGACTTCCATGGAAATCAATGCAGCAGTAGGCGAAAAGATTTTGGAAGCATTCCCAGAAACCTCAGTAGATGTACATCATCCACAGGTGATGGTAAATATCGAAATTCGTCCACAGATTAATATTTATTCGACAGAAATTCCTGGACCAGGCGGTATGCCACTTGGCACGGCTGGAAAAGCAATGCTCTTGCTTTCTGGCGGTATCGACAGCCCTGTAGCAGGTTATATGATTTCGAAACGTGGGGTTACCATTGAAGCAACATACTTCCATGCACCACCTTATACGAGTGAACGAGCAAAACAGAAGGTTATTGATTTGGCGAAGAAGGTAGCGGCTTATACCGGTCCTATCAAGCTTAATATCGTAAACTTTACCGATATTCAGTTATACATTTACGAGAAATGTCCACATGAGGAATTGACGATTATCATGCGTCGTTACATGATGAAGATTGCAGAGCATTTTGCAAAAGAAAGCAAATGTTTAGGCCTTATCACAGGTGAGAGTATTGGTCAGGTAGCCAGCCAGACGATGCAGTCTCTTGCGGCAACCAATGATGCCTGTACGATGCCAGTGTATCGTCCACTTATTGCGATGGACAAGCAGGACATCGTAACGATTGCTGAGAAAATCGATACGTATGAAACCTCGATTTTGCCTTATGAAGATTGTTGTACTATTTTCGTGGCAAAGCATCCAGTAACAAAGCCAAACGTGGAATATATCAGAAAATCAGAAACAAAATTGGCTGAGAAAATTGATGAATTGATGGAGGCAGCTATTTCTACGACAGAAGTGTTGATGGTTGAGGCAGAATAAAAAAGTCGCCGCGAATGCGGCGACTTACAAAACTCTATTCAACAAGATATGGTTTCAACACTTCCATGATTTCATCGAGGTTTTCCTCAGTATGAATTGCAAGGTCGATTGGTTTTGATAAATCTAAACTGAAGATACCCATGATTGATTTTGCATCAATCACATATCTTCCAGAAATTAAATCGAAATCATATTCGAACTGTGAAATTGCATTTACAAAAGATTTTACTTTTCCAATAGAGTTTAATGAAATCTGTACTGTTTTCATTTTGTACCTCCTTCAAATATTTAGCATCTTTACAAATAAGATACTAATGGTTTTTTATGGAAAAGTCAACTATGTATGAAACAAAAAGCATAAAAAAGTTGTTGAAATTTTATGCAATATAAACAAATTAGAAAGTTAGGATTTGGAATGAAAAAAGCAGCACTACACAATTTAGGTTGTAAAGTAAATGCATACGAAACGGAAGCGATGCAGCAGATGCTAGAATCTGCTGGCTATGAGATCGTTTCTTTTGGAGAGAAAGCAGACGTTTACGTCATTAATACCTGTTCGGTTACGAATATGGCAGACCGCAAGTCTCGTCAGATGCTGCATCGTGCGAAGAAAATGAATCCGGAAGCGGTGGTTGTAGCGGCGGGCTGTTATGTGCAGACCAAAGAGCAGGAAGCGATGGTAGACGAAGCCATAGATATTATTATTGGAAATAACAAAAAGCATGAGCTTGTTTCGAAATTGGATGAATTTTTCCGAGACCATGGGAAAATTGATGCAGTTTTGGATATTAACGATAAAACACAGGAATTTGAAGAGCTTTATTTAGAGAAACCATCGGAGCACACCAGAGCCTTTATCAAGGTGCAGGATGGCTGTAATCAGTTTTGTAGTTATTGCATTATTCCGTATGCTAGAGGTCGCGTGCGTAGTAGAAATATGGACTCGGTCTTGGAAGAAGTTGTTCGATTAGCGAAAAATGGGTATCAGGAGGTTGTGCTTACTGGTATTCATTTAAGTTCCTATGGAATTGAAACGGGTGAAAGTTTACTGCATCTGATTCAGGAAATCCATAAGGTGGAAGGGATTAAGCGAATTCGTTTAGGTTCCCTAGAACCCAAGGTAGTGACAGAGGAATTTGCGTCTGAACTCAGCAAATTAGAAAAGGTGTGTCCGCATTTTCATCTTTCGTTGCAAAGCGGATGTGATGCGACTTTGCAACGTATGAACCGCAAATATTCCGCAGAGGAATATGAGGCTGGATGTAATATACTTCGAAAATACTTTAAGCATCCAGCGATTACCACGGATGTTATTGTAGGCTTTCCGGGAGAGACGGAAGAAGAGTTTGTGATTACAAAGGCGTTTGTGGAGAAGATTCATTTCTATGAAATGCACATTTTCCAGTATTCGAAGCGTCAGGGCACGCGTGCTGCGGTGATGAAGGATCAGGTGCCAGAAAACCTTAAGAAGATTCGAAGTGCAGAGTTAATTGCACTAGGAGAGTGCATGTCGGAAGAGTTCCGTCAGTACTATCTTGACAGAGAAGAAGAGGTACTTTTTGAGGAAGAGGCAGAGATAGAGGGACAAAGCTACTATGTTGGTTATACCAAAGAGTACGTCAAGGTGGCGAAGGCTTCGGATGTGCCATTGGATAATCAGGTGATAAAAGGAACACTTACAAAAAAGATAACGGATGAAATTTATCTTATGGAATAAGGTTGTATTTTTGGCTCGTTTCGTTTACAATGTAAACATATAGGGCTTCGGAAATAAAGAACAAAAGCAAGGGCGTGAGATTATGCAGAATTTAAACCACACACAATATTTTAGAGTAGAAAAGGAACCGGAACTTCAGGTAAAAGACGTTCTAAAGGTTGTCTTTGCGGCAATGAAAGAAAAAGGCTATAACCCTGTAAATCAGATTGTTGGTTATATTATGTCAGGTGATCCAACTTATATCACTAACCATAATAATGCGAGAAGTCTGATTATGAAGGTGGAAAGAGACGAAGTAGTAGAAGAAATCTTAAAAGCCTATATCAAGAACGAAGACTGGATGTAATCTGGTAAGGTGATTTATGCGAATTTTAGGATTGGATTTTGGTACGAAGACGGTAGGCGTAGCAGTAAGTGATGAGCTTCTCATTACTGCACAGGGAGTGGAGATTATCCGAAGAAAAGCTCCAACCAAGCTGCGTCAGACTTTGGCTAGAATCGATGAGCTGGTAGGCGAGTACGGCGTTGAAAAAATAGTACTTGGCTACCCTAAAAATATGAATAATACAGAAGGCGAACGTTGTGAAAGAACACAGGAATTCAAGGAGATGTTAGAGAAACGTACGGGACTTGATGTGGTGCTTTGGGACGAGCGTCTGACTACGGTTTCTGCAGACAATGCCATGATGGAAATGGGCATTCGCCGTGAAAACCGTAAAGAATATGTAGATGAAATTGCGGCAATATTTATATTACAGGGATACTTGGATTTTCTTGCAAATCAGACGAAATAGTTTGAGGGAAAGAAAATGGAGTGTCCATTTTGTATTGCTCGGAAAGAATAAATGAGGTGAAAAATGGAAAAAGTAAAATTTACAGACCCTGAAACACAGGAAGTAGTAGAATTTGTTGTAGAAGAAGAAACACAGTTGAACGGAACCAAATACCTTTTGGTTTCAGAAGATGCAGAAGATGGCACATTGGATGCTTATATTTTAAAGGAAGTTGTAGATCAGAACGAGGAAGTGCTTTACGAAGTGGTAGAAGATGAGGTGGAATTCATGGCACTTGCGAAAGTATTCACCGAGCTGACAGATGAGGATACGGACATCGAGTATTAGACTGGCAGGAGGAATTATGAACGAAAACGCAAAAAGCAAACTAAAGATAATACCTTTAGGCGGCATGGAGCAAATCGGCATGAATATTACTGCTTTCGAATATGAAGACAGTATTATTGTTGTGGATTGTGGCTTAGCGTTTCCTGAAAATGATATGTTAGGAATCGACCTGGTTGTACCAGATGTAACATATCTAAAGGAAAACATTGACAAAGTAAAGGGATTCTTTATTACGCATGGACATGAGGACCATATCGGGGCGATTCCTTATGTGCTTCGTGATATTAATGTTCCTATCTATGCGACCAAGCTTACGATAGGTTTGATTGAAAATAAATTAGAAGAGCATGAAATGCTCGGAAAAGTAAAATGTAAAGTAGTAAAATACGGACAGCATATCAACATTGGCTGCTTCCGTGTAGAATTTATTCGTACGAACCACAGTATTCAGGATGCGGCTGCTTTGGCGATTTATTCTCCAGCAGGTATCGTGGTACACACAGGTGACTTTAAAGTAGATTATACTCCAGTATATGGAGATGCGATTGATTTGGCTCGATTTGGTGAAATCGGGAAAAAGGGTGTATTGGCACTGATGTGTGATAGTACCAATGCAGAACGTTCGGGATTTACGCAGTCTGAAAAGAGTGTAGGCTCTGTTTTGGACAATATTTTTGATAATCATAGAAATCAGAGAATTATCATTGCGACCTTCGCGTCCAATGTTGACCGTGTACAGCAGATTATCAATTCCGCAGAAAAATTCGGTAGAAAGGTAGCCATTGAAGGGCGCAGTATGGTAAATACCATTGATATTGCTGCGAAATTAGGCTATTTATCTCTGCCTGATAATATTTTGATTGAGGGTGAAATGCTCCGCAATTACCCAGATGAGCAGACAGTGATTATTACAACTGGTAGCCAGGGAGAATCTATGGCGGCTCTTTCGCGTATGGCGAACAGTACCCATCGTAAGATTACGATTAAGCCAAATGATTTAATCGTATTTAGTTCATCCCCAATTCCAGGAAATGAGAAATCCGTAACAGGAGTAATTAATGAACTGATGCGTAAAGGCGCGGATGTTATTTTCCAGGATGTACATGTATCTGGACATGCCTGCAAAGAAGATATCAAATTGATTTATTCTTTGGTTAATCCAAAATACAGTATTCCTGTGCATGGAGAGTATAAACATCTCGTTGCACAGGCGAAGATTGCAGAGGAATTGGGATATGACAAAGAAAATATCAAGATTCTTTCCTCTGGCGATGTATTAGAACTGGATGATGAGAGTGCAGAAGTAACAGGTCGTGTTCAGGTTGGCAATATCATGGTGGATGGAAATGGTGTTGGGGATGTAGGCAATATCGTTATCCGTGATAGACAGCGACTTGCGGATGATGGTATTATCATCGTAGTTATGACCTTGGACAGTGTGACAGGACTTGTATTGGATGGTCCAGACATCGTTTCTCGTGGATTTGTGTATGTTAGAAATTCCGAAACACTTATGGATGAAATGCAGCGAGTTGTAGATGATACGATGGAATCTATTATGGATCGTCGTATTACAGACTGGAGCAAGATAAAAACAGAAGTGAAAGATGCAATTGGTGAATTTGTATGGAAGGAAACAAAGCGTCGTCCGATGATTTTGCCAATTATCATGGAAGTATAGGAGTAACAGATGGATATTAACAAAGTAATTTTCCGAGGCATAAAAGTGGGAATGATACTTGTGTTTGTGCTTCTGATTGTGTATTGCACGATGCAAGCCAGCTTTGCAGCCTTCGACTTTGGATATCGTTATGCAATTGAAAGCTTGATAGATAACCCAACAGAAAATACGGAAAGTACAGGTAAATAAGAGTGGTAGTAGATGAGCGTCTGGTAACATATATCAACTCACTAGACCGAGGGAATACCGCGATTCTCGATACCATAGAAAGAGAAGCTCTGGATTCTTATGTTCCGATTATTCGGAAAGAAATGCAGAGCTTTTTGAAATTGCTTTTGGCGATGCAGAAGCCAAAACGCATTCTAGAAGTGGGGACGGCGGTAGGTTTTTCTGCGATTTTGATGGCAGAATACAATCCGGAAGCCTGTGAGATTGTTACCATAGAAAATTATGAAAAAAGAATTCCAATTGCACGAGAAAATTTCATTCGTGCAGGAAAAGAAAACCAGATTACATTAATCGAAGGGGATGCAACTGAGGTATTGAAAACCTTAGAAGAACCTTTCGATATGATTTTTATGGATGCAGCAAAGGGGCAATATATTAACTTTATGCCCGATATCCTTCGCCTTTTGAAAAAGGATGGAGTGCTGGTATCTGATAATGTATTACAGGATGGTGACATCATTGAGTCTCACTTTGTGGTGACTCGAAGAAACCGCACGATCCATAAGAGAATGCGAGAATATTTATATGAACTGACCCACCGCGATGATTTGGTGACTGCGGTGTTGCCAATTGGAGATGGAATCACTGTGAGTACAAAGGTAAAGTAAGGGGATATTATGAGAAAAATCGAATTATTATGTCCAGCGAGTAGTCTGGAAGTATTAAAAATTGCCGTAATCTTCGGTGCAGATGCAGTATATATCGGAGGCGAAGCCTTTGGACTTCGTGCGAAGGCGAAGAACTTTTCGCCAGAAGAAATGGCAGAAGGGATTAAATTTGCCCACGACCATGGCGTAAAGGTGTATGTAACAGCAAATATTCTGGCACACAACTACGATTTAGACGGAGTGCGTAAGTATTTTGAAGAATTAAACAATATGAAGCCAGATAGACCAGATGGTCTTATCATCGCGGACCCAGCTATTTTTATGCTGGCAAAAGAAGTGTGTCCAGAGATTGAGCGACACATCAGTACACAGGCGAATAATACGAACTATGGTACGTTTAATTTCTGGTATCAGATGGGAGCGAAACGTGTGGTAACTGCTCGTGAGCTTTCGCTTCGTGAAATCAAAGAAATCCGTGACAATATTCCAGAGGATATGGATATCGAAACCTTTATTCATGGTGCGATGTGTATTTCCTATTCTGGCAGATGCCTGCTTTCGAACTTCTTTACAGGAAGAGATGCAAACAAAGGTGCTTGTACACACCCATGCCGTTGGAAATACGCGGTGATGGAAGAGAAACGCCCTGGAGAGTATTTCCCAGTATACGAAAACGAACGCGGCACATACATCTTTAACTCTAAGGATTTGTGCATGATTGAACATATTCCAGATTTGATTGAGGCTGGTATCGACAGCTACAAAATCGAAGGTCGCATGAAGACAGCACTTTATGTAGCAACGGTTGCACGTACCTATCGTAAGGCAATCAACGATTATTTAGAATCACCTGAGAAGTATCAGAAAAATATGCCTTGGTATCTCGACCAGATTAGTAACTGTACGTATCGTCAGTTCACCACAGGCTTTTTCTACAACAAGCCAACGAACGAAACACAGATTTACGACAATAATACCTACGAAAAAGGCTATACCTACCTAGGCTTTGCGGGACCAAAGAACGAGGAAGGACTTTACCGCATTGAGCAGAGAAATAAATTCTCTGTCGGCGAAGAAATCGAGGTCATGAAGCCAAACGGCGACAATATCGTCGTAACCGTAAAACGCATGGTAGACGAAAAAGGTCAGGAAATGGAGTCTTGTCCACACCCACAGCAGGTATTCTATCTCGACCTTGGTATCGAATTGGATGAGTATGATATTTTGAGAAGACAGGAAGAGGAGAAGATTGCACTTGAGTAAGGATTTCATTTACTGTCAACGTGACATTCCAAAAGAGAAATGGCGTTATGGGTTTCGCTCAAGTGCGGCTACTGGATGTGGCTGGATAGCGACGTATAATGCATTGCTATTGCTAGGGAAAAGGATTGCCCCAGAAAAGTTAATCCGATTTTATGAACGTCAGCTTCCGTTCATTCACGGAAATACTGGTACAGCCATTCTTGCGCCAGCTATCTTTTTCAAAAGGCATGGTTACGATGTGAAATGTACTGTGATTCGTTCGCATTTTGATGCGATGGTAGAAGCATCGGATGTGTGCATTTTATACTTTTGGTGGTGTAGAAAATGGGCAGCAGGAGCTCATTTTGTGGCACTACATCAAACGGAGGAGGGGATTGTAGGTTACAATACCTATAATAATTCCAAAGGTCCTGATTATTATGGTGAGAGCTTGGAAGCTTTTTTAAAGAAGAAAAAATATTTTGGTGCAGTGTTGATTGGAATTAGTAAAATACGTAAATAAGTATTGTACCATGTGGTTGCTTGTGTTAAAATACAGTTATCCAAATTTTATAAGACATTTGATGCGTAATTTCAAGATACATAATTTTAGGAGATTTTATAATGACAAGT
Organism: Agathobacter sp.; assembly: GCA_017409825.1. GTDB lineage: Bacteria > Bacillota > Clostridia > Lachnospirales > Lachnospiraceae > Roseburia. The sequence continues at coordinate 27,171 of JAFQRZ010000007.1, read as the reverse complement.
GATGAATTGTATTTAGCCATAAGTGAGTTAATAAATAATAATTCTAAAGAACTAGAATACCGTATGGATACGATGGAAGAGCGACTTAGTAATAGAATGGATAATCTAGATGCCAAAATTGATGGTGTAGAAGCTAGGCTAGATGCCAAAATTGATGCAGTCGAAGAAAACCTGAATGCCAAAATTGATGCAGTTGAAACAACACTTAATGCTCGAATCGATGCGGTAGAGGCAAATTTACATGCAGAAATTAATGCTGTAGAGTCGAATTTGCATACGGAAATTATTCGAGTGGAAAAAACGTTAGGAGATCAAATTCGAAATATCAATCTATGTTTGGAGAATGTGATTGAGCCAAGATTGCAGAATATAGAAACGTGTTATGTGACTACCTTTGAGCGTTATAAGGTGAATAATGAAAAATTCGAACGTATGCAGTTGGATATAGATGTGCTTAAGAGCGTGGTAAGAAAACACGATGAAATTCTTTGTACATCGCTAGCATAAAATTAGCCCGTGCTTGCACGGGCTAAAATTTTATCTATTTATAAAATTCTACAATTCTGTTCACACGACTGCTCATGTTTTCAAGTAACGCATCCAAAATCGTAATTGCAGCCATGGCTTCTACGACTACCACGGCACGAGGTACGATAATTGGGTCGTGGCGGCCGTGGATTTCGATATCAATGTCTTCGCCAGATTTGTTTACCGTGTGCTGAGGTGCTGCAATTGATGGCGTAGGCTTAATCGCTACACGCATGGTAAGTGGGGCACCATCGGTCAGACCACCCAAGGTTCCGCCAGAGTGGTTGGAGGTTTTGATTGGTTTGCGGGATGCTCCAGCCATGACGAAGGAATCGTTATTGGAAAGTCCGGTAGCAGTAGCTACGCCGAAACCGTCACCGATTTCGAAGCCTTTGACAGAGCCGATGGAGAACATCGCTTTTGCAAGGTTTGCATCGATTTTGTCGAAGACAGGCTCGCCAAGTCCAACAGGAAGTCCGTTTACCTCGCAGTAGATGATGCCACCGCAGGAATTTTTCTCTTTTATAAGCTTTTCTAAATAAAGCTCGGCCTCTGAGGCAGCAGTAGCATCGGGCATATATAATTTATTGTTCAAGATTTCTTCTGCATCAAATCTGCTTTTGTCAATGCAAACAGGTCCGATGGATTCGGAATATGTAAGGAAAGAAATTCCCATTTGTTTTAACAATTTAATGGCGATTGCACCGGCTGCTACACGTCCGATGGTTTCTCTACCAGAAGAACGTCCACCGCCACGATAGTCACGGAAGCCATATTTTTCGTCGAACGGATAGTCGGCATGTCCAGGACGATAGTAGGAAGCAATTTCACTATAATCTTTGGATTTCTGGTTTTCATTCCAAACGACCATAGAGATAGGAGTACCGGTTGTTTTTCCTTCAAACACTCCGGAAAGGATTTCTACGGTGTCGCTTTCCTTACGAGGAGTAGTAAATTTAGACTGTCCTGGTTTTCTGCGATTTAAGAAAACCTGAATATCATCTTCACAAAGTGGAAGACCAGCAGGGCAGCCGTCTACTACCACACCAATTCCTTTGCCATGCGATTCTCCCCAGGTCGTAATTTTAAACAATTTTCCAAACGTTGATCCAGCCATATACCACACCTACCTTCCATCTAATTACTTCATAATTTATCATATTTATCTTGACGTTTCAACCTTGCTTTTCTTATAATGGATTTTAGATAGGGTAAGTTTCATGTGGCTTATGTATATAAAAGGCGAGATTTCTGCGGAGCCTCGAGCCGTTATATACATAAGCCACATGAAACGTGGGATATAGAATGATTAAGAAAAACAAGGTTGAAAGGACATATATATGGCAAAATATGAAGTGATTAAGGAAGAGGGCTGTGCAAAACGTGCCGTATTCCATACTGTACATGGAGATATTCAGACTCCTGTATTTATGAATGTGGGTACTGTAGCTGCGATTAAGGGGGCAGTATCTACACAGGATTTGAAAGAGGTAAAGTGTCAGGTAGAGCTTTCCAATACCTATCATTTACATGTTCGAACTGGGGACAAGCTCATCAAAGAGGTTGGAGGTCTTCACAAGTTCATGGTTTGGGATAGACCTATCCTTACAGATTCCGGCGGCTTTCAGGTGTTTTCGTTAGCTGGTCTTCGCAAGATTAAGGAAGAAGGCGTATATTTTAACTCGCATATTGATGGTCGCAAGATTTTTATGGGGCCAGAGGAAAGTATGCAGATTCAGTCGAATCTTGGGTCTACGATTGCAATGGCATTTGATGAATGCCCATCCAGTGTGGCAGAGCGCAAATATGTCGAAGATTCGGTAGCACGTACCACACGTTGGTTAGAGCGCTGTAAGAAGGAAATGGCCCGTCTCAATAGTTTAGAGGATACGGTAAACAAGGAGCAGCTTCTTTTCGGTATCAATCAAGGAGCGATATTTGATGATATCCGTATTGACCATGCAAAACGTATTGCAGAGATGGATTTGGATGGATATGCAGTGGGTGGACTTGCGGTAGGAGAATCCCACGAGGACATGTATCATATTTTGGATGTGACAGTGCCTCATCTGCCAAAGAATAAGCCTACGTATCTGATGGGTGTTGGTACACCAGCGAATATTTTAGAAGGTGTAGAACGAGGCATTGATTTCTTTGATTGCGTATATCCAACTAGAAATGGGCGTCATGGACATTTATATACCAATCATGGCAAGATTAATTTATTTAATCAGAAATACGAAAAGGACATGCGTCCGATTGAGGAAGGCTGTCAGTGTCCAGCTTGTAAGCATTACAGCCGTGCATACATTCGTCACCTGCTTAAGGCAAAAGAAATGTTAGGTATGCGACTTTGTGTGTTGCATAATTTGTATTTTTATAATACGATGATGGAGGAAATCAGAGATGCTTTAGATGCAGGACGATTCCATGCATATAAAGAAGAAAAACTATACAATATGTCACAGGGAAATAAGTAGAATACGAAGGAAAGAAAAATGAGAGAAGCAACGAATAAAAAGGTAATTGCAATTGCAAAGAATTTTGAACTTCAGGGCGATTTGGTTCAGGTGAACCGTTGGGGAAATGGACATATCAATGATACTTTTATTTTAATCTATCAGATTGGAAAAATGGGACGTATCAAAATCATTCTCCAGAAGATGAATAAGAATGTTTTTCCTAAGCCAGTAGAGCTGATGGAAAATATTATGAATGTTACGGACTTCTTATATAAGAAGATAGAGGATGCAGGTGGAGACCCACTTCGCGAAACCTTAAATGTAATTCCAGCGAAAAACGGCGAGCCATATTATATCGATGAAGAAGGTGAATACTGGCGTGCCTATACCTATATAACAGATGCAAGAAGCTTTGATACACCAGAATCAGCCAGCGACTTCTACGAAAGTGGATATTTGTTTGGAAAGTTCCAGAGTATGCTTTCAGACTATCCAGCAGAAACCTTGTATGAGACAATTGAGAAATTCCATGATACCAGAGACCGTTTTGCAAGATTTAAAAAAGCAGTAGAAGAAGATGTTATGGGTAGAGTTGCAGAGGTGCAGGATGAGATTCAGTTTGTATTGGAGCGAGAAGCAGATGCATGCTTCTTTATGGAATTAATTGATAAAAAAGAAATTCCAATCCGTGTAACACATAATGATACGAAGCTGAACAATATCATGCTGGATAATATCACCAGAAAAGGCGTATGCGTAGTGGATTTGGATACGGTTATGCCAGGTCTCGCAGCGTATGATTTCGGGGATTCGATTCGCTCGGGTGCAAACACAGCAGCAGAAGATGAAAAGAATCTGAAGAAAGTAAGCTGTGATATGAAGCTGTTTAAGGCTTACACCAAAGGATTCTTGGCAGGTTGTGGTGCAGATTTGACCGAAAAGGAAATCGACCTTCTACCAATGGGGGCGAAAATCATGACCTTTGAATGTGGTATGCGTTTCCTGACAGACTATCTTCAGGGAGATGTGTACTTTAAGACAAGCCGTTTGGAACACAATTTGGACCGTGCAAGAAATCAGTTTAAGCTGGTTTCAGATATGGAAGATAAATGGGAAACCATGCAGGAAATCGTTGCAAAATATAAATAAGATGAAACAGGAAGAGCCGCATTATTTGCGGCTCTTTTGACGATATTCCATTGGTGTACATTGTACGTGTTTTTTGAATACCTGTGAAAAATAGCTTGGAGAAGAAAAGCCCAAGGTACGACTAATCAGTGCGAGCGAGTGGTCGGTGGTTTTTAGAAGTTTTTTCCCTTCTTCAATTCGTTTTAGAATCAGATAATTAATGGGGGAAACACCATATTCTTCTGTGAAAATATGCACCATATGATATTTGCTTACATGAGCATGGTCTGCCAGCATATCTAATGAGATGTTTTCCTTAAGATGATTATCAATATATTGCCGAATATTAATGCAAAGCAGGGCGCTTTTCTTTAGAATTGGCGTGAGCGCAACTGTGAAGTTTACCTGTCTGCCGAGAAGGATGAGCAGGTTTTCTAGTAGATTTCTGCACATGATGTCACTATCGAGTGTTTCATAAGCATATTCGTTTAAGATGTTAGAAAAATAAAATCGTATAGTGTCCTTGATATCTTTTAGGTTTAAAATACAAAATCGAATGTCATCATCTTCGGAAGAAGCAAGCTCTACGTCTTCCACACCAATCACCATATAGGCAAGTGGATGTTCGATGTCGCTGATTTCAGTGTGCTTAACGTTCGGATTAATAATGATAAGATCATGGGTCGAAATAGGGTAGACCTCATTCTCGATTTGTAATTTGCCCTGTCCTTCCGTGACGTAGAAGAGCTCAGAGCAGTAGTGTGTATGTAAGTTGCTGTGCCAGTTTGCATTATAACGCGATGCGGTAGCATACAAAATTTTGGCCTTTTCGATGGAAGACGCATCAAATTTTGGAAGGTGGTTTTGGTTTAGTTGGTTCATAGATTTTTCTCCTATTTGTTTTCGAAACATGAAATCACAATATAATTATAGCATGTTTTTAGGGAAATAACAGAAAAATAGTGGGAAATAGTGGTAAAAACAGTATGTAGATGGTAAAAATGCACAGAAAATTAACGAAAAAATATTCAAAAATAACGAAAATGGACAAATCGCAACATTTCTAAAAAATGTAGCAAGATTTAGGTTGAATCGTTACATAGAAATGTTATACTAGAAATACCTAATATCGTATAAAAATTATAAGGGGGAAAAACAAAATGAAAAAGAGAATTTTCAGCATACTTTTGTGTGCAACAATGATTGTTTCTATGCTAACAGCTTGTGGCGGTGGCGGCGGAAACAACGAATCAGGCAAGAAACTTGTTTACTGGTCAATGTGGGAAGCTACAGAACCACAGGGACAGGCTATTGCAGAAGCTGTTGAAGCTTATGAAAAAGCAACAGGTGTTGAAGTAGACTTACAGTTCAAAGGCCGTACAGGTATCCGTGAAGGTCTTCAGCCAGCACTTGACAGTAACACAGTAATCGACTTGTTTGACGAAGATATTGACCGTGTAAATGGTGCATGGGGCAAATACTTAATGGACTTAGAAACACTTGCAAAAGAAGCTGACTACGAAAAAACAGCGAATGCTGGTCTTATGGCAGCTTGTAGAGAAGCAGGTGGTGGTACATTAAAATCTATCCCATATCAGCCAAACGTATTCGGCTTCTTCTATAATGTTAAATTATTTGAACAGGCTGGTATCAAAGAAGTTCCAAAGACATGGGATGAATTCTTAACAGTTTGTGAAAAATTAAAAGCAGCTGGTATCACACCTATGACTATGGATGATGCTTATGCTACATGTGTTATCGGTTACCACTTAGGAAGATACGTTGGTGAAGCAGGTGTTACAAAGATTGTTAAAGAAGGATTATGGGATGACCCAGCAGTTCTTCAGATGGCAAAAGATATCGAAGAATTAGCATCAAAAGGCTACTTCTCTAAAAACGTTGGCACAAACGTATGGCCAAATGGACAGAACGTTGAACTTGCAGGCGGACAGGTTGCTATGTACTTAAATGGTTCTTGGTTACCAAACGAAGTTAAAGCTACAGCTGGCCCAGACTTCAAATGGGGATGCTTCGCATATCCAGCATTAAACGCATGTGAAACAAATATTGAAGGTGCAAAAGCTACTGGTACAGAAGCAAACAACTTTGGTGCTCAGGTATATGCTATCAACAAAGATTCTAAGATGGCAAAAGAAGCATTCGAATTAATCGAATACATCACAAAGGGCGAATATGATGCTAAATTAGCTGAAATGTCAATTGGTATTCCAGCTGATACAACAAACACAGAATGGCCAGAATTAGTAAGCTGTGCAAAACCAGTTATTGAAGGTTCTACAACAAGATTTACATGGGCTGTTGGCGTTGAATCAAATGCAGATATGACTCCAGTTATCAAAGAAAACTTCATCAAGTTGATGGCAGGAACACTTGATGCTGAAGGCTTCGTAAAAGCTATGCAGGAAGCTAGCAAATAAAAATTAAAATAGTGAATAAAAGTATGGTGGCACCTCTTATGGCTGCCACCATATTTTGCTTTTCGTAGATGCTAGAAAGGAGAAGCGAAATGAAGAAAAATAAAGGAATGATCGTGTTATTTTTAGCACCTGCAGTATTATTCTTCTTAGTTATTTTTGTATATCCGATTCTCAGAACTGCACTCATGACGTTCTTTAAGATTGAGGGCGTTACGGATGCTATAGGATTATGGCAATTCGTAGGATTGGAAAACTATATTAAATTATTAAATACATCGCTGTTTCGAACAGCTATGGCTAACTTAGGAAAAATTTGGTTAATGGGTGGTGCTATTGTTTTAAGCTTATCACTTTTGTTTGGTGTAATCATCACAAGTGGTATTCGTTTCAAAAAGTTCTTTAGAGCTGTTATTTACTTACCAAATATCGTAAGTGCAGTTGCATTGGCAACCATGTGGCTTCAGTATGTGTACAATCCACAGTATGGTTTGTTTAAAACATTTTTTAGCGCAATCGGTTTAGATGCAATAGCTAATATTCCATGGACCGATGGTGACCATAAATTTATGGCGTTATTGATTGCTTACTGTTTCGGTATGGTAGGTTATCACATGTTAATCTGGACCAGTGGTATTGAACGAATCAGCCCAGATTATTATGAAGCAGCATACATTGATGGAGCACATAAGATTCATCAGTTCCGTTACATAACACTTCCTTTATTAAAAGGTGTGTTTAAGACAAATGTTACTATGTGGAGTGTTAGCTGTGTAGGCTTCTTCGTATGGTCACAGTTGTTCTCAACAGTAACAGCAGAAACTTCAACAATTACACCTATGGTTTACATGTACATGCAGATGTTCGGTGCAGGTAATACCATGACAGAGCGTAACGCTGGTCTTGCTGCAGCAATCGGTGTAGTATTAAGTATCTGTGTAGTAATCGTATTCACATTGAGTAATGTATTACTCAAAGATGACGATTTAGAATTCTAAGAGAAGGAGGATTTTGTGATGAAATTTTTGAAAAATAAATTTGCAGCAGTAAACTGGAAAAAAGAAGCAAGACTCCTTCCTGGATACATTATTGTAACTGCATGGGTAGTATTTACCTTTGTTTTGTTAGGATGGGTAGTATGTGCAAGTTTTTCTACGACACAGGAAATCTTTGCGGGAGAGGCAACAAAACTTCCAACAGGACTCCATTTTGAAAACTATATGAAAGCATGGAAATATTCCAATGTATCTGAGTTCTTTATGAATTCTTTGGGATATTCGATTGTTTCATGTATAGCGTTGATTGTAGTTTGTGCTCCAGCAGCTTATGTACTTGCTAGATACACATTCCTTGGAAATAAACTCATTCAGACTGGTTTTGCCAGTGCAATGGGTATTCCAGTTATCATGATTATTTTACCATTGTTTGGTATTATTTCTCAGATGGGTGTATTACAGGATGTTACATCCAATAAAGTTGTTTTGGTACTTTTGTATATTGGTATCAATGTACCATATACAACAATTTTCCTGACAACATTCTTTGCGAACATTTCCAGAACTTATGAGGAAGCGGCAGCGATTGACGGATGCCCTCCTACCAAGACATTCTGGCAGATTATGTTCCCAATGGCGCAGTCAGGCTTAGTAACTGTTACTATTTTCAACTTCATTAATATCTGGAATGAATACTTCATTTCACTTATTATTGCAAGTAGAAATGAAACAAAACCAGTAGCAGTAGGTCTTTACGGTATGATTAACTCCATGAAATATACAGGCGACTGGTCTGGTATGTTTGCGGCGGTTGTTATCGTATTCTTACCAACATTTATTCTTTATCTGTTCTTATCAGAAAAGATTATTGGCGGTGTAACAGGTGGTATCAAGGGTTAATAACCCTCTTTGTGCAAAGGTTATGGGGGAAGCAAAATGAATATTAAATTAGCAGAGCAGATAAAAGAAGCAGTTGATAATATTTGTTTTACAGGAACTTTTGTAGAAGATATGCCTTGGGGAAATGGTCATATAAATGATACATTTTTACTTGTCTTTGAAGGAGAAGATGAAAAAACTATAAGATACATTTTACAAAGAATGAATAAAAATATCTTCAAAGAACCAGAAAAATTGATGGAAAATATTGAAGGCGTAACTTCTTATCTGCGTAAAATTATTATTGAAAATGGTGGCGATCCAGAAAGAGAAACGATGAATGTAATCCCAGCAAAGGATGGAAAGTCATACTTTGTTGACTCCAAGGGGGATTATTGGAGAGGATATGTATTTGTTGTGGATGCTACCAGCTACGATAAAGTAGAGAAAAAAGAAGATTTTTATGAATGTGCAGTGGCATTTGGTAATTTCCAAAGACTTTTGGCGGATTATCCAGCTGCTACCTTGCATGAGACAATTAAAGGTTTCCATGATACAAAGGCTAGATTTGCAGTGTTTAAGCAGGCTGTTGCAGATGATATCTGTGGTCGTGCTGCTACTGTAAAACCTGAAATTGATTTCGTGTTGGAAAGAGAAGATATCGCAAATTATTTTTGTGATATGTTAGAAAACGGCGAATTAATTCTCCGCGTAACGCATAACGATACGAAATTAAATAACATCATGATGGATAATGAGACACGAAAAGGTGTTTGCGTTATCGATTTAGATACGGTTATGCCAGGGCTTGCGATGAATGATTTCGGAGATTCCATTCGTTTTGGTGCAAGCACAGCAGCAGAGGATGAACAGGACTTAGATAAAGTTTGGTGCGATATGGAGCTGTTTGAGCTTTATACCAAGGGCTTTATTGAAGGCTGTGGCGGTAAGCTTACCCAGAAAGAAATCGAACTTCTTCCAATGGGAGCGAAGACGATGACATTTGAATGCGGTATGCGTTTCCTTACCGACTATCTGCAGGGAGATACCTATTTCAAGACACATCGTGAGGGACATAATTTAGACCGTTGTCGTACACAGTTTAAATTGGTTTCGGACATGGAAGCGAAATGGGATATCATGGCTGATATTGTAAAGAAATATAATAATTAAGCAAAATGAAAGATTTCCTGGGAGGGTATTCCCTGGAAATTTTTCATCTAAGGAAAAAGATATAGACGGAGGCAGGTATGAGTGAACAAGGAAAAAGAACGGGAAGAGTAACGATTCCGACGAACTTAGATATTGTGCCAGAAACCATAGAGGTTTTAAAAAAATGGGGTGCAGATGCCATTCGTGACTGCGATGGTACTGAATTTCCAGAAGAACTTACAAAAGTAGGAGCAAAAATCTATTCTACTTATTACACAACTAGAAAAGATAATGAATGGGCAAAAGCAAACCCAGACGAAGTTCAGCAGTGTTATATTATGACCGGTTTCTATACCGCAACAGAAGATGCTTTAGCGATTCCTTTGATGAAAGGTATTTCAGATGAGCTGATGCAGGTAAATACTAGAGACGATATCAAACGCTGGTGGGAAGTTGTGGATCGTTCAACAGGAGAAGTTGTATCGGTTGATAGATGGAGCTATGATGAAGTAACTGGTTGTGTTGTTATTTCAAATCCAGATAAATTCCATGAATACACGGTAAGCTTTTTGGCGTATTTGATTTGGGACCCAGTACATATGTACAATGCAGTAACGAATGATTGGAAGGATTTCGAGCATCAGATTACATTTGATGTTCGCCAGCCAAAGACTCGTGAATTTAGTATGAAACGACTTCGCAAATTCTGTGAAGACCATCCATACGTAAACGTAATTCGTTATACGACTTTCTTCCATCAGTTTACACTGATGTTTGATGAGTTAAAGAGAGAAAAATATGTAGATTGGTATGGCTATTCCGCATCTGTTTCTCCATATATTTTGGAGCAGTTTGAAAAAGAAGTAGGATATAAATTCCGTCCAGAATATATTATCGACCAGGGATATTATAATAACCAGTATCGTGTGCCTAGCAAGGAATTCAAAGATTTCCAGGCATTTCAGAGACGTGAGGTTGCGGCTCTTGCAAAAGAAATGGTAGACCTTACACATGAATTGGGCAAGGAAGCAATGATGTTCCTTGGTGACCACTGGATCGGAACAGAACCTTTTATGGATGAGTTCAAGACGATTGGTTTAGACGCAGTAGTAGGTAGTGTAGGAAATGGTTCTACCCTTCGATTGATTTCTGATATTGAAGGAGTGAAGTATACCGAAGGAAGATTCTTACCATACTTCTTCCCAGATACTTTCTACGAAGGAGGAGATCCAGTAAAAGAAGCCAAAGAAAACTGGGTAACAGCAAGACGTGCGATTTTACGTAAACCAATCGACCGTATTGGCTATGGTGGATATTTAAAACTTGCTTTGGATTTCCCAGAGTTTATCGATTATATAGAATCGGTATGTGATGAATTCCGTGAATTATATGACAATGCAAAAGGTACGACCGCATATTGCGTGAAGAAAGTAGCAGTTTTAAATAGCTGGGGCAAAATCCGTAAATGGGGCTGCCACATGGTACACCATGCATTGTATCAGAAGCAGAATTACAGTTATGCAGGTATTATCGAAACTTTAAGTGGTGCGCCATTTGATGTGCAGTTTATTTCTTTTGATGATATCGAAGCAAATCCAGATGTTTTAAAAGATATTGATGTAATCATCAATGTAGGTGATGGCGATACTGCTCATACAGGCGGAGCTGTTTGGGAAAATGCTGCTGTTACAGCGGCGATTCGCGAATTTGTATACAATGGCGGAGGATTTATCGGTGTAGGTGAACCTTCTGGACACCAGTTCCAGGGACATTTCTTCCAGCTTGCAAATGTGCTTGGCGTAGAAAAAGAAACAGGATTCACATTAAACTACGATAAATATAACTGGGAAGAGCATCCAGACCATTTTATCTTAGCGGATACGACCAAACCAGTGGATTTCGGTGAAGGTAAGAAGAATATTTACGCTTACGAAAACACAGAAATTCTGGTTCAGCATGAAAAAGAAGTGCAGATGGCAGTCAATAGCTTTGGAAAAGGTCGTGCGGTTTATATCAGCGGTCTTCCTTATAGCTTCGAAAACAGCCGTATTCTTTACAGAAGTATCCTTTGGAGTGCAAATAGTGAAACAGAGCTTCATAAATGGTTCAGCAGCAACTTCAATGTAGAAGTGCATGCATTTGTGAAGAATGGCAAATACTGTGTAGTAAATAATACTTATGAACCACAGGATACTGTTGTGTATCGTGGCGATGGAAGTTCATTTGAGCTTCACATGGAAGCGAACGAAATCAAATGGTATGAAATCTAGGATAATCTAGAATTTAGTGCTTGCCCTATGAGTAAATATCTAGTATAATTCTATGCAGAGTTTAAAAATAGGAGGAAGAATTGATGTACTCAATTTTGTTAACAGCACCATCTACAGGCGATATGTTAGTTTCAACAGTATTACCAATGATTTTACTGTTTGTATTTATGTATTTTATTATGATTCGTCCACAGCAGAAAGAAGAAAAGAAAAAAGCTCTTATGTTGAACGAATTAGCAGTAGGTGATACAGTACTTACAACAAGCGGCTTTTATGGAACAATCATCGACATTTCAGATGATACAGTTATTGTTGAATTTGGTAACAACAGAAACTGCCGTATTCCAATGCAGAAAGCAGCAGTAGCTATGGTTGAAAAACCAGAAGACGCTCAGTAATTTAAAATGAGAGGAAAAGGGGTCACCATTTTGGATGACCCCTTCTTTTTTGTTATGAAGAAGATACTTAGCTTTTTAAAAGATTATAAAAAAGAATCCGTGATAGCACCGCTGTTTAAAATGTTGGAGGCTATCTTTGAATTAATTGTTCCTTTGGTTGTAGCCCAGATGATTGATATTGGTATCAGTAATGGGGATAAGGGATATATTTTTCAAAGATGTGGCGTTTTGATTCTCCTAGCGGTGATTGGTTTAGTGTGTGCAATTAGTGCACAGTATTTTGCAGCAAAGGCAGCGGTTGGGTTTGCGACACAGCTACGTGGTGCGTTGTTTGCACATATCCAGAAATTGTCCTTTGCCGACCTGGATGAAATTGGAACTTCAACACTCATTACCCGTATGACAAGTGATGTGAATCAGTTGCAATCTGGGGTAAATATGGTCTTACGTCTTTTTATGCGTTCACCATTTGTCGTGTTTGGAGCCATGATTATGGCATTTACGGTGGATGTTAAGGCGGCACTTGTATTTGTAGTTGCAATTCCCTTGTTATCCATCGTGGTTTTCGGAGTTATGATTATTACGATTCCACTCTACAAGAAGGTGCAGGGGGCATTGGATCGTGTTCTTGGAAAAACACGAGAAAACCTCTCTGGTGCCCGAGTGATTCGTGCTTTCAACAAAGAAGCGCAGGAAATCCAGGAATTTAATGAAAGCAATGAAGTGCTTACAGATGTACAGCTTTTGGTTGGCCGTATTTCTGCACTGATGAATCCAGTTACCCTAATCATCGTAAATGTAGCTACTGTAGTTATCATTTGGCTTGGTGCAGGACAGGTGTATGAAGGCGTAATTACGCAGGGCGAAGTAGTCGCTTTGGTAAATTATATGTCTCAGATTTTGGTAGAACTTGTGAAGCTGGCGAATTTGATTATTTTGATTACAAAGGCGGTTGCCTGCGGAAATCGTGTGGCAGATGTGTTAGAAAGAGAGCCATCCATTGCAGATATTGCGGATGCAGAGCTGTTAAAGGTTGCAGAAGTCTCTGTTCAGGGAGCTAATCAGGTGAAACAGCAAATCGAAGATGATACAATGGTGGAATTTCAGGAGGTTTCCTTTGCATACGGAAGCAGCAGTGAAGAAGCCTTAACCAATATTTCTTTCTGTGCGAAAAGAGGGCAGACGATTGGCATTATCGGTGGTACAGGCTCTGGAAAGAGTACCTTGGTGAATTTAATCCCTCGTTTTTATGAGGCAGGAAAAGGTTATATAAAGGTAGATGGTAGAGATGTAAAAGACTATTCGCTTACACAGCTTCGTGAAAAGGTTGGTGTCGTACCTCAAAAGGCAGTGCTTTTCCATGGTACGATTGCGGAAAATCTGCGTTGGGGAAATACGGATGCCAGTGAGGAAGAACTTTGGAATGCGATAGCACTTGCGCAGGCTACGGATGTCGTGAAGGGAAAAGAGGATGGCTTAAACCATGTCGTAGAACAAGGCGGTAGAAATCTTTCTGGTGGTCAGCGTCAGAGATTTACAATTGCCAGAGCTCTTGTGAAAAATCCTGATGTTTTGATTTTGGATGATAGCGCCTCCGCCTTGGACTTCGCTACCGATGCGAAACTTCGTGCGGCGCTTGCGACGATTGCAAAGACAAAGACGATTTTTATTGTATCTCAAAGGACCTCGTCGATTCAACATGCGGATTTGATTATTGTGTTAGAGGATGGACAGGCCGTAGGCATGGGAACACATGCTGAGTTATTAGAACAGTGCGAAGTATACCGAGAAATCTATGACTCCCAGTTCAGGCAGGAAGAAAGGGGGCAGAAAAATGGTTAGAAAAGTATTGCGATATATCAAAAAATATATTCCATTATTGGTGATTTCCATTTTACTTGCTACGGTGACAGTAGCGATGACGCTGTATTTTCCTATATTAACGGGAAATGCCCTTGATTTGATTATAGAGACAGGGAACGTGGATTTCGCAGGACTTGTAGAAATTATAAAGAAGGCGGTTGTAGTAATTTTAGTCAGTGCGATTGCACAATGGATTATGAATGTATGTAATAACCGCATGACCTATCATATCGTGATGGATATTCGAAAGGATGCCTTCCAAAAATTAGAGAAGCTTCCTTTGGGATACATTGATACCAAATCCCATGGGGATATTGTCAGTCGTGTGATTGCGGATGTAGACACCTTTGCAGAAGGGCTTTTGATGGGATTTACTCAGTTATTTTCTGGCGTGGCAACGATAGTGGGAACTTTATTGTTTATGCTATCGCTAGACTTTAAGATTACGTTGGTGGTTGTCGTAATCACCCCAGTTTCTCTTTTGGTGGCCAGTTTTATTGCAAAGAAGACGTATGCAATGTTTCAGCTACAGTCTAAGACCAAAGGAGAGCAGACAGCACTGATTAATGAAATGATTGAAAATCAAAAGGTGGTACAGGCCTTTTCGCATGAAGATGAAGTACAGGAAGAATTTGAGGAAATTAACAATCGTTTGGCGAAGTACTCGCTAAATGCAACCTTCTTCTCAAGCTTGGTAAATCCGTCCACACGATTCGTTAATAGCTTGGTGTATGCTGCAGTTGGTATTTTTGGTGCGTTGTCAGCGATTTCGGGTGGAATTTCTGTTGGTCAGCTAGCTTGCTTTTTGACCTATGCCAATCAGTACACCAAACCGTTTAATGAGATTTCTGGAGTTTTGACAGAATTGCAGAATGCGTTGGCTTGTGCAGCACGTATTTTTGAATTGATAGAGGCAGAAGCGGAAGTGCCGGATGCAGAGGATGCGTATGAGCTGGAGCAGGCGAGTGGCAAAGTAAGCATTGAGCATGTGAATTTTTCTTATACAGCAGAGCAGAAATTAATCGAGGATTTTAATCTGCAGGTAGAACCGGGGCAGAGAGTGGCGATTGTTGGACCAACCGGATGCGGAAAGACCACGTTTATTAATTTGCTTATGCGTTTTTATGATGTAAATAGTGGTAGTATTTCGCTTGGGGAGTGTGTCGTAGGTGACAGTGCCAAGATGCATGTGGAGAAAGAGGAACGCATGCATGATATTATGTCAATTACGAGAAAAAGTCTCCGCAATAATTATGGAATGGTGCTTCAGGAAACCTGGTTAAAGAAAGGAACCATTCGTGAAAATATCTGCATGGGTAAACCAGAGGCAACAGAGGATGAGATGATTGCAGCAGCAAAAGCGGCACATGCACATAGCTTTATCAAACGTTTGCCGCAGGGCTATGATACGCCAATATTGGAAGATGGTGGAAATCTTTCGCAGGGACAGAAGCAGTTACTTTGTATCGCAAGAGTAATGCTTTGCCTGCCACCAATGCTTATTTTAGATGAGGCAACCTCATCGATTGATACCAGAACGGAAATGAAAATTCAGAAAGCATTTTTGACTATGATGGAAGGAAGAACCAGCTTTATCGTTGCACATCGTTTATCGACGATTCGAGAAGCAGATGTGATACTGGTGATGAAAGAAGGCAAAATCATCGAGCAGGGAACACACGATGAACTTCTAGCAAAAGATGGCTTTTATGCCACACTTTATAATAGTCAGTTTGCTACGGTATAGTTGAAAAAGGATACGGAGATATGAGCACCCAGTTTTTATTATGTGAATTATGTCCTCGAAAGTGTAAAGTAAATAGAGCTGTAGGTAAAACTGGTGTGTGCAAGGTAGATGCGACCTTAAAACTTGCACGTGCGGCCCTTCATTTTTGGGAGGAAACCTGCATTAGCGGCACGAAAGGCTCTGGTGCGGTGTTCTTTAGTGGCTGCTCCATGCATTGTGTGTTTTGTCAAAACAGAGACATCGCACAAGGTGTTGTAGGCAAGGAGATTAGCCAGGAACGTTTGGTAGAAATCTTTCTTGAGCTACAGGAGAAAGGGGCAAATAATATCAACCTGGTTACGCCGGGACATTATGTGCCACATATTGTATGGGCAGTGGAGCAGGCGAGAAATCAGGGCTTGCGTATTCCGATTGTTTATAATACGAGCAGTTATGAAAAAGTGGATACCTTGAAGCAATTAGAGGGAATTGTGGATGTGTATCTGCCGGATTTTAAATATTGGAGTCCAGAGCTTGCAGCAAAATATTCCAATGCTTCAGATTATCCAAAAGTAGCAAGGGCAGCTATTGCAGAAATGGTGCGTCAACAGCCAAATGCAGTGTTTTTGTATGAGGAAGAGCAGAATGTGGATTTGATTCAAAAGGGTGTCGTTGTGCGACAGCTATTGCTTCCCGGACAGTTGCAGGATGCCAAGCAGATTATCAAATATTTGTATGAAACTTATGGAAATCAAATCTATTATAGTTTGATGAGTCAGTATACGCCGCTTGCTCATGTGGAAAATTATCCAGAATTGAACCGCAAGGTAAGTCGGCGAACGTATGAGAAATATGTAGACTACGCCATCGAAATCGGTGTAGAAAATGGTTACATTCAGGAAGAGGATGTGGCAGAAGAAAGCTTTATTCCAGCATTTGATGGAGAAGGCGTGTAGAGGGAGATGGAACATGAGATATCCAGAATTTTTGAAAGAAAACGGAACGATTGGGTTTGTGGCACCGTCCTTTGGATGTGTGATCGAACCTTATCATACAGCATTTCGCAATGCATTAAAAAAATGGGAGGAGATGGGATATCAAACCCATTTGGGTCCTAACTGCTTTGCGTCAAGCGGAATTGGAATCAGCAATGAGCCAAGCCTGTGTGGAAAAGAATTGAATGAGTGGTATTGTACGGAGGAAAATGATGCTATTATCTCCTGTGGAGGTGGCGAGCTCATGTGTGAGGTTGTGCCCTATATGGATTTCGAGCGTATGAAGCAGGCGAAGCCAAAGTGGTATATGGGTTTCTCGGATAATACGAACTTTACATTTTTGTCAGCGATACTTTTGGATACGGCATCTATTTACGGACCATGTGCAGCATCCTTTGGGATGGAGCCTTGGCATGCATCAGTTCAGGATGCATGGGATATACTTCGTGGCAAAAAGGATACGATACAAGGCTATGGTTTGTGGGAAAAAGAAGGACTTAAGGATGAGGAACATCCTCTTTTGCCATACAATGTAACCGAACCAACGATTCTAAAATCCTATATCTGCGAGGAGGGAAAGGCAACACTTGTAGAAAATGGGACCATTGAATTCGAAGGAAGATTGATTGGCGGTTGTATGGATATTTTAGAAATGTATCCGGGCACGACTTATGATAAAGTAAAAGAATTTAATGAAACTTACAAAAAAGATGGATTTATTTGGTTTATGGAAGCCTGTGAATTAAATCTTATGTCTATCCGCCGTGCACTTTGGCAGATGAAGCAGGCAGGCTGGTTTGAGCATTTGAAGGGCTTTTTGATTGGGCGTCCACTTTGTTTTGGTGAAGAAGCGTTTGGTATCGACCAATACAGGGCGGTGACAGATTTATTATCGGAATATAATGTTCCAATTATCATGGATATGGATTTGGGACATTTTGCACCATCTATGCCAATTGTATGTGGTAGTACGGCGAAGGTAAGTGTCAAAGGAAATGATGTGACGATACAGTATACATTTCAATAATGCGTAAATGATAGGGGCGATTCTCTAGGCAAAGGTTGCATAGAGGGTGGTCCTTTTTGTGTGTCGTTTTTTGTACAGTGCTAATGGTACTTTTTTATCATCGAAAGAAACTTAGTGCGAAAGTAGATGGTGAAAAGGAGAGATAAGATGAATACATTAAGATTACAATACGACAAAATTGATTTTGAAAAGGTGATGATTACACTTGGTATGGCACTTATGGAAGCATCAGGAGCAATCCTTTTGGTATGTGGTCTGTTAGATATTAAAATTTTCTAAAAAAGCACCAAATATAGGAGGAAAAGCTTGGAAAATACTATATTTTGATTGACGATAAAACCATTGCTCGCTATAATTATGTTGGAATAATTTCTAAATTGGGAAAGTGTGTAATTGAGGAGTAGAAAGAAGAGGATACACATGAGCTATGGTATAAAAAGTAGAGTACAGAAGATAACTGCAGTTGTTCTGATAATGGCAATGGCCTTAGGGGTATTATGTTCAGGAGATATGGTTACATACGCATACGATGAGAAGGCGGGAATGATTACGTCTTCGGATCGTTCCATGGTGGAGACCAAAGATGCACCATCGGTTAATGCGAACAAGGTGAGCGGATTGGTATATGGAAAACCAGTTACTGTTATCAATGAAACGATAAATGAAGCGGGAGAAAAATGGTACCAAATCAAATATCTGATTAAAGATGGTGCAGAAGAAAAAACAGCTTATTGTAAAGAATCGAATGTGTTGTTAAATGCAAATGCGACTGTAATTTGGACTGGTAAAATTAATGCGAATAATGTTTCGTTATGGAGTTGTACTGGACAGTATCAGGCACCAAAGCTTGCAACCATGAATGCCGGAATCAGGGTAGAGATTTTGGATAAGCATGGAGAATGGGACCGTGTGCGATACACGGCAAATGGAGTAGAATATGTAGGATGGGTAGAACGTATCTTTGTGACCGAGGATCAGGTTCCTGATATTGAGACGGATGAAGAATTTGAGGATTACTTAAGACGCTTAGGATTCCCAGAAAGCTACATTAAGCCACTTGCGGTTTTGCATGAAAGATATCCTAAATGGAAATTTGAGCCATATATTACAGGTTTGAAATGGGCCGATGTTTTAGCAGCCCAGTGTAAGCCAGGTGTAAGTCAGACAAATATAAACTATAACGATGCGTATAAGTCAGTTGCCCCTACGGAATATAACTGGTATACCAATGAATGGGTTATTCGTGATACTTCACAATGGGTAACTGCGCACCCTGATTATGTTGCATATCATTTGGACCCAAGAAACTGGTTCGATGAGACGCATATCTTTATGTTTGAAAAATTGAGTTATAGCGAAGCACATACAATAGAGGGTGTTCAGGCGATTATTAAAGGTACTCACATGGAATATGATATAGATAATGGTGATGGTACCATGCTAAATTACTCTACTGCATTTATGGAAATTGCCAAAGCGGTAGGGGCAAGTCCATATCATTTGGCAAGTCGTGTTCGTATGGAGCAAGGCGTTTGTATAACAAATGGCCAAGTCGTATTAAAAAATATGATTTCTGGAACGATATCGGGATTTGAAGGATATTATAACTATTTCAATGTAAAAACGTATGGCACGGGAAATGAATATTTAATTAAAGGTCTTACCCATGCAAAAGAGCAGGGATGGAATACGAGATATAAATCCATATTAGGTGGTGCTACTCATATTGCGAAGAACTACATTGCAATTGGTCAGGATACCTTATATTTGGAAAAATTTGACCTTGTTCCATATGGTGGATTGTACAACCACCAGTATATGACTGCGATTCATGCACCTAGATCAGAGTCAGAGGCGGCAGTAAAAGCATACCCGGATATTACGCAGGAATTTGTATTTAAAATTCCTGTATTTGAGGAAATGCCAGAACAGCCAGCAGCGTTTACTGCTTCTGGAAACAGAAATAATTATTTGAAGACCTTAGATGTAGAAGGCTTTTCACTTACACCAACCTTTGATGGAGCAAAGACAGATTATAGTTTGATTGTACATAATTCGGTTGCTTCTGTTAAGATTTCTGCGACGCCAGTTGTAAGCAAATCAAAAGTAGAGGGTACGGGAACTCTGAATTTAAAGGTAGGAACCAACACATTTAAGATTATTTGTAAATCTGAAAGTGGAGATGTAAAAGAGTATAATTTGACAATTGTTCGTGAAAATGAGAATTCAAATGCTGGATCGGTTCCATCAAATCCATCTGAAACACCTAAGCCTACCTATTCATCAGAACAGTATAAGGTGGATAAATATGTGACAGGTGTTGCGCCTCAGACGACAGTTGCAAACTTCTTAGCTGGTTTTAAATTTGAAAACTGTACATTGAAGGTGCTTAATGCAGATGGTACAGAAAATACTGGAACAGTTGCGACAGGTAATAAACTTGGAATTTATGTCGAAGGTGCATTACAGAAAAGTATCGATATCGTCATTTATGGTGATGCAAATGGGGATGGCGCTATTGATGTTATGGATATTATTCGATTAAATCGATATATTTTGAAATCAGTTACTTTAGAAGGTGCTTATTTAGAGGCAGCGGATGCAAATAGAAGTGCAGATGGAGCGGATATTATGGATGTAATCAGAATTAATAGACATATTTTAGGTAACACATCAATCAATCAGAAGTAAAAGGAAGGGATTTCTATGAAAAGAGTATTAAGTTCTTTTTTATGTATTGCAAGCATGCTTTTTGTATTGTTGGGCAATGGTGTAGAAACTTATTATGCTAATACAGGAGTATCATTATCGGTAAGTGCATCGACTGTTAATATAGGAGATGAGGTTTCTGTTACTGTATCAATTCCAAATGATTACAGTGCGACGATTGACCTTGTGTTCCCAAAAGATTTGTTGTCGTATGAAAGTGCATCAGTATCTGCAAATAACATTGGTACAACACAATTATCAAATGGTCGAATTAACCTTAATTTATCCGATATTATGAATTTAACAAGTGTTACACTTAAATTCAAAGCAACACTTGAGGGTAGTGCTAATATTACTGCAGAAGTAATTAAAGCAGGGAATAATATTACAGAAGAGACTGTAAGCTGGTCAAGCGCATCAAAGGCAATTGTTGTACAAAAACCTGCTCCACCAGCCTCCGAGACTCCACAGGTGCCACAGAAATCGGATGATAACGCATTGGCTTCTTTGAAATTATCCAATGCAACATTATCGCCTGCTTTTAAAGGAAATGTGACAAAATATACATCAACTGTAAGTTATGATGTATCACAGGTCGTTGTAAGTGCGAAGACATCAAGCTCAAAAGCAATCATTGAGTCTGTGACTGGGAATGGAACGGTAAACTTAAACGTGGGTGAAAATGTCATCAAAATCGTAGTTAAAGCAGAAAATGGTACAAAAGCTACTTATACCATTGTCGTAACCCGTAAAGCAAAAGATACAACGACACCGCAGCCATCGGAAAGTGAGAGTACGTCACAGACGGAATCTGAAAATACAGAAGTAAATGAACTTCTTCAGTGGCAGGGAGAGCAGCTCCAGCCAGTTGATAAGATTCCAAATGACAGCATTCCGGCAGACTTTGAAAGTAAGCTGCTTGTTGTAAATGGACAGCAGATGCAGGGACTTTCTTTTACCAAGGGTGATTTGAAGGTTTTATACTTAAATAATACCAATGGTGCAGGTTCGCTTTATGTGTATGATGAAGCATTAGAAACGATTTATCCATTTATTAAGCTTACATCAGAAAAGAACTATGTTATGGTTCTTTTGCCAGATGAACAGAATGCACCAGCTCCAGCAGGTTTTGAAAGCTGTACCTTCTCAATTGAAGGAAAAGGTATCATTAGTGCATATCAGTTGAAAGAAACGACGCCTGCTGATACAGAGGCAGTTGAAGATTCTACGATGACCTGGAATCTCTTTGGCGCAGAAACGTTTTATGCGGCAGAACCAAAGATAAGTGATTTCTACCTGATTTATTGTATGAATGATGATGGAGAAAAGGGTTGGTATATGTATGATTCTGTAGAAGGAACATTCCAGCGCTATTTGGCAACTGCTCCAAGTCTGCAAGCTGGTGGAGCGCCTTCGGACGATGCAGAATTAGGAGATAAATACGCAGAATTAGAAAAAGAATTAAATGCAGCGAAAAAGACACAATATATTATTATTGCAGTTGCTGCAGCGATTATTGTCATTCTTATTGTGCTTCTAGTTGTTCTTTGTTTGAAAAATCGATCCAATGAAGATGACGGATATTGGGATGAAGTAGACGACGTTGAAGAAGATGATGATGATGAAATTGAAATCGAATTCTACAATATGGAAGAAGCTATTGTAGAGCAGACAGAAAAAACAGAAGAAACGGAAAAAGCAGTAGAATCGGAAAAAGCAGAGCCGACTGTAAAAGTGGATTCTAAGAATGAAGAGAATGACGATGAAACTGATTTAGAGTTCATTGATTTTGAATAATTTATTGGAGGCAATAAATTGAAGGTAACAGACAAAGCGAAACGAGCATTGGATATCGCGAACCGACTTTCCAAAAGTATGCATTACAATTATGTGGGGACAGAACATATTCTCGCAGGTTTGGTAAAAGAAGGTACCGGCGTGGCGGCGGAGGTTTTGATTGCAAATGGAGTAGAATTGTCCAAACTATTGCAGATGATCGAAGAATTGATATCGATTGGTGCAGATACTTTGGTGGCAGAGAGAGATGGATATTCTCCACGTGCACAGCATATTTTGGTAAAGTCAGAGGAAGAAGCTCGTAAATTGGGCTATGAAAAAATTGGAACAGAACATATTTTGCTGGCAATTATCAAAGAGGGAGACTGTGCAGCTTCCCGCCTTTTGAATACGCTGGGGGTAAATTTGCAGAAGTTATTTACAGATGTGATTGGTGCCATGGGAGAAGATCCTGCCAAATATCGTGAGGAATTTGCGAAAAGTAGAAAAGCGGCACAGATTGGTTCTGCGACCCCTACCTTGGATCAGTATTCCAGGGATTTGACCGAGATGGCGGCAGAAGGTTTGTTGGACCCAGTGATTGGAAGAAAGCACGAAACGGAACGCGTGATTCAGATTCTCAGCCGTCGAGGCAAGAACAATCCATGTTTGATTGGGGAGCCAGGTGTTGGTAAAACTGCTATCGTAGAAGGTATCGCGGAAAGTATCGTAAATGGTACAGTGCCAGGTCTTTTACAGGGAAAACGGCTGGTTTCTCTGGATATGTCGGGTTTGGTAGCAAAATCCAAATACCGTGGAGAGTTTGAGGAACGTATCAAGAAGGTCATCAACGAAGTGATTGCTGCTGGTGATGTAATTCTTTTTATTGATGAAATTCATACGATTATTGGTGCGGGTGGTGCAGAAGGTTCGCTGGATGCAGCGAATATTTTGAAACCATCAATGGCAAGAGGCGAATTGCAGGTAATTGGTGCGACGACGATTGAAGAATACCGCAAACATATTGAAAAGGATGCGGCACTTGAACGACGTTTCCAGCCAGTTATCGTGGAGGAACCATCTATCGAAGAAACGATAGAGATTTTAAAAGGGGTTCGTGGAATTTATGAAAAGCATCATCAGGTTGTGATTTCGGATGAAGGCGTAGAGGCTGCGGTTGCTTTATCAGCCAGATATATCAACGATAGATTTCTTCCAGACAAGGCAATTGACCTGATGGACGAAACTGCAGCAAAGATTCGTTTAGGGTTATTGGGCTCTCCAGTGAAGCTGAGTGGTTTGCATAAGGAAATCCATGAAGCGGAATTGGCGATTGAGGAAGCGTTGCAGGCAGGCGATATTGAAAAGGTTCGTGAAGAAAAAGCCAATAAAGAGGCTCTTTGTAAGGAACTTGAAAAGCAGGAAAAAAAGGCGAAAAACAGTTCAGGTAAGAAAATGCCAGTAATTGGAGAAAGCGAAATTGCAGATGTGGTAGCAGGCTGGACGAAAATTCCAGTGAATCGTTTAACAGAAAATGAGGCTGCGCGTTTGCAGAAACTAGAATCGGTTCTCCAGAAACGAGTAATCGGACAGGAAGAAGCAGTTACAGCGGTTTCCAAGGCGGTAAGAAGAGGTCGTGTAGGGTTAAAAGATCCGAAACGTCCAATTGGTTCCTTCCTTTTCCTTGGACCAACAGGTGTTGGTAAAACAGAGGTGTCCAAGGCACTCGCAGAAGCAGTATTTGGAAAAGAAGATGCCATGATTCGTGTGGATATGTCAGAATATATGGAAAAACACAGTGTATCGAAACTTATCGGCTCACCACCGGGCTATGTAGGTCATGAGGATGGCGGACAGCTCAGTGAAAAAGTACGTCGTAATCCATTTTCTGTCGTATTGTTTGATGAAATTGAAAAAGCACATCCGGATGTGTTCAATGTCCTGCTTCAGGTGTTGGATGAAGGACATATTACGGACTCTCAAGGACGTAAGGTGGATTTTAAAAATACCATTATTATCATGACTTCTAACGCGGGAGCACAGGCGATTATTGAGCCAAAACGTCTCGGATTTGGTAACAAAGAAGATGAGAAACAGGATCATCAGAAGATGAAGGATAGTGTTATGGAAGAAGTGAAACGTATCTTCAAGCCAGAATTTTTAAATCGAATTGATGAGACCATTGTGTTCCGTGCATTAAATAAAGAAGATATGAAGCAAATTGTAACGATTATGATAAAAGAGCTTCAGAAGCGTTGCAAGGAACAATTAAATATGGAATTAAACGTAACGACTGCAGCAAAGGCCTTTATCGTAGAGAAATCTTATGATAGAAAATATGGTGCGAGACCATTGAAACGTAAGATTCAGGATGAGATAGAGGATCGACTATCAGAAGAGATTATCAAAGGCGCAATTAAGTCTGGAGATAAGGTTACAGTTTCCGTAAAAAAGGATGCAATTTTTATTGCATAGTGTTATAATGAATGTAAGCGATGATGGATAAAAACAGAATGAAATGACATCGCTGTGGGGATTTACAGGAGGAGAAAAATGGCTGTAATTAGTGAATTACTTCGTGTAGAAGCAGATGGAACAATTAGTTTCGGAGATTACACATTAGACACAAAGGCGAAATTGGATAACGTTTCGCACGATGGAGCAGTTTACAAGGTGAAGACTTATAAAGATATTACCAAGTTAGAATGTAATGATATCTTTGTATATGAATCTGTTCCTGGAACAGCAGTATTTAACTTTAATAAAGAAGAAGGCAAGGTTTCATTCTCTGCTACGGGAGTGGAAGGAGCACAGATTACATTGGGATTAGAACCAGAAACAGAATACGAAATTACTGTGGATGGAGAATCGGTAGGTGCGATGAGTACCAATTTAGGAGGTAAATTGAGCCTTAGTGTAGAAATAGAGGATGGAAAAGAAGTTGCTATTTCAGTAAATAAAAGATAATTTGTGTAACGTATAGACCCGGCCAGAACCTTGGTCGGGTTTTCTTTTTTCTATAATTAAGTAGAAATGAGTTTGGGAGGAGCTTATGGCGAAAGGCAAAACGAGTGTATATTTTTGTCAGAATTGTGGCTTTGAATCATCCAAATGGATGGGACAATGTCCGGGATGTAAAGAATGGAATAGTTTTGTAGAGGAAGTAGTGGATCGGAAAGGCAGCGTATCCACCAGTGTGAAAAAGGCATTGGAAGAGGCGAAACCAGTCCCTTTGTCTGCGGTATCATCTGCTGATGAAGAGCGTACCAGTACAGATATGAAGGAGCTAGACCGCGTGTTAGGTGGTGGTATCGTAAAAGGCTCGTTGGTATTAGTAGGTGGTGACCCAGGGATTGGGAAATCGACACTTTTATTACAGGTGTGTAAGAATTTATCCAATAAAAATCTTTCTGTGCTTTATATTTCAGGGGAAGAATCCTTGCAGCAGATTAAGATTCGTGCAGAACGAATTGGTACTTTTCAGGATTCATTAGAATTGTTATGCGAAACGAATCTAGATGTTATCAAAGAAGTCATCAGCCGCAAAAAGCCGAGTGTAGTGATGGTGGATTCGATTCAGACCATGTTTAGCGATAGTGTGGGCTCAGCACCAGGGAGTGTTTCACAGGTGCGTGAGGCGACCAGTGTGTTTATGCAGATTGCGAAGGGAATGAATATTTCTATATTTATAGTAGGTCATGTAACCAAAGAAGGTGTGGTGGCAGGACCAAGAGTGCTTGAGCACATGGTAGATACAGTGCTTTATTTCGAAGGGGACCGTCATGAAAGCTATCGTATTCTGCGTGGGGTAAAGAATCGTTTTGGCTCAACAAATGAAATAGGCGTGTTCGAAATGCGAAATGTCGGTTTGGTAGAGGTGGAAAATCCATCGGAGTTCATGCTTAGTGGAAAACCAGTCGGAGCATCCGGCTCTGTTGTTGCATGTTCTATGGAAGGAACTAGACCGATTCTTTTGGAAATTCAGGCACTTATTTGCCATACCAATTTTGGAAATCCGAGAAGAACAGCGACTGGAACGGATTATAATCGAGTGAATCTGTTGATGGCTGTTTTGGAAAAGAGACTGGGAATGCGTTTGTCAGAATGCGATGCATACGTGAATATTGCAGGCGGTATCCGCATGAATGAACCTGCGATTGACTTGGGGATTGTGTTAGCGATTATGTCAAGTAAATTGGATAAGGCGATTGATGAGAAAACCATTTGTTTTGGTGAAGTAGGTTTGAGTGGTGAAGTCCGTGGCGTAAGTATGGCGGAACAAAGAGTATTGGAAGCAAAGAAGCTGGGCTTCGAACGGTGCATTCTCCCACAGGTTTGTAAAGTAGGTTTCATCCATAATATAGAAGGGATTGAACTGATTGGTGTGTGCAATGTGAAAGAAGCATTGGACGCTATTAATTAAATTGTATATATAAAATATAAAAATCAGACAATTTAGACAATTTGAAGAAAAAGTGCAAGTTGACCTACTTTATTTTTTGTCGATTTTTGTGTTGACTTTGATGATACCCCATGATAATATAACAAAGCTGACTCGCGGGACACCTTGATTGGGAGCACCCGAGATAAGCTAAAAAATAAAGTTGAAAAACTTTAAAAAAGTTGTTGACAGAGGTTGCGACTTATGATATTCTATCAAAGTTGTCGCCGATAAAAGACAGCAAACGAACATTGATAACTAAACAGTGAAAACCTTGAAAGATTCAAAGAGAACATGACAATTGAACTGCTAATGTTCAATTGTATAATTCAAGGACACGAATCGCAAGATTCGTGGCGAACGTTTTAAACGAGAGTTTAAAACCCT
>JAFQRZ010000035.1 GCA_017409825.1 Agathobacter sp. | reverse complement strand
GGAGGGCGCACAAACCATTCCCGATTTGGAAAAGATACTGCAGCTTTCCACGCTGTTCGGTGTGACTACCGACTATCTTTTGAAGGACGAAATTGAGGATGAAGAATTAACCGACGATACTTCTTCGGATACAACAGTAAAAAGGATTTCGATAGAAGAAGCAAACGCATAGAAGAATATTTAGATAAATATATGGGTAGTTAAGAGGAACGAAAGAATGAAGAAAGTGCTAAAAATAGAATTGACACAACCATCTGAATTATCTTACTATTTCAGTAGAGGTATTTATGATAAAATATATAATGGCAGTTTAGCTTGCTAAAGATACTTGCGGGAGAAGAATTATAATATGAAAAAAATCGGACGAAAACTCTTCAAATATTTAAAAACACTGATGCTTACTATACTGATTATTCTATTTGTGTTTATGGCGGTTAGAGTTATCGGAAAAGCTATCAATGGAAAGACACCGGACAATGGGGTAAACGAATCAAAGTACATTGATGTTAATGGTACGAAGCAGTGGATCAGTATATATGGAGAAGATAAAGATAATCCTGTTTTGCTTTACCTTCATGGTGGACCGGGTTCCGCTACAAGTGCTTATGATTATGCATTTACAAGAAAATGGGCAGATGTGTATACCGTAGTAACATGGGATCAAAGAAACTGTGGTAAAAGTTATGACGAGGGACAGAATAATGTGGTTCTGACTTATGATCTTATGATGAGTGATGGCAAAGCGGTCACAGAATATGTTTTGAATTATCTGGGAAAAGAGCAATTGACTCTGTTGGGACATTCTTGGGGATCTTATTTCGGCAGTAATTTAGCTCTTGCATATCCAGAGTATTATGATTGCTTCATTGGAACAGGACAGCTGGTAGATATGCATCAAAATGAAGTTGCGTTTTTGGAAATTGCAAAAAGCTGGGTAGGAAATGATTCAGAAGGTTTGGAGCTTTTGGAAAAATTGTCTCCTGATAGTTTCACAGAAGAACACTTTAATGCCAGAAACATGCTTATGAAAAAGTATGGCTATGACATGATGGTGGATGGAACGGATTACAATATGCCGGCCACAGTCATTTTTAATCCCTATTATTCCATAGCTGACTGGGTAAAATTTTTGCAGGTTGATTACAGTGTATACATGAATTTTTTGATGTCAGATGAGTTCGACAAATTCTCTCTGATAGGTAAGACTGAATATAAGATTCCATATTACAATATTAATGGAAATCGTGATTACCAGACAAATTATAAGCTGGCACAGAATTATTTCGATGAAATAGATGCTCCGTATAAAAAAATATATCTTATGGAAAACACAACACATGGATTGTTAGAATCAAAGTCTGAGGAGTTTTCGGATATTTTGCATGAGATAGCAACGGAACAGGTAAAGTATCATGAAAGCAAGTCGAATACGATACAATAAATTTGCGTTAATTTTGGAGATACCAAAATACTTGTCCCTTTTCAAGATAAATGTTGCTGACCAAATCAGTGTATAAAATGATGGATACCTCCAGCTACTCCTCATGCCTTGAAAGAAGCATGGAAGTATTGTATGATATAAGAAAGTTGGAACATTTTGCTGATTTTTTATCCATATAGAAAATGAAACAGTTCTACAAACTTGAATTCTACGGAGGAAAAATAATATGGAAAAGAGAAATAATTTATTATGGAGCTTGAGTTTATTGGTGATAGGAATTGCTACAGTAATTTTGGCAGGTTCAAATATTATTGGAATTGAATTACCTGATATTGCTGTGAGAATAATAGGGGTAATTGATTTAATTGCTCTTCCTGTTTTAGCTTATACTACAGTAAAGAAAATCAAGAAAAACAAAGAGTAAACTTTCAGTTTTACTATGTAACAACACCACCAAAATATCAAATGCAACCCAAAGTTTACATTTAGAACCTCGATGATGGTGGTCTTTCAGACATCAAACAGGTATCATCAACATGAACAAGTTGTTCAGATAGGAGGACGCACTATGACATTAGGCGATAAATTATCAAAACTACGAAAAGAAAACAATTACACGCAGGAGCAGCTCGCTGATGTTCTCGGAGTATCCAGACAGGCAATCAGCAAATGGGAAAGCAACATTACATATCCCGAAACCGACAAATTGGTACGGATGTGTAAACTTTTTCATTGCACAACTGATTATCTGCTTTTGGACGAAGATGAAATGGATACAGATGAGGAACAAAATATATCTGAATATCATGCTGCACTGACTAATCAGATATTCATTGAGTCTCCCCTCACAAAAAATCTGGTTTCGTGTTTTAAGGTAACAGCTTCTCCGGTGCTCTTACCAACAAAAAAACAACCAAAATATCTGTTGCTCGGCGTTGATAAGGTTACGGTTCTTGGAGAACACACAACACAGCTTGGATGGTATGAAAATGAAGATGATATTCAGAGAGAAATTTCAGAGATCACATCTGCCATTCGTGATGGAAAAAGTAGTTATACTTTAAAATACAATGTTGAGGTGGATACAAAGAACATTGATGTTGTAATGAAAAAAACGTTGGATAATGATAAGCATATAAAATTTCCCAAAATACTGATAGGCGTGTTAACACTGATTGCTGTCATAATCGTTTTCTATTTTGGCGGAAGTATTATAGAAACATTTTATAATATCGGTAGAACATTAGGAAATGCTATCGGAGATTTATTCTGGAAATAAGGAGAGAAAGGATAATAAAGT
>JAFQRZ010000001.1 GCA_017409825.1 Agathobacter sp. | reverse complement strand
CACTCTTTCCCTACACTTACAACCTAACATTTCGTATTTTTTCGATATTTTTTTCTTTGTTTCTTGTTATTTTTATCCTACTTTGATAGTATAAGGCTATAAGACGAGGTGTTTATTATGAAAAAATATTACATACAACATATTTTACCACTTATCAAAAACACTTTAGTAACTGGTAAGTGGGTCATTTTTGCAACGATTACAGGTGCAATTGTCAGTCTGGTCGGCAGTGCTTTCTATTTCGTTCTCTCCTTTGTAACCATTGTGCGAGAACAAAATCCATGGATTATTTATTTACTGCCCCTAGCTGGACTTTTGGTCGTAGCCACCTATCATTTCATGCACAACGATAACGATGGCGGAACGAACCTGGTTATCTCCGCCGTACATTCAGGAGACAGAATTCCACTCCGTATGACGCCATCCATTTTTATCTCTACTGCCCTGACCCATCTCTTCGGTGGTTCTGCTGGCCGAGAAGGTGCAGCGTTGCAGATTGGCGGAAGTATCGGAAACGCATTAGGAAAATGGTTCAAATTCGATGAAAAGGATACTCATGTCGTTATCATGTGCGGTATGAGTGCTGCATTCTCCACCCTATTCGGTACGCCAATGGCTGCTGCTATTTTTCCAATGGAAATGGTCAGTGTCGGCGTCATGTACTATATGGCTTTGGTGCCATGTGTGGTAAGTTCCTTGGTCGCTCATGGAATCGCAGTCCTTCTTGGAGTCGCTGGCGAATCCTTCCATGTCACAGGAATTCCTGAGCTGGAACTGATTCCTTCCCTCCAGATTGTTTTGATTGCATCGATTTGTGCATTCCTTAGCATGGGATTTTGTGTGCTCCTACATAAAACAGAACACTTATATAAGAAATATTTGAAAAACCGCTACCTCCGCATTTTTGTCGGCGGTTGTGCTATCGTACTTTTGACAGTACTAGTCGGAAACAATGATTACAATGGTGCTGGCATGCATATTATCGAACATGCCATTGAAGGGCACGTCGTTCCAGAAGCATTCCTACTAAAGATGCTCTTTACTGCCCTAACTATCGGTGCTGGATACAAAGGTGGTGAAATCGTCCCAACCTTTTTCGTCGGAGCAACCTTTGGCTGCTTACTCGGACAGATTATCGGACTCTCTCCTTCCTTCTGTGCAGCCATCGGTATGATTGCACTGTTCTGTGGCGTAACCAACTGCCCAATCAGTACACTACTTATCAGCTTTGAGTTGTTTGGCTATGAAGGCATGCCGTACTATCTGCTTGCAGTAGCATTTAGTTATATGCTTTCGGGATATTTCGGATTATATAGTAGTCAGAAGATTATGTATTCGAAATACAAGACAGATTTTATCAATAGACATACGCACTAAAATAAAAAGGAATATAATGGTCGCTGTGCTTACGCAAGGCGTCCCATTATATTCCTTTTTTGTTATCTCATATAGGCATCTCTAATTCCATATCTCTACTCCGAATGGCCCCATATCGCCCGCCTTCTGCAGACGATATACCGAGCCATACTTGATAAGAATATACTGTGAGGCTCCTACACTTCCATCCGCCATAAAAGTAATCATCCCATCTTTCACATCTGGTTCATACGGCATTCGTTCCTCCATGGATGCCAAATCATACCCTTCATAGCTATAATATCCACCTACTACTCGTAGAAGCCATACGTTTTCATTAATTTGTTTTACTGGCTGTTCCGTTAGTTCGTATTTGGTAATTACAAACTCGCGATGTTCATCTGCCTCCATCAATGGCTGTATCATCGCATCTAGCATCGTCTTTAGCACTACCTGCACATCGGTTTCTTCAGTGTTATAAAAGATGATATCCTTTCTCTTCGCTGGTCCACACGAGTCGGTCGGGTCATAAATTCTTTGGAGAGTCTGTCCATTATAGTCCTTAAACCATTTCGACAAATCGGTATCTGGACTGTTTAATTCCCTGTCTAGTTTCTTGGCACCTATGTACTCTTCTGAATACATAACAATTTCGTCTCAATTCATATCCCAACTCAGTTTTACTTGTGGGATATTTTCGGTAGAAGCAGTTTCAATCTCTGGCTCATGTACAGAAGTTCTGTGTGGAATAACCACAATCTGCACAAACCCTAGCCCCTACAAGGATTTGCATTCTATACACATACAACAATTATAAAATTTATCTATACAAAAGGAGGCAAAATATGTCAAAAAATTTCAAAAAGAGCTTATCTCTCGCTGTACTTATCTGTATTCTCATGGTAACTTTTTCTTCTGCAAAAACTTATGCGAATGAAATCACACCCCGATATAATAATGTGCTTTCTGCGAGCCTTACTACAAGTGTAAATGATAATGGAACATTAATAATAAATTACAATTATAATGGTTTTCCTGATATAACTACTAAGGCCGTAATCACAACTTATGTTGAAAAGAAAACGTTATTATTCTTTTGGACTCGCGTTGATATCGGACAGCCAAATAATGAATGGATACAAACCATCAATGATTATGAGTATTCTGATGATCGCATTTACTCTCTTCCTTCAACTGGAACATATCGCACCACCGTTATCTACAAAATATATGGTTCTGGTGGTGCCGCCGATACAATTACTCGTCAACATGAAACAACTTACTAATTAACATTTTTATGCATAAGGTCTCATTAACAATAATTATTAATGAGACCTTTCTTTATTCTATCGTTTCTATCATGTTTTTGATTATTTCTATATCTTCGCATCCATAATATAACAAAGACATATAATACCCATCTTCTACCCAAACAGCACCCATAACACTTGTTTAGTCGAATAATTTCACTTCTTTATCATTGAGTATTTCTGTATTCCATTCTCCGTTCTCGTTATCCCAATAATAATCCCTATCCTCTGTTATACCCTGCTCCAATTTAATGCTGTCCCCAGCATTATTTCTGTATTTTACCAATCGATATTCCGTATTACCTATTTCTTGTTCTACCTCGAACCCTTCTGGCACCATCGTCAACTGATACACATACTCTATTTTCTTCGTTGTATCCCCCTCAAAATAATAACGAATATACTCCTCATACACATCTTCACACCATTGAAGCATAGATGCCCTTATTTCCTCATTTCCCAAAGCCACCATACATAGCGATAGCACCGCAATTACAGCTATCGCCACACGTTTCTTCGCTGTATTCACATACTTCCAATAAGGTTTCTTCTGACGAGCAATCAGTTTTTCCATCTTCTTTGTAAACTTTTCTGAAAATTCAAACGGAATCATTGATTCATCTGCTGGAATATCTGCAAACTCCATGGATGCAACTTCACGAAATGCTTGATTTAACTCTGCTCTAGTCATTGCCATTTTCTTTCTCCCCTTCTAATAAGACTAATAATTTCTTTTTCCCTCGAACTAATTGTTTCTTCGTCGCAGCTAAAGATTGATTCTTGGATTTCGCCAACTGCGGCACTGGAATTTCCATTACAAAATGCTGATATAGCACATCTCTATACTTTGGTTCCAGCTTCTTAATTGCGTCTAACACACGAGCATACTCTATTTGGTGACACAGAAATTCAATAAATGTATCATCTGACAAACCGAAAACAATTGGTTCAACATTTCGCTCATTCGTAGTATACACCAATCTTTTCCCCTTCTTGATCCAGTTCAATGCCGTGTTTTTCGTAGCTTTCAACATATAGTTTCTCAAATCCGTTTCATCTGTTATCCGATTTATCGTATCTATATGTCTAGTCGCAACATTTAAAAAGACATCATGCACGATATCTTCCACATCAACTTCATTGTGCACAATCGCCATCGCCACTATTGCCATCTGTTTCTTATATGTATCATATAATCTTTCAAACTTTTCTTTATCTTCTTCACTATCAATGTATGTCAAATATAAAACTAGCATTTTCTCTCCTGTAGTATATCTATAAATTTTCTTATATCTATATATAACACAACAATTTAGAATGCAAAAGAGGTGACAAACAGACATTATAAAGCATTCTATTTGCCACCGCCAAATTAATCATTCTAATATTTTAGACGATAAAATATACACATACACATTTTGAAGGTAAAAAAGATACATTACTATTGCTGTAAAAATTCGACTATTCCTATTATTTTTAGTTACCTCTGTGTTTAAGACCTTATGTTTTTTTACTGCTCGTATTACCATCCAAATTTCATGTACTGCCCAAATCATTCCTGTCACTAAATAGAAAAAATCAAGTTCTACACTTCTTCTGTTTACTCTAAGAAAGCAACTTGCAGCAAACATTATACTACTTATAATATTAAAAGTTATAAACAGCCCATCTTTCTTTATTTTTTCCAATATATTTATTATCATTATTTATTCACCACTTAAATATCTGAAGAACTATATATTCCTTTATAAAAATTTGGTCCAAAATCCTGCCAAGGTGAATCTGTTACATAGTCGCTGTCCCATACATAATAATAATTAACTGGCCAACCGCCAACCGTTGTAAAATCAATACGCACACCGTCTAATCCCGCATTTGTCAATGTATTCCCGAACATTGCAAGATCAATCCCTCTATATATATTATAAAAATATGATGACGCAATAAATAAAAGTTGTCCTTTGGTAAACTCTACTCCAAACTTTATTAATATCTTATAAATAATTGTATCCCAATCCAAATTATCTGCTATTAACTTTAGGATCAAATCATACAATCCATTCGTTGCCCTTGTAACAAATAACGCATCCGCATTTGTATGTGGTAAATATAAGACAGAGTATGGAATCACCGCACTAGGGTTTATAAACGTATACCACGGTGGAACAAAATCTGCCCATGTTCCCCCTTCTGGAGCCCAAATTCTATTTTCTACCGCTAATAATGCAACCCCATGATTCTTTGATTCTTCTCCAACATATACATGTATCACTCCATCTTCAACTACAATCTCTGCATTTTCATGCTGTGCACGAATTATTTCAATTGCATCATTAAGTGAAGCATCTGTCACAATATCAACATTAGCACTCGCTTTCATTCATTGTATACATATACAACAATTCAAGTCGAAAAAAGGTGACAACAAATAAAAAGGAATATAATGGTCGCTGTGCTTACGCAAGGCATCCCATTATATTCCTTTTTTATCTCATAAAGACATAATCTCTATACTAGTTCAAATTCAAGAATGGAATCTCTCTGATATTTTAATCTACCTGCATCCCCTTCTTTTAAGTCCGCATAGATTGCTGGTATCGTCACTAAATCGACTTCTTTTCCATCTTCAACTACAAACGTAATCACATAGTTAAATCTTTCCCCACGATAATAAATCGCTGGTGTATTCGAATACTCTACACGTTTAGATTTTACTGTTCCTTGACATTCTACCACAGGTCCTTTCGGTTTCCAGTATGGAAGGTATCTCAGTAAAGCCGCAATCCCTGCCAGTAATATAGCAAAGCAAAAACCTTCCCAACCTCCATTTTGTACTTTATTTGCAATTACAATCATTTCAGCTAACATACTAACACCTCCTATCCTTTTACAATATAATTATATCATAATTACTCTACTACCTCTATACTTGATCTCCACCTAGTAAACCTCTATTGAATAATCGTTGTCACCTACTATAATTTCTAATGCACACCTTTGAACCCCAGAACCAATAATTGAAAATTCTGGATACTCAAACGTTGCTGTATAAAAAGCAGATGCTGGACTATATGCATCTTCATTCACTTTCTGTCTTTCTATTGTCAATGGTAAATTACTTGCTGTAAAATCACCAAAATCATTAATACGGTCATATTGATCATAGTATATAGTAAATGCAAATCCCATAATGTAAATGCTTCCTAAAAGAAAACGGCTATAAACTGCAATGTTTATACATTTATACATTTGACGCCCACTTCCATTTTGAGTTAATACTTCCTCTTCTTCAACAATATATAATATACTTGATTTACCACTCGCATATTCTTGATAAACAATTTGTTCTACATCGGAAATATTCTTTGTTTCATTTATTACAAGTACATCTTCGTTAGCTACTGTTCTTGAATTCAAAATATTGCTTTCAAGTGGTGCATTAATTTTCTCAGAATATTCTGGAAAATATTCCAATGCTAAAGCTATCATTTCTGCATCGCTTTTCATCCCCTCTGGTATGTTATCCTCTTGATTTTCAGCTGCAAAATAGAGTGTATTTCTTTCTCCGTTATACAATGGAATTGTGGCAAATAATAATACCATTATCATTACAAATGAAATTCTTCTTAATTTTGTTTTCATACAATTTCCCTCCATCCATAAATTATATAACTTTATAATCACCTAGAAATATCTCACTCCCATTGGTAACACCTCTTTCTCCTCTCGTCGATTCTTTTATATTACCTATACACATACAACAATTGAGAAGGAGAATAGGTGACAACTCTGAAAAAACTTATAAAGCAAAATAAGGACCGACGCAATATTGCGTCAGCCCTTTCAGCCTATAGTATGGTGGAGACGAAACAGACCTACTTGAATACCCATACATCAATTTGTTTGTATTCTTAGACGCATACAAATCATTTAGTCCTATAACATGTCCAAATTCATGGGCTAAAGTTGTAGATGTTACATTGTAGCTCCTATTCATCTCTATTATCCACGAAGTCAAATGTCCATTAGCATCTGTATAAGCTCCCCTAAATCGATCTACTGTTCCACTATTTTCTTCATTATATGTTTTGATTATTCCCTTGCCAGTTCCATCAAGTTTATTCGTAATGTTGACTATTCCATTCCATTTACTTGCACCTTCTATTGCATACACTTTATATGCAGTTTCCAAGTACGGATCTGTTATAGCAAACGAATATGTAATACTTGTTCCATTCGTATGCAATGTTTCATCAATACTCCACCCCACTTCTTCACCACCAACATAATAATCCTGATAATTTGGGTTTGTATGGTAAGTTTGCTCTAATACGCCTATTTGTGACGTAGTATGCGCATAAACTGGCGAAACAAATACGAACAATAAAATAATTGAAAACACCGGGATAATTTTTATACGCTTCATATTCCTTTCTCCTTTCAACACTATTCCTTAAATCCCTCCATCAATTCATCAAGAGAAGTTTTATTATAAATATAGTTGTACTCATATTCCATCTCTGCAACAATACTATCCCTCTTAATTGCATTCCTGTAAAGTTCTTTCTTTAATTCTTCATTATTGGCTATATTCAAGGATGTACTGATTGTTTCTCCCAATATTCCATATCGATCAATATAATATTGGTTTCCATTCTTATCTATTTCAACATCTAACAATGTTGTATATGCACCTATAATCCAATATGCATCTTCATACTCTGTATTCACTGCGTGTTTTAAAAAAACAAGCATTTCATTTTCGTTTGTAAACAATGGATACCCTTTTAGTGTTTCACTTGTTGTTCCATCTTGTAATAGTACAATTTCATTAATGACCTCTCCTTTGTATTGTTCTATAATTTCTGCTTCAAAATAGGTTATATATTCCCCATCGCCAAGCCAATCTCCTATTCTTATATGGGCAACCATGTCAGATTCTTCATATGCTTCAGCAAAAGTATAACTTCTCTCAAACGACGCATTTATTTGAATATCACTTATTCTAACCGGCGGAAGTTTTGCCTTTATATTTTCATTTGAGCATCCTACCAATAACATTAATATAGCTATAACTATGTTTGTATATATGTATTTTTTCATTTCCTATTCTCCTTGCTATCCCATAAATTATATAGTTTCGAATCGCTTAGAAGTATCCTCTCCCCATTGGAAACACCCCTTTTCTCTTTTAAGCCTTTTACATTACCTATACATATATAACACTTAAGAAATGGAAAAAGGTGACAAATTATTAAAATTTTTTCTTTCTTAATTGTCACAAATATCCTTTTCCTACCATATTTTGAAACCTACCAATAATTCCTCTAGAATCATCTCTTATATTTTTCTCAACCAAAAACTATTCCACTAATTATCTTTATTGTACCATATAAAATTTAATCATTATTACCATATAACGTACTAATAACGTAAAAAATCAGACTTTCATTTTATAAATAAAAAGGAATATAATGGTCGCTGTGCTTACGCAAGGCGTCCCATTATATTCCTTATTTGTTATCTCATATAGGCAAGAACTCTATAAGAGTTCAAATTCAAGAATAGAATCTCTCTGATATTTTAATCTGCCTGTATCCCCTTCTTTTAAGTCCGCATAGATCGCTGGTATCGTCACTAAATCGACTTCTTTTCCATCTTCAACTACAAACGTAATCACATAGTTAGATCTTTCCCCACGATAATAAATCGCAGGCGTATTCGAACTCTCCACACGTTTAGATTTCACAGTTGCTTGACATTCTACTACGGGTCCTTTCGGTTTCCAGTATGGAAGATTTATTGCCACTACACCAATTAGCCCCAGTAAAAGAGCAAACCCCAGATGTTCCCAGGTCATTCCTCCATTCGGAAAAATTGCATGTCCATTTGTCATTACATGAACTAACATACTAACACCTCCTCGTATGATACCTTTCCTTTCTTACAATTAAACTGTATCATACGATTCTTAACAATAGACTTGCACAACCTTAATATTACCTTAACGTTACCTTAATCTATCTTAATTGGCGATTCATACCATGTTTGTTTGACAAATTCAAGGATGGTATCTCCTTGATATTTTAGCTTTCCAATGTCACCTTCTTTTAGATCTGCATAAATAGCTTCCATTGTAAATAGTTCTATTTCCGTTCCCGTTTCATCCACGAACAATATCAAATAGTTCCATCTATTTCCCTGATACTGTATCTGTGGTGTGTTCGAATATTCCATACGTTTGGATTTTACCGTTGCAAGACATTCCACAACCTTTCCTTTCGGTTTCCAGTATGGAAGATATCGTACAATTGCAAGCACACCAACTATCAAAAGTCCTAAAAGAACTTGCCATAAATTATCCCAAATTCCATGTCCATTTATCATTGTTCCCAACAACATAGCAACTCCCTATTTTGCTACCGCTACCAAACAAGCCACGCCCTGTACTTCTACTTCTGTATCAGTTACTGTACGAAGTACTTCTGCGGAAGCCTTGGTATCATCTACATGAATGTTCCATTCTGCTTTTTCTGGCAGGTCAATCTTTACTGCTTTCTTATTACCGTTGTATACGACGAAGATAGTTTCTTCATCTGTCTTGATTGTGAATGCTACTACATTCTTTGGCAAACCGTCTACAAAGTGTAAGTGTTCCTGTACTTCTTCGGTAGTACCAAAACGAAGACCTTCATGTGCTTTACGGAAAGCGATTAAGCCCTTGTAGTATTCATACAATTCTCTGTTTTCTTCTACACCTTCGTAACGCATTACGTTGGTATAGAATGGCATGTTATAACTGTTTTCACATACTTCGTCTGTGCCTTCGATTGGCTTGGTACGAGCGAATTCTTCTCCAGATAAGAAGAATGGGATTCCCTGTGCTGTAAATACCATAGCCGTTGCTAAACGATTCATAGATAATTTCTCTTCTCTGGTTGCCTTTGGACAAGATACGCTGATTTTGTCCCAAAGGGTAAGATTGTCATGGCAGGATACGTAGTTTACGATGTCCACAGGATTCTTTGCCCATGGTCCTTCGCTGTATTCGTAAGCTTCATAATCTACTTCTGGATGTTTGGTTGCACCTACGACTGAGTAGCGGATGTCGTTTTCCATGTTCTGTCTACCACTGATGAAACCGATTTCTTCTTCGATGAATACGTCCCCGCGCACTGCATCACGGATGTCATCGGAAAATGCACCTACATCTACAAGAGCTGGCACATTGCACTTGAGTGCTCTTTCTTCATCTGGAATGGTAGATGGACCACCCGTCCAGCCTTCGCCATAAATGATGATGGATGGATTGATTTTCTTAAGCTCCACGGCTGCCTGATTCATGGTTTCGATATCCAATACGCCCATTAAGTCGAAGCGGAAGCCGTCGATGTGGTATTCGCTTACCCAATATTTCAACGAATCAATGATGAATTTGCGAACCATTGGATGGTCAGATGCTACTTCATTACCACAAGCAGATGCATCGGAATATTCACCATCTTCTGTCATTCTATAGTAATAATCTGGTACACATTTCTGGAAACAGTTGTTTTCGATATCGTATGTGTGATTGTAAACTACGTCCATAATAACGCCGAGTCCATGTTTGTGGAAAGACTGTACCATTTCCTTGTATTCTTTGATACGAACCTCTCCATGGAATGGGTCTGTCGAGAAGGAACCTTCTGGAACATTGTAGTTGATTGGGTCATAGCCCCAGTTGTACTGTGGTTCTTCTGGTTTACTTTCGTCGATACTACCGAAGTCGTAGCTTGGCATAATCTGTACATGCGTTACGCCCAAATCCAAGATATGATCCAAACCGGTTGGGATGCCTTCTGGAGTCTTCGTACCGGTTTCGGTCAAACCGATGTATTTTCCTTTGTTTACTACACCCGTATTTTCGGCAGATGTCGTATCTAAAACAGATAATTCGTAAACAACGATATCTGTCCATTTCTTTACTTCTGGGCCATGGTCTTCTTCGAAGCCTTCTGGATTGGTCTTTTCCAGATTCACCACCATGCTTCTCTTACCATTTACGCCTGTCGCCTTACCGTAAGGGTCATTGGTTTCCTGTGTTTTTCCATTTACGGTAACTAAATATGTATAATACAACTGATGCAAGTCACCACTCTTTGTATATACCCATGTGCCACCCTCATCAGGCTGCATATCCTTTACTTCTACTACTTCACCGCCGTCTCCCGTGGCGTAGAAACAGATTTGCACACGTTCTGCTGTTGGTGCCCACAAGCGAAATTGTGTACTCTGCTTTGCGTATACCGCACCAAGATCGTTTCCATTGTATGTCTGCAATGATTTCATAATAAAAAGTCCCCTCAAACGTGAAATAAAATTAGTATTTACCGAATACTATTATATTTCATATTCAAGGGGTTGTGAATTGGAAGATGTACTAAAAATTTTCGTAAATTTTAGTCGATATTCCCACTAACATTTTCGATTCTTTCCAAAGATGACATCATAGTTAATATTTTTATAAAAGATGTCTTCCTGATTCGCTTTCGAAATCTCCTGATTCGCCAACATCCACATGGTTTTCGCGATGACAGATTCGAGTGTCATGTCGTAGGATTCCAGGAAATTGCATCTGGCTTTCATCTCGTGTCCAACTTCATAAACCGTCATATCACTGCCTTCGTGTGCTACCTGTGTCGCCATAACGATGGTCTTTTCTGGATACTGCTTGCAAAATCCATAGAAGTCTTCCGAAATGGATTTCGGAATTCCACCTACACCGAAGCTTTCTACGATAACTGCATCATAATGCTCGAAAATATATTTTAAGATTTCTGGCTGTATACCTGGAATCAGCTTCAACAGGAAAATTCTCTCATTAAGCTGTGTATAAAATTTCACGTCTTCCTGATATGGCTCCATCGGGATATATCGCATAATCTGACCATCCTGAATCATCGCCAACGCTGGAAAATCGATGCTGTCAAAGGCATTATAGCTCTTCGAGCGAATTTTTTTCGCACGAGTTCCTGCGATTACCTTGCCGTCGAACACGATAACGATGCCCTGTGATTTGTCATCTGCCGCATAAATAAAGCTGTCCAAAAGATTCGTCTTTGCATCCGTGATATCTAAGTCGATTGGTTTCTGCGAACCCGTGATAACGATTGGCTTGCTGGAATTTTGAATCATATAGGACAATCCTGCTGCTGTATATGCCATAGTATCTGTACCATGTGCAATGACAAAGCCATCGTATGTTTCATAATGTTCCTGTATACATTCCACAATCATGCTCCAGTGCTTTGGCTCCATATTCGAGCTATCCAAGCTAAGCAATTGGCAGGTTTCCACCTCACATACACCTAAAATGGAAGGAATATAGGATACCAGCTCCTCTGGTGAAATCTGTGGCTTCAAACCACTGTCTGATTTTTTGGATGCAATAGTACCGCCTGTGGCGATAAGTAATATTTTCTTCATTACGAAAGAACCCTTTCTATATCAGCTAAAAGTGCTGTGACATTTTCTTCTTTAGTCGCCCATGAGGTACAGATACGAATGATATCATGTGTTTCGTCCTTGGTTCCCATCGGCTCAAATTTGTATTTCTGTGATAATTCTGTAATTGCTGTCTTTGGTAAACTTACGAAAATCTGGTTCGTTGGTGATGCAACCGTAAATTCCACCCCATATTCTGCAAGTTTATCCGAAATTCGCTCTGCCATATCCATCGCGTGCTTTGCGATTTCAAAATAGAGATTGTCGGTAAACAATGTCTCAAACTGCACCCCTAAGAGGCGTCCCTTTGCCAGCATCCCACCATGCTGTTTGATGGCATAGCGGAAGTCTGGCTTTAATGCTGGATTTGAAATTACAACCGCTTCTCCAAATAGCGCACCTACCTTGGTTCCACCGATATAAAATACATCCGTATACTGAGCGATATCTTCCAAGGTCAAATCATTTTCCTTGCACATAAGCCCATAGCCCAAACGTGCACCATCCAAGAAAAGATATGCACCATACTCCTGACACAGCTCGTACAAAGCGATAAGCTCCTCTTTTTGGTAAATGGTGCCCCATTCGGTTGGATTCGAAATATACAGCATCTTTGGCTGTGCCATGTGCTCATCTCCACCATTTGCAAAATGATTTGCAAGGATTTCTCTTACTTGTGGCTCGTACACCTTACCATCTTCGGAAGGAATCGTGATACATTTGTGTCCACTGGCTTCTACCGCGCCTGTCTCATGTACATTAATATGTCCACTGCCGGCACAGATTACACCCTGATGTGCACGAAGTGCCGCATCAATTACCGTTACATTGGTCTGTGTACCACCTACGAGAAAATGTACATCCACATCTTCTCTGCCACATGCTTTTTTAATCAGTTCTGCCGCATGCTTGCAATGCTCGTCCATGCCATAACCGATGGTCTGCTCCATATTGGTTTCTGCTAATTTTTCTAAAATACTTGGGTGTGCCCCTTCTGTATAAT
This sequence comes from Agathobacter sp., assembly GCA_017409825.1. GTDB lineage: Bacteria > Bacillota > Clostridia > Lachnospirales > Lachnospiraceae > Roseburia. Next base: position 126,570 of record JAFQRZ010000001.1, on the reverse strand, counting down.
CACAGTTAAAATAAATCATTTCTTAATTACTCCAAATTACTATTTTGTTTCTACCACTTCCGTGGTCTCAGGAATCGCTTCCATAAAATACATACGTGATGCAAAATCTGTCGTGAAACGGATGCCCTCCGCATATCCTGTCGCACCAAAATTCTGCTGTAATTTTACGCCACCATCCATAAGAAGCTTACCGCTTGCTACACAGTCCTCTTTTTCCGCTGGCAGTTTTACCAGTTTCGCAGCAAGATTGTGAATCGCGGAATCTGGTTTGATGTGGAATGGAATGACCTGATTAATCAAACCGCCAAACTCTTTAATATTGATTTTGAGCTGTCTATTGGTAAAACGATACTTCGTATCCTCTTCTAAACCCTTTGGCTGATAGGTTTCAAAATGGGTATTCGGATTGAACAATACCTGCATTTCAAATCCAACAGCTTTCTTTTTATCTGGACTTACACAGGTCCATTCATAGGTATTGTCATATACTCTGCCGCGATAGAACGTACCATACTGCAATACCTCTCTCCACTTCTTATAAAGAGCAATCTGCTCTTTGATATCTTTTACATCATCCGAACTCATTTCACAAAGGTTACATTCATAGCCTAACACCCCAAAGGCGGCTACCTGGAAACGGCTTGCCATTGGCGTTCTACGAAGAGTCTGATGATTTGGACAATCCGACACGTGTGCACTTACGGTTGACATTGGATAACCATAGCTATATCCGGTCTGTCCTTCCACACGATAAATGGCATCCGAGTCATCACTTGCCCAAATCTGTGGGAAGTAACAAAGAATACCTAAGTCAAAACGATTGCCTCCCGATGCACAGCCTTCAAAAAGAATATGTGGGAATCTGCTCATCAAAGTATCACACATTTTGTAAAGACCCATCATATAACGGTGTCCAACCTCTTTCTGAAGTTCTGGTGGAAGTGCCTGCGAATAATAATCCGAGAAAATTCGGTTCATATCCCATTTTACATAAGCAATATTTCCGTCCGAAAATACCTTCGTCATGGCTTCCGTCATATATTCTACTAAATCTGGATTCGCAAAGTCCAAGATTCTCTGTGTACGGCTTTCGGAATGTGGTTTTCCTGGAATCTCCATCACCCATTCTGGATGTGCACGGTAAAGGTCACTGTTTACATTCACCATTTCTGGCTCTACCCAAACCCCAAAATCCAATCCCAAGGCATTTACTTTTTTGGCAAGACCTGCCAAGCCATTTGGCAATTTCTTTTTATTTGGATACCAGTCACCTAACGACTGTGTGTCATTGTCTCTCGTTCCAAACCAGCCATCGTCCATGACAAAAAGTTCAACCCCAGCTTCTTTTCCCGCTTTTGCCAGTTTTAAAAGTTTGCTTTCATTGATATCAAAATAAGCAGCTTCCCAACTGTTTAGAAGAACTGGGCGTGGTTTCTTTTTCCACTCGCCACGTACGATACATTCACGCACAAAACGGTGCATATTCTGGCTCATGCCATTATACCCCTTCTTCGAATAGGTCATAACGGCTTCTGGTGCCTCAAAAGATTCCCCTGGTCCGATGTGGAACTGGAAGCTTCTTGGATTGATCCCCGTTACTACTCTTGTCTGTCCATACGCGCTGACTTCCACTGCTTCATAATGATTTCCACTATAGATTAAGTTCATACCATAGCAATCGCCATGATCCTCCGTGGTGCCCTTCTGCGAAAGCATAATAAATGGATTCGAACGGTTCGAAGAACATCCACAATAAGACTCGTTTACGATTTTACAGGCATTGGCTGACATATCGTGTCGTCTCATTTCTCTTGCCCATGCTCCATGGAAGGTCGTAAGCTCCATATCTTTTTCATCGAAATCCAACTGCGCACTCATAAGTCTGTCCAAAACCACAGGCTCTGTGCTGGTATTCATCAGCTTAGTCGAGCGAGAAATTATATCCTGATTTAAGAAAACAAAATAATGCAGTTCTATCGTCAAATTATAGCTATGGTCTACCATAGTTATGGTTAATTCTTCTACCTGATTATTTTCTTCGTAGGAACCAGGCAATGTTTTAAATGGTGTTTTTCCCTGCGTAATCTTTGCATCTGCAAACACAAAATCCGAGGTATAGCTACCATCTGCGTGTGTCACTTCAATGAAAGGTTCGCGGATATCCCCCTTGCCGCCTCCTGACATTTCCAAACGTATCACTTCCAAGGATACGTTGCTATGCTCTGGGCTATACGCAACTGCATTACCAGGAAGAGAAAGTCGTTTTTCTGCTAACACTGCCGCTTCTTCCTCTGTGTCAATGGCAATTCTTTCCCCATAATACAAATGCTCCAATTGCCCAGATGGAATTACACCAAATGCATACGTGGTATTTGGCGTATCAAGTACAAACACATTGCCTAATCTACGAATCATAATCTTCTTCTCCTAAAATATATTGTCTCTTTGGATTCCCTCTTCCAAAAACATTTTCTTTTACTATACGATTTCAAAGGTAAGTTCTACCGTCTCAAGCTGTGAATTACCAAGGCAAACCTTTGCAGCGCCTTTCGCTCCAGTTGTCTTTATGTAAAGACCTCCCATGCCACCCTTAAGTGACAATACGTCATCACCAATTACGGTAATCGGACCTTCCACTGTTACCTTGATTGGCTCCTGATAATATGGAAGCAGGTTTTCGTTTTCATCTACTGCACGAATACGGATGGCTGCCACATCATACGTATTTCCTTCATGGAGCTTCGTGTGAGAAACCTTCGTCTCTAGATGCGGTTTACGCATTGGTTCTTTCACTACAGTTTTCACTACTTCCCCATTTTGGATTGCCTCGAAACGATACGAAGTAGCTGTTTCGCCCCAGTTTCCAATGTATTTGATATAGAGATTTACCATATCCATTGGTTTCATCTTATACTGAACAATTGCTTTCACCATCGTCCATATAATATGTGGTGGGAAGGTTTGATAGCCATGAATTGCAAGGTAGTTTAATGCTCCTGCAATCATTTCCGATTGTTTTTTACTAAAACCTTCTTCTGTTTCCAACATCGTTCCAACGAAATCATCCACCAAAATAGGACCATGTGGAATACCATCAAATGCAGAGTCACTTGGTTTGTATTCCTTGATAAAATGACCATTTTTGTACATTTTAACACTATCTGCATTTGAGAAAATGTATACGTTTCCTAAATTCGTTGCTGGATGCTCCCCAATATCCATCGAAGAACTTACTTCCAAAACAGTCGTTTCTTCCTGTTGCGATGCATAAACACTCGCCGCAAGCTTGGAATTACGAAACATATCTGTAACACCATGGTAACAGATACGATCTCCACTACCGAAATCCTTATGCGTATTGTAATCAAACATACACCAGCCAAAGCTTCCAGCGATATCCTCTTCTTTTCCGACTGCATTGATAACTCTTGCATGACGAAGTGCATGCTCCAATCGATGTTCTTCCCAATCAAATGGCTTCGTTGGATACATGTGACCATTATATTCTGTAATCAAATGTCCCTTTGACATATCCGAAGTAATGTTTTTCTTTGGTTCACAGCCTGGCTTTTTGCCATCGTGCACAAAATCATTATAGGTATAGACATCTTCAAAAAGATGACTCTTTCTAAAATTACGAACACCGCCCGTTGGTCTGGTATCATCTAACGCGTGAGCGATACGATTGGTCTCGATATAAAAGGCATCGTCATCCTGGGATTCATTGATACGCACACCCCAAATCATTATCGACGGATGGTTGCGATACTGCAGAATCATATCTTCGACATTCTTACAAGCCTGCTGCTTCCATGCCTCGTCTCCAATGTGCTGCCAGCCTGGAATTTCCATAAATACCAACAGACCGATTTCATCACAGCGATTAATGAAATGATGTGACTGTGGATAATGTGAATTTCTCGCTGCATTACAGCCCAACTCAAATTTCAGAATATCTGCATCCAGTTTTTGTATACTTTCTGGCATTGCATATCCAACATAAGGATAGCTCTGGTGACGATTCAATCCTCTAATTTTAAATTTTTCTCCATTCAAGTAGAATCCATCTGCTCGGAATTCCACATTGCGAAAGCCAAACGTAGTTGTATAGGTATCCTTTACATTATCCTCCGAATCGACCAATTCCAAAGTCAGCTCATACAAATACGGATGGTCCACATGCCAATTTAGCACATTATACACCGAATTATTTAATGTAAATTTAACTTCCGATACTTTCTGTTCAAATGCTGCCACAGGAAGAAAATATTGCTCTTCACTATCTACGGGACAACGATCCGTATCCTTGCGAGTCAAAAATCCACGAATCAGAATCTCTTTTTCCGAAGCAAGTACCGCTTCACTCACTTCTATCTGGCATTCCAAGTCCGCCTTTCCATCCTTTGCAGCCTCTGCTTTTACAAATACATCTTTGATATGGGTATTTTCTACCACATCCATATATACTTCACGATACACACCACCGAATGTCATATAATCGATAACAAATCCAAATGGTGGCTGGTTTAATGTTTCATTACTATCCACCTTCAATACCAGCACATTGGCTTGTCCATATAACATATAAGGCGTAATATCTACCGTAAACCCAGTATATCCGCAAGAATGCTTATACACTTCCTGCCCATTGATATAGAGTGTTGTTTCATGCCCTGCTCCTTCACAGGTAAAGAGCATTGTTTTGCCTTTCCAAGCCTCTTCTACACGAAGCGTACGACGATAACCACACACCATTTGATACTCATTTTCATCAAAATAATTATATGGTAATTCCTTACAGGTATGTGGAAAACGCACTTCTACCATATCGCTGTCGCCTACACCCGGATAAAATAAATTCACGGAAAATTTTTCAGCAAATTTCCACCCCTCATTTAAATATACTCTTCCCATAACATTCCTCCATTAACAAATCTACTAATCTTCAATTGTTAAAACTCTTTCACTTACATCCAAAGCAACACTACTTGGATTCGCTTTATACATATCCAATAGCATAGTCCACAAAGCCTTCACCTGATAAGAAAGCATATTCGAATTTTCCACTGCATAAGGAAGTAAGGTATGAATATCAAAATAACGGATTCCAAGTGGTGGAAGGAATACCAAATTCGTTGTTTTCACCTTATCTCCTGCAGTATGTATCATTTCATAGGTAATCATCAAAAATTCCTTACCCTTATATTCACAATAATAAGAAACATAACACTCATCTACTGTCCAAAGAATATCATCCTCCATTACCTGTGGTTTACTGGTAGGATCATTGTATTCTGTAGTCTGGCACTTCACATCCCAGCGAATTTTTCCAGCCTTCGTATCCTTTGTCATATCCATCAACTGTTTTAATAATTCGTCTTCTCTTTTCATGGTTTCAGCTCCTTATTTTAATTTTGTATCAAAGTCTGTTCTGTACGATCATAGGTACCTACCAGCACCGCACTCACTAATATACGATCTTTTGCATCATCGGTACAGGTGCAAAGTGTAACAATTCTATCATTATCATCTGCCTGAATTCCAGCTGCAAGTATAGCATTTTGTTGTAACTTTTCTACCCATGAACTTGCAGAAACAGGCTTTTCCTGAAAGACAAAACTATCTACAGGCGCATCCAAAACTGCAAAAATTCTATATCGATATATTTTATCCTCACAGAATATCTGAAAATATGGATGCATCTTATAATACGATGCATCATTATAATAATTTCTTAATTTGCCAAACATATTGGCATCTCTCTGATTATGACCGTACACCAAAGTATGAATATCCGAAAAATCTCCACTATGTGTCGCCTCTACAAAGATACTTCCTGGATTTGAATATGTTCCATCAAAAGCCGTACGCAAATATTTTGTATTATCACTGCCTTGCATCAATGGGTAACTAATATCCACGTTTTCAAAGTAAAGCCATCCTACTACTTCGTCATATTTTGCTTGTAATCCTGCCAAATCTACCGATACCAACTGATACCAAGGAGTCACAGGAGCAGTTTCCGTTGGAGCTTCTGCTGGAGCTTCTGTTAAATTCTCCTCTTCTGTCCCCGGCACATACGGATGAACAAACTCCTCCTCAGCCTTTTCATATATTTCCTCACTTACTTTGTACTCTTTGTAAATATCATATAAACCATATAATGCAACTCCAATACAGATAACACCGATACAAACGAGTACCCAGCTAATGATATTTTGTCTCCTCTTTTTTGAGGATTTGTCAACAGGTAGTTCCTCCTGTTCCAAATCAATTATTTCTAACTCTTCTTTATTCATCCTCATACTCCTGCATCTGCTCTACATAATAATCTACCGCTTCTTTCGTAGAAGCAAATTCTTTCACAACAGGCACCCCATTTCCTCTTGTAATGCGAACCTTGTTATAATTGATGTATGCAATCTCAACCTGTTCTCCATCCACCACATAACTTCGAGACATAGACACCTGCTCTTTTCCCAGAACCACATGGGACTCTTCCGCAACTTCTTGCTCTTCCACAGCTTCTAGCTCTTCCACAGTTTCTGGCTCTTCCACAACTTCTAGTTCTTCCTCAACCTCTAGCTCTTCCACAACCTCTGGCACTTCCACAACCTCTGGCTCCTCTTCAAACTCCGGCACCAAAGATACCATCTCAACTTCACCTGTTTCTAGGGAATTGTACAAATCAAACATATTTAGTTGTCCCGTCAAACCTCTTCTAGCCATCTATGTTCTCACTTTCAACACAGTTAAAATTTTCGCAACGCATCGCTTCCATCATCTACTGTATTTTCAATCTTTCTAATCTGCACAAAATAAGAATAGGTATCATTTACCTTTACCTCACATCGTTCTCCTACCTTATGCCCATATATCGCCATTCCAAGTGGCGACTCTTTACTAATCAAATTTTTCAAAGAATTGCTTCGTACCGTGGTAACCACCTTATATACTTCTACCTCATCATCTTCTTCGAAATACAACTCAACCGTATTGTTCATACCAACTTCATCTTCAGCGGATTCCTCTGAAATAACTTTTGCAGTACGAATCATTTTTTCCAGATAACGAATACGGCTTTCATTCTCATTTTTAAATTTTTTCGCTGCCTTGTATTCAAAATTCTCACTCAAATCACCATGTGCACGAGCTTCTTTCACATCCTCTAATGCTTGCTTACGAACAACAAGCTTACGATGCTCAATCTCCTCTTCCATCTTTTGAATATCCTTTGCAGTCAATTCATCATACATTTTTCTATTCCTTCCTACAAAGATACGATTTCCTGTAGCTTCAAATCTCCAAAAAATCCATCCTCTACATATAAACTACAATAATATCCATCTTCCAGCCAATCCGACCAGTATAGCGCATCCTTTTTCTGCGTATCAATCAACGAAAAATCTATCCCCAGACCTTTTCCGATTGCCTTACTATAGCTTTCCTTTCTGGTCCACAATTTCAACATAATCTCTTGCTTTTCTTCTTCCTCTGCAGAGAGAAAATAGATGGACTCACCCATCGTAAAGCATTTTCGCGCAATCTTATCCAATTGCTCTTCCTTTGCTTCCGAAAAAATACTACGGAACTTATTCTCGATATCAATTCCTACACTTCGGTCCGAAAGAACACATATCACGTAATTCCCAGAATGACTAATACTATAAAAAATCTGCTTTTCATCGCGATTATTTTCCAAGCCAAAATGTAGCAATATTCCAGCCAGTAAGGAACGCTGTTTATCTACCTCATTCTTGCAACGTAGAATTTTGTCCTTTCTCTGACCATCCATTTTTTCAAACCACTTATCAAACTGCTCTGGATCTTTTACCAGTTTGATATGTCCATAATATAACTTTAACATCTATGACCAACTTCTAAAACTAAATAATACCCACTACTCCGCAAAACAGCACTACGATACCAAGTACAATTCGGTACCAACCGAACACCTTGAAATCGTGCTTACGGATATAGCTCAACAAAAATTTAATTACAAAAATAGAAACCAAAAATGCACTAATCATTCCAACTAAAAGAATCACCACTTCATTTCCTGTCAGATGAAAGCCAAAATCTAATAACTCAAGCAGACTTGCTCCGAGCATAACTGGGATGGCAAGAATAAAGGTAAATTCACTCGCTGCTTTTCTGGAAATTCCAATGAGTAACGCACCAATGATGGTCGCACCAGAACGTGAGGTGCCAGGAAATGCTGCAGCAAGAAGCTGGAACACACCAATGAGCACCGCCATCTTCCATGTAATTTCAGTCATTTCCATTACCACCGCATTTCTGCCTGCGTTACGATTTTCTACGATAATAAAAGCAATACCAAATACAATCAGTGCAATCGATACACCAACCGCATTATAAAACAATGCATCACACACATCATCCAAATCCAGCAATACAAATATAATTGCTGGTAAACATGCAACTACAATCTTAAACCAGTTAATAATGATTTCCATTTTTACAGTAATTGGTCCAACCGCCCAATACTTCTGATTCCAGAACCCTCTTCTTCCAATGTTCTGAGAGAAATCAGTATTTTTTGCTAAAGCAAATGGCCAAATCGTATTCCAGAAAATCAGTACTACTGCAAGGATGGCACCCAACTGAATTACTACCAAGAACATATTCCAAAACTGTTCACTTACATTCAGCTCGACAAACTCATTTAACAGAATCATATGTCCGGTACTACTTACTGGAAGCCACTCTGTAATACCTTCTACAATACCAAATAATAACGCTTTGATAATTTCAAAAATCTGTTCCATAATAACCTCTTTCTATTTTTGACAAATTGCAAAACCAATCGAACCTAGTCCTGCGTTACAAACACTAGCCGATGAAGCCTGTGTAAAAATGACCTGCTTGAATCTCATATTGCGATTGATTTCTTCTAAAATCATTTCCTGCTGTCTTACCGTACAACCTGCATGAACCACAAATACAATATCTGCGTTAATGCGCGAACTATTCCGCAAATGGAATCGGATATATTTCTTCCAAACCTTTTCCAATTTACCGGCACGAACGCCCAAAACCGTAATTTTATTTCGATACGTTCCCAAAACTGGATGCAGTTTAAACCAATCACAAATTTGTGCAGTAATCTTATCTGTGAACCCCTTTTGATAGAAAATACGGGTACTTGGCAAAACATACGATGCCTTTACCTTAGATTTCATACGTTCTATACTACTTACAATTTCCTGTACTGGTGCACCTTCACTTGCCATCTTTGCAGCATGCAAAACGATAAGTGCCTGCCCAGAAGAAATATGGGTAGAATCCACAATATGTACGTGTGCAAATCCCTTTGCCGCCTCAACTGCATGTTCATAACAATTTCCAGTACCACTCGCCATAGATATATATATGATGTTATCTGCTTCCATAAGTGCATCCGCAAAAAATCGTTCATAGTCTTCTACGGTTGGTGACAATGAAAATGCCGTCGTATTTTCATCTGACAAATATCTCGACAAGTTGTGAATGTCGATTTCTTTCTTATCACGGAATCTACCCGTTTCCGTTTTAATATACATATCAATGATTTTAATATCGTACTTTTCGATAAACTCCTGTGGCAAATCGCACACACCATCGGAAGTAACATAGACCTTCTTGCGTCGTTTTGCTAGTCTTGATACAAAGTATTCTCCTTGAACACCACCTACCGCATCTCTACGATACTCAATCAACTCGTCTGGAATGTGCTTCATTACTTCCTGTTCCAAACGAACCGCATCTACTGGCTTCTCCAATAATCCATCAAAGCCCATCTGCTGATATTCCAACTGCTTATCCGCAAGCACATTTGCAGATAACAATACCACATCAGAATCCTTACACAAGCCATTTTCCTGTTTACGAACCTCACGCAGAAGCTCTCCACCATTCATACCTGGCATCATGTAGTCCATTAAGATAAGATTGTAGTATCTCTTGCTTGTCTTTCGCAAGCATTCATCCGCGCTACTTGCTGTGTCAATCGACATCTTCGTATCCTGAAGAAGCTTCGTTGTAATGATAAGATTCAAGTCATCATCATCTACGATCAAAATACGAGCCTCTGGTGCCTCAAATGATTTGCTATAATAGGTTGTCGTATTTTTATCCGCAATCTTAGTCGTAAATTCGCCCATAGGTGCTTCATCTATGATTTTCTGTGGAATCACAACTGTAAATTCTGAGCCCTGCGTATAAATACTATCTACTGAAATTTCACCCTGCATCAAATCCAGCAAATGCTTCGTAATCGATAGTCCCAAACCAGTCCCTTCAATTTTTTGATTTTTCTCAGAATTAATTCGATGGAATGCATCAAACAAATGCTCTAACTCTTCTTTTCGAATTCCCATTCCCGTATCTGCTACCGAAATACGAAGAGATATATTTTCTTCATCTACCTGCTCAAAACGGCAGCTAAATGTAACAGAACCTTCCTCTGTATATTTCACTGCATTAGAAAGAATATTTAGAAGAATCTGTTTCATGCGTCTATCATCCCCATACAGTTTGGAAGGGATATTCTTGTCCACCTGAACAATGAACTTTAACTTCTTTTCCTCCATGCGAACCTGCATCATATCTACAACTTCATGCAGCATTTCTTCTACACTATATTCTTTTTCCACCAATTCCATCTTTTGAATTTCAAGCTGGGATAATTCCAAAATGTCATTTACCAAAGACAACAACATTTTACTTGCATTCTGAATATTTTTTGCATATCCCTGGATTTCAGTCGACGGATTTTCACGTAAAATCAATTCATTTAGTCCAATAATCGAATTAATTGGTGTACGAATCTCATGACTCATACTTGCAAAGAAAGCATCTTTGGACTTACCCAACAATTCTAATTCCTTCTTTTGTTCCTGTGTAATTTGTCTCTCATTATCAAAAATCTTGAGCTGGAATTTCATAATAATTCCAACTGTAAGTCCAACAATGACTGCCGCAAAAATGGAATCAAAATGTTTCTCAAATGGTGTCGCAAGTTCCACTACCACTTCTGGATAGTAGTAGGAAATCATATAGCATAAACTATCCATAACCAGTGTAAGTATCAAAAAGAACCACATTTTCTTTCCAGAAAACATAATAAATACATACACGATTCCCAAGCAAAGCCAAATCCCCGAACCACTATTTACTCCACCACCCTTTAAGAAAATGAATGGCAATGCGATTAAGATAATAGCAAATCCCAAAATGGTAGATGATACATCAATATAATTGTATTTAAAGGTTAACACTAAGGCCACCACGAAGGATGCAAACATAATCCAATATACTGGCATAAGACCATCGGCATTCACAAGTGTAAGTCCTTGCAAAATCGCAAGTCCAATTGCAACCGTGCCAACCACCAAAATGATACGGAACAATCTTTCCTTAATATCTACTTTATCGTCAATAAATACATTCAAAAATTTCTTAAACATATAGGTACCTCACCCACATATACTATGCCTTTTCTTTGATTTTGGCTACGGTCTCATACGCAGACATGAAATCAAACATGTCTACCTTCTTGTAAACCGGTTTTAACTCCTTCTCCAAATCCTTGGAATGATATGCGTATTTACTCAATTCATCCAAAATCGGAATCACCTTTTTCGTATCAAACTCATAGGTTACATTTTCTAACTCTACTAATTTCTGTGCAAAATCTTCATCCGACAGCTCTGGTTTGTTCACAACTGCTTGTTCCGTTTCTAATGGTGCTAAGTACTTGCAATCATATAAAATCTGCATTACTCGCTCAAACTCTTTAATCATTGCAGCATGTTCTTTACGAATGAAATCATAATCTTCACCCTTGCCAGCAAATTCCAAAGCCTTTGCCATTTCAGACAGCTTCACTGCCCCAATACTCATCATTGAACTCTTGATACCGTGTACTACAATTACATAATTCTTCCAATCTGCTTTTTCGTACAAGCTTTGCGCCTGTTCGATAATATCCTTGCCATTATCTCTCTGACTGGTTAAAATTTCGAGGTAATTTTCCTGATTTCCACAGTACATAATTCCTTTTGAAATATCCAAATCACCAATGACCAGTTCCCCTGTTGATGTAGAAGCTGCTACCGTACTTTCTTCCTGCTTTGCTTGCATCTGGATACGCTCTGCTTCATCTAATGTCTTTAACTTGTCGGCTGGAAGATGACGTTTCAAGGTACGCTGCAAAACAGAGCTTTCCACTGGTTTCGCCACGAAATCGTTAAAGCCTTCCTTGATAAACATCTCTCTCGCACCCGCAATCGCATTTGCTGTTAATGCAATAATTGGAATCTCCTTATAATACAAATCTGGTTTCTTACGAATATGATGGAAGGTTTCCACACCATCCATTCCTGGCATCATGTGGTCTAAAAGAATCAAATCGTATGCTTTGGATGCAAGCATATCAATACCTTCCTGTCCACTTAAGGCATAAGATACCTTTACACCATACGCACGAAGCAATCCTTCCACCACTCGAATATTCATACGATTGTCATCAATTACCAAAATATGTGCTTCTGGTGCATATAACTGATGATTTTCTACTTCAACAACCTTTTCTCCATTCTCTGCCACCGCATTCTTTAATGCTGCTAAAATCGACAATACAAAGAATGGTTTATAAATCTTGCTTAAGTTCTTATTCTGTACCTTTGCATCATCATAATGATCCAAAATAATATGAACGTTTTTGCGTTTTGCAAGATTATCAAAATAAATAGGATCTTCCTGATATTCCAATAAACTGATGAAGATTTGATTAAAATCTTCTCGTTTTTCCCATCTCTTAAGCTCCTGCAGATTACGGCAAACATGACATTTTACCTTAAGCTGTTCCACAAGACGCTGTATATTTTCACCATATTCATCACGGATTTCATTGTATCTAAACTGCTCCATATTAATGTATACAGCAGCATTAATTTCATTTCTATCTGGTAGTTCCACAATTGGATTCGCATCGTAAACCTTCTGTGGAATTACAATCTTAAATTCACTACCTTTACCTAATTCACTCTTTACGGTAATGAAACCACCCATACGTTGAACGATGGTCTGCGCAATGGCAAGCCCTAGACCTACGCCGCCTTTCTTTCTGGTACGCCCCATGTCTGCCTGTGAGAATTTCTGGAACAGATTTTCTACACTTTCTTTGGTCATACCAATACCAGAGTCTTTTACCGTAACAATTAAGTTTATGCCATATTCTTCTTTACGGTATCCAAAACGAATACTTACACAACCTTCGGAAGTAAACTCAATGGCGTTGTTTACCAGGTTCATAATCACTCTTCGAATCTTCTGCTCATCACCAACCAACACACTTGGCATATCTGCCTCACAGTCTACGATAAGTTCCAGCTTCTTCTCACTTTTCTTCGCCATAGACATATTGATAACGTCATAAATGGTTGAGCTGACATAATAATTTTCTTCGACGATTTCGAAATCGCCTTCCTGTAATTCAGAGTAGTCCAAAATATCTCCTACTACAGACATAAGGTTTCGTCCAGCCGACTGGATATTAAGCATATCCTCTCGCATTTCCGCTGGAACATCATTCTTTAACATAATTTCACTAATACCGCAAATGGTATTAATAGGAGTACGGATTTCATGGCTGACATTCGCAAGGAAATCATCTTTTTCGCGTTCGGACTTGCGAAGTGCATCAATCATTTCCAACATACTTTCCTGGCTGGTTTTGTATCGAAATACCAGATAAATAACAAGGAACAAGGTTAGATAGCCCTGTAAAATACGGGTAACCATACCTAAATCAGAATCATACTGTCCCCAATTTAACTGTCCGTTTACAAAAATATAGTAAGCAACCAATGCTGAATAGGACAATGTTGGATATATCATGGAATTCAAAACACCATATAACCCCAGCAAAATACATAAACTGATAAATAAGGACTGTATCTTGTAAAAATCCTCACATTCAATTCCATATACTAAAACCATTACCTGGGAAGCAAAACAGGTGATATGTGCTCTTACTTCAAACGATTTGTACTTTCCGAAAAAGAAAATCCATGATACCAATAATCCCACCAAAACAGAAAGCTGCCCCCATTGGTTCCAATTATTTTGATATCCAAGAATCAATTCCGTAAAAGAATATATCGATGCAATTATAATTACAATTGATTCTATCTGTCTTTCATACGATTTTAGGTAATCATACTTGCCCATTTTACCGCCTCCAAAAACGCACTAGAGGCTGTCACAAAATAAATCCTTTTGCGACAGCCTAACTATCTTAATATTTCCCGAATCCTTCTCCAAGAGAAATCACTGGTTCATTTACCTCTACGGAAACAGACTCTTCTGCTTCTAACTCGTGATAACGAGCTACTACTGCACTTTCATTTAACTTGTAAATAGAAAGTAAATCTCTCATACGAACTGCCTGGTTCGAAAGTTCTTCGCTGGCAGCCGCACACTCTTCACTTGTCGCAGAGTTTGTCTGAACAACCTGAGAAACCTGACCGATACCCTGATTAATCTGTGCTACTGCTGTCGCCTGATAATTCGATGATTCTGCAATATTATTGATAATTACTTCACTTTCTTTTACTGCATTTGAAATATCTTCCAATGCTTTTGCTGTTTCGTCTGCAAGTTTAGAACCAATTGCAACTTTTGCAATCGAATCTTCAATCAGTTCTGCTGTTTCAGAAGCTGCTGCCGCACTCTTCGCCGCTAAGTTACGAACCTCTTCTGCTACTACCGCGAAGCCTTTACCTGCGTCACCTGCACGAGCGGCTTCTACTGCTGCATTAAGTGCAAGAATATTTGTCTGGAATGCGATATCATCGATAACCTTAATAATCTTAGAAATGCTTTCCGAAGATTTATTGATATCTTCCATAGCTGTAACCATTTCACGCATTTCTTCGTTTCCATGTTCTACATCACGGATTGCATCTCCAACAAGATCTGCCGCATGATTTGCCTGAGCTGCGTTTTCTCTGGTCTTTTCAGCGATTTCACTGATAGAAGAAGTAATCTGTTCAATCGCACTTGCCTGTTCAGTAGAGCCCTGTGCCAATGCATCACTTGCACTTGCTACCTGAGAAGCACTTGTCATTACCTGATATGCCGCATCATTGATATTTCCAAGAGCATTTCCGTTTCTCTGTACTAAGGTATGTAATGCATTACCCATGGTGTCCACATCGGAAGCCGGTAATACTTCTACTGTCATGTCCCCCGCTGCAACCGCCTGTGCCGCCATTGCCTGTGCACGAATATTTGCTACCATGCTCTGATATTCGTCTACTAATTCACCAAATTCATCGTTATAAAGCTTGGTAATTTCTACATCCATATTACCTTTCGCCAATTCGATTGTAATATTTTTGAGATGATTAATATTCTTACGTAGCTGTCTAGGAATTGCAACCATGATACCGCCACAAACCAACACGATAACCAGAGCAATTCCCATCGTAAACCAAGCATAACTAGATAAATAATGCTGTGGATCTGCTTCATTAATAATAGTTGCTGCTGTTGAATATCCAGTATAAAGTAAAAACAATACAATTACATCAATTACAAGAAAACTAATAATTAACTTTGTCTTCATTTTTAAATTTTTATTGATTTTCATGACTATTCTTCGCCTCCGTCTTCTGCATTTCCTGCATTTGGATCTAATGCAGTAATTTCTTCATCATTCAGTAATCTATCTGGGTCAAGTAAGAGCTTCACCTGATCTCCTACCTTTCCGATAGCATATACATACTTGTTCTGAGATTTGTCTGCCTTTCCAACAGATGGAGATGGAATAATATTTTCTTCCTGAATCTCAACAACTTCCGCAATCTGTTCTACGATAAGTCCCACAACGATATTTTTTACATTTACCACGATGATACAGGTTCTGTCTGTATATTCGAATGGCTCCTGTTTAAAACGTAATCTCACATCGATAACTGGAATAATTTTTCCTCTTAAGTTAATCAGTCCTTTGATGTAATCCTCGCTCTCTGGAATCTTGGTGATTTCCTGAAAAACGATGATTTCATTGACATACTGAATCTTAAGACCAAAGTATTCACACCCCGATTTAAAGGTCACGTATTTCCCTTTTTGCGTATCTCTTTCGTCCATATCGGTTTACCCCTTAGTCCACCAGACCTGCTCCGTCTAGGATAAGTGCAATACTGCCGTCTCCTAGCTGAGTACATCCAGATAACCCTTTCACTTTTTTTACGTAAGATGGAATCGGTTTTACAACAATTTCCTGTTTGCCTACTAAACTATCTACAAACAGACATACATGCTGTCCATCCACTTCCATAATCACCATCATACCCTTGTCCACATCAGTCTGGTATCCTGTCAAATGATACCTATCACCTACACGAAGCACTGGATAACATTCGCCACGAATCATAACAAATTCACGGTGGTCTGGGTCGCGAATCATCATATCCTCTGTTACACTTACGAACTCTTTTACCGCACCCGTTTCAATAACAAAGGAAGTATCTCCTACTCGCATTACAATACCATCGATAATTGCAAGTGTAAGTGGAATCTTAAGAATCATCTTACTTCCCTTACCTTTTTCACTTTCGATTTCTAAGCTACCACCGATGGATGCGATATTGGATAATACAACGTCCATTCCAACACCACGTCCCGAATATTCGGTCACCTTTTCCTTCGTAGAAAAGCCTGGTAATGTAATAAACTGATATACTTCTTTGTCTGTATACGCACTTTCTGGCTTACTATAATCCAAAAGGCCCTGATTACGAGCTTTGTTCAAAATCTGCTGACGGTCCAAGCCTTTTCCATTATCCTCAACCGTAATCCAAACCTTACCTGATTCGGTCTTTGCTGATAAGGTAACCTTCGCACGTTCTGTCTTGCCTGCTGTAGCTCTGTCCTCTGGCATTTCAATACCATGGTCAACCGAGTTACGAACCAAATGCATCAATGGATCTGAAATATGTTCTACGATATTCTTGTCCACTTCGGTAGTTTCACCGACCATGACAAACTCGATATCTTTGCCCAATTTTCTAGAAACATCAAATACGATTCGATTCATCTTCTGGAAGGTATTGGTCAGTGGTACCATTCGCATCGACATAATTACATTCTGTAAATCTGTCGAAATCTTAACCATCTGTGCTGCTGACTTATTGAAGTTGTCAAGCGATAAGCCTGGCACCTTCAAATCCGGATTCTGTAATACAACTGACTGGGAAATCACCAATTCCCCAATTAAATCCATCAGTTGGTCCATCTTCGCTACATCAACGTTGATAAAGGTCGCCTTTTCCGATTTCTTAGGCTTATCCTTCGCAAGTTTCTTTGCCTTTCCTGGCTCCTTGGACTGAATAACGAAGTCACCGGGCGCCAAAGCCTTGCTTTTGGCTTCCGCCATAATCTGTTCCTGTGTACGTTCTGCTTTCGCTTCAATCTCTTCCACAGAAGATTCTAGGTCTATCATGATAATAGGTGATTCTTCCTCATCACCAAAGCCCTGTTTATACTCTGCCTCCGTACATTCTAGAATATCTACCTTCTTAACATCATAGCCTTCTTTGATAATCTCTCGAATATCGGCTTCCTTGGCCTGTGTCTGCAGTAGGATATCGAAACCATTTTCTAAAATCTGTTCCGCACTACTCTCGTCCGAAATAATATCTTCTGGCGAATAAATCAAATCTTCTGCAATTTCTTTCAACGCATATACTGCCTTGTAAGCATGCACGTTTACTAAATTTACGCCTTCATTGTATGTAAGCTTAATACGGAAATATTTACTTGAATTACTAGCAACTGGTGCAATATAGAATTTCTGAGCAGAAGTATCTTTTTTCGGTGCTTCCTTCTTCTCTTCTGTATTCTTTTCCCCTTTTATTTGCTTCAAAAACTGATCCAGTCTGGCAATAATCTCACTGGAATCACCATCTGCAGTTTCTCCGTTTTCGATTTTCTCCAATTCATTGGTGATAAAATCGGCAACCTCTAATACATGCTCTACCAACTGCAAATGTGGCACATTATCCGGATGTGACTCACGAAGCACATAGAAAATGTCCTCCAACTTATGTGAAACTGCCGTAATATCATCGAACATCATGATTCCAGAGGAACCCTTAATCGTATGCATCGTACGGAAGATTTCATTGATGGCATCTTCATCAAAGCATTCTTCGTCTTTCTGTTCCAGTACTGTTTCCTGAAGCTTTTCTAGCAACTGCTGATTTTCAAACAGATACATGTCCAGCATGTCTTCTGTATTAAACCCATCTGCCATGATATAGCTCCTTTCTATTCGTTTTCATCTATTTTAGATTAAATCCAATCTCTTTAATGCTTCCTCAAAGCGGTCCTGGTCAATTGGTTTTCCAGAATAGATGGTACAACCAAGTTCGAAGGCCATTTTTACATTCTTTTCATCGTTTAATGCTGTAGCCATAATAACCTTAACCGATTTGTCTTCTGGAATATTGCGTTCTTTTTCCAGATTACGAATACCTACCAATGCCTGATATCCATCCATTACTGGCATCATAATATCAAGACATACCAAATCATAAGGATTTTCTTCTTCCAAAGCCATCATGAATGCATCTACCGCTTCCAAACCATCAACAGTTACGTCGCATTCACCATACTTTGATAAGAAATTGCTCATAAACTTTCTTGTTACGAAATCGTCCTCTGCTAATAAAATTCTCATACCTTTTCTCCTTTACATATTATTAAGAACAGCATACGTTTTCTTTGCTATATCACTCAATTTCTCTTGATGCTCTACTGCACCTATATCAAATGCCACCTTAGGCATTCCATATACTACACAAGTGGATTCATCCTGACCAATCGTTTTGGCACCGGCTTTTCGCATTTCCAATAGCCCCTTTGCGCCATCGCCGCCCATGCCTGTCAAAATAATTCCTAATGCTCGACTACCTGCCGCCTTCGCAACAGATTCAAACAATACATCTACCGATGGACAATGCCCACTTACCTTTGGACCCGGCTTTACTTCCACCTGATAGGTTCCATTCACCTTAATTAAACGCATCTGGCAATCACCACCCGGTGCAATCAACACCTGTCCTGGTAATACCTTGTCGCCATTTTTCGCCTCTTTTACGGTAACACGACACTGGTCATTCAATCGGTTTGCATACATTTCTGTAAATCCAGCAGGCATGTGCTGTACCACAACCGTTCCTGGAATATCCGTTCCAAATTCTTTCAGTATCGTTGCAATTGCTTCTGTTCCACCAGTAGAGGCTCCAATCGCCAAAACCAAGTCCTTGCTGCTGGCATTAGTACTAACCGTTTCGGTTAACTCAGGCACAACTGCTCTTTTAATATTTCCAATCTTAGCTGTAGATGCTATTTTAATTTTAATCGGAAGCTCATTGGTCATGAGTTCTTCCAGTTTCTTTCTATCTGTCATTGCAGGCTTTGCAACGAAATCAACTGCACCTGCATTTAATGCTTCAAATACCTTGTCACTCAAAGAGCTAATCATGACAACAGGCATTGGATATTGTGGCATCAGTTTTCGTAAGAATTCGATTCCATTCATTCGAGGCATTTCGATATCCAAGGTCATAACATCTGGTTTATGTTTGACAATCATATCTCTCGCTTCAAATGGGTCTTTTGCACTTGCTACAACCTCCAAAGCTGGGTCATTATTCAAATGTTTTACAAGAAGTTCTCGAAAGAAAACGGAATCTTCTACGACTAATACTTTAATTTTTCGCATAACTTATTAACCTATTTGCCTTCTTTTTTTCTATACACCGATGGTCTCACATGTTCAAATGGACAATACTCCTTGTTTATGCTTTCCGTCTGCCCAATAAACAAATACCCACCAGGTTCCATTGCGTCATACACCTTCTGTATCAACTCTTTTTTGGTCTTTTCATCAAAGTAAATCATCACATTCCGAAGGAATACTGCATGCAGTTTTTTTCGGAACGGGAAATCATCCATCAGATTAAATTTGCGATACATAACTTCATTCTTTAACTCATCCGTTACTCGGTACGCGTCTTCACTGATAATTTTACGGAAAAATCTTCGTTTCCAATTATCTGGAAGCACCTCTACCTGCTCCGAACTGTATACACCATCCATGGCACGACGTAACACATCTGTCGAAACATCTGTCGCAAGCACCTGTGTATCCCAAGCACCATGTTCTAGTCCAAAATAATCTGCAATTACCATAGCAATGGTATATGGTTCTTCCCCTGTGGAAGAAGCGCCACACCAAATACGAACATCTCTTGTACGTTCTTCCTTTTTACGAATCCAAGGAAGCACTACCTGTCTCAAATACGTGAAGTGTTCTGGTTCTCGCATAAAATACGTATGGTTCGTAGATAAAAGGTTTACCAGCTTTTTTTCTAAACTGCCTGTGTTATCTTTTTCTACCGCATTCATGTATTCGGTATATGTATTCCATCCATTTGCTCTAATATAATTTTCTAATCTTCCGGAAATAATCTCCTTTTTACGGCTCATATCAATACCGTAACGCCCTTTTAGAAAACGGGCAATACGTAGATATTCCTCGTCCGTCATCTTCGCCACTTGTCTATCCTCTTATTTTAATTGTCTTGCAATTTTCTTACAGATTGCAAAAATCTCTGGATTAAATGCTTTTCCCGATTCAGCCTCAATCATCTGAATTGCCTCTTCCTTGCTATACGCATCACGATACGAACGTTTCTCTGTCAATGCGTTGTAGTAGGAAATCAAAGAAACTACCTGTGCTGGTAATGGAATATCATTGCCTGATTTTCCGTATGGATATCCACTTCCATCCCATCTTTCATGATGGTACTTCGTAATATCACAGGACATATCGACAAAATCATTATAATCGCCGTCGCCCTTGATATCCTCCATAATCTGAGTTCCGATTGCCGTATGCTTCTGCATAATCGCCATCTCTTCTTCGGTCAGCTTCCCATTTTTCTGCAAAATATCCAGTGGCACACCTACCATACCTAAATCACAAAGTGGTGCTGCTAATTCAATCGTTTCTACAAATGTATCTGAAACGATACTTTCGTATTTAGGGGAAAGCTGCATTGCCTGTGCCAAAATCTTGCAGTTTTCCTGTAAACGTTCAATATGACTTTCATCAAACACCGCATTTTTACGAACTACAGTCAAAAGGGCATACAATACTTTCTTCTTTTCTGCCTCTAACTGACGAAGCTGCTCCGTGATAGAAACCTGCAATCTGCGGTTCGTATCTGCCAAAGTTTTATTCATCTCTGCAAGTTTCAACTGTACGGTTACGCGTGACTTTACAACCTCCTGAATGAAAGGCTTTGTTACATAGTCCGCTCCACCTGCCTCAAATCCTTTGACAATGTCCTGTGGTGCATCAAATGCAGAAATAAAGATAACTGGAATGTTTCTCGTCTTTACATCTTTTTTGATAATATCTGCAAATTCAAAGCCATCCATCTCTGGCATCGCAACATCCAAAAGAATCAAGTCTGGAACAATACGCTCCATAATCTTAAGTCCTTGTTTTCCATTTTCTGCCAACACTGGCTGATAGCCCATATCTGTAATAATGTTGCGGAGTACAAATCGGTTGGTTTCCACATCATCAATAATTAAAATTCGTAACATAAAGCCTCCTGACTATAACAGCTTCATAAGCTCTTCATAAGCTGCATTTGTCTTGTCATAATCTGCTTTTTGAACTGCCATTTTAAGACGTAAGGATGCAGTTCTGATTTCCTGTGGAGCTGCGTCTGTCAACTGCTTCACTGCAGTCATAAAGGTTTCCGCCTTCTCCCAGTTATCCATTTCTACACAAAGAATCAGTTTCGATAAATTCTTTTCTAATTCTGCTATATTTTCTTCTGTACCAAATTCCTTCAGGTGCGCATCTTCTTCTCTTCCCTGCATTACACCTGTAAGGAATGCCATACGATCCACAGTAACAGCCTCTTTTTCCTGCTCTTCCTTTGGCAAATCCACCCATACGGAGAAGGAAAAAATCGTTCCCTGGTTCAATTCACTTTGTACGGTAATGGTGCCACCCATCATCTCAACCAGCTGCTTGCTGATATTAAGACCAAGTCCTGTACCACCATACTTTCTGGAAATCGAAGCATCCACCTGTGAAAAGCTCTTAAACAGCTTGTCTAAATTCTCTTTTGCAATACCTACACCTGTATCTGTTACTAAGAAAAACAGCTCGGCCTGTTGTCCCATCTGAGCCGTCTTTACAATCTCTACCGCAATTTTCCCTACGGAAGTAAATTTCGTCGCATTGGAAAGCAGATTGTTCAAAATCTGTACAATACGAAGCTCATCGCCAATAATATGTGTTGGAACTTCTGGTGATATGGTTACGAAAAATTCCAATCCCTTTTCCGTAATTTTATGTATATGATTTCCTTTGACATAATCTACCATCTTGCGGAAATCGAATTCTCTCTTTTCTAAAGTAAACTTACCTGCTTCTAACTTAGAGAAGTCTAAAATATTATTGATAAGTGCGTGCATATCATTACAGCCACGTTCCATCAAATCCAAAATTCGAAGTAAGCCTTCATCTTCGATTCTGGAAATCAATTCTCTTGTATTTCCAAGAATACCATTTACCGGAGTACGCAGCTCATGTGTCACATTGGCCACAAATTCCGATTTTACTTTTAATGCATCTTCTGCATCCTGTTCTACCTGTTTGATACGTTTCTCCAAATAATTACGATTGGTAATATCCTTCATGATGCAGACATATTCAAAATCTTCATTTAAATCCGAGAATTTCGCCTCAACTGCAAAACAGGTTTTATTCATACGGTAAGCCATCAGATTCTGTACTACGTTAGTACCAAATACTACCTCTGTTTCAAATCCATCCTCGGTTTCTGTGAACTCATTCGGAAAAATTTCACTGATATGCGTACCACTCAGTTGACCCGCAAACTCTAATTTCTCTTCTGCAATTTTATTTCCATAGCTGATGAGACCACGTTCATCAAACGCAATCACCAACTCCCCCATATATTCTAATACATACCTTGAAAGATTATCCTGACGCATGGTTATTCCCCTTTGTACCCATTTTCCCAAAATAAACTATATCTAGTATATTATAGGCAATTTTTGAACAATATGCAACAAAAAAAGCTCAAAATCCGAACAATTTTGAGCTTTTTGCTTGCTTTATTCAATATGTGATGTACAGTGTGGGCATCTGGTTGCTTCAATGGCAATTTCACTTAAGCAATATGGGCATTTTTTCGTCGTTGGAGCCGCTGGTGCCGCTTCTTCCTTCTTTGAAAGTTTATCACCAAGTGTATTAATCAGCTTCACTAAACAGAAAATTGCAAATGCTGTTATCAAAAAGTTGATAATTGCAGTAATAAAGTTACCATACATGAGCACTGGTGCAGTATCGCTTTCCCCTAACTTTACTGTAAGGTGTGAGAAATCTGTACCACCTAACAATGCCAAAAGCGGACTTAAAATATCCGTGTTTAACGAGGTAACAATCGCTGTAAATGCTCCACCTACGATAACACCGACTGCCATATCAAGCACATTCCCTCTCATAATAAATTTCTTAAATTCTTCAATTAAACCTTTCATTTGTAAATCCTCCATTACGATTTTGCTTTTTGTTTTTCGAAATATTTCTTAGTTTCTGCCACCACAACTCCACTTAACGCAAACAACGCAATTAAGTTTGGAAATGCCATAAGTCCGTTAAATATATCTGCAAGTGTCCAAACAGCAGATACTGTCATATATGGTCCGATAAACACGGCCAATATGTAGACCCATCGAAAGCATCTGATTACTTTTGGCTTATCCCCAACCAAATATTCCATGCATCTTTCACTATAATAATCCCAACCAAGGATAGTTGTAAAGGCAAAAAACACTAAACACATCATTAAAATGAAAGAGGATACTGCTTCTGGGAATGGAAGCCCTGCCTGAAATGCCGCTGTTGTGACATCTACTCCTTCCAATCCAATATTCCAGGTATCTGTTACTAAGATAGATAAACCTGTCATCGTGCAGATAATCAAAGTATCAATCACGGTTCCCGTCATAGAAACTAAGCCCTGTTCCACAGGTTCATCCGTTTTCACCGTTGCGGCTGCGATTGGTGCACTACCAAGACCTGCTTCGTTCGAAAAAATACCACGCGCAATCCCTTTTTGCATTGCAATCATAATGGAACCCAATGCACCACCTGCTGCAGCACGCAGTCCAAAAGCACTTTCTACTACTTCTACCAAAGCACCTGGAATCTCTGCTGCATGCGTAATTAAAATAATAACTACAGCACCGATATAAAAAATTGCCATAAATGGAACAATTACTTCCGCAACCGAAGAAATTCTTTTTACACCGCCAATAATAACAAGTGCCGCACAAATAGTAAGAATAACACCAGAAATAACCACCGCCCAGGAATATTCATTTCCGAATAAGGAAATGGTATTTAAACTATCTGGATCAAAAAAGTTTTTCACCGCACCCGTAATACCATTAATCTGTGTAAAAGTACCGATTCCGAGCAATCCCGCTCCAGCTCCGAACACCGCAAACATTTTTGCCAGCCACTTCCAACTTTTTCCCATACCGTTTTCGATATAGTAAAACGGACCACCAACCACATGTCCGTCCTCTGCTACCACTCGATATTTAATCGCAAGCAGACACTCTGCATATTTGGTTGCGGTTCCAAACAAAGCCGCTACCCACATCCAGAACAAGGCTCCCGGACCACCTGTCACCAATGCCGTAGCGACACCTACGATATTTCCTGTTCCAATCGTTGCAGACAATGCCATACAAAGTGCACCGAAACTGGATACCTCTCCGTCTTTTCCATCCTTGTCATTGGCAAAGATGTGTTTTACCGCCAATGGCAGCTTGGTAATCTGCAATCCCTTTAGTCGAATTGTCAAAAAAATACCAACTGACAAAATCAGTATAATCATCGGGATTCCCCAAACAAGATCATCTATTTTTTGCAGCATCCACAAGCCCCCTTTCTCATTCTTTTCTTTCCCTATCATAATAAACAGGCAGCCACTTTTCAAGCGGTTGCCTGTCACTTTTATCCAAGAAGTGCTTTGTCCGATGAGAATTCCTGTCCACTGACATCTTCGAATTTCTGAAGCAAATCTTCTACGGTAAGTTTTTTCTTTTCCTCTGGACCGATATCCAAAACGATATTTCCTTCGTTCATCATAATCAAACGATTGCCATGTGCGATAGCATCTCGCATATTATGAGTAATCATGATGGTCGTTAAGTTATTTTCTGCTACGATTTTATCCGTAAGCTCCAATACCTTTGTTGCCGTTTTCGGGTCAAGTGCTGCTGTATGTTCATCCAACAGAAGAAGCTTTGGTTTTTGTAATGTTGCCATAAGAAGTGTAAGTGCCTGACGCTGTCCACCAGACAAAAGACCTACCTTCGAAGTCATACGATCTTCCAAGCCCAAATCCAGCATCTTAAGCATTTCCTTGTACTCTTTCTTTTCTCCTGCAGAAATTCCCCAGCTTAATCCTCTCTTCTTGCCTCGTCGAGAAGCAAGTGCTAGGTTTTCTTCAATCTGCATGGTCGCTGTCGTACCAGTCATCGGGTCCTGGAACACACGCCCCAAATACTGTGCACGCTTATGCTCTGGTAAACCAGTGACATCTACACCATCGATTAAAATAGCACCTTCATCAATCGGCCAAACACCTGCGATTGCATTGAGCATCGTAGATTTTCCGGCGCCATTACCACCAATAACCGTTACGAAGTCACCTTCATTCAATGTCAGATTTACGCCATTTAAGGCTACCTTTTCGTTAATCGTTCCTAAATTGAAGGTCTTATGAATATTATGTAATTTTAACATGTCCTAGACCTCCTTCTTCTCTTGCTTCTCTAATTCTTTTAAAGCAAGAGCACTCTTCTTTCCAGCCATCTTGAAGGAATTCTTCTGCTGTGCGCGTAAATATGGCACTGCTAAGAATACTGCTACAATAACCGCTGTAAAAAGCTTCAAATCATTTGGATCCATACGGAGCCAGATTACAATACCAATTACCACATAGTAGATAATTGCACCGATTACTACGAAAGAAAGTCTCATTGCAAAGTTTGCTTTTTTTCCTAATACAGAGTCGCAGAATACTTCACCGATGATAATCGCTGCTAAGCCGATTACAATGGCACCACGTCCCATATTCACGTCTGCAAACCCCTGGAACTGAGATAATAATCCACCAGACATTGCAACTAAACCATTGCTTAAGCAAAGTGCAATCAGCTTCATATTGTCATTATCGATACCCTGCGCCTTACTCATCGCTGGATTACATCCTGTCGCACGAATTGCAGACCCCTGTTCTGTACCAAAGTACCAGTACATGATAGCGATAAGCACTCCACAAAAGATAAGTCCTGTAATAATCGCTGCTGTTACGTTTCTAGAGCTTAAAATCAATGCATATTTATCAACACTGATTGCTTTATTCGAACCATCCAAAATATGTAAGTTCACGGAGAACAATGCAATCTGTGTCAAAATTCCGGCTAAAATTGGTGGAATACCAAACCTCGTATGTAGCACGCCTGTACATAAACCGGCTGCCATACCTGCCAAAGTTGCCACCAAAAGAGCCACCCATACATTACATCCACTGGTAGTCAGCATTACGGTAACTGCACCACCTGTTGCCAGCGAACCATCCACAGTTAAATCAGCAAAGTCTAACAAGCGGAAGGTAATGTACAAACCTAATGCCATCACTCCCCAAACTAAGCCCTGTGCGATATTCGATGGAAGTGCATTTACAAATGCAATTGGATTTAAGGCTACCATATAATTAAAAAACATCGTTTTTCCCTCTCTTATTCTGTAGCGATTGCCTCGTAATCATCTGGAATTGCTACGTTTAATTCTTTCGCGTTTGTTTCATTAAACATCTTGGTTACCTTTGGTGCAAACTGAATTTCCATTGTTGCTGGGTCAGCACCATTTACAAGGATTTCGTATGCCATAAGACCTGTCTGATATCCAAGATCATAGTAATCAATCGAAAGTGTCGCTACACCACAACCAGAACAGATACCTGATTCACCTGCAAAGATAGGTGTTTTTGCTGGAAGTGCAACGTTGTTAATCGCTTCGGTACAGTCAGCTACCACATTGTCTGTTGGAACATAGATAACATCACTATTGTCACAAGCATTCTTTGTTACTGCTGCTACGTCATTGGAATCATTAAATTTGAACACTTCTGTTTCATAACCTAAATCTTTTAATTCTTTCGCAATTACATCTGCCTGATACTGGCTGTTTGCTTCTGATGAACAGTAAAGAATACCAACTTTCTTTGCATCTGGGAATAATTCTTTCAGACAAGCTGCCTGCTGATCAAGTGGAGCAAGGTCAGATGTACCTGAAATATTTTTTCCAGTTACGCCAGTCCAATTATCTTCATCCAATGCTGTTGCATAATCTGTAATGGATGTTCCAAGAATAGGAATATCTGCTGTTGCTGCTGACGCTGCCTGTAATGCTGCTGTTGCATTTGCCATAATCAAATCATACTGGTTTGATACAAATGTAGTAACGATAGGTGTACACTGAGTCAATTCACCAGATGCTACCTGCTCATCAATATAAACATCATCACCAAGTTTATCCTTTAATGCTGCTTTAAAGCCTTCTGTCGCTGCATCAAGTGCCGGATGCTGTACCAACTGACATACACCTACATTATATTTAGCAGAACCTCCGCCACATGCTGTCATGGATAATGCCATCACTGCTACTACTGCCAGTGATACGACTTTCATTAATTTTTTCATAGTTTAATTCCTCCTATTTACACGCGTACACTTTAGTGCACTAACGTGTGTATTGACTTAATTATAATCATGAGGAATAAAAAGGTCAAAGAACTAAAATTTATAGTTATTCTAAACATAAGTTATAATAAGATGTTCTTTTCATAACTTTGGTAGTTTTCTCCTCTTGTTTCTTTTCTCATTTCTAGGTATAATTTATATGTATTTTATAATATGAATGAACGGAGAATTTAGAAATGAAATTTATCTCATGGAACGTCAATGGACTACGAGCAATCGTACAGAAAGGCGATTTTTTAGACTTTTTTAACAAAATAGACGCAGACTTCTTCTGCTTACAGGAAACCAAATTACAGGAAGGTCAGATTGAGCTGGATTTGCCAGGCTATCACCAGTATTGGAACTATGCTGTAAAAAAAGGCTACTCTGGCACTGCAATCTTCACCAAGCATGAACCGCTTTCGGTCAGCTACGGCATTGGAATCGAAGAACATGACCAGGAAGGCCGTGTTATCACATTGGAATATCCAGAGTTTTATATGATTACCTGTTATACTCCAAATGCACAGAATGAATTGGCTCGTTTGGATTATCGCATGACCTGGGAGGATGCATTCCGTGCATACTTAGTTGAGCTTGATGCGAAGAAACCTGTTATTCTTTGCGGCGACCTTAATGTAGCCCACAAAGAAATCGACCTTAAAAATCCGAAAACCAACCGCCACAACGCCGGCTTTACCGACGAAGAACGTGGCAAAATGACCGAACTTCTCGGTGCAGGCTTTACCGACACCTTCCGCCACTTCTATCCAGACATGGAACAAATTTACTCCTGGTGGTCTTACCGCTTCAAAGCCAGAGAAAAGAACTCTGGTTGGAGAATTGACTACTTTATTACATCTTCTTCTATGGACGACCGCCTCGTGGATGCGAAGATTCACACCGATATCTTCGGTTCGGATCATTGTCCGGTAGAATTGGAAACAAACCACACATTATAACAAAAAAGAGTTTGCGTATAGACAATTACATCTATATACAAACTCTTTTTTCATAAAACTATATACTTTCCCTATGGATACTTACTTTATTATTGAATTATATATTGGAATTAATTGTCTGGAATCAGACTAATTACATTTAAAAATGCCTATACATTACTTAAATAAATTACGATAATTTTGACGTTCATGACAAATACCATCTACATAAACAGTATCTCCATCAACACGATAAAACATGACATAATCATGTTTTTGAAAAAAGATAACCCTATACCCTTGTATAGCCAGTTCTGGTTCTTCACATAGTTTTAAACTCTCTGCAAGATATGTAAGTTTTCGCTTCGTTTCATCTGCATCACGTTTTACATTTCTTGCAGCATCGGGAAACTTTTTATTTTTCCTATATCCCTACCAAAAAGAGAGAGCACTC
Source organism: Agathobacter sp. (assembly GCA_017409825.1). GTDB lineage: Bacteria > Bacillota > Clostridia > Lachnospirales > Lachnospiraceae > Roseburia. The sequence goes on along the minus strand of JAFQRZ010000001.1, from coordinate 97,221 downwards.
TCACAATGAAGTGTGCTCCCTCTTTTATATTTATATCAATCACTATTTACAAATTTTGAACAATTTCTATCATCTCTCGCATATCCGCGTCCAAATCATTTCTTGGGTTGTAATGAATACAGCCTACGATTTCTGGAATCACCATTCTAGCAGAAGAGCATACAATAACTGGAACATCAATTCCACGCGCTTGTAATTCATCAATGACATACTCACCCGCCTTAACTTCCATTCCGCCTTTCGACATCGGGAAATACATATCCGATACAACTATGTGATATGGCTTCCCTTCTGCAATCGCCGCCTCTATCATATCCAGACCATCATTTGCGTTATCCGCATGTTCGATATATGGAATGCCGCATCGTTCCAACGCACGTCTAATTGCCACATGCTTCGCTGGATCATCCTCAATATTCAACACTTTTCTAACCTGCATTTCTAGTACCTCTCTTACATTCCTGCATCTTTCAAAGAGTCAAACAAATCCAAATCCGACTGTGTCACCTTCATATTGGAAGTTACAGGTTCTTCCCCCGGTTTGGTTACCGTAATCTCGATTACCGTCCCTTCTGGAAAACCACCTGCAAACACATAGCTTAAAAAAGCCATAAACTTCGGATGGTTCGCCTTAAACGTATTCATTGCATTCATTACTTTCATCATTGCCGCTGGATTCATACCCATATTTTTAATCTCCTTTTATCTATAATTTCTCAAAAATTCTCTGTAAAACATCACTGCATCTGGAATCGCATCCAAATGAATATTTTCATTCTCCGAATGCACGGAAGCCAACTGCTGTGCCGACAAGCGAATTGGTGCAAAGCGAAGTACACATGGACATATCTCTGTAAAATGTCTTGCATCCGTACCTGCTGGCAAAATCATCGGAATCGGTGGGTACTCTGGAAAAACCCTGCGAATACATGCAAAGGTATATGCAAGCTGTGGCTTCGTCACATCTGCTGGCTCATGATATTCCGATTTCTCATCCACTTCTACTGTAATATCATATTTTTTCGCAGCATCTATGAAGTGCTGCAAATCCTGCTTCCAATCAGCACTATCTACCGGTCGCAATGTCGCTTTTGCTACGCAGCATTTCTCTTCATTGCTTCCCTTTATCTCATGGAACGCACAGGTCGTCCCCAAAAGTCCGCCTGCAGCCGGACTAATTAAAGGCATAATCTTCGTAAGAATCCCACCAAACAAATCCAGATTTCCAAACACCAGATTCATCGGGAAATTACAATGTGGTGCCATGCAGGTAAACATCAAAGAAACCTGCGGATTCAATCTACGAATAAAAATATTCTTTTGGTTGATTTCCTGAATAAAGGCTGACATACGCTCCACTGGAGTTGCCTTTTTCCCGCTGGTAAGACCAGCATGTCCCGTCCCCGATACAGCCTTACAATTTAAGTGATAAAACCCTTTTTCATGCACGGCTACCATGGCACATTTGTCCACCTTCATACCACCTACTGGTGGGTCTATCACTGCACCACCTTCATCCAAAATCACTTCAAAGGTAATTCCCTGCTCTTTAAAATATTCCAATGCCTTCGGAACACCATCTCCCGCAATTTCCTCATTATGAGAAGAGCCGATATATACATTGCATGGAGGCTCGAACCCTTCGACCAGCAATTCCTCCAATGCCATAAACTCCGCAAATAAAGGAGTCTTCGTGTCTACTGTTCCTCTTCCCCATATTTTTCCTTCTGCAATCTCCCCTGAGAAGCCATCGTATTCCCACTCGCCTTCTACCGCCACCACATCATGATGCGACATCAGCATTATATTTCTACTCGTATCTTTTCCTTCGATGCAATACATCCAGCAGTCATCACTAAACGTCATCTTCTTGGCATGCCTATGCACCAATGGAAATAATTCTGCCATCACATCACGCAGCTTGGCAAATTCCGCATCATCATAGCTATCCTTCACAGAAACAGTTTTACACTGAATCATCCTTTGAAGTTGTAAGGCATATTCTTCCGCCTGCTGTTCCAGTACGTACATCTCTCTTCTCATATATTCAACCCTTTTACCTAAAGTTTCTACATAAGAATATTGTAATAGATATGCAAAAAAAATCAAGTCACCGAAGTGACTTGATTTCAAACATCATATTCTTTTTGCACGATAATAATGACCATCTATACTGCGAGGTCTACATGACTTACCGTACCTACTTTTCCAGTGCTTTCCCTCAAATATACGCCCGTTTTGCGTAGCACCGCATTGGTATTCAAGGAATCATCCTTGAAGGAGTATTCCGTATTGGCATTTCCGAGATAAATCGCACCAATATCCGCATCTTTTAAATCGATGAGAATATCGTTTCCTTCTTCATCCTTCATCCAGACTTTTAATTTGTGGAAGATTTCATCATTCTCATCAATCCAAAGATTTCTATCCTCGTCATAAGCCTTTAAATCCTTGAATCCATCCCCACTCTGCGTTCCAAAGAGTTCGTTTCCATCATTGATAATGCCATCTTCATTTTTATCTAATGCAAGGAAACCACTGCCTTTTCCAAGCTCAGAAATCTCCTCTTCTTTACCATCACTATCAATATCAAAGAAAAACTTCTGGTCGGATATTTCTGTCATTTCTGTGTTCAAATTGATTACCAATGGATCGGTCAAAATATAATTCGATACTTCCATCGTGTTGATACAAGCAGAACATGCTCTTGACATAGAGAACGCCACATTGAAGTCAATGCTTCTGCCATCTTCTGTCTGTACCTTACCCTGTGTCATAAAACTGGTACTCTCATACTCTGTAATACTTGCAGAAGAAACTGTGATTTTCTGCCACATCGTACCACCTGAGGTCGTACCGATACGAGGTGTCGCTGGAACTGCACCTTCCGAACTAGACATACTGCGTAAATCCAGCACTCCATCTCTGTTTAATTTTCCACTTGGGAGTTTTGTAAGATTTTTGCCCTTGTTAAGCATTTCAAGCATCTGGCGCAAAAGTTCCAGTTTCAATTCATACTCGTCCGAAACATCGAACCCATAGTTTTCCTTCCGCTTGGTCTGCATCACTTGTGCAAGGGATTTGAGGTTTTGCTCTTGTCGTTGCTTCGCCTCTTCCTTTTGCTGCTGTTCGTAAGATTCAATGGCCTTCGCATAGCTTCCGTCTTCAGCTTCCTTCGACAAGCTAAGTATCACACCTTCCAAATCTTCCGATGCACGTCCTTCTATCGTGGCATGTTCCATGAACTGAAACGACTTCGCCAGATGGGTAGAGGACATACTGATACTACTGTTTTGAATCTTCATAGTTTGGACTCCTTTCCAATAAAATTAGACAATTCCATTTGTCTTATATGTATATCGGAAAGAAGCCCTGAAATGTTTATAGGTCTGCGTATGTAAGAAGCTTTACATCATTTTCCTCACACCACTTCTTGGTTTCTGGATTGATTGCAAAAGCCACCTCCAACGCACGCTGCGTCGTAATATATGAGGTATTTAATACATATTCATCCACATATCCTGGATGAAGCACCATAAGCATCGCTTCATCTTCTGCAAATTCCTGGTCCATCGCCTTCTTCATACTTTCGAATGGGTTGTAGTCTGGATTTGCACTATCCATACTAAACTTAAAAATCATATTTCCAACCTTAGGACCACGACCTGGTTCGAATTTCATCGATTCCACACCATATTTCTGTGCAACAATCGCCAATGCCTTATTGAAGTTATCGCTTGGAACTGCATGTGCTTCAATCATATATGGTTTCTTACCTGTCAATTCCACCAAACGAAGATACTGTGCTTCTACTTCCATTATAACCTCATCCAAAACAACGAAGTCTTCCTTCGCCTCACGGTAGATATTCTTGTCCTTAAATTCATCCCCATCTACCAAACTAGGAATCAGCTTTGGATCTGTAATTGGCTTGCCCTGACAAATATTGGCATGAACAGTAAAGATTACATCTGTTCCATCCAACAAACGTACTCCATGCTCTGCCCATTCCATATTTGGCATCACTCCAACACTACGCACTACTCCATCTTTGACTGCTCGTGCAATCCCGTAATTCACTGCCTCACAGTAACCTAAATCGTCTGCACGGATTAAAAGTTTCTTCATCTTATCTTCCCCCTTAAATTGTATGCTATCTTAATAGTAGAAAATTGTAACGCAAAAGTCAATGTATACAAATTTATTCTATCAAATCATTTCTCGCTTCTATATGCTCTATTTCATCATAGTACTCTTTTATAATTGGAAGGACACGGGTTTCAACATCTTTCACATTCATATAACCATCGGAATCCCATACTACTCCATTTTCAAATTCCAGCAAGTAAGACGGTCTGCCTATAAAATCTCCATAATCGTTATAGACTCCTCCCGAATAATATACCTTCTGCAATTTGTCATATTCACAGACGGCAAGCTCCCATCCAAAAAATTCCTCATCCACATCAAATGCTAAATAAGTGTCGTAAAAACTAGTTGAACTAAAAGCCCCTTGTATATTTGTAACAAGTCCCACCACAAATGCAATGATAAAGACCACTCTTGCAAATGGCTCAATCCATTTCGGATTTATCATTTTTTCCAGTTGAAGCCCTTCTTCAAAGGTATCCTTTTCCATGAATCTGCGTACCAAATTGCGATGTGCAATTCCTCCAAAAACAGCCGGAAGACCAGCAAACAGAAAACCTATGACCCATGGCATCCCTGCATAATATACCGCACCTTTACTAAGTACCGCATTGATTATCACAATCATCACAGAAAAAATCACACCAAATATCAATTCACAAACAAGTCCCATAAGAAACACTGATTTTCCTTCTTTGGATGGATTGTCCCATTGCTTGACATTTTTTATACTGTTACAAGGCTCTGGAAATATCTCATACGTTTCTTCTTTCGTTTGCCAAAACTCATATAATCGTTTCTCATACGTCATCAGAGAACCTTTTTTCTCCATTTGCTCATACTGCTTCAAGGCTTCTGCTTCATTTCCTATCAACAACTGCCTATATGCACCGGCACCAACATAATGGAGGAGCAGCACATACTCCTCATACAATCCCCACATATCTGCTTCTAACTGTGGTTCTGGCACTTCGCTCAAAAACAATGCCAGCATATCCGCCAGCTTCTCTTCCTGTATTTTTTCACACGTCTCCAGATTCTTTGCCAATTCATTAATAACGCTGTAATTCCTGCACAGAAATTCCGAAAGCATTGTAAAGCAAGCTGTCAAACGTTCCTTGGACTCAATGTAAGGATAATAATAACATTGAAAATTATCGGCTTCCAAATAAGGCATTAGCTCTGGAAGATGGTAAAAATAGATTTCATTTTTACTAAAATAGACACGACAAAATAACGTGTGCTTTGGACACACGAGTTTCTCTTTCTTTGTAAATATAAATTCCAGTTTTATAATATTGTACTTTAGACTCCATATTGCTCGATTTTTATCATCTGCAAAGTCGACTGCCAGTGCATTCGTTTTATTTGCAAACGCATCTACACCTATATGAAGTTGCTGTATCAGTTCGTTGGTTATCATAGGAAAGTGCTCCTTTAAATTTTGTCTGGTACCAAATACATATTTACCTCCAATATCATGTCTTCTATTACCCAATAGAATAACATAAAAATATCTCCCCCGCAATCTAGCGAGGGAGATAAAAAAACTATTATTTGATCTGCTGAACAGATATCACATTATTCAAATTAATAACTACATACTCCTTTATCCTAATTAAAATCAACCATTTTTCTGCTTTCTTAAAGCTACAGCAATTGTTCCAACACCAAAACATAACAACATCATATACATCAACGCACTTGTTGTATCGCCTGTAACTGGCACTTCATCTTTTGTAATTGTTTTTGCAACATCTTCATATACTAATGCATAAGTAGAAAACTTATCTGTTTCAAAAGAAATCGTTCCTGTTACTTCATCATACTGTGCATCTAATACATCAACAGATTGATTATGATATCTAAGAATACTATATTTTCTAATTACACTCGTATCTGTATTCTTTAATTCTGCTGAAATCTCAAATGTAATGGCTACCTTACCAGTTGTTTCAGATACTTTAACTTCTGAATCACCAATTTTCTTTAATAAATCTATTTCAAGAAATGTGCCGATTTTCTTATTTCCAAGCTCTCCTACGATAGCTTTCTGTTCTTCTGTTGTAGCATTTTTTCCAGCATCATTAAATGTAAGAACCACTTCTAAATTTTCTCCATTTGCAATCGCTGTCTTTTCTTCTTCGGATAATTCAATTTTGCCTGCAACATCTTCTTTATCCTTAAGTTCTGCAGAATGAACTAGTCCTTTTTCTTCCTCTTCTTCATTTGCAGGTGGTGTAACTGGCTTTTCTTCCTCTTCTTCATCTGCAGGTGGTGTAATTGGTTTTTCCTCCTCTTCTGTTGCATAATTGTCATCAACTTCTACAACTATGAAACTTGAAAATTTGTTTGTCTTGAATGTTAATTTATCACCATCCTGGACTGGAATCAGGACATCCATTTCTTTTGTTCCATTATTATCATGTTCACGAATAATAATGTATTCTTTATCTTGGTCAAATTCCTGTTCTGGTACCTTTACACTAATTGCCAGATCCTTATCTCCTAATTCTGTAACAACCTCCTGATTGCTTACTTCACCAGTTGTTTCATTATAGTCAAATTTTTTGAGTTCAATATCTAAACCTGTTAATACATCTACACCTTCAAATTTATCCACACATGTTTGGAAATCATCATCCGTATCCAAATAATTCAGTGTATCAGATTTCATTTCATCAATAAACATGTCTGCCATTTCAGAAATTTCCTCTCCACTTTGATTCGTAGTTTTTTCCAAACCAAGCGCATTCTCTAACAGAATATCATCTACTGGATGATATTCTGTAGTACCAAGTGTTAAGAATAAATCTGGATTCCAAATACCATCTACAAATAATGGCATATCTGTACTCGTAAACGTGCCTAAATCAATTGGAAAATCAGACTGCATTGAGAACTTATATACCTGACCTTGCTTAATGGTTCCGTTTACATCAATGTTCATATTCTCATTGAAACGAGTAAAACTAATTCTACATCGATCCACATCACCATTTACAGTTATATCAATAACATCTCTTCCATAGGAATCCACCTGTAACAAACCATTTCCATCTTGTGTAGTTATATTATTAACCTTAATCTTTCCACCTGTAACCTTTAATTCTGACAAGTCATAGTCCCCTATGTTAATATCAGAATTGTTCCAACTACCAATAGATATTCTTCCTGTTCCGCTTTCTAAAACCGCCTGCATTTCTTCAGCAGAAACCATTTTACCAACACCCGTTTCTTCACCGCTAGGATAACGAGCAGTCGCCCACCAGTTTCCATTCTCATCACCTGCTGGTGCGTACTCAAAATAAAAGTTTTCCATATCTGGTTCAAAAAAATTGATATATTCTTCTGTTTCTTCCGACAATATACCATCTCTCATAACAAAGGAAGGTATTCTTTCCCAGCATTCTCCAACGGTTGCCTTAAAATCTGCATTCAGTACATTACTATGACGAATTTCACGCACATACACGACTCCTACATCCCCGCTTACAGATACATTTCCTGTAAATCCTCTATAATATACATCTGGTGCATATTCTGTAGTCTTATACCACTCCACAGTATATACAGATCCATTTACGACGATATCTCCCGCATTTACTTTTTCTTCATCTTCTCCATACATAAACTCATCGCCTAAGCATAAATACTGAATATTTCCGTTAAAATTCATTATGCTATTATAACTGCTTACACCGTATACAGAACCAGGTAGACTTCCATCTTCTAAAAACTCACCATCTTCTGCATATACTGTTACATTAGCATTATAGCATGTCAGCCATTGGATGGATGCCTTTGTTTCTTCTGAACCAAAAGTTACTGTAACATCTGAACCCACAGTAACTCGTGTGGTTGGTTCATAAAAATCTGCTAAATAAGCAGCACAACTGTCATCTGGAGTAGTTTCAATTCTAACTTGGCTCTGTTCTTCTATTACCTCTGGATTACCTTCAATTTGTTCACCGTTAATAAACCATGCTTTTTTAGGTGTATCAGAGCCATCATCATACTCTCTATAAATATACTCTCCCCCCGATGCTTTAACTGGTTCGCTTGTTCCACATGTTGCAATCAATAAAACTGCAATCAACAAAACACTTAGTTTTTTCCTCATAGCAATTCCTCCATTTTTATCGTTAGTTTCAACCTTAAACTATATACTGATTATATTCCAACACAAAATAAAAGTACTGTGCACAGAGCACACTTTCGCACAAAAAAGAGTATGCAGTCTACTCTGCATACTCTTTTAATTACTCTACAATCTCTACCCCTTTGTCATACAGCAAATCATTGGTCAGCAATACGTCATAACCTTTTTCCAATGCAAACATCAGGTACGCGTCTCTTTTTCTGCGCACATATAATTCGCTATATCCTCCTAAACGCAACAGCTTCTGGGTTTCTTCCAGTGTCAACGGAAAACCAAATGCAAGTCGAAGCAACTTGTCTCTCTTTGCATTTCTTCTCCCATTAAAAATCTGATACATATATCCTTCATCGAAGTTTGCCCTTTTAGCGATTTCCGACCTTTTGGCATCGTACTTTATTAAAAGTTCATTGAGATATTCCGACACACTCTGGTCATATAGCTCAAAATTATTTTCCTTCTCAAATTTCTCCAAACTTTCTGCTTTTCGAAGTTCTTCCTGCAGGACGTTTGTATCCTTTTTGTTCATAGCCACTTTTCTCCTATTCTTCTGTCACTCTGTGTTTTTACACACAACATAAGTATATTTTGTGGCCCCAAATAAGTACTGTGCACAGAGCACAGTTTTAAACAAAAAAGAGTATGCAGTCTTTTCTCTGCATACTCTTTCTACTATTCTAAAATTTTCATTCCTTTGTCATACAGCAAATCATTTGCCTGCATGACATCATAACCTTTTTCCAATGCGAACATCAAATACGCATCTCTTTTTCTACGCACATACAATTCGCCATATCCGCCTAAATGAAGCAGTTTCTGGGTCTCTTCCAGTGTCAGTGGAAAGCCAAAGGCAAGTCGAAGCAGCTTGTCCCTCTTTGCATTTCTTCTCCCATTAAAAATCTGATACATATAGCCTTCATCTAAGTCCGCCCGCTTCCCGATTTCCGGCTTTGTTCCATCGTATTTTATCAAAAGCTCATTGAGATATTCTGCTACACTTTGTGCATGCAGCTCAGAATTATTCTCTTTCTCAAATTTATCCAAATTATCGGATTTTCGAAGCTCTTGCTGCAATATGTATGTATCTTTTTTACGCATAGTCACTTCCATCCTTTGCTAATGTAAATATGGATTTGCAATCGTTAGTCTTTCCCTCTTACCATTATCAAACTCCACTTCAAAGAGGACTTCTTTCGAGTTCTTGCACTGCTCTAACAAACTCGCGGAAAGCTCCATCGCTCGTCCATCATATAAAATCTGATATAAATTTGGGTCTACCACCCCATGATTCACCATATACAAACCGGTAATTTTATGCCTTGTATTTGGGCACAATATAATATGCAAACGATCATACTGCTCATAATGATAATCCAGATAATTCGTTTCTAATGAAAATTCGTTCTCTACAAAAGTATCCTTTGGCGAAAAAACTCTTATATGCATATCATGCGTGCGTGCCGCTCCATTTTTACGGTCTAAGAGTTCCATTCGCAGCCTGTAATAAGATGGTTTCAGTGTTTGCATATAGTCTGCATCCATCATTAATATGGAATTCTCAAACCTTATGTTTTTATCCAAATGAATAACTTCTTCACTCACCAAATCCGTCAATGTCGCATCCATGATATCGATATCATTTTCAAAGAAATCCGAATAACAAAAATAGTTTACATCTTCTTTCCCTTGAAAATATTCCGATACATACGCTCCCTGCATTTCTAACATCTGCTTAATGAAAGCTATTTTTTCTTCGGCAGCCTCATCTTTTGGGTCTGGTTCTGACTCTGTTATTTCTGACTCGCCTGTCGTCTGTGCTTCTTCTGAATCCTGTGTGGCTGCAGTTCCTTGCGTATCTGGCTGCATTCCACCTTCCTCCATCGGTTTCATCATCCAACCTACGCTCATTGTAAGCATTAAAACCACACACAGGATAGCCCCCAAAGCATACCACTGATATTTCTGCAACAAGATAATTCTGCGAATCGCCTTTGACAAATTATTTACACTTCTATATCTTTTCTTAGGATCGAAATTTGTGCAAATTTCCAGCATTCTTTTCCATGAAAGTGCTGCTAGTCCTTCTCCATGAAAATGCAACATCTCAAACACGATACCCATAGAGTAAATATCGCTTCGCACATCGGTCTGCTTATATCCAAACTGCTCAGGTGCAGCATAATCTGCAGTTCCGAGAATTCTGGTATCACTATCCTCACTCATTTCCTTATATTGCCGAGCTGCATCAAAATCAATTAACTTAAGCAATCCCTCCTCTGTAATCAGGACATTGGACGGCTTAATATCACGATGAATCATCTGAGGCACACAATTATGCAGTACTTCTACTGCCTCACATAATTGCAATGCTACCTCAAGTTTTTGTTCTTCCGTAAGAAGTCCCTCTTTCAGCAAATGCTCCAGTGTTTCACCGTCAACATATTCTTCAGCCACAACCAGCTTTTTCCCTTGCCATTCGCTGGCAAATATCCTTGGAATATGTTCATTGTTCATCTCTGACAGCACCTTGTAAACCTCTGGATTAGCAGCATTCATCCTTTTGATAATGACTGGCACTTCCTGACCTTCCATAGATGCAAGAAACACCTGTGATTTTTCTGTACTTTTTATTGTAGTTATCGTATGATAAATAATTTGTCCCATGGGATGTTATATTCTCTTTCAAAAAACTCTTTTTCCGTTCTTATCCTCTACACAATAAATGTCATAATTTTTGCCATCAACAAAGCGATTAATGGATACACCACCAAAGTTCCTACCCACTTTCTAATCAACACTTTTACAGGAATATATGGTTTCAAATCTTCCGTTCCCGGTATGTGCCACGCCTTTGTACGGTCTACCCAATACCAATCGATAAAGAATCTGTCAAACAACCCCATACTAATAAGTATAATGGTCATCTGAATAAATCCTTCTGTAAAATCTGTAACTCCATTTACTCCATATACCATATACGGAACCAATGTAAACAATGGAATAAATAAAACAATTGATGAAACAAGAAACTGCTTCTTAATTTGCTCTTTTGTGACCAAACCCAGTTCAACCACACGTTCCTGTACATCTTTTTCATAAAGACATACTAAACCAACTGCTCCATTTCTTATTCCTATAACACAATACATTACCAGAATGAAACACATCACTATACCTTCAAAAAAGACTATCATATATATTTCCTCCTAACTGAAATATCATTAAATCCAACTAAAATCTCCACCTGTACGAGCTCCACAGTATGGACAAACCATACCATATTCTCCAAAATCACCCGATTCATCTACAACTTCTTCGTGTAATGCCCTTTTCAATTTTTTAATCATCAAAGAAACGCTCTAAATACTGTTGATAGTTCTCCAATGCCTCTTCTTCACTCTGTCCGCATACTGCTGTTAAAACTTCGTCATTTTCTAAATAAATATGAATCACAACGACTTCAGGATTTGAGCGCAGAATCTCTACCATATAAACCCTTTCAAAATAACCTGGCTCATTGCATCTGTCACTTAAAAATATAATCTCCTCGTCCGATATTGAACCCGAATGTGGCAAATAGTCTTCCGTCAAAGCAAAAGGATATGCACTCACTTCAATATGTCCGCTAAATGTACTTGTCGTACTATATTCTTGAAATATTTTTTTATGTTTGTCATACAACATTCCTGAAATAGCAAAAGTACTATCTCCAGTTACTTCATTTGTTTTTGTATCAATAAAATAACATTTCTCCTGATAATTGATATGCGCCCACTTTCCTAAAACATGAATTCCTTCTGTTTTAGTAAAATTATTTATGAAAACGTTGCTTACCAATATAGCCGTTGCTATAAAAACACAAATGCTGATTAGTATTGTTCGCTTCCTTATCAAGCTACGATTCTTTCTTTTCCATTCCTTTTTAAAATTTTTCAAATTTGTTATGTCATCATTAATCGTCTCTTTCGTATTTTCATCTAACATATTTAAGCTTTCCATGCTCTTTAACTTATTACGGCATTTTTCACATGTGCTAATATGTTCTTCTATAAAGTAGATTGTGTCTTCACATACCATATTCTCAACATAGAGTGGAAGAAGTTCTTTGATAATATTACATTCATTTCTCATAATTCATTGCCTCCAATCTTGCCTTAATTTTACTTCGTGCACGGTGATAGGTAACGCAAGCCCAGTTTTCTGATTTATGAAATATCTGTCCTATTTGTTTAAAACTCAAATCACCAAACACTCTCCACATAAACACTTCTTTATATGGTTCTTCAATGTCATGAAGAATTTTCTTAATTTGATATGCTTCATCTTGACGGATAACCTCTTCTTCAATGTTTATTTTCGAATCTGTCATATTCAAAAGAACTTCATCTGTTATCATATCGCTTCGTTTGTTTTTCTTTAGATAAGATAAATAACCATTTTTTGCAATTTGGCATAACCAAACTCGTATATCACAATCTCCGCGAAAACTATCAAGACTCTTCATCGCCTTAAAAAATGTGTCTGCCGCAATTTCTTCTGCAATATGTTCATCTCCCGATAATTTACGTATGTATCGATAAACATCATTAAAATACAAAGAGTATATCTTTTCGACTTCCATTACCTTACACCTCCTTTCTACTATTCACCTATAAGACTTTTAAAAAGACTAAATCTTACAAGATTTATCAATAAATTTTAAATTTTTTCATCTTAATTCGCCAAAATAAATGCAATCTTCCTTGTCCTCATTATACCACATATGCTCCTCAAACAATACCATCCTCTTTACAAAAAATCTCCTGTCCTAACCGTTATGGTATGAACAGGAGATTTGATATTTTACATAAGTTAGCGGGGCTGTTAGTCAAGCGATTGCTCTACTTATTATTGATAGCAGCCTGGGAGGCACGCTAAAGAAGGAGTAGCTATCCTCGGGATAACAAATGCTGTTTCTCTGTGGAATGCATGTAAGATATGGCAAGAATGGACTTGATGAAATGATCATTTTGTAGACCTTTACACAAAAAAGGCGGGGTAAATCCCCGCCAGTCGGTGGACCAGGACCTTTCGGTCAGCCCAATGTTTTATTTACAGGGAGTCTCCCCGTTATATATAGGTTAGACCTGGTTCTTTCGAACAGCCTATACTAAAATTTCTTACATAGTTTCTCAAGTAAAACAAAGTCATTTGTCCGTTTTGCAAGAGCTGTCATATTACCATTATGTAGTTTGTGACTATATACAATTTCAGCATTCTTTCTTATTCTGCTCTTTTGTCTATTCACCTCTCGACTCTCCGCTTGCAATAAATATCTGTAATTCAAATCTTTTTCTTTATTAATGTCCAATTCTATTATTTGATCAGCTGGAACAGGTATCATATTATTCAAATTAATAACCGCATACTTCTTTATCTTAATAAAATCAACTGTTTCTCTCATTTTCTTATGTTTATCTTTATATGAAGACAAAGGTGCAAAATACTTCATACCATTGATTTCCAATACAATCCCAATATATTTTCGCCTTTCTTTTCCATTACTCTGCGAAAAAATATGTTTTTGATAATTTCCCAAGTATTTAACATATTCACTTTTTATCTCATAGATTCTTATATTCCTATTCATATTATTCCTTTCAAACTGGGCAGGAAGATTTCTCTCGATTACGCAAGCATAACATCATTTATAAGACATTATCAAAAAATGGCAGAGACCATAGTCTCTGCCACCTGTTAAATCGCTCACTTTAGGGCTGTGCATCACCCACTAATAAATCGCTCACTTATAAGGCTGTGCATCACCTTCTACAGATAGTATACTATTTCTATGTCATTTTCGTCAATTCATTTTCTTTTTTATTTCATCATAATAAGCCTTATACCTATATGCTGTTCTTCTACTAATCTCGCCCATATTAACGATTTCCATAATAGACATGCCCGCTTCATATTTCACAACAAAGTCATTATACGATGCCATCCACGTCTCATCATGTTTCCGGCGACCGGCTGGTGTAATATTCTTATATCTCTCTAATTCTTCGCGTAATGTCCTGTTCTCTGATTCTAATTCATCTATACGTTTTAATGCTTCTTCTAACGTTGTAATCATAACGCCCTCTGTGTCATTTATTTATTGGCACTATTATAGCAAAAACATACAGGCGTGTCAACATTCTTTTGACACACCTGTTCCTTACCAAATTGTAATTTGTTATCAAGAACAAACATCCAGTATCTTTTCTACTGCAGCCTTACTTCCTCCACATTTTGAGAAACTATTATTTATCACAGTTGCTTGTTCTTTGTACTCTGATTGTTGCAAGAGTTCTTTAACCGCTATTTGAATATCTGATATAGCATCACTACTTAAATATATTCCTGCTCCAAGCTCGTTCACACGAAATGCAACTCCCTTTTGTTCATTCGTTTGTGGATACATCCCAAGTGGCACCTTGAAATACAATGCTTCACTTACACTATTCATACCGCAATGCGTAAGGAATGCATCTGCTTTCTCAAGCACTGCAATCTGGTCCACATAAGGTAGCACATGAAACTGTGCCTTACTCTCTGATTTTGTCATATATTCTTGTAATTGCTTTATATCAACTTGACTACCAACAGAGAGTACCACTTGATAATCACTATCTTTAAGTGCATCTATGCAGTTTTTGTAAAAGGCAGTCATATCATTATTTACTGTTCCCATCGAGATGTAAACAAGTTTCTCTCTTGTCTTTTCAAACACATCATTTGTCGGACGAATAGATGGACCAACAAATACATATTTATCAGAAAATGTATCCGAATATGGTTGAAACTCTGGTGATGTATACACAATCGTATTCGTATCATTATCATTTTGAATAATCTCGATTACATTTTTTATGTCATAACCATTTTCCTGTAATCTTTTGATATGCTTATGGGCTTTTCCCATTTGAATTAAGACTATAAACAAATCCTTTAGGCTACCTTGCATCACTTTTGCCGAATCTTTATTAAATGCGAAAGTGGTGGTAGAAGAAACAAACGGAATATTAAGTTTCTTTGCTATAAGCTTTCCCCATAACGCCATAGAATCTGCCACAATACAATCTGGCTTCCACTGTTTTATCTGCTCCAAAAGTGCCGCATCCATCGCAAGCGTTGAATTCACTAAGATTTCAATTGCAAAAGACATATCTTCTGCAATGCGTTTTCCATCTGCTGGAGTCAGCTTCTGTTCAAAATCATAATCATCACAAGAAATATACTCCGCTCCTGTGGATTCTATTTTTTCTCTCATACATTCATAAGAATAATATCTTACTTCATGTCCCTGATGAATAAGTTCTTTTACCACTTCTAATGTTGGATTTGTATGACCATGTGCTGGAATACAAAAGAATGCTATCTTACTCATATTGATCGCCTGCTTTCTTCACTTCGTTTATCATATTTAAAAAGTTTGATTCCTTGATTAATGCTATCCCTTGATATTCATCTCCAAGAACAATAAATCTATCTCCACTCTGAACCTGGAAAATCTTCCTTGCTTTGTGTGGTATCACAATCTGTCCTTTATCTCCAACTGTCACTACACCAAATACATGCTTCCCCTTTGGTGGTACACTAAGTCCCATTTCATCTTTTGTATAATTCACTAAATCATCAAGTGTTACATTGTAAAGTTCTGCCAACAATACACATTTTTCTATATCTGGCATAGTTTCTCCACTTTCCCATTTTGCAAGTGCTTGCCTACTAACACCTACTCGCTCAGATACTTCTTCTTGTGTCAACTGATGTAATTTTCTTAAAGAATATAAGTTGTCACTAATCATCTTTTTCCCACCTTTGTTATGTTTGATTACATTATATCTTTGCCTGTCATGTTTTACAATCAACCAAACTTACCATTTTGCAAGAATAATGTTATGATTTGTTGCATTAGAAAAGATCACTAAATCTCTAGCGACCTTTCTTATACATCTATTTTTGAAAACCACTTCGGTACATTTTGCGATAATCTAACTATATTTCCGGACTTATATATTGCAAATCGTCTGAACTTCTCAGAATTATCATACAGTGCCACTAAATCACACTCTTTTATGATTCGATTAAGCTGTATAAATGTTTCTACATATCTTCTTTCAATATCCTCTTCCGGTATTCCATGTCCCCCTTGTTTAACTCTATATTTTACTCTCTCTTTTGCAATTTCAGCAGATTCAACTCCTACATAATGTAATTCAATAAAATAGCCACTATCTTTCGCTTTCAATATATTTCTAATTATGGAATTTCCACACAGTGTAGTCTCTTGATTAAAAGTAATTCCTTCTTCTAAATACTTATTTATATTTTTCACTGCAACTTTTCCCGCAGCAAAAACATCCTTGGGATTTTTCCAATTACCTATATCTCTTACTATTTCATCAACATTTATTCTTGGCATATCTTTAAATTCATCATACATCTGATAGAGAGTTGATTTTCCTGCACCATTTACACCAGCTATAACAACATATTTCTTCACTAGAATAAATTCCTTCCCACAACTTCTCGTTGTTTCACCTGAAGTAGAAAATCTCCGATTAATTCATAAAAATTCTTTTCATCCTCAGTTTTCGCATTCAACAGTAACTGCAATGTGTCTTGTGGCTGAAGATTCTTGATTTCTTCATATACATTTCCATACTGGATTTTTTCTCTCACCATATTCTCCTGTACACTCACTAATTCCACCGACAAATCTAGCTCCATACTTCTTGCATATCGAACAAGACTATCTAGTGCTGCTTCATTTTTTTTCAACTCAATTCTTGCTATATTGGCTCTTTTCATACCGGTTGCATCTGCAATATCCTGCTGTGTTAATTTAAGTTTTTTGCGGTATGCAACTAATTGATCCACAATATCATCCGTAATTCGTTTTGAATCTTTTTCTATTAAAATATCACCAGTTTCTGTGCTAACTATATAATCCACATTATTCATACACATCCTCCTTACAAATAGTATCTCTTATGATACTATTATTGCACATTTTTCACAAAAAAACAACTAAGATAATTCATTCTGTTACTAACACTTATTTCAAAACCCCGATTGCTTTTTCTCCACAACTCCATGTCTCCCATGGACTCCTGGCACTTTCCCCCACAAAAAAATCTCCTGCCCTAACCGTTGCGGTTTGAACAGGAGATTTGATATTTTACATATGTTAGCGGGGCTGTTAGTCAAGCGATCTCTCTACTTATTATTGATTGCAGCCTGGGAGGCACACTAAAGAGGGATAGCTATCTCGGGAGTAAGGAACCCTGTTTCTCGATGGAAGCTATGTAAAACATGGCAAGACGAGACTTCCGCTGATGGTTTTATTTACACATTACTCTCCTCAATATGTACTATTTTATCCGCCACAGACAAAATTTGCATCTGATAATCTGCAATCTCTTTTAAAATTTGAAACCTTTCTTCTTTTGATTTTCCTTCACGAATCATCTGTGCATTATGAGTTTCAAGATTTGAAAGAACTGTAAGTTCGTTAATCGTAGCATAATCTCTTACATTACTACTTTTTGCAAGTTCTGGATTGCTTTCTCTCCATGCTTTTGCAGTAAACCCAAATAATGCTACATTCAGCAAATCGGCTTCCTCTGCATAAGGTAACCATTGTAAGTTATCTCTATAATCACAATTAGGAATAATATAGTTCTTGATTGCATCCGTTTGAATCAAATAATTATTCTTGGATAAAAATCTCTTTGCATCCCATTCTAACTTCTTAAGATTGTTTTCTTCTTCTTTTAATCGTTGAAATTCTTTTATCAAATATAATTTAAAAACTGGACTGATGGCTGAAGCAAACTCAAACGCAATATCCTTATGGGCATATGTACCACCATAACGTCCTTTTTTTACGAAAATACCTATTGCATCTGTCTGTTCCACCCACTCTGATACACTTGGTGTAAAAGTCAATAATCCCGCCTGTTTTTTAAAGTGTTCAGATTCGAACACTTTAAAATTTGGATTATATATTTCCTCCCAAGTAGACAAAAACTCAAGAGTTCTTCTATTTCTAAGCCAATTACGCACAACATCTGCCGCTCTTGACTCATCCGATTTTGCAGCTGCAATATCCGTAATACAAATGTAGTCATCTATATCTTCTTTTGAAATTGTAATGGGTAAATTCTGAACTGTAATAATTTTATTTTTCTGCATCTAATGCCTCCCCTATTGCAGAACACAGCACTTTAGAGCTCACCTCATTTTGTTATTTATTTCATCATAATATGCCTTGTACCTATATGCTGTTCTTCTACTAATCTCGCCCATATTAACGATTTCCATAATAGACATGCCCGCTTCATACTTCACAACAAAGTCATTATACGATGCCATCCATGTCTCGTCATGCTTCCGACGACCGGCTGGTGTAATATTCTTATATCGCTTTAATTCTTCGCGTAATGTCTGGTTCTCTGATTCTAATTCAGCGATACGATTTAATGCTTCTTCTAATGTGGTAATCATAACAACCTCTATGCCATTTATTTATTGACACTATTATAGCAAAAATATACAGGTGTGTCAATCTTCTTTTGACACATCTGCATGTCGTTCATACACATTTTACTCCTTTAACTGTATAGCTCCAAAAATTCTTCTACATCCTCTACATCTTTTTCCAAAACTGCCTTATATACATCAAGGCTTTTATACTTTTCAAATGAATACAGATTTCTAGCAATTAATTCCTCTTTTATCCGAATAATTCTTTCTTTTTGAATTTCACTTGCTCTCAGAGCAATATCATCACAATACTTTTCAGCATTTACAATAGTTTCCTTATCAAAGAACCACAAATCAATATTCCACAGCTCTCCTGTTATCATAATTTCAAAACCATGGAACCAAACTAATTTCCCTTCTTCATTTATTTCTTCTTTTGCTTCATACCATGTTGGATGAAATGTATTTAAAATGAAGGAAGACAATTCATACAACTTGTCTAATGACATATCAGCATTCTCAATATCAATATCCAAGTCATTCCATGCCATCATATCCATTCGATAACTTCCAATGATGTGAGGCACTCCCAATTCTTCTAACTTCTTTAACAAGCCAAATTCATATAATATACGGTCTGCCTGAGACTTTCTATCAACATTATTCATTCTAATTCTTCTCCATTATCTACATCTGTAATTACAGAATATACTTCTCATTCGCTTTTACTTCACATATAACATTATCGATGGAAAACCATAAACTTTTTTCACTATTGTTTTGAATATATTCGTTTGTGATTTCAACTTTATTCATCGCTTTAAGATAGGCAATTATTTCAATCGTCGTCATAGGAAGCATATCATTTTGTTCACTAATTACTTCAAATACATTTTCTATAATATTCCACTTATTTTCAATATCAAGGTCATATGTGTGACCAACTATCTGAAACATTGCAAGCTCTTCATCGGTTTCAACGAACTGTTGCACTAAGTCTTCAAGTTTACCGTCACAATGAAAAATCGTTGCTCGCCATTTATAGAAGTCATTCTCTGGACTGAATGAATAACTTTCTTCTGATATGCGTGCATATTCAAAACCACATTCTTTCACGCACTTCTCTATCAGCTCACTGTAATAATCAAACGGAACAGCAAAACCTTTAACTTCTTTGCCAAATATCCTCTCAAGATTAGCTTTGTCCTTTGACAATTCATATAGGATTTCTTCTTTCGTAAGACTGTCCATATACGGATGAGTCAATGTATGGCTTGCAATTTCATGACCCGTATAAAGAGATTGAATATCATCTATTTTTAGTCTTTTAACAACACAACCGCTTTCGTGCGTCCATTCAAACTCTGTTTCCATTAATAATGAATTGAGATTAAAAGTACCCTTTAGCTGATATTGATTCAATAATTCTACAAAACGAATATCTTGTAGGACACCATCATCATATGTAACATTAAATGCTTTTTTCTTCCCATAAGGATATAATTTACGAATCATAAGTACCTCGAAATTCAAATTTATCTAACTGTTTTACAAATTGGATTTTATCTAAATTTCTCTAAACGAAACAATTGTTCTTCATCGACAACATCAATACCATTCTTATATGTATAACCCATTTTTTTATAGAATTCACACGCTGTAATTGAAGCCGGAATTTCCACACGCTTTGCTCTTAAAAAATATTCGTCATTTTCCAATGTTTCCATTATCATTCTACCAACACCCTTACCTTGATACTCTGGCAAAACAAATATGTTAAACAAGCTACTTTCATCTTCTTTCCCCCAATACGAACCAATTGCTCCACAACCTACAATACACGCTTTATCACAAACAACATAAAAATGTGTCCAGCCAGCCCTTTCAATTACACCTTTGGGAATAAACCTTTTCACATCATTCTCAATATACTCTGTTGAATAATCTTTAATATTTGTGGTTCTCAAAGTCTTAATAATTAATTCAGATACCTCATTTGCATCACTATTTTCAAATCTTCTTACACTATAAAATCCCACTATGATTACCTCCACAACCTCTAATCTACCTTCTCAATTATACCACATCTATCTTAAGTAACAACTTCATACGTCGCTCAAATA
Source organism: Agathobacter sp. (assembly GCA_017409825.1). Lineage (GTDB taxonomy): Bacteria > Bacillota > Clostridia > Lachnospirales > Lachnospiraceae > Roseburia. The sequence goes on along the minus strand of JAFQRZ010000001.1, from coordinate 76,275 downwards.
AAGATTATCTTGAAAACCCAATCGCTTTTTCCCCACAACTCCATGTCTCCCATGGCTTTGTGGCACTTTTGCACACAGCCCCAAGACACATCTTGGGGCTGATAGTCTAGCGATCGCTCTACTTGTTATTGATAGCAGCCTGTGTCACCGTGGTACACAGGTGAGTGATGAACTATAATTTCAAAACTAACTTTGAGCATTTTTAATTATAACAATCTATAACATCCACGGCTTTCTTTGCATATCACATGATTCTCTGTTAATTTCTTCAATACTCGATGTAACTGTCTTCTGCTGTGGTTTAATCGAAACGCAGCTTCTTCTATACAAGTCAAGTAACCATCCTCACACTCATAACGCATATATTGGATTAACTGTTCTTCCAGTCTGTCATGCATCATCATATCATTCGTTGTATTAATAAGTTTTTGTGTCATGCTACGACATAAAAAACGAAGAAATGCGTTGTCTTGTAAGAGCATGTGCTTATACTTATCCATAGATAATTCAATAGAAATCACTTCTTCACATGCTTTCTGTAAATTTCCCGTCTCTATTCCACTAAAAAATTCCACATCTCCCATTATTGTAAATGCATCTGCATGTTTTAATAAATGTGTCTTTCCCTCTTTATCCATAGAGTAAATATCCCATGTTCCCTTTACGATGAATTTAAGATATTTTAGCGGAGAACGTTTACTACTCATAAATTCACCTGCTTCATATTTTATAACCTGAAATTTCAAGTCAGGTGTATCAAATATCTTTTCAATCTGATATTTTTTCATATATTTGCTTTTTAACTGTTCATCGAAAACTTCTTTCATTAGTTCCTCTTTTGTGACATGCGTCATATACTTATTTTTTATGAATAGTATATTATATTTTATACCAAAAAGAAAGGTAGATTAAGAAATGTCAAATACTATCTCAAAAACCGAAATCTTTGAATCAGCACCTATTCCAAAAGCATTTTTTGCATTGGCACTACCATCCGTATTTGGAAAAATAATCATGCTTCTATATAATTTGGCAGATACATGGTTTATTGCCAGTACTGACAACGCTGATATGGTAGCTGGTGTTGCTCTTGTATCTCCTGTATTCATGATTATGATTGCTCTGGGTGATATATTTGGAGTCGGAGGAAGTTCCATGGTTTCAAGACTTATGGGACAGAAACAAAAAGAAGACACCAAACGTATCAGTGCATTATGCTTTTATGGTGCATTTATTTTAGGTATTATATTTGCTTTTTTACTTTTTCTATTAAAAGAACCTCTGCTGATATTGCTTGGAACAGATGCCAATACCTATTCACATGCATCGGATTATTATACTTACATTGTTCTTGGAGCACCTTTTATCTTAGCCTGCAATACACCTATGAATCTGCTTCGTACCGAAGGCTTGGCAACTTCCTCAATGATTGGTTCTATAGCCGGTTCGGTTACAAATATTGTATTAGATCCTATTTTCATTTTTGGTTTTGACATGGGTGCATCCGGTGCTGCGATTGCAACCGTAATTGCAAATATTGTTTCACTTGTTACTTATGCGTTCTTTTATAAAAAGACAAGTTGGATTAGTATACATTACAAATATTTTAAACTAAGCACGAATGATATAAAAAATGTATTTTCTGTCGGTATTCCTGCTGCTTTAAACAATGTAATGAACAGCTTTGCAATGACCATAACCAACCGCACTCTCGTTCCTTTTGGGAATGATGTAATTGCAGCATGGAGCATCGCCGGAAGATGCACAATGATTTCTACCATGCTTTTGGTATCCTGTTCCTTTTCCTCTTTACCACTAATTGGATACAATTATGGACGAAAAAATTATGAACGATTGAAAAAAATCTTAAAGTTCCTTTATACCTTTGAGATTAGTCTCTCTCTCATATGTGCTTCGATTATGGCAATATTTGCACCGACTCTCATTTCTTTTTTTATGAATGACAGTAAAATCATAACAAATGGTGCTCTCATATTACGCTGTCAGCTATTAGGTATTGCTTGTAGTGCAATCATCCTAATAACTACCTGTGTATTTCAGGCTACTGGCAACGGAAAAGCCACTTTAATTTCAACTTTAAGCAGACAGGGACTCTTATTCATTCCAATCCTGATGATAGGTACCTTCTTCTTCAAATTTAAGGGTATTCTCCTTGCCCAGCCAATCACAGACTTAATAACTTCCGTTCTGGTTCTTGTGATTCTTTATCGACAAAAACTATTTGCACCCCAAAATAATGATTAGACTATAAAGGCTCCATATCAACCATTTCTGATTGATATGGAGCCTTTGAATTTCAACTCACTATATTCTTTACACTAAATCATATAGATAAGCGCCAACTACTTGTTATTGATAGCAGCCTGTGTTGCTAAGTCTGCAAAATATGCATTGTAATGCTTTTTATCAACTCTTAAGTTGTAAACTATTCGACAAATTGGAATTTGACGCTCTGACAAACTGAAAATTATCTCTCTGTTAATGCTTCAACAATGTTTTTTTCAATATATTCTACTCTGTCAAAAACCATAGGCTTAAAATGTGCAGTTATGGCTACTACAATTTGATTTTTTCTATCAACATAAATGATATTACCACCATCACCTATAGCGGCAATTACATCTCTTGTTCTGTGAGGGAGCCACCATAAAAAACCATAATCCTGATTTCCAAATTTCTCATCGGTAGATATGTAGGATTTTGTCATCATTTCAATCCAATGCTCACTTACAATACGGGCATTGTTATATACTCCATTATTAAGCACCATCAATCCTATCTGTGCCATTTCATAAGCAGAAAGAGATAATCCCCAACCCGCGGTTGGCATACCTGTCGGGTCCAAAAACCAAACCTTTCCATGGTCATTTCTGTTCATTAAATACTCAAACTGGTCATCTTTGCTCTCACAACCTGCATTGCTTCTTGCCACAATCCCTAAAGGCTTAAAAAGATATTCGTTAGCAAAATCAAGCACATTCATACCACTTGTAATTCTGATAATTCCCAAAAGGATTTGAACACCGAGAGTGTGATATCTGAATTCATTAGTGATACCTTTGCGACCACCCAAAACATCCAATGTTGTCAATGTCCAATCTTCCGACGTGCAAACCTTTGTCCAAGGTTCGCTCTTTCCCTTATAGGGCGCTGTCATTGTAAGCAAATGTTTAATTGTAACTTTAAATATAGTTTGCTCTCCTCTTTTAGGAGTGTAAGTTTCCTTGTAATAGTCCATCACAAAGTCGTCTACACTTTTTATCAAACCTTGGTCAATGGCAATACCTATCAGCAATGCTGTTACAGATTTTGTGACACTCATTACATTCATTGTATCGTCCTTTTTAAAACCATCTTTATACTCTTCAATTTCAAGTATATTATCTTTATAGGCTACAATCTGTTTTATATTTATATCGTTTTTACTTGAATAAGTATCTAAAACTTTCTTCATCAAAACTTCCTCCTGTAAAGCAGTAAAAATCATATTATTTGGACGTCCTATAATAAGCCTAAGTGAATTAAAAATTAATTTCAATAGTTTTTTCAAAAAAAAAGATATCTAAGTTAATAGACATCTTTTTCACAACATAAAATTCAAATCTTCTGTCGCTTTCAATCTCTCCACAAGACTGAAATTTTCGTGTCCTTATACCTTTGCACACTTTAAAAGTAATATCCCTTTCATTACTAATAGCAGAAATACTACAGCCACTGCATAGGATTCTCTGGTTATTGCAAATAATAACACTGATAAGGTACTAATCGACATTGATACCTTTGTTGCCACCTTATTATATCTTTGCATATCTAATTTTATCAGTATCAATTTTATAAATCCGATCACAACAAGAAAAACAATCATAATCCAGTACAATGAACGGTTCAATGATGTAGTCTGAATGTATGCAAATAGATTTACTGAATAGACAAATCCATCCACCACATTTGGATAAAGCGGTAAAACAATTAAAACAATTGCGAATACATCCAATAACCCAAATAATAAATCACACATTCCTCTTAGATTTGCTCTGTTTTCCTTTTCTGCAATAGAAAGCAGTTTGTCCGTCGATAACAACTCATCAATGGTTACCGAAAAATAATTTGATATTTCCTTTAATGAATCAATACTTGGATATCCTCTTCCCGACTCCCACTTTGATATAGCAGTTCTCGACACATATAATTCTTCTGCCAACTCTTCCTGAGTAAGTCCTCTTCTTTTTCTTAATTCCTGAAGTTTCTCATGAAATTCCATAGCAGAACCTCCTTAATTTTCTCTTTTATAACACAACAAGACAGCTGCTTTATAAATACAAAACAATCCTATACTGAGCATAATAGAACCTACAATATCCGTCAACCAATGCACACCGGAAATCAGTCTGCCAAATACCATAAAAGCAGAAAAACAAATGACCAAAGCTTTTATAACCTTTTTAACAATTTCATTTTTCGACCTGCGATTTATTTGTTCGATAAGTGTCGGCATTACGCAAAGTACAAGAAGTGTAGTTGAGGATGGATAAGACGACTCCATAAATCCTTCAATGAGTATTGGTCTGTAATTGATTGGTATCATTTCAAAAATCAGATACCCAAAAACTACTAAAACGTAATATATCCCTAAAAGAATAATATCATAGTCCACTTTAAACAAACTTCTTCCTTTCATCAATTGAACACAACCAATCCCACCAAATATCATACAAATAAAAATCGGAACAAGTCCTAACCAGTCTGTGATAGTATAAATTTCCATATGCACACCAGTTAATTGATGAAACCAGCAGTTAATTGTTGCAAAACCTATATCAGTCCCATTTACTCCCAAAGGCTGCACATCTACCCTTTGTATCAATAATGTCCAGATAACAAATCCTACAACGAGTATACTTCCTATACCTAAAAATCTTTTTCCCTTTTCTTTCATTATTCGTAGTCCTTTCTCTTTTCGTTTTGCCTATCGGCTAATTTCAAAGTAGCAAAAGACTCCCTAAGCATAAAGAAACGCAGTGTCACATACGTGACACGATTCGTATCACGCATGAAAACACTGCTTCTTACTCGTTTAATTAGAAAAGTTGTCCCGGAAGTTTTAGTTTCTCTTTATAAGAAAATCCTTTATCAAATTCTTCTGCTTCGTCTTCATCCACATAATATCCTTGCGGTGGTGTATACTCACCCGTCACTCCACTTAAATATCCCGGAATCAGTTCCTTACAAAGGAAGAAAGATGCATCTGCATCTTCAGGTAAATCATGATAACGAATACCAAACTCGCTTGCGAATGTAAATCCACTTTTTCCATAAAAGTTGATATTACCTTCAAAGCACAACGCTCCACAACCAAGTTCCGCTGCTTTATTCAAAGAATAATCCAACAATTTTTTTCCAAATCCCTGTCTTTTCAACTCTGGTGTAATGCAGATTGGTCCCATTGTCATAATAGGAATATCTCGTCCATCATCTGCTTTGATGTTTGCACGCATGAACATATTTTGCCCAATCAACTGTCCGTCCCTCTCCATCACAAAGTCGAGTTCAGGTACAAATGCCTCATCGTTTCTTAATTGATTCAGCACATAATGTTCTAAGCAGCCCGGACGATACACATTCCAAAAGGCTTCTCTTACTAAATTTTCAACTTCTCTGTATTCTTCTTCTCTTTCTAAACGTATAATATAGTCATTTTTATTCATTAATTTTTCCTCCTGATGATTGTTGACTGCAATGCTGGGAGGTTACGATTCGATTGTTATTCATAACCTCCCGGTTACGCTACAATCTCCAAGGTGTTGTTTTTTCTCAAACAGCAATCTCCTTAAAATATAATATTTATAATCAAGCCTTTCGGCTGGATTAACAGAAATGAGAATTCAAGTTTCTCTAACTGTTAGACATATTGGAATTTGTCACTATTCTGTAAAGTCTACGTCATAACGAGTACCATTTGAAAACAAAATACCATTTGTTAGTTTTATACAAAGGATGCAAGTGTTTTTGTCATCAAAATTGTTATGCCCGTTATCAATCCATGCAGAGAATACTTGTTTCATTTTGTTTGCAATATGCGAATTTTCTACTTTTCCAAAATAGCCTAAATTGATACCGTTACCTTGGGCGGTAAACCATTCGCCAGATATTGCAACTGTTGAATTTTGTTCTATTTGCCTCATTTTACCTGATAACCCGTGAGTAAGAACATAAAAAGCTCCATCTTCATAAAACGCATCCACACTACGAACATACGGTATATTATCGTTAGCAGTTGCCAAGGCAATAATACTATCCTTGCCAAATCGCTCAAGCATTATTGCTTCCACCTCTTTTGATATTTTTCTCATTTGCATTTCCTCCACAACTTCAAATTTTCTTTTCTGTTACCAAATAAATGGAATCAATTTATATTTTGTTTTATTTGTATATTCAAGATATCCATCCAAACCATCTTTAAGCATCTTATCTTCTAATACAGTTCTTACAACAATAGTCACAATGGTAATCGCCATACATACCCAGACACTCCAGTAAGGAAATATCATACACAGCCCAATGCAATTCAATATCAATCCACTATATGCAGGGTGTCTCACAATTCTATATGGTCCTGTCATACACACCGTTTGCTTTCTATCACTTTGTATTCTTGCTGTGGATTCTAAAAAAGTATTTTCTAAAGTTGCTTTTGTAGAAAACCATGCTGCAAAAAGAGTTATTATGATACCGCACCAATATACCATAGTGATATGCTCTTCCGTTTCGGATACTCCGGCAAACCAATAAACAACAAAATAATTCAATAACCAAAATAATGTTAAAAGCACTTTATCCCATACCGGTGAATCAGTATCCGTTTTGCCTCTTTGTGCAAGAGTTTCTTCATTTGATTTGAACAAAACCAAAGAAATAATAATAGTTGCCACCAAAAGATAAATAAAGTAGATACTTCCTGCATAGGTTAGTGTAAATCCCGCACCAATCATATATAATAAAAAACCTATTATCTTTTGTACAAGAACTCTTGCGATATATGAAATTGCTTGCTTTCTCATTGCAATCACCTCTCTGTCAACTTCAAAGTTGCTCTATCAATGCTTTTTTAGTTTCCATCATATCTCGTTCAATCAGCGGACGCATACTGTCCTTATACTTTGATAAATCGGCTTCTTGAAAACATGATAATATTCTCGGAATATATTGTGGCTTTGCCACTCCCACCTGTGCAAGAGCCTTTATACATTGTCTCGCAGTAATCGGCTTATCGTCCGTAACATGGGAAAGATAATCTGATATTATTGCATCAAAACGATTTTCATCGTCCCACTGTGCATTAGCAGAAAGAATATACAACACACGATTTCTTACTAATGACTTTGGATGGTTAAGCAGGGACGCAAACGCATCAAAAAATTCATACCATTTATCAGTATCATTACTTTCGGATATGATTTTATCAGCAATGGCACAAGCATATTTATCATCTTTTGCTGTTAATTTTGCAATTATATCTTGCATTAAAACTCACCTCCAAATTCCAGTTTTTCTAACTGTTACACAAATTGGAATTTGTTATTAATCTTCTTTATCGTATGCCTGTTCTAACATACCATCTTCATCTAAATAAACTACATCATCCTTTGAAAAGTTTTCTTCTTCCATCTGTTCTTTGGGAACATTAACAACATTTTTTTCGCCCAATCTATTCACAATAGTAATTATGAATTCTCCATTCTGTTCATTCTTTTTTATATCTTTAATAGTATAACCTTTCTCTTTAATTTGATTATTGACCTTCTTATCTTCCGTAGTTCCAATAAGAAAACCTATTACCATGCCAACTAATAGTCCCATTGAACTTCCCATTGCTGAATTACCAAGTGATGCACCTATAAAAGTTCCAATAGAACCACAAATGCACATTCCAAATACCATTTGTATACTTGTATTTTTGTTTGTTTTCTTCATTATAATTACCTCTGTAAATTCAATTTTGCTGTTTAGTCGCTCTTTTATCGATTGATATATAAATTCAAGTTTGTCTTTCTCAATTATACCACAACCATCTTACATAACAACTTCATCCTCGTCCCAAATAAAGTTTATCTTGAAAACTCAATTGCTTTTTCTCCACAACTCCATGCCCCACATGGACTCCTGCCGTTTTCGCCCACAAAAAAATCTCCTGCCCTAACCGTTACGGTTTGAGCAGGAGATTTGATATTTAACATAAGTTTGCTCAACTGTTAGTCGAGCGATAGCTCTACTTATTATTAATAGCAGCCTGGGAGGCACGCTAAAGAGGGATAGCTATCCTTGGAATAACTAATACTCTTTCTCGGTGGAAGCCATGTAAAATATGGCAAGTCGAGACTTGACACGAGAACTATATGAGTAGTTTCTCATAAAAATTAACACATTCTTGTATTTCATTTTCCGTGGGATGACTCTTATTCATCCCTCCAATTAATTTCCATGGTCCGTATGTATTATATCCTCTACATCCATATGCCCCTAAAATAACGGCATCTTTTTCTAAAGCTATCTCTTTTATAGAATCCGTAAATCCCTCTCGGTCCATTGCGCAGGTATATAGAAAAAACACTTCCTTTTGAAGAGGTAAATTTTCTCTTGCAAAATTCTCAATCTCCAAATAGAACTTTCCAAAGTCTATTCCTGATGCAAATCCTACTATGTCATATTTCTGTAGATCAACATGAGTTTCTTTCATAGCATCAATTATTGCTATCTCATATTTATCAGAAATAGCCTTTATTAATTTAAATGTATTACCATGGTGCTTTGAAGCATATACAATTACTGTTTTTTTCATCATTTCGGTTCCTTTCCATTAATCTACGATTAATTTAACACCAAACCGCTGATGATTACTTTCATATTTCCGCTATTTTATAGAAAAACAAATCTTTTCTAATAACACTTGCAGACAACCCAAATAGCCTTTTGCTTGTTTCGGCAAAATGTGTCGAACTTGAAAATCCTGCTTCAATGGCTGCCTCAGTTATGGATTTTCCATTGATTATTTCCACATATGTTTTCATAACCCTCTGGTAAATAAGATATGCAGCAAAAGTCATTCCTGCTTGTTCCTTGAACAAATGTGAAAATCTTCCTTCGGATAAGAAAACATGCTTTGCAACATCACTACATGTAAGTGGCTCCGACAAATTTGACCGCACATATTTTAGTGCAGCCTCTACTCTTTCATCCATACACACCTGCTCTAATTGTCTCATATCTACACATTGATAAACACTTGTTACAACTTTTCTATAGTCCGAAGCCGCTTTATCACCATTCAAAAAAATATGATATGCATTTAACACCCCATCTACTAATTCATCATCTAATACCGATATTTTATTTATCTGTTTTGCAATATTGGTCGTACTATCAAATAAAAATATTAACACCCTGTTTTCACCAGTATTCGCTGTACGTGTCATACCAGATGGGATTAGGATTCCTCTGCAGTGTATTTTTTCTTTTTCTAAAATTACCTCTATTTCATTCTCTAAAGAAATCATAATATGTGCTGCACTGTGGCTATGCAATACTGGATCTATATAGTCTGCACAAACTAATAAATGATTTCCTGCTTCATATATATTAAACAATTTCTCGTCCTTCTTTGATATAATAACCTTCTTGAATTGCTGAAAATGTTGCTATCGAACATACCGCCATAGCACTATACTTCATTTCAACAAAAAATACTGTCAATGGCAACAAAAACAATAATATTCCAGTAACTTTATTCATAATCGTATGTTCCGGTGTATCTACCATTGGTACCAGCAAGAAAAAAATAACTACAGAACAAATACAAAACGTTCGGATTTCTACCCCCTTAAAAAATAGATGATATCTTCTTTCATATTACTTCCCCCATCTATCGTAATCTATATCCAGTTAAAATCTCCGCCCGTACGAGCCAAGCTAAGCAAACCATCCATTCTTTCAATTTCTTCCCCTTCGATTACCTTAAGAAGTTTCGCATCTTCCTTGATTTCTGGAATATCTTCATCTGGACCTAGTTCCATATCTACTTCTTCTCCACAATATGGACATACAATACTTGGTGCTACTTTTACATCAAGAAAACGTTCTCCACATTCCTGACATTCATAATACCCACAAATTTGTGTGTCATCTGGTACGAAATACATGATCTTCTCTCCTTCAAAAACATTATACTTTATTGTATCATGTCTGCAGGTATAATGGAATAAAAAAATACCTGTTAATATTCCTCTATATACCTTATAAATTCCATACTTCGTATCTCATGCATGAGTTTGTCCCTTTGTCCTCGTTCTTTTAGTTCAATACAAATTAATGCATTTGGGCCATCTCCAGGAATTTTAGATTTTCCAAGTTCAAAACTACTAATTTTAATTTGCTTTTTGTGCATTTCATTTACAAACTCAGAAATACTTTGATTCGAATCAAACTCAATGTACAAATCAAATATTTTTGCATAATGATGCACGATAGAATCTACCCGTGTCAGTACTTTAAATGTAAACATCGCAAGAAGTAAAGCCACTATAGCACCATCCACAAATCCAATTCCTATAGCTAATCCGATGCAAGCACATGCCCATAAACCAGCAGCAGTTGTCAATCCTCTAACTTGATTACGACCAGTTACAATAATCGTTCCTACTCCTAGAAAACCGACACCATTGATAACCTGTGCGCCCAAACGACTGACATCCATATCTCCTGAATAATTTAATACAATAAATTGTCCTGTAATCATCACTAGACATGCTCCTAAACAAACCAGAACATGGGTTTTAATCCCTGCACCACGTCGTTTCATCGCACGATCAATCCCAATAAAAAAACCGGTTACTACAGAAAATACCAATCGAAGCGTAATACTAAAAAACGACCAGTCTTTCATCATTAACAAAAAATCATTCATGTTTTAAACTACCTCATTTGCATTCCTTTATACAACAATCTGTATACCTCCATATTTTCTGATTTTTAGTACATTGCAAGCGCCTGCACCAAATACATCATCCATATACTTCTGGTATACATTTACATCTTCATTTTTTACAAACGTCTGAATTGTACCAGCAAATCCTCCACCATGTACTCTACATGCCCCTTTACCATCTAAGAATATCTCACTCAATGCTAATGCCAAAGACACATTCTGATGTGCAACATCTTTGTTTGTGTATACATTTTGTAAATACTTATAGGAAGAATTTCCAGAAGATGTAACCAAAGAAAGAAAGGTACTCATGTCTTCTTTCTTCAATGCCTCAACCTCTTTTTTTACTCGTTCATTCTCATTTAAAAAATGCAATGCTCGAAGCACACAACGATCACTCAAATTCTTACGAATATTCATGATTTCACATAAAAGCTCCTTCATTGTCACATCTACTAAGACTTCCTTCCCAAAATAATTCGCTACCTGTTTCATCTCCGCAGGAACAGCTGCATACTCGTCTGTTAAATCCGCATGAGACCCCTTTGTATCTGTAATACATAGACTGTACCCAAACTGCTCCATATCAAAAGATATTTTTTCAATCACTGGAGCTTTGAGATTCTTAAAATCAATATGTACAAGGCTACCTACAGAACAGGCCATTTGATCCATCAATCCACATGGTTTTCCAAAGTATTTGTTTTCTGCATACTGTCCAATAATTGCGATATCCACATCTGTTATAGAAAGGTCATTGTATAGACCTGACAAAATAACTCCTATTAATGTTTCAAACGCTGCAGAAGAAGACATCCCTGAACCGACTAACACATCACTAGTGATATATGCTTGAAATCCTCCAATAGAATATTCTCTCTCCACAAAACCTGCCAACACGCCCTTAATTAATGCTTTTGTTGTTCCATATTCACTCTCTTTTACAGATAAATCCTTCAAATCTACTCTGTTTTCTCTAGCATTCCCCGAAATAATACAAACCTCATCCTCTTTATGTTTCCTTACAACAGCAATAGCATCCAGATTTATCGCAGCAGCTAATACTTCTCCCTGCTGATGGTCTGTATGATTTCCTCCAATTTCGCTTCGTCCAGGTGCGCTAAATATCTGCACATTTCCTGCACCATAATGCTGTTCAAATTTTTTGATAGCTTTGATATAACGTTCTCTTTGATAATCAAGTCGCTCTCTATCTATATAAATATCAATAAGTCTATTATCAAATTTTCCCTGTTCTATGTGTTCAAGAAGCTCTTTTATTTCCATAATCAACCTCCCCTTATTTTAATAAATTCCTAGAAAAGTACTGGTTTCATACAAAAATCAAATATGATTTCTTTTTCTTCTAGTCGATATTTCTTTGAAAGTGATGGACCGCAGGAATGGGAACCAATTCCTGACATCTTATAATCAATTCTTACATGAACCCTGCCATCTTCAATAAGTTCATCCGTATGAGCCGCTTTAAACAGCGTATCAACACTATATTTCGATATATTGCACTCAAAAGTCTTTTCGGATGTAAATTCCATCTTGCCAATACGAAGCAGTTTGACCTCATTATGATTTCCATGCTCCTGTGGTTTTACATATGGGACATATTCCTGCTCTGCTGTACTTTCATACATACTGACTGGAGCATAATGACACATATCACAGTAGCTTTCTATAGGTCCATGCCCATAATAAGAAAAAGCAGAAGCTTCTGCTGGAAGTGTCCATTCAAAGCCAAGTCTAGGTAACCAGTTTGCGTTACTTCGCACATGTCCCTTCAATGAAAAATCAGTTCTACCATCTGCATATATCTTAATCGTAATGAAATGCTTCATTATAGGTACTCTGGAAACCGCCGCAAGAGCGCCTTTAACAATGATTGCACCATCTTTTATTTCACAATCATATACCTTGTTGAAAATCACATTGAGATTCTCACTCTCCCAGTTATTATAGTTTGCCCAAGCCATCTTCATATGGCGATCATTATCAATTGGTGCACGAAAAGCCGAAAGCTTGATATTCTCTGCTAACTGTTCTTCTCCGTCGATGACAATACTCGTAAAGGTTCCATAATGTTTTGAAAATACATACGAGAAATGTTCTCCAGATGCATATATATGAAAAACATCCTCTGTCAAAGTAGCCACCTCTACTACATCGTCTGTTCCACTTTCACATACCAGTTTTGGAAGCATATGTTGTGTAATTGCGTATTCCTTACCATTTTTTTCTAGTCTAGTATTTAAATATACTCCATACTGACATGCAGTTTCTTTATATTCAATTGGCACCTGTACTTCTGTATGAGGCGCAACATCGAGAATAAACGTCTTTTCTTCCATACATTGTCCATCCACTTCAATCCAGTACGTAAATGTATATTCATTCAAATTGGTAAAATCCAAACGATTACGTACCGAAAGCACTCCATCTGAATACGATGTTCGAATTGGCTGATATGCTGCTTTTACCTCATAAGTACCAGCTTTGAAGCTACGATCCGCAAATACCATACCATCGCAGCAAAAATTATTATCATGAGTCAATTCTCCCTCAAAATCGCCACCATATTTCGATACACCATCTTCTACAACCACATGGTCTGCCCATTCCCAAATACAACCACCGATAAGCTTTGGATATTTATCGAATAACTCACAATAATCATAGACATCTCCAGGACCATTTCCCATTGCATGAGAATATTCGCAAAGAAAGACTGGCATATTCATATCATCCATCTTTGCAAAACGTTCCACATCTTCCAAACTTGGATACATATGAGAATACACATCCGCATTATGAATCTGTTTTTTACGAGAAGCATCCTCACAATGAATCAATCGTGATGCATCTCGTTCTTTTGTCCAACGAATCATCTCCACATGATTACTACCATGTCCACTTTCATTCCCTGTCGACCACATGATGATACTCGTATAGTTCTTGTAATTTTCTACCATACGCTGCATGCGCTCTAGGAATTCTCTTTTCCACTCACGCATAGTCGCTGGCCATTCGTTGGATTCCACATCATATTTATAGCCACAGTTAGCATATCGGCGGATAAAACCATGTGTTTCCAAATCGGTTTCACAAATAACATATAAGCCTATTTCATCACACATCTCGATAAATTTTGGCGTAGGTGGATAATGGGAAGTTCGCACGCAATTTATGTTTAAATCCTTCATCAAAAGAAGGTCTGCACGCAACTCCTCATCCGTCTGACACCAACCTCTAAATTTGCTGGTATCATGGTGATTCACCCCAAAAAGTTTGACTGATACTCCGTTTACAAGTAACTCATAGTCCTTAGAAATTTCCACCTTGCGTAGTCCGACCTTCTGAGTTATCACTTCTTCCGCTCTTTTTAATTCTACGCAGTAAAGATATGGCTTTTCGGCATTCCACAAATGCGGACTCTCTACTACATAGGAAAATTCATTTTCCTGCTTTGCTATCTGCTCTGCCAACACCTGTACTAACAGTTTTTCTCCATCATAAATTCGAATATCTGCTGGTTTATCTAACTTAATGTCGATACTCTTATCATTTGGAATAATCTCCACATCTTCCAAATGCTCCCATGGTCTTTGCAAAATATAACAATCACGGAAAATACCATTAAAGCGAAAAAAGTCCTGATCCTCTAAGTAGCTTCCACAGCACCATTTCAGCACCTTTACCATAATCGTATTTGTTCCCTCTTTGACATAGTCTGTTATGTCAAACTCGGCCTGCAAATGACTTCCCTGGGTAAATCCCACATAAGTTCCATTGATATAAAGAAATGCACAGGAAGCCACACCTTCTAAAACAAAGTAAAGCTTGCCCCATTTCTTTTCGATTTCAAACTCACGCTCATATACACCACATGGATTATCATCTGGTACATATGGCTGATCCACTGGATATGGGTAGTTCGTGTTTGTATAATTTGGATTCTCATAGCCTAAAATCTGCCAACAGGATGGAACCTCTATCATATCCCATTTTTCTATCTGTTCTGGGACATCAATATCACGATTAAAATAAGCAAATCTCCATGTACCATTCAAAAGCCTATATTCTGAAATACCGCCTGGAATATAATAGCTTCTAGGACATTTTCTATTTTCACTTGTTTTTTGTGGATTCTCATAAACTCGCATTCTTTTCTCTCCTAAATCATTTTTATCTAGTTTTTCAAGAAAATTCTACTTTAAATAAAGGTTTTTCGTCAAAATCAAATGATCGGCATATCCGGTTGAAATTTGGAAAAGACCTGATTCTGATACCCATTCATTGCGGTTATTCCAAAAACGAAGCATAGTCTCATCCACCTCAAAAGTCACTATTTGGATTTCGCCTGCTTTTATTTCTATCTTTTTGAAATCAATCAACTGTTGCACTGGACGCGCATTAGAAGCCACCATATCACGCATATATAACATAACCGTTTCTTTACCATCTCTATCGCTATTATTGCGAACGGAAATACTTACTGTTATCTTTTCCCCTGCCTGAAACTCATCTGAGGATAAGCAAAGGTCTTCATAAACAAATTCACTATAGGAAAGGCCATGTCCAAAGGAATACAATGGAAGGTTTCCACAATCAATATAATTAGAGCAGTATCCTACATGCCGGCTTTCTTTTGCTGGACTCTTTGGTCTGCCTGTATTCATATGATTGTAATAAATTGGACACTGTCCTACTGCCTTTGGAAAACTCATAGATAACTTACCACTTGGATTTACATCTCCGAAAAGCAAATCTGCTACCGCATTTCCGCCTTCAGTTCCCGGCATCCACATATGTAAAATAGCAGGGATTGCTGCGTCTAATTTTGGAATTGCTAATGGTCTTCCACTAAAAGTAACCGCCACTGTGTTCTCATTGGCTTTTGCAACTGCTAAAGCCAGCTCTGTCTGTACTCCTGGCAAACAAATATCCGTACGACTATTGCCCTCTCCTGCATATTTCTGTGGTTCACCAAGACAAAGAATTACTACATCTGCTTGTTTTGCTGCCTCCACAGCCTCTGCGAAGCCAGATGTATCACAATCATCAAAGCGATTGCCACAGCCTTTTACCACCATAATCTCTGCATCTGGAATCATCTTACAGATCCCCTCTGCAACTGTAATACTTTCTTCGTTTCTTCCACGGCAAGCCCAAAATCCTATAATTTCATGCTCATCTGCCAACGGACCAATCAAAGCTACTTTCTTTACTTCTTTCGACAATGGTAATATACCATCATTCTTTAACAATACCGCACATTCTGCTGCACCCTTGCGTGCTAATGCACGATGTTCTACCGTTAAGCATGTAGCTTCCTCATTTTCTGGAATCATTCCATGATATGGATCTTCAAAAAGACCTAATTTATCCTTAAATTGCAACACCTTAAGCACCGCCTCATCGAGCTGTGCTTGAGTAAAAATGCTTTCTTCTATCAATTCTTTCAAATGTTGAATATATCCACTGGAGCACATCTCGATATGACATCCATTTTTAAACGCCAGCTTCGCTGCATCCTTTAAATTCTCTGCAACACCATGCTGCAAAAGTTCTCCGACTGCATTGTAATCACTGATTACAACACCATCAAATCCCCATTCTTTTCTTAACACATCCTGCATCAACCACTCATTTGCTATAGAAGGAACTCCATTTAGAGTATTAAAGGATGGCATCAGCATATCGACACCAGCATCAATACATGCTTTATAAGCTGGCAAATAATATTCTCTTAAGGCATGCTCGGAAATTTCTACAGTATTATAGTCTCTACCAGCCTCTGCTCCACCATAAGCCGCAAAATGCTTTACGCAGGTAGCCACACTGTCTGGCTGTTTAATATCTCCATTTTGAAAGGCTTTAACTTGAGCAGCACCCATTCTACTATTTAATAAGACATCCTCTCCACAAGTTTCCATTACACGTCCCCATCTTGCATCACGCACATAATCCACCATCGGAGTAAAAGTAACTTGAATACCACCAGCAGCAGCCTCCTTCGCTGCCATACGACTTAATTCCTCTACCAAATCCATATCAAAAGAGCACCCCAGTGCAAGAGGAATTGGAAAAATGGTTCGATATCCATGAATAACGTCCATCATAAATACCATTGGAATCTGATGTGGGGCCTTCTCCAAATGCTTCTTTTGAATTTCATAAACCTCTTTCGCATTTTTAAAATTTAAGACACTGCCCACATTTTTCAAGTCATTCTTTGTAAGACCCAAATCTGCCATTGGCCCTGTAATGTCTGCATCTGACTGGATGAATAGGTTGGCATTATATTGTGTTAGCTGACCGATTTTCTCTTCTATGGTCATCTGAGATAATAGTTTTCTGAAATCTTTCATCGTGACTTTTCCTCTCAAAACATTTATTTTTCTTCAAATATGCTCACCTTTGCAATAGATAATGCTTCCTGTGGATATTTCACGGTAATATAATTTTCACCTGCTGCAAGTGTAATACGTTTTATATTTTCCGTCACACGTCCATTAGCACCAGCTACCGTAAAGGAAGTAATATAATCTCCATTTGCATAAAATATAGCCGTATTCTGTGAAAGCTGTGATCCGGTGGAAATAATATCCGCTCCCAAAATGTAAGTTCCATCTTTTTCGCAACTATATACCACTTCCTGTTCTAAGGAAATCTCTTTACTTTCAAATAGCAAATCTCCTTTTTCAAATGTACCTAGCATAGCCTTAATAGCTTCCTCACTCATGGCAAGATAACGTTCCATTGCTGTGGAGTGCATAAGGAATCTACATACATTCATTGCATTACGCTGAGCAAAACCACGTGCCACTTTTCCAGATACAAGAGAACTGTACACATTCAAATTCTTGAAATCTGCACTATTTTTGCAACACATATAAATATCATTCTGCGCCTCTACACAAGGAATATAGTCTCGCTCTCCCTGATTTAATTTGCCATGATAACGATCAAACTCTTCCCGCTTGGTTCTACACCACCAGTCGGACATAACAAAACCTGTATATCCCCATTCCTCACGAAGAATGGTCGTAGTCAAATCATAATGTCCTGCTGTCCAAGTTCCATTAACTGGATTATATGAAGTCATAACAGCCTTGCAGGCATCTCCTAAACGCACCACAATTTCAAATGGCTTTAGATAGATTTCTCGTAAGGCTCTTTCTGAAACTACAGAGTTCAAATTATGGCGATTGGTTTCCTGATTATTTGCACATAAATGCTTAATTGTTCCACTTGCACCTGCGTTTGCCATACCCTTACACATAGCATAAGCCAGTCTTCCTGAAATCAATGGATCTTCGGATAAATATTCAAAGTTTCTGCCACACAATGGATGTCGGTGAATATTCATACCAGGTCCTAAAAGAACATCTATATTGTTTTCATTCATTTCTTTACCTTCACAGGTAAACAGCTCTTCTAGCAATTCCTCATTCCATGTACATGCCAGCATTGTACCATTTGGCATGGAGGTACCCTTTGCACCACAGTCCATACGAAGTCCGGATGGACCGTCAGTACCACATGCAATAGGTACGCCCTTTTCTAACAAACTCTCAGATAGGCCACCAAAGGCACAGCCTGTACCACCAGTTACCTTTGGACTATTCATTCCTTCACCAAAAGCGATAACTGCCAAATCTTCATCGGAAAACTGTGCAATGAATTCCTCCATCGTCGCTTTCCCATCTTTTACATCTATCAACTTGATACCCTTATCACCAGTATATGGGATTTCTACTGGTGCATTGGCATCTATCTTTGCTCTTAGATCATTTTGTTCTCCAACGACTTTTCGGAAAGATATCTCATAATTTTCACCACCTTTAATCGGTTTTATTTTTTCGAAATCTTCCACAGGCCACATTGCCTTGATACACTGTTGTACTACAATATCTTCCTCTAATACAAAGGTATCGCGATACACATCGTTCATACAATCTGTACTAATACATACACCATATTCACCCTGCTCTAACACAAAACAACTTTCATGACCTGTCTCATTTAAATCATCAAAAGATGCCAATGCAGTCATATCAAACTGCATGTCTATCTTTTTACTTTCTCCTGGAGCTAAAAGACTGGTCTTTGCATATGTAGCTAACACACGCTCAGGTTTTCCGAGCTTACCTTGTGGTGCTTGTAAGTAGACCTGTACTACATCTTTTCCAGCAAATATGCCTGTATTTGTCACAGTAAGAGATGTAGTTACTTTGTCACCCACCCGTTCGACTTTACAATCACTATAGCCAAATGTTGTATAAGATAAACCATATCCAAAAGGATACAACACCTTATCCCTTGCAAAGGTACAAAAATATCGATATCCCACATAGATGTCTTCACTATAAAAGTTTTTATCTTTGTTCCCAAAGTATGGATGGGATGGATAATCTGCTACATCATAAGCTATGGTATCTGTCAGTTTTCCAGAAGGTGTTACATTTCCTATGATAACATCAGCTACAGAATTACCACCTTCCTGACCTCCCTGCCATACATATAAAACGGCTGAAGGATTATATTCTTCCACCCATTTCATATCGATAATATTTCCTACATTTAAAATCACGATCACTTTTTCAAAGCGATTCGTCACCTTATATAGCATATCTCGTTCTGTTTCTGACAGAAGATAGCTCTCTGCCACATTGGAATTATCCTTTTCTTCACCTGCGGTTCTTCCAATAATCACAATCGCTGCATCAGAATTCCTTGCCGCCATAGAAACTACATCATCTGTCAGTTGCATTTCTACCTGTGCCCATGGCTCTTTTGCCCAGCCACCACCGACATCAAATGGATGCTCCTTTTCCCAATCACGATAGATATTTACTAATTCTTCATTTAATTCTAGTCCTGCTGCACGCAATCCCTCTGGAATATTTACTACATAACTTACATTTACCAGGCCTCCAGAGCCTGTTCCGCTTTTGATATAGTTAGACTGAATTCTGCCAAATACAGAAACCTTGGTTCCCTTTGCCAAAGGTAGCACCTGATTGTCGTTTTTTAATAGTACGATACCTTCACTTCCCGCCTTACGACAGACTTCATTAAACTCTTTACTCATATGAAAATTCCTCCACAACCTTCTCATTATTTAACCATGCAAGCATATTTAAACTTAACAAATTCCAGTTTTGGAATCCTGGGTTAATCATCGGCTTTCCACTTTCCGGATCATAATACTCATGTAGCTCTCCGGTCTGCTGTAAATCCTGCTCCAACAAGAAAACCGTCTTTTCTGCCAGTTCCTTCGCCTCATCAAAAAAACCATATCGAATTAAGCCTCGAAATACCATATAATTAGAGACTCCCCAGATTGGTCCCAGCCAGCAGGATGGATTTCCAGATGGCTTTACCACATACATCTTCTCATATTTGGATAAGGTTCGAACGCCGAATGGAGCCCAAAATGCTTTTTCATCCAAGAGATTTTCTTTAACCATTCTCTCCGCCTGTTCCTGTGTTGCAATCCCACTCCACAACGCTAAGAAGCCAGACCAACAACCAATTCTCTGTATCAGGCAGTCCCAATGTCTTGGTGCTCCCTGATGCCATTTATCCGTAATCGGAAGTAAATTCAAATCTACGCTGTAATACATTCCATCCTTTTCATCATAGCAATGCTCTTGAACACTCTTCTTTAAGTTCTCTTGTTCCGCTTTATAATCCGAAACATCTACATCCAAGCGCTTACCAATATAGCAAACTGCTTCCAGCTCCATATACATCATGCAATTAAGATAAATGGACCCTGAGCTGTCTGCTGGACGGTAAAAGGTAGAAGGGTCATTATCTACACCAATTGCCGCGTCATCATGCCAGAAATACAGTCCATTCTCATGTCTAAAATTTGCTCTATAACAATCCATAAACCTTAACAAATCCCCGAAATAAGGTCTGATCCATTCCGCATCTCCTTCGTCCTGCTTAATGAGAAAAGCCGCATGCTGTGCAAGACATGGTTTGTGCATATTCAATTTCTTTTCTGGATTATGAAGACCGCCTGGCAAGATCGAATTAGAAGTAATCTGTAATGGAATTCTTCCCATTTCATCGATGTGCTCCAAAAAGTTAAGTACGCATCCTCGTTCATACGGACGAATATCATCCTCTACAAATTGGCGCAATGCCACATTGGTAAGCCATGAATCCCAATCCCATAATTGATTGGCGTATACGCTCCCTGGAACCAGAAATGGATGTGAAAGCTGTCCTTCTGGTTCGCGTAGCATTTTCTTATAGTTCTTTAACACATATTCTTTTATCATAATGTAAACCATCCATCCGAAATTTTTGGCATCACGCCATCCAAATCATTTTTGGGTTCCACTCCATAACGCCACTCGGCCGTGCTTCCCATGATTTCTATACTTCCATCCACTGTAATACTTACAATCGCACTCAGTGGCTCTGTAAAATAGTGTGTATTCACTGACTGCCACAGCTTGCTAAGCGGTACTTCCTCAGCTACTGTCCTATCACCATTCGCATCGTATTTTTCCAATACAAAGGTATGTGCATCTGTATAATGCTGCTCCTCTTTTGGTATCCACGAACCATTGATCACAGTATTTACATCAAAGAACAGAATATCGTCTTCCATCGCCATATGGTTGGTATGGTAATGTCCATTGATACACAAAATGACTGTTCTTGCTGTAATCGCATTGACCTTTTGAAAAATCTCACGCACTCTGTCCATATCTGGTGATGGATTCCACATATGTGCAATTCCGGTTTCTGGTGCAGGCTGCCAAGTCTGAGTAAAACCTGCATGACTGACAACGATACAGGAAATTCCCTGTTCCGCTGCATCCATCAGTACTGACTCAAGCCATTCCATCTGCTCCGGCCCCAAACTATGTGGTGCTATATTCCCTGCCGGCGCTCCCCAGCTAGCGGTCTTATTGTGCTCCCAGGTCTGTAATGCTTCGTTATAGGAATAATTCGTATCAGTACAGATGATACGATATCCATTTTTTTCGAAATAGTAATAGCCAATACTACCATCCCCCAGGCTACCATCCTCAGTACCCCATACGACATTCACATCATTTGTAAGAAGTGGCGTAACCACTTCCATTGTATTATCTTTACTTTCCAGTTCATGATTTCCATAGATTCCATAAACTAAAAGATTGTATTCATTTTCAATATATTCTTTTACGATTTCTGGAGACCCCTTATAATCATTGCTGAAATCCCCAGCATGGATTACAAAATCCACCTCATTTTCATAAGCACGATTCATAATCTTTTTCAAATCGTCCACACATACTGCATACATGCCCTTTTTATAGTGCAAATCTGCAAATACCACAAAGCTTAATTCTTTGCTCCCCATATCACTCATGATAATCTCCTTTGGTAAGAAGGGGCTACATCCAACTATGCAGCCCCATTTTACATCATACTACTCCAAAATATTGGTTGTAATGTAATCAATACCCCAATCCATAAGTTTTCTTGCATCCTCTGGCTTATTTACAGTCCATGCATTAGTCTCTACACCCTTCGCACGACATTTCTGCATGATTTCTTCGGTAAACAAGTCCTGACGAGCATCGATACCTATATTTTTATCTGCCATTTCCTGAATAAAAGCATCATCAATAGGCTGTTCTACTAAATATTGTGCTGGCTGCTTTGGACAACGAGCCTTTAATAATAGTAAGTTATTTATTTTAAAGGATATAAACATGGTATGTTCCATATATTCCATATCCTCCACAATGCAACAGATTTCATCTACATCCTCTGCGGTAAAATCATCCTTTAACTCCAGAATCGCCTGTTTTTCATAATATTTACAAATACCCAGATATTCTTCTAAAGAAGGGATTCGAAGGTCTGTTCTGCCCCTTTTTCCATTCTTTTCCTTCAAACGAATATTACGAAGAGTTTCATATGTAGCCTTGCCGATTTCGATGTCGTCCCCAGACATACGAAGTGTATTGGCATCGTGCATCATCACATACTTGCCATCCGCTGTTTTATGCACATCAGATTCAATTCCATACAGGGTACGGTTTCCCGCTGCAATAAATGCTGCATTCGTATTTTCTGGTTCGATCCCACTCATTCCTCGATGCGCAATCACCAGGGTATGACCTTTATTTTCTAGTTTTATTGTATTTGCCATGTGCTTTTCTCCCTTCAAAATTCAGCCTTATTCACCTGTGATACCAGCAGATTCAATACCTTTTACAAATTGCTTCTGCATTACCAGATAGAATAAAATAAGTGGCACAATAGTAAGAAGTGTCGCTGCAAACTGATAACGTTCGTTCAAACGATTTGCCGTATCTCCAAAATCTGTAGAGAAGGACGCTCCAAATAAGGAATTGAACGCATCCAGCTGTAATGGTAAGGTCTGAAAATCTCCGCCAATTAACATCGCTACCTGTGCTGTTTCGTTCCAGTACCATACCAATGAGAATAATAAGCAAAGTACGATAGAAGGAATTGCCATCGGCAATGCAACGATGAAGAATACCTTTAATCTACCGGCTCCATCCAACTGAGCCGCTTCGTCATAAGATTTTGGAACGGCGTTAAACGCCTGCATAAATATCAATACAAAGATGGAACTCTTCAACCCTTGTCCTAAAGCTGCTGGAAGCACCATTGCAAGAGGCGAACCAATCAGTTTTAATTCATTAAACAATATGTATCTTGGAATGGTTACTACATCCGCAGGAATTATAAAAATAAATATAAGAAGTGCCATCCAAAGCATCTTAAATGGTATATGGAATCGTGACATCGCATATCCCATAAGTGCACAGGATATTGTCTGAAGCACTGCACATGCCACGGAAAATCCCACACTTACTCCCAAACTGGTTGGATAGTCGAGTACGGACCAGACCATTTCAAAGTTTGACAAATCGATTCTGGTTGGCACCCAGGAAATCGTAGGATTGATCAAATCTTCCGTACACATAAGAGAGGTTACCACCATGTAAAGCAAAGGATATAAAAATACAAATCCGATACAAATCAACAGAAAATATACGATTGCATCTACACCAAATGCCTTTGCATGTACCTTTATATTTTCTTTGTTATTTTTCTTAAACATGTTTTGGTTCCCTCCTTTCCTTCAAAATAAGGAAAATAATTCCTAAAATCAATAATACTACAATCGTATATAACCACGAAAGTGCTGCTGAATAAGAATATGGTTTTTCAATATTCATCATATTCTTTTCAATCAAAGTATGCATTGCCGTTGTGGTTTTTCCAGACAAATCCACTACGGTATAAGCCGCCGAAACCAAAATCATCGGTCTTAAATGTGGCAATGTGATTTTCCAGAATTTCTGCCATGCGGTAGCTCCATCGATTGACGCTGCTTCATATATTGGATCTCCAATCTTCTGTAATCCAGCCAGAATAATCAGCGTCTGTACCCCCGAATACCACAAAATAATTACGATATTATCAAAGATATAGCAAAGAGGTACGGAAATCAAACCCGGAAGATTTTCCAACACCTGATAAACCGCAAACTGTTCCGGATTAATAATTGTAAATGCCTGATTGCTCATAAGCTTTGACATAACCGGTCCACTGATAATAATAACAGGGAAGAAATACAATGCGCGGAAAAATGCACGACCTCGTAATGGTCTGTTCAAAAGCAATGCTAAAATTACCGAAAAAACCAGTATCATTGGAGTAGAAAACACGATAGACTGCAAAGTACTGGTCATATCCTTAACAAAATTTGCATCTGCTGTAAGTGCCTCTTTGTACCACTGAATTCCCACAAAGGATGTGAGAATACCATCTGCACTAAATTCAACCTGACACAAGCTAAGCCAAATCGAATAAATAAGTGGAAACATGGTAAAAATCAAAAGTCCAAGGAGCCACGGCATCATGAACGCGCCACCCAACAGAGCATCTTTACTTTTTAATGAGAGTTTTCTATTTTTCATGTTCTATTCCCCTCCTTACTCTGTTGTAGCGGATGGCACATATAAAGCATTTTCTGCCTGAATTACAGTTCCATTACCCAAATCATAATCTGACGCACCATAATTTACATAAATGATGCCATTTTCATATGTTACTGCAAAAACACTCTCGTTGATGCGTTCATGCTTTAGCATCTTCTGCCCTTCCACCTGCTCTAATACATCACTTACAAAATGATAAGATGCCTCAATGGTAGCTTTCCAGTTTGTATATTTTGTAGAGCTTTCATTGCAAAGCGTGGTATCTACCAGCTCTACATTATCTACCTCTGTTAAAAGATAAGAAGGATATACATTATATTCAATACTCTTTAGCAAATCAATTTTAGAATAAAAACCATCGTTTGCATATGGTGCTATCAGTGTCATATTGCCAGAGAGTACCAGCTGTAAAAATGGTACCGAGTCGGTTTCATAGAGATCCTGACTTCCGGATACAGGTGTATTACGATATACGCTCGTATATTTGAGCAGGTACTGGTTTGGATTAAACAATGTCAAACCTTCCTCTGTCGCTATTTCGCCATAAATCTCGCTAAGTCTCGTCTTTATATCCTCTCGCGATACAAAGCTGCCTGATAAATACTCTCCATACAGAAGATTTCCACCATCAATTGCCATCTGAAGTCCGTAGTCTTCCACTACTTCCAACTGTTTTTGAAGGTATTCCATCCCCAGCTCTGTCTTTAAATACCAAATATCTTCCAGGAATGCGTCCTTTTCTACGGCAGTCTTTTTAATCGTACTTTGTGAGAGTGTAATTCCTGCATCCTGTCGACTATTAATCTGAATCTCAGTTGCTCGAAGTGGGTCACTGTAAAGGAAAACCGAACCATTCTTTTCTGCTAAAAGCTTCTGCACATCAGCAAGTTCCTGAAAGCTGCCAAGCTCTGTCTCCTTGTAAGTTTCTGACTTTTTATATCCACTTAAGCCTCCAGCCTGCCAGCCCTTTATGGTAAGTGCAATGTTTTCGATTCCTGCTTCCTCTAATCCCTTCATGGCTTCCGAGATATAGCTTAGGCTTGTAATTTCTTTTGTAGAGTTGATTAATAATCCTTTCTCTACATCTGCAGCCACATAATCCAAAGCGACCTGTGGAGCATTCGAAAGAAGGTTGTTCTCTAACACACCCTCTTTTGTCAAAATATCTGCATACCGTCTTGCCATGCCGCTATAATTCGCATCCTCATTCGCAAGAAAGTATACTTCCAATGACGGATTCACTGTATTTGCTTCCTTTTGCACAACCGGCACACCTGCTCCATTCTTTGAGATAGGCTGCGAATAAACCTGTCTGTATAAAAATGATGCAGAAACCCAGTTGTACGGAACGGTAAGTCCCGCAGGAGAAGCATTTATATAAGCATAGGAATCGCCATTTGTTACTCGTCCGAACACGGCTTCATCATCTACACCAAGTGTCAAGCCATATACTGGCATGGTAACTGTGTTCTCTGATTTTAAGAACTCTACTGGACGATTCGAAGCTAAGTCATTTAACTCATTTAAGGTATCAATTGCATA
Organism: Agathobacter sp.; assembly: GCA_017409825.1. Taxonomy (GTDB): domain Bacteria; phylum Bacillota; class Clostridia; order Lachnospirales; family Lachnospiraceae; genus Roseburia. The sequence continues at coordinate 49,725 of JAFQRZ010000001.1, read as the reverse complement.
GTCAACACCGTATACGCGGCCAGAATAGTTTTTTAAATATTTTGCCGCATTCTGATAGCGTAGAAGTGCTCCGCTTCCATCTGGAACGAATAGGTATCCATCTGCCTGGTCTTCCTGTGTACTTCCTAAAAATGGCAGGAAATAAATGGATGCAATGAAATTGTCTCCATCCTCCACAATGGTGTTATCGTCTACAGAAAAAGTAATGTGATCCTCATCTAAGGTAACCTTTGCCTCTAAACTGATATCTACTTTTCTGCCAAAATCCACCTCACAGACAAATCCATTGTCAAAATAATCAAACTCACAATCTGCATTCTTATTCCCTGCACCGATTTGCTTGATAGCACCGGTCTCATCCATGTAAGAAATACTCACTACTGACTGTGCAAAGGAGCTCCATGTATTATTCAGGTTTTCAGGATCTTCGTTTTCCAAAGCACCCCATACATATCCACTTTCCTTATTCAGTACTCGAATACTGGCTATTTCTTCCTTCACAAAAAGTGCTAGCTTGTCATTTTCTGCTACTAGCGTATAACCATCTAATTTGTATTCCGGAAGTGGCTTCGTTCCCTCTGGCTCTAACTGTGTAAAACGATTGGAGGAAAGCTGTTCCATGTCCACATTTCCCAGCAAGGCCTCGCTAATCTCATAATCATCTGTTAAGTTTGTTCCACATGCCGTGGTAAAAAGCATCACGCCCGCCATTGCCAAAGGAGCTATTTTTTTAAGATAAGAAGACACGATAGTACACCTCCTTTATCACAGAAATGATCATATCAATCATTTCTTCGCACAACATAAATATTAAGGAAACTGCCAATACGATTACTGCCATCAAAAATGCCGTAATCAAAAGATGTACAATGGCTTCTCCCATTTCAAATACATGAATTTCTTTTGTAGCAATCAAAAGATTAATCACTACCCATCCTAGAATTGCGATAATTCCTAACTCAAGCAATGCTAATTCATTACCTGTTATAATATGTGAAATCAAAATTACAAATGGCATAAACACCGTGTATGGTGCCAACACATATGCCGTAGAAATAAACACATCTCTAAAACGAGCCTTTCCTTCTCCGACCTCACATACTAAGAAGTTACTTACTACAAAAAGCATAACTGGTGCCCAGAAAATACATGTCAGGAATATTACTGACGCATATTGATTAGAGTTTCCAATCAATACAAATCCTGAGCCTAAAAAGTATGCCAAAAACAATATGTATTCTACAACATACAAGGCAAATGCAGTTCCCATATGCCCTTTATTCTCACGTCTGATTTCGTAGAATGTATCAATTGGATGCTTTAGTATTTTGAAAAGCATCTGGATATCCTCTTTCCAAATATTTGGTTTCGTTTCTTTCTCCACTGGCTTATAAAAACGCTTGATGAGAAAGCTTGCTGCCAAATAAATAAGAATGGCTATCATAATAAATGGAAAGACTGCTGCAATATCGTCATTTCGTATCTGCCAGTATGCATCCGAATAACCATCGATATTTCCTGCCTGCTTATAATGGTTTGCAGCACCTTTATAATCACCCTGTTCAAACAGGCATTGTCCTAAATAATTTTCTGCATAATAGCTGGTTCCGCCTACTGCTTTGATATGCTTCCAAAGCTGAGCACTACCTTCATAATCTCCTAAATTATATAGGTCAATGGCATCATGATAATTCTTTGCATAATCCGTAGCCTTCATAATATGTACCAGACCACGCTCTGCATCCAGTACATATAAATGACCATTTTCATCACATGTGATAGCCGATACGGTAGTGAATACACCATTTCGTTCTTCTGCGATCGCTCTTCCGCCAAAGGTAAACAGCATCTCTCCATTTGCATCGTATTCAAACAAAAGTCCTGTCCCAGTTACCGTATAAATACGTTTACCGGAACCAATGCATACATCTACAAAATCCACCTCATCTACCATTTCATCATCCAGCAGATTATGACCTGCCACATCATGCTTTTTCAGCGCATTTCCTTCTGCAGACTGTGTTACGGTATAAATCATCCCTTTTTCATCGATAGCTGCATTTTTGAAGGAATAAGGTACACGATTGGTAAGCTGTGCCTTCATTTCATCTGTGAAGAAATAGTCTGCGATATAATCCCAAGCTGTCAACGGATTGTTATTGTATCCAAAATATCCCAGAAACTCTCCATTCTCATCCAGCTGAATCATACCATCATAGGAACCTTCGGATACGACATAAATGGTTCCACTTTCATTTACCACCAGTTTGGATGGACGATAGGTCGCATCCGAACCAAAGGTTGCGGTGGTTGGTCTTCCATAACGTTTTGTTACTTCACCATTTTCATTAAATACTACAACCTCACCAGCAGTATTATCTGCTACATAAAGCTGATTGTCATCGGTCAGAAACAGGCCTACCGGAGATGACAAATCACCAACGCCCCATTCCGTAACCGCTTCAGTTTCCAAATTGTATAAAACCACTTTTCCGCTGCCGGAATCTGCAATATATAAAATACTGTCCTTTACCAGCATATCCTGTGGCTGAGTTAACGTAATCTCCTGTAAAATCACCTCGGTAACCTGATAGGCATCCTGCGTACGAACCCATGCCCCATTAACGGATGGCGTATATGTATATGTTGCTGCACTTTCTGCTGCTACAGTTGCTGGTGTCAGCAAAATGATGCAAGCAGTAAGTAAAAGTGTCAGCAATACTTTACACTTTTTCATACTCTCTTCTCCTTTCAGGTTATTTCATTCCAGAATGTGCCATCGTGTTCATTACCTTAGACTGCATCATTACAAACAGAACCACATTTGGCAGGAACATAAGCAGCGAAGCCGCCGCAGAAATACCTACCCCTGCAACTCCGTTTCCTGAATTAGACAGGGTGTTCATATAAAATGCAAAAGTCTTTAAGGATTCTGTATTGATAAACATCTTGGATGCTTCCATACTGTTCCATGAACTCTGGAATAAGAGGATTGCAACTGTTGCTAAAGCAGGTTTTACAAGTGGAAGAACGATTTTCCATATAATCTGGTAATCGTTGGCCCCGTCAATCCTTGCGGCTTCAATCAGCGCATCTGGAAGCTGATCTACAAACTGCTTCAACAAAAATACTCCTACTGGTGTAGCCAGCATCGGAATAATATTCGCCCAAAAGCTGTCAATCAATCCTACTTCCTTAATGATCAAATACCTTGGAATACTTACCGCAGTGGCAACAAACATCATGGATAAGGTATTCATTTTGAAAATAATTTCACGACCATGAAAACGCTTTTTCGAAAGCACATATGCCGCTGCTACTGCAATTGCCAAACCAATAAAAACTACTGCAACTGTCGAAACAATACTGTTAAACAAATACATGGACAAAGGAAATATGGTATCCTCTGATGCCTCAAACAGCTTCTTAAAGTTGTCCAATGTAGGACGCAGTGTAATGAATTTTGGTGGATAGGCAAACAATTCGCCTATTGGTTTAAACGCCGTAAAAACGATATACAAAATTGGCAATACCGACATCAGCACCATTGGTGATAACATGAGGTAGACAGGCCATTGCGAACGCTTCATTCGCAGTTTCTTTAATTTTCTTTTTTGTTGTCTTTTCAAAGAACTCATCCTTCTCCCCCTTTCCTTTAGTCATCACCAAACAACTTGTATGCGATTTTACTTGCAAGAGATATGATAAGCAAAAGTACAACAGAAAGTGCTGCTGCATAGCCCATTTCATATCGAATAAAACCGAAGTCATCAATGTGGTTTACAATAATAGAGCCAGCATATCCTGGTGTTGGATTGGAGCCAGATAGCTGTACACCTAATCCAGCGGAATTAAATGCATTTACTACTGCCATAACCGCACCAAACAAAAGCTGTGGACGAATGGATGGAACCGTTACATACAAGGCTTCCTGTACACGATTCTTTACGCCATCCAGACGTGCCGCTTCGTAAAGCTCCTTGTTTACATTCATGATACCAGACAGAATCGATAAGAAACCGATACCCATACTGGACCACAATGCTACGATAATCATAATCGGCATCAAAGTATCTTCATTTTGAAGCCATGTAATTGGTGACTGAATCAGATTCAGTCTTAGTAATAAGCTGTTTAAATAACCGGTTCTGTCACCAGAGAAAATAACTGCCCAAACGGTAGAAACTGTTACACCGGCAGTCATGGATGGCAGATAGAGAACAACTGCCAAAATGGTACGTGGAAGGTCATCCAGCTGGGATAAAAGCCACGCCATGATAAATGCCAATATAAATCCGCCCGGTCCTACCAATACCGCATAGATGATGGTGTTCGGCAGAATCTTCTGCATAAATACCGAATCCTTGGAAAGGATACGGATATAATTGTCCAACCATGTGATATCTGGTGTTTCCATTCCATTAAAGTCTGTAAAGGAAAGACCGATTGCACATATAATTGGTAAAATAATCAAAGTCAAAAACAATAGCAAAAAAGGAGAAAGTAAAATCCAGTGGGAATATCTGGTAAAGAAGTTTCCAGCTTTTTGCTTATTCATCGTTTTTGCAGCAAAAACTTTTGCGCTCATAATTTACCTTCCTTTCCTCTAATTGTTCTGTAATAGTTCAAAAATTTCTTCAATGGACTTCATACTGTATTCCTGTATCACTTCGCCTGACTCATTGATATAATCAAATTCCTGCAATTTGATTGTGAGCTCCTGCTGTGTGTTGACAGCAGCCGTATTAAGTGCTCTACGCACTGGAATATGTCCATTTACTACATCGTACCATGCGTCACTAAGTGAACGCTCCAGCATGTAGGAAGCTGGTGTATGACGAATGTTTTCTGTATGCTTCCACTGTTCCAAAATTACCGCTCTGTCTTCCTCTGGAATTGCCAGCTCTGCGAAAGCATTTACATTGGCACTATTCCAAATATATGAAGAACCGTATTTTGACTGTAAGGTCTGTGCAAATTCCGCCTGTGTCTCATCGGAAAGCCACCATTTGATGAAATCCCATGCAGCTTCTTTTTTATCACTGTCCTCCATGATAATTGCAGAGCTTCCAATGGTAGTCATCTGGTTGTAAATCGTACCATCCGCTGCTTCAAAGCCAGGTACAGGTGCCACGGCCCAGTCATCGGCGATTTCTGGTGCCGCATAGAGCATCTGTACATAATTGGAGAAGCTACCAATTCCGATAGGAGAAACTCCATATCTGAAATTGTTATAGAAACTTGGCATATTATTCTGCAAACCATAGAGCAGATACAAATCTGTCAGTGTCTGGAATGCTTCAATATTCGTTTCGTTATTTAAAGTCGTTGCAAGTCCATCTTCCGAATACAGACTATGGGTTGGATCTTCTCCCTTAGCAGCCGCTGACTGCCAGAAGAAAATCGCAATATTTTCTACGCTCTTCGTACCTGTCTGAGAAGAAAGAGGCATATAGAAGTTCATACCATTGCGACGCAAAGTAGGCATCATATTTGCCACATCATCCCATGTTTTTGGAATCTCTAATCCCAATCGTTCCATAATATCCGTACGATACATGAGCACATAGAACTGCTGTGTTTCAGGCATTGCATATATTTCGTCATCATATATAAATGGCTCATACGCCTCATCTAAGAACTTGCCTTCTACATATTCATCGAAGTCCTCGAACTCCGTTAATGGATAAATTGCTCCTCGAAGTGCCAACTGATAAGGCTTGTCTCCTGATACACCCAAAGCAACATCTGGTCCTGTATTAGAAGCATTTGCCAAAAGCAATTTTCCTTCATCTGGCATAACCGAAAACTGAATGGTGATTTTGTTTCCATTTTCATCGGTATATCCTTCATATCTGGAATCACAAAGCGTCTGAATCATTTCTACATACTGTACCGAACGATTAATCCAAACGGTAAGTACCTGATCATCATCTGACGCAGCCGTGGTATATCCACTATCCTTCGAGAATAAAGAGTGGAAAAATTTCTTGATTCCGTTTACCAGATTGGTAAAGAAATCGCCATTTGGATTTGGAAGCTTTGCATCCTCTCCAACAAAATAAATATTGTCAATCGAAAGCCCCTGATTCTTCCAGCCATTAATGAGTTCTGCTAAATAGCTGGTCGCTGAACTGGAGCCTACATTGATATCTTCCGTACGGGTTGGCAGCTTTTCTGGTTCCTTTAATACCTGAGCCAAAATATCTGCTGCCAGCTTCAGATTCTGGCTGCTGGCCGGTTCATCCCCATACTGCTCTTCCATATAGCTATATAACTCTTCTAATTCCAATTGAATATTGGTAAGACGCTCTGTAACACCTGGAATATACTTTTCGATTTCCCATGTTCTGGTTGCATCTGCATCACTACCTGCAACCTGCTGCAGACTAAGACCGATATCCTGTAAGTCGTCCATGATACGCTCTACCTGCTCAATCATTGGCTGCATCTGGGGCATTTCAATATACATACCCAGCGTGTGCTCGCCTGCTGTCAAATATACTTTTCCGTCCGTATATTTATAATCATATTTAGAACCGGTATAGGCAAATTCCATTTCTCGCATTTCCTGATATGGAACCAGGCCGTCAATCTCTATGGTTCGTCTCGATTCCTGTCCTTCTTTAAAGTTCTGTGAATAATGGAACGCGATATTGTACCAGCCATCTTCTGGCACAGCAAAATTCCACACCACTCTCTGTCCGACTGTTTTCCATGAATTTCCATCTACTGTTGCCATCCATTTGTAATATGGATGGTATGGCGTAACAGCAGCATTCGAACCTGCCTTACTACGAATTGCGGAATCATTTTTTACAGCATAGTCCTCTCCTTCAATTACTATAGGAGCGCCAGTATAATCTGAACCGCTATACATTGACTGATATGTCTCATAATTCAATAGCATCGGGAGATTCACCAGTCTGATATTCTTTATTACAATATCCGCATCATTGGCTAAAATAGATATCTTCTGTGCACCTTCCTCAAAATGAAAAGCTACTGCCGCTCCATTTACAGAAGAGTATTCACGAACATAATCTGTCACGTCTTCATTTAAAGTAAGCTGCGAAGGTGACACTTCATTTCCATATCGGTCCAAAGCATAGTCCTTTGTTTCATCCTGCCAAAGACTATATACTTCCGTTCTTGCAGACTGTACAATACTACCATCTGCAGATAGCTGATTTACCGTTACTGTACTGTCCAAAACAGCGGCTTCTTTCATCGCATATGTCAGCAAGATTGCATAATCTCCTGCCTTTGGAACAGAGATGTCAAAGATTTTTTCTTCTTTGATACTGATCTCAGCACCTAAAGATTCCAGTATTGCCTCAGCAACGATGTCCTCCTCTGCTACCGATATCCATCCACGATAAGCTGTATCTGCCTCTGCTCTTACCGGACGAGGTACCTCTTCCGTTGCCGCTGCAATCGTTTTTACAGAAGGAAATCCTACTGACAGCATCATTACCAATACCAGAATAGAAGCTATCCATCTTTTTGCAATTTCTTTTCTACTTTTTCTATTTGATTTCATTTCACGCCTCCTTCAAGAGCGTTTTTAGGTCATTTCAACCGGTTTGATGCCATCCGCTTGTACATATAGCCTATCAATGCACAATTCTCTTCCGTCCCTTGTCTTATCATGCATTGGTCTGCGATGATATACCATATAGTATTCATCCATCTCCGGCAAATAAATATAACTATTGTGGCCCGGTGAATTTGCAATTGATTCATCTGTTTCCAAAATCACTTTCTCTTTTACAAATGGTCCAAATGGTGTATCTGACACACCATAATTAACATGATAATCCCCTTTGTTCCATTTGCCTGATGACCACAAGAAGTAGTATTTGCCTTCTCTCTTTATCATACATGGACCTTCCACATAATCCTCTGGCGTGATTTCCATACGCATCTCACCATTTGGAAGTGGTAAAAATCCATCCATAGTCTCATTCATAACTGCAACAATGCAATGTCCCCAGCCACCATAATATAAATAAATGGTTCCATCTGTGTCTTCAAACAAATGTGCATCAATCGGCTGTGCATTGTTGTATATATCCCCAATTAAAGGGTGTCCAAGATATCCTCGGAATGGTCCTGCTGGCGAATCCGAAACTGCAATTTCCAGCCCGCCTGGATCCTCATCACTGTGAATATCATTGGTAGCAAAGATTAAATAATACTTTTCATTTTTCTCAATAATCGTTGGAGCCCAAACTGCCCCCCAAACCCAAGGAAAATCCTCCATCTGGATAATATTTTCATGGCATTCCCAATTTACCATGTCGTCCGAAGAAAATACGGTCAGATTTTTCTGTTCTGGAAATGCGGTAGAATGTGTTACATAAATCCAGTATTTTCCTTCGTAGTATCTCGCTTCTGGATCTGCATAATGCCCTTTTACGATTGGATTGCTTCCTTTTATTGTCTGCATCATAGCTCTCTCCTTTAAAATGCATAAGAGGGATGGGACAATAGCCCATCCCTTACGCTTTTACTTAGAACTCTCTTCTATATTTTTTGTCTTCTTGAATTTCTTCCGAATGAAAACAATGATAGCTCCAACTGCTGCAGCAATTGCTACACCTATACCTGCTAAAACAGGAGCTGGTATGTTCTCTGAGATATTTTGAATAACGTCTTTGATTGTGTCGCCGACCATACCAAGGAATCCGCCCGGTTTATTTGTTGCGTCATCTCCAACATTATCATCTTTATCTCCTGCATCTGTTTTCAATGTAATCTGTGCATGATTGTAGTCACTATCTTCTAAGCCGTATTTCTCAGGCTCTTTACCTCTGGATAAGCCCTCTGATAGCACCATATAATCATGGTCAATCCAGATGAGACGATACTTTTCATCATCTCTTGGTGTATGTGCAATAATATAGTCTGCCAGAGTTGTGGTTACGGTGATTTCATTTTCACCTTCAACCAGGTCAACTGTAATATTACGACTTAAGTGGCTATTAGCTGTTGTAAGCTCAAACTCGACTAGCTGCTTTGAAGTACCATTAACGATAACTGCAAAGCCACCTGTTCTTCCTTCTGCCATCTCTGCAGTCAAATGATGATACAGACCTGAAGCAAACCCAATAGACAATGTGTATGTGCCTGCCTTCTCTACTTCAAAGTTATAAGTAACATGAGGCATTTCATCCAAATCATCTGGTTTGAGATTCTCAAATGTTACATCATTTTCATCTACATAGCCATAGTCTGCAGAACCAATATACTGTCCATTATGATAGCCTTCACCAGACTCTGTATTGTATCCTACGAATACACCTTCCTCTGCTTCTAAGGTAATACCTGTCTTCGCAAAGTTCAGTTTTGCTGCTGTAGATTCTGACATCTCAATATAATCAAAATCGATCCAGGTTGTACCACCACACTGGCTATCACTACCCAAATGTGTCATGCGTACCTTATTCGTACCCTTTTCCAGATTGACTGTAACAGGAACAATACTCCATGTACTATTCTTAGTAACCTGTACTGTCTTTGTCTGGAGCTTGCCATTTGTATCTACTACAAAGGCAGCTTCAATTTCATCCTTGGTACAGCCTTGAGTCATACCATAGGCAACACCCGTATACAGTGTATATGTACCTGCTTCATTTGCTCGAATGGTAAATTCCACATATGGTGTTCTTGTACCATCGATACCATCTCTATACATTTCTGCTACTGACTGTGATACCTTGTAATATGCATTTCCTGCCGCGTTGCCATTGTTACTGTTCAAGTTGAACATCACATGTTCTTCTGCTTCAAGTCTTATGTAGTCAGCCTCTGTAGTAGGCGCCTTCTGTGTTTTTGCAAGTTTCAAACCATCATATAAGGTAAGGCTATCAAAGTTTGCCATATTATATGAATAATTAAACTCTACCGAACTATCTGCTGGCATTGGAGTCGTAAATGTAAGTACATGTTCGCCCTTTGTCAGATAGATGAGCATATCTGCTCTACCATCTGCTGTAGATTTACCAGTTCTGGCATATTTTACGACATTCATCTGTCCATCTACGAGCACACCAATCGTACCGCGTTTCAATCTTCCGTCTGTCGCCATATCCAGACTCATAGCATAGTAACCATTTGCTGGTGCCTCCACAGTAAAGGAAGCATATGGAATCTGTTTTATGTTTTCAAGCGAAATCTGATCCAATGTCATCTTAAGTGCTGATATATATTTACGGTCCGCTTTACCTAGCACCTTACCAGATGCCTTTTCATAGTCTTCGCCATCTTGAACTGTAAACTTGTTGAAATATGCGCTGTCTTCCGCTTCTACTTTAACAGAGCTGCGTTTTACAGCCATAAGTCGTTTGTCGATATCAAGGAAATCATGATTAATCCATGCCTTACCTTCATAGCCTTCCTGTTCAATCGTGTAGCTTGTACAGCGAATAATATTTAAACCTTCCTTCAGAGTAATGGTAAGTTCTTCTTTCTGAATGTTTCCCCAGTTCTCTTTATACTGTACCTTGTGTGTGGTACCGTTTACGATAACTGCAATATAAGGTTTCGCTACAGACTCGTCCTTTGCTCCTGCTAAGAAGCCAAGTCTGATATTGTATTCACCATCTGCTGGTGCCATTATCGCATATTCAATATACGAATTATGTTTTGCATCCAACCAAGCAGTCAGTTCTTCAAAGGTCTGTTCAAAGATCCATCTCATCTGACCACCGATGACATATCCATTCGAAGCATTTTTGCTCGCTTCTGGTGCAGGTTCATAGTTGTTGTAAAGTACATATTCACCGTTTTCTGCTTCCACGCGATTGTAGAATGGTGTTTCAATCTCATCAACTGTTGGACGACCTGCTACCTTTAATCCTTCGCTAAGGGTAATGGTTGACATGTCGACCCATGGATATGTCAGCTTGTCAAACTTCTCTGCTGCTGCCGCAGTCTCTTTGTCTGCTGGCATCGGGGTGGTAAATACAAGCGTATGTGTTCCCTTTGTCAAATAAATGGATGCATGAATCTCTGGATATTTTGTCTTTTCAAATGAAAGGACATATTTTTGTTTTGCATCTACTAACAAACCAATTTGTGTAGATTTCAAATCAGCGTTATAAGCACTCAATGTCAAAACAACATCATAATAGCCGTTTTCTTCTGCCGTTACCTTAATTGCTGCATATGGAATGCGGTTTAAATGGTCATATGTAAGAACATCTAATGAGAGCTTGTCCCACTGCAAATCACCAAGGGAAGCACTAGCCAATGTATCGCCCTTGTCTGTATAGTGACCAAACAATACCTTTGATTCATCACCAGCATTTACAATTGTCTGACTTTCTTTTACTTCTTCTACCATAACATCTGCAAGCGCTGTTCTATTGTACTCTACATAATCGAAGAATACTCTGTCACCTTCCTTGATTTCATCAGCTACAGTAAATACACGTACAACATTAGCACCTTTTACCAAGTCTACTTCCACTGTAATTTTTTCAAATTCATCCCAAGATGAAATTGTCTTTTCATACAATTTACCATTTGCATATACAACTACTTTTGGAAGTGTATTGTCTACTGCTCTGGTTCTTGCAAACACCGTTGCCTGTGCAACCTGTGTTGCAATTACATTGAATGTAAATTCGTATTTTCCAGCCTTATTGGCATCTACTGCCATTTCAATGTAAGAAAGCTGACCCCAGTCATAATAATCTGCATCTTCTGGTAATTTACTTACTAGATTGATGACATCATCACCACCGAGCACCTTACCTGTTGAAGCACCCGGGAATATGATTTCTTGATATCCACCGGTATAATCCATATGAACAGAATTTTCTGACTCAATACCTTCTGTTTTAGAATCCAAAATTCCGGTTTTCACAGTGAGGTCTTTGTCAATGGCAAAACGAATATAGTTCATCCATCTATATGCACCATTCATACCTGCCCATCCGTCGCTATCGCCGTCTGGAATTGCCTGTGCTTCTTCATCCGTTGCTGGCATTGGTGAAGTAAAGATAAGGTTATGAGTTCCTTCTGTAAGTGGAATCTGTGCATGAAGCATCTGATTGCCTCCTACTGCTTCTACTGGAACTGTTACAATCTGTGTTCTATCAACTAGAACCACAATCTGACCTGAAGTTAATTTTGCATCTGTTTGAACCAATGCATAAATATCATAGATTCCATTTTCACTTGCCGTCACATTGAATGAAGCAAATGGAGTCTTGTCAAAACCTTTTAATAACAAGGTTTCTACAGAAACTCGATTATTCTTTAATTCATTTGCATCTGCACTACCTAAGGTATCGCCGCCATCCGTATAGTGGTTTGGTAATACGATTGTTTCGTCACCAGCATTAATTACACCATCCACTTCACCTAATACTTCTGCGAAATCAATTTCCGCTACCGATGGTTTTTCAACAAATGTGAGGCCTTTACTAAAGGTAAAGGAATTCATATTAAACCATGGGTATGCAGAATTGTCGTATTCTCCTGCAGCCGCTGCTGTTTCACTATCCACTGGCATTGGACTTGTGAAAACCAACATATGTGTACCCTGGGTCAAATATATAGTCGCAGACAAGGTTGTCTCACTCTTTAATGGGAAACTTAACGCAAAAGCTTTTCCATCAACGAGGAGTGCAATCTGTGATGATTTTGCTCCTGTATTTGCACCTGCTTCCATATTAATATCATAGAAACCATCTGCTTCTGCATTTACCTTTATTGCTGCATATGGTACAACACTAAGCTTATTAATCGTTAATGCATCAATATAGTGTTTTGCTTCCTTTAAAGGATTACGAGATGCATCACCTAAGGTGTCTCCCTTATCTGTGTAATAATTGGTTAAAAACTTATCTTCATCGCCTGCATTGTAGATATTTGCATCTGTAGCGAAATCAGCTACTTCCACCGCTGTAAGAGCTGATGTGTCATATTCGATATAGTCGAAAATCACACGAGTACCGGCAACTTCTTCTGCAGCTACAGGCACGCATTTGATTACATTTGTACCTTCTTTCAAGTTCACTGTAATAGCTACTTCTTCGAAGGTATTCCACTTAGTAAGTGTAGCTTCTTTCCTCACTCCATTCGCATATACCATCAGCTTTGGTGCTGCTGCGGTTGTGCTTTCTGCAGCATGTGTCGCAATCATGCCTAAGGTAATCACCTGACTGCCCGCACTCTGTGCTTTTACAGCAAATTCAACACCTGCGAATTTATTCCAGTCGTAATATATAGCACCTGTATCTACTGCATCTGTACTAATATTCTGTCCTACGACTGCCTGTGCACTAGACGCGCCAGGATAAATCTGTACTTCATAAGTACCGGTATGTTTGATATATGTAGAATCTTCGGCCTCGATACCTGTTGTAGTAGAATCCTTGATTCCAGTTTTCACTGTAAGATCCTTATCTATCGCAAAGTACTCATAATTCATCCATGGATAAGCATTATTCATACCAGACCAGTTATCACTTCCGTCATTCAAAAGTGCCTGTGCTTCTGCGTCAGTCTGTGGCATTGGAGTAGTGAAGATAATATTATGTGTTCCAGCCTCGAGCCCAAGACTTGCATGAATCATCTGTGTACCTTCTACTGCTTCCACTGGTACGGATACAATTCTTGTTCTATCCACAATAACTACTATCTGCTTTGAGGTTAATACCGAATTTGCACTTACATGTGCATAGATATCATAAGTTCCATTTTCTTCTGCTGTTACATTAAAGGAAGCAAATGGTGCCTTATCAAAGCCCTTTTCTAACAATGTTTCTACAGAAACTCTGTTATTCTTTAATGCATTTCTATCTGCACTTTCTAATACGCCGTTATTATCAGTATAACGATTTGGTAATACAATTGTGTCATCCCCCGCAGTGGTAAGACCATGTACAGAACGAAGTACTTCTGCAAGCATTACCTCTTCTGTTGTAATTTTTTCTGTAACTTCAAGACCTTCACCCAAAGTAATCGTATTCATATTAAACCAAGGATATAATTTTGTTTCATTGGTACTTGAAGTTGTATCTGCTGTTGCCTTGTCCACTGGCATTGGACTTGTGAACATCAATGTATGTACACCTGCCTCCAGGTAAACAGACGCTGACAATGTTGCACCTACTGTCAATGGATATGCTTTTCCATCCACTAGAACTGCAATCTGTTTTGATAATGCAGAGCTATCGCCTTCTGCTGTCATACCAATATCATAGTATCCAGCAACTATTGCATTTACCTTTAATGCTGCGTATGGAATACGAGGAAGCTGTGTAACCTTTAATCCATCAATGTAATACTTGCTCCATCGCATATCCGCACAGGAAGCGCTGCCTAATGTGTCACCGTTATCTGTATATTTATTGGATAACACTTTTTCTTCATCGCCTGCATTGTAGGTAGTAGAGCCAATCGCGAAATCCTCTGCTTTTACTGCTGTAAGAGCTGATGTGTCATATTCGATGTAGTCGAAAATCACACGAGTCCCTCCTGCTACATCTCTCCATTCTGCAACGCAACGGATAATATTTTTTCCTTCTATTAAATCTATAGAAACTGTAACTTCTTCAAATGTGTTCCATTTTTCTAATGATACTTCCTGCCATTTACCATTTGCATATACCATGAGTACTGGAACCATACCTGCAGTATAGTTATCTGCATTGGTTGCAATCACGCCCAGTGTAATATTCTGTGTACCTGCACTTTGTGCACCTACTGCAAATTCGATAAATGAAAGCTTACTCCAATCATGGAACAATGCTTCTTTATCAATCACACCTGGTACCATTGCTGTATCTTTTCCATTCACTGCATGGTTACCTGTTGCGCCTGGATAAATCTGCGCTTCATAATTTCCATGATATTTCACATATTCAGAATCTTCAGCTTCAATACCATTGATAATCGTTGGAGTCAGACCACTTACTAAAGTAAGATCTTTGTCAATACCAAAACGGATATAGTTCATCCATCTGTATTTTCCATTCAGTCCAGCCCAGTTATCTGTCTCACCCGCTGGAATAGCCTGTGCCTCTTCATCATCAAATGGCATTGGCGCGGTAAAGATGATACTATGGGTTCCCTTTGTTAACTCTACTGTTGCATGAATAATCTGATTATCAGCTTTCTTTTCCACGGTAACCGCATAAACCTGCATTCTATCTACGATAAATGCAATCTGATCTGAGGTAAGATTTGCATCTGTTGCTACCAAAGCATAGATGTCATATGTTCCATCTGCTGGTGCAGTTACCATAAAGGATGCATATGGAGCTTTGTCAAAACCATGTAACAATAAAGTTTCAAGAGAAACTCTATCATTCTTTAACTGATCTCTGGCTGCACCATCTAAAATAGCATCATTATCATTATAATTATCTGGTAATACGAGCGTTTCGTCGCCAGCATCAATAATTGTATCTACAGAATCAATTACCTCTGAGAAATCTACATCACCATATCCTGGTTTTTCTACGATACTTAAGCCTTCATCTAAAGTAAGCGTCTTCATATCAAACCATGGATATAAATTCTTTAATTCTGTAAAATCTGCGCCTTCTCCAGTTGGATACACTACATCTTTTACCTCATCATAGGTTTGAGGCATAGGACTTGTAAAAATAAACATATGTGTACCTTTTTCAAGGTAAATCATTGTACTAAGTGTGTCCGCACCTGACTTCTTATAACGAAGTGTATATGATTTACCATCTACCAGCATCGCAATACGATCCGCTGCTGCAGCTCCTGTTTTTACATTCGCTTCGATTTGAATTTCATAATAGCCTGCATTCTCTGCTGCAACCTTAACTGCTGCATATGGCACATAGGTAAGCTGGTTGATATTTAAGGCATCAATATAATATTTTCTATATTGCATATCTCCAGCTACTGGATTAGCTAATTTCGTACTATCCTCACTCACTGGATATTTATGTGTAAATACCTGAGTCGTATCAGCAAAACTGATTTCTGTCTTTGTGTCTGCTACTTCTTCCAGCGATACTGCTGTAAGTTTTGTAGTATCGAAATAAAGTGTATCAAAGAATATACTTGTATCACCACTTGCATCATCTGCTACTGCGAAGCATTTGAATTCATTGATTCCTTCTACAAGGTCTGCTTTGATGGTAATGGTTTCAAAGGTGTTCCAAGCATCTAACTGTTTTTTATAAACTTCACCGTTTACATATACATAGACTTCTGGTTCCTTATCGGCCACCTTCTTGTCTGGAGTACAGGTTGCGATTACCTTTAACTGGATTTCATGTTCTCCTGCTGTACCTGTAGTCGCAAATTCAGCATAGCTCATCTGTCCCCAGTCGATCTGGAGCAATTTATTGCCATCTGATTTCCAAACTTCTGCTAATTTTTCAGATGAATTGATTTCTGTTCCTACCACTTTTCCAGACGAAGCTCCTGCATATGGTTTCTGAGTTCCGCCACTTACATAAGTAGTATTTTCCATTTCCACAGTTACATTGGTATCCTGTGCATGGATATTTCCGATGGTCGCACCATTGCTGATGCATAATTCAAATATATCAAACCAAGGGTACTCCGTTGTACTACTATCTTTTGGCATTGCACAAGTAAGCATAATAGTATGTGTGCCTGCACTGAGCTCTACGGACGCACTTACAAATTCTTCCTTTGCAGTAGCCGCAAGTGGAATTCCCTTCACTTGTGTTCCATCAATAATAAGTCCCATTTGTGAAGAAGTACCTGATTTCGTTTTCACGATAGCTCCTACCTCATAGGTTCCTGCGCTTTCTACATTTACCTCATATGCGATGTATGGTAGCTTGTCATAGCCTAAATCCAATACATTTTCCAAGGTAATGTTTTTAGCTGTTAAAATGCTTCTGTCTGGACTAGAATATTTTTTGTGAATTGGATTGTCCGTATCATCGCGTTCAGTCACATCAAATTTATTTACCAACAATGTAGAGTCACTAGCCTCCATCGTAGTACCCAAATGTGCAGTAATATCGCTTAATTCAGGCTTTTCTGCAATTTCGAGACCTGTACCCAATGTAAAACTTGTAAAGTTGAACCATGGATAATATAAATACGCATAACTTTGACTCCATGTTACATCCTTAATCGTTTCCGGCATAGGTGATGTAAATGTAAGGACATGTGTTCCTACTGTTAAATAAACAGATGCATCAATACTTGTACTTGCACTTGCCATGAAAGGTAAGCTATATGCCTCTCCATCTACCAACATGCCAATTTGAAATGATTGACCACCTGTATTTGGTCCAGCGTTAACAGTTATGTCATAATATCCGTCTTTTTCTGCTGTTACCTGAACAGAAGCGAATGGCCAATCCCCAATTTTATTTCCAGCATATTTTAAGGTGTCTATGGTTGCATAGTCATATCTCAAAATAGAGTAATCTCTATCGCCTAATGTGGTACCTTTATCAGAGTACTTATTTGCTAAAATGGTTGCTTCATCCCCTGCATTAACTGAAGTCTGGCTTACTGGAACAAATTTTGCACCAGATTCGATAGCAAGAGACTTATAATTCATCCATGAACTAGCAAACCAAACTGTATCTTTTATAATACCAGTTGTACGAATCACATTTCGTCCCTTTTTTAGTTCCACTTCTATTGTTTGACTAAAATCTTTCGCTGTAGAGGCCGTTTCAGTATGAGCTACTTTATAAAGCTTGTCATTTACAATAACAGCAAATGCAGTTTTATCATCCCCCTCAACTGCTACCGCCTTCATGTAATACTCTATATCTAAATAATATGTTCCATCTGCTTCAGCATCTACAATATACTGAACATATGGAAGTGACTCTTTTGCTAAATAATTTAGCTTCCCATCACCAGTAATCAATTGTGATAATGTCTGTGTAACCTTACCTCTAGTAACGCCACCAGCACCAGTTCCATCTTGTTTATATCCACCCTCTGCCATATGGTCATAGGTTACATAAGCAATATTTCCAGATTCAACCTTTGAATAAAAACTTGCTACTACCTCCTCATCTGTCAACTGCTTATCGGAATTTTTTATAACTTCAAGATCCGAATCTACTATTACAGATTGCACATTACACCATGGATAATCATTCCATATATTCATCGAAGTTCCAACAAGATCTGAAGCATCTGTTGGCATAGGTGCAAACATCACAATTACATGTTCACCTATTGGCAAAGTCACATCTGTCGTAACCTGTTGATTCTTTGATGTATAAGTTAAGGTATATACCTCATTATTTACACACAAAGGAATCGCATACGATGCATATTTACAGCCGTTAACAGCTACACCTAGTGTATATGTCCCCTCTGTCTGAACATTAACTCTATATGCAAACCAATGCCATTCTTCACCTGATGCATCGAACTGCTCAATCATATCACTATTAAGTGATTTAATATTGCTACGAAGCGAATCAATATATGGCATATCATTTCTAATTCCATCTGTGCTTTGACGCTCTAAATAGCCACCGCTATTTGCTTTAACCGTTTCACTCCAACACATGTATGTCTCATCAATTGCCGAAACAGTTTTTGTTGTTCCCGCCGCCTCAAACCTCACATTTTCAAATGGAGAAGCCGTAATGACCATTGCGAATGCCAACACTGCGGCTAATATTCTACGTAATTTCATTATGAATTCTCCTTTCTTAATAATTATTTGCGTCCCATGTAAGAGTTACGGTTGATTTCGCTCCTACAGTGACTTCCATTACCTGTTCGCCCATTACGAGTTTGCAGGTCTGTGCTTCTTTGTTGGAATTTACGATAACCGCCGTCATCGTACCATTTGGATTTAAGGTTACGACATTTACAAGCTTGTAATCGTTCTCTGCTCCTGTGTCTGTCGAATCTACAACTACTGCATCTTCGTGAATATACTTACTAAAGTGTGCGAGGATGTAGAAATCGGATTCGTATGTAATTTCATCCTTTTCTAAATTGCAGCTAAGGATAGGTGCATTGCTATCAGCACCTGTGTTTTCATATACAGTAGGACCACCGGTGTGCTTGAGTGCATAGTTCCAAAGCATATATCCGTTTGCTCCAGAGCGCAGGCTTCTTGTAATCATCGAAGATACCTTAAGGAATGCTGACATACCGACCGGTTTTACATTGGTTGCTTCTGTTACCCAGATTTCTTTGTCTGGGAAGCTTTCCTTTGTGGTAAGCATCTGCTCTGGTGTACCGTTGTACCAGTGGTATGCTACACCATCTGCTGCATTATAGGTCGCACCCATAATTTGGTTTGCTTTATCTGCATATATCCAGTTGTGATCCATATTCAAAATCTTAGTAGTAAGACCAGCATCCTCCAATGCCGGACGAAGTCTGTCATTAACAAATGCAGACATAGGCTCCCAATCCCAATACATACCAGCCCAATCCGCTATGATAAACATTTCGTTCTGTGGAGAGAGTGCGTACACTGGAATATTCTCATTTTCATATATCTGTACACTCTTTACCAGATAGTCTGCATATACATTGTAGCAGTCACGGCGAAGTGTACCGCCATCTTTACTGGTAAATTCACCTTTTGTCTTCATCCAGGTAGGTGCCGTCCATGGTGACAAGAAGATTTTGATATCAGAGTTTACAGCCATAGCTTTCTTTACCAGCGCAATCTGATCCTCTGCTTCGGAAGCATCGAAATGCTCCAACTCAAAGTCTTCTTCTCCCTTTGGCATATCATCATAGGTATAGTTATAAAAACCAAAGTCACAACCACCGATTGGAATACGGATAGTAGAAAGACCGATGCCCTTTTCTTTATCAAAAAGATTGACCATGACTTCATCTATAAGTTCTTCTGGCATTTCAGATAATACATAAGCGGAAGAATCTGTTAAACTTGCTCCGAATCCTTCTACACTCTGATAGGTCTTAGCAGGATCGATTTCGATTACAGTGCCGCCATCCGCCAAATCTTTTTTGTCATAAACTTTTACATAATTCTCATCCTGACGAACAAATTTTACATCTGCATTAGACAGAAATGCCCACACCTCATCACTAAACACATATGTAGCGTCGGCGTCTTCGGTACTTTCCGTACCGTCGACACCTTCGTTATTTCCACCGCTTTGTGTGTTTTGTGAACTTTGTGTAGATTCACTTTGCTCTGTACTGCCCTTGTTTTCTGTGCTTTGTGAGTTTTCCGTTCCGTTTGTGTTACCATTGCCACAGGCTACAAGACCAAGCACCAGCACGCCAGCCAAAAACATGCTTAATATGCGACGTAACTGCATATAATTGCCCCCTTCTTTTGAGAGTGTTCTATTTCTTCTCATATGGATGAGATTCATAGAATTTTTCTAAGTTACTTTCTAATTTCTTTTCAAATGTTTCCCAAGTGTCAATTGCTGCTGCATTTACCTTGTTCTGTAAGTCCTGAGCAAGTGCATGTGCATCTCCACCATTCTTAATCTGTTCTTTTGTCTGATCAAGATAATCATTTACATCATTCCAGAAGTTTGGAACTAATTTGTTTACATCCGCGATGAAAATCATTTCTGGATCTTCTGAAATAGTTTCCAACATGTATTTCATACCATCTTTGATTGCATCAGAATCTTCATAAGCTTTTAATACCTCTGGGTCTGAAGATGCTGGTGTATAGATAGTAGCTGTTTCTGAATTTTCTTCTACATATTTCATACGAGCAAGACAGCCTTCTTCACTATAGCTAAAGAATTTTACTAATTCATATGCTGCCTGTGCTTTTTCTTCTGTTACTGCAGTTGTCATCATTACATAGTCCACATGTGTCTGAATTCTTTCTTCTACACCATCTGCAGTTGGTACTGGATAAACATCCCATTCAAAGTTTACGCCCTTAGAAATCCAATGTGTTTCCCATGTATTATGATTTCCGAAAAGAACCTTACCTGCCTTAAACGCATCTGCACTACCACCAAATTTGTTGTCATATGCATCAGCAATACCGTTATTACGTTTGTCCCATTCCTTTAATTCATCAGATACAAGGCCTGGTACACTCTGTAATTCTTTGATATATTCCTGTGCCTTTGTCCATGCACCGCTAGTAAAATCAAACTGATGTGTGTCCATGTTATATCCATACATCTGATATGGCGCATCCATCATACCACCCATAAGCTTGGTCTGAAGTGCATGTGTATCATCTGTACTTTCTACAATATTAATACCAGAATGCTGGTTATCCGTTGCTTTCTTTGCAAGGTCAATAAATTCATCAATACTCCAGTCGTAATCTGGCTCATCTAAGTTCTGTGTCTGAATAAGGTCTAAGTTTACTATGATACCATTAAACTGCACACGGTATGGCAATGCATATAAATGACCATCATATGTATAGTTTGCGATACCTGCCTGAAGCGAATTCTCTTTATCTGGGTCAGCTGCATAGAGGTTATCCAATGGATAAGCAAGACCCTGGCTCAAAATATAGCCAAAATTTTCTGTACCCATGGTTACGTCTGGAAGGTTCTTTCCTGCTGCAAGTGTACTAAGCTCAGAAGGAATGCTATCACCATAGCCAGATGAAACAACCACCTCTACTGTAATCTCAGGGTGAATTTCCTTAAAACTCTTCAATGCATAGTTAACTTCTTCTTCAAAGTCCTTTGGTACAAGGAGAGAAACTGTAACCTCTTTCCCGGTACTAGAGCCTCCACCACCTTTATTGTCATCGCCATTACCACAGCCTGACAAAAGTCCTGTTAACATTGTTATCACAAATACCATCGACAAAATTCTTAAAAGTTTTTTCTTCATAATTTCATTTCCTCCTCTTAATTTTTCACTTCTCCTTGTAATTTTGTGCTATTTTCATTATACAACTTGCTTTTTTTTAGAAAAATTAGAGATACTATACAAAATGTTAGAAATAAAATTCAAACAAGTTGTATACAAGAAAAATATGGAAAATAGTTCCAAAAACAGCAATACCCTCTTCACATTTCCATGCGAAAAGGGTACTTTATTATTCTTCCATATTCATATTTTTACATCCACTATATTCTGATTTAATCTTCTTTCGATACTGGGTTGGCGACATGCCACAGCGCTTCTTGAACATATAAGAAAAATAATGCTGATCATCATAACCGAGCGAATCTGCAATCTCCTTTACAGAGAGACTCGTGTTCGCCAGCATATTCTTAGCACTAAATATCTTCTGTTGAATCTGGTACTCATATGGTGTAACTCCAAAGTTTACAAAGAATCGTTTTATCACATAATCTTTTGAACGAAAAATTACATCTGCCAATTCCTGGTTATTCACTAGACGTTTTGGATTCATCGTAATATATTCAATTAGCGTGTTCATTTCATTTTCCACACTCATCAAATCGTCTTTGTGACCACCGTTTAAATGCTGACTATTCGTTAGCTTTATAATAATTTTTAGAAAATCTACTGCTGCTTTATCAAAACGCTCTGTCTGCCCAATACTGCTGTCCATAAGCCCTTGAAGCATGTCTCTGAAATCCTGTTCCAATCCATCTGCTTCAAGAACGACTTTCCCCTCTCCGCCAAGCTGATACTCATCCAGTATTTTTTCTGCCAGGGATCCTCGTATATTAAAAAATATCTTTACCCATGGGGATTTCGCGTCGGACCAATATGTGTGTGTCGTTTTCTTGCGTAATATATATACATCTCCAGCCGTTGCAGCGTAGTTTTTTCCGTTGACATTTAAATATCCTCTGCCTTCGACAATGTATTCGAGCACAGTTTCTGCACTGTCCTGACGTTTCATACGATATGTCCCATCACAATAGGAAATCCCTGCCATTTCAAGATAAAACGGAAGTCTGGTTTGTGGCACATAAAAGTGAATTATATCTTCTCTCACGCATTGTCCTCCTCGTTTTTTACTAATAATAGGATACTCCGCGCTTTTTTTCGTTTCAATATACAAAATGAGTCATTATGTTAGAAATAAAATTCTAACCCATCAATACTTCAATGTTTGTACAGTACAAAATATCCTCTCTATTTGCTAAAAAAGCGCAGAATTTTTCTAATTCCATCCAGTCTTCTTCTGTAACAAGTTCATAACTATGCCCCCAGATATAAAAAAGCATATCCTCTTTTGCTTCTGCATTTACGAATGCTTCTGCCAGCTCCATACGTCTTTCGTCCTTAAAATGGCAGGTAGGATGCCAGGTCAACGGCTTCTCTGGCATCTTGAAATCGTATGTACAGTTTACAGTACGGCTGTATATGATATTATTTTCTCTCAACACCTCAAAAACTATATCATTGTATGTACCATAAGGATATGCCATTCCTCTTATTTTATAACCGTACAATTGTTCTAAAATAAATTTATCAATTCGAATTTGATTGTCTACATCTTCTTTGCATAAATTCTCCAGTCTAGGATGCGTATAACTATGGCAAGCAATCTCATGTCCATCATACAGATGTGGATTATCATAATAATTGATATGAATGACATCCTTCACATCCTTGTATCTCCAACGGAGTGCTCTCGTTAGATGTCCTGAATTGAGATTGAATGTAGACTTCAAACCATATTTATTGAAAATCTCCACCAAACGAATATCGTCTACTACAGCATCATCAAAACTAAATGTAAGCATTTTTTTATATGTCATATTTTTACCCTCCATCATTCTATAAGATTTTATCATTCCATCTACGAAATAACAATCAATTTACTTTTTATTCAAAAAAAAAATACTATTTTCAACTTAACAGCCATACAAATCTGCCTTATAATGTAAACATACTGATATAAAATATAAGGAGGCAAAAATGAATTCTAACAATGATTATGCACTCATCGATTATAGCATTCAAGATGGCCAAAAACATCCTGTAGCTATTCTTTGTCCTGGTGGTGGATATTGGTTTGTATCTGTTGAGAATGAAGGAACTGATTTTGCAAAGGCATTAAATGATTTGGGGATTTCTGCATTTATAGTTTGCTATCGTGTCGCAGAAAAAGCACTTTTCCCTAATCCACAAGATGACTTGGCAAAAGCGGTACAGGAAATTATAAATATGAGCGAGGAAAAAAATCTTGACATAACCAATTACTCTATATGGGGTTCTTCTGCTGGTGGTCATTTAGCTGCAAGTTTTTGTACAGAAGCCGTCGGCTATCCAAAATATGAACTCCCAAAACCAAATACTTTGGTTCTTGTATATCCAGTTGTTACCATGGGTGAATTCACACATGCTGGCTCCAAATACAATCATCTAGGCAAGCAGCCTTCAGAAGAAATACTTGACCTTTTAAGTGTAGAAAAACAAGTGACTGAAAACTATCCAGCAACCTTCCTTTGGTGTGGAGATGCGGATACCTGTGTACCTCCAAAAAACAGTCATCTTTTGGCAGAAGCACTTCAAACTGCAGGCGTTCCACATAAATTTATCGAATACCCTGGCGTAGACCACGGTGTTGGCTTAGGTATCGGTACTGCAAGCGAACCTTGGTTTTATGAAGCTGTAAAATTCTGGTTGGAAAGATAAAACTGATTATTTATAAAAGAAAGTATCGATGATGAGGATTCTGCTGAAAATAAATTTCTAAAAATTAGCGAAATACATATGTTCCGTGGATTTTTCCACGGAACATATTACTGTTTATACTTAGGACCTTTTCTCCTAAAACTTTCCACCACCTACATTTCGAGAAGAACCAGACGCCCTTGAAGTGTTGCTCTCCTTCTTGCGGCGATGAATAGTTCGATAAAGGAACAAATCATTTGACACTGTAAGATGCATACTGCCACTTTTGACATATTCTGTTGCAGCAAGCTGCATTGCAACGAATTTCAATTTTAGTCTCATGATACCAGTTACAATCAAAGCAACTACCAAACCAATTACAAGAGAAATACACAAATTTATACCAAATTCAAATGGAAAATCATTTATTTCTCCATTAATTTCATACTCACACTCATCAATGAAGAGATGGAATGCATCCGCATAGTAACCTTCGCTGAGCTCATAAGAATTATAATCACCGATATAATCAATATCATCCATACTAATTGCAGCAGCTCCCAATCCATTGGAAAGGATACGATACTCTCTTTCCTCAGAAGCTGTCAGAATATCTGCATCGTCGTATAATCTTTGTACATCCTGTGCTTCTAAAGCTGTAAAAGACAGGGACAAACTCATAAGAAGGACAAATAAGATTGCTAAAATTCTTTTCTTCATTACTTGCACCCCCTTATATCAACCAGATTAGATATGAGATAGCAAAAGCAACTGCACTGACGGAAGCCATAATACCAAACAGCCATTTCTTATAGGCAGCCTTGTCAAGAGGAAGATCCCCGACAAATTTTCCTGTCTGTCCGTTCATTGCAAAACTGTATTTTTTACCATCCCATGAAGTATTCAAAAGCCAAACGGGATATAACGCATATTTCGCAACACCATTTTTCAAATTAATTCCCGATGATACAGGTATTACTGTTGCATATCCCTCAACGGTAGCAGCAAACGCATCTTCTGCACTTCTTTTGATTCTTTCATTGGCTCTTTCTACACTCTGCTCGGAATCCACATCGTATTTATCCGCAAGATAACCAGCGAGATACGCCGTCTGAAAATCCACTGCCTCCGAAAAATCGAATGGCTCTATCGATTCCATCAAGGCATCGTCCATCTTACTTGAACCATCCACTGGAACCTGCTCAAACCCAATGCTGCCGCCTCTTGTAACCGAATAAAATCTATTCTCGGTGTAATAATAGTTGCTATCACTCCATGTTCTTACGCGTGTGGCCTTATAGCGCACATGTACATCCGCATCAGCATCGAAAAGCCATACTGGGACATATACACCCTTGACCTCATCGATATGATTTTCATCCGCAAACACCTTTGGAAGAAGGCGTTTGCCACTAAAGTGCTTTTTCAGTGCATCTACAGCTGCTTTTTTATCATATTTAAATGGAATAACATAATCAGGTTTTTACGCTCCCATAAATTGTCCCATCATCACGACAGGATTTCCACAGAAAGGACAACTCGTTGCTGCAGTGGTCTCATCACCAACAATTTCGCCACCACAAGAATTGCAAATATACTCACGAAGACCATCGGTTTCCCCTTCCTGCCATTCGCTACCTGCTTTTGTATCCCAAGTCATATTGTCAGCTTGTTCATTCTTCAACTCATTGTCATACGACAAGAGTGTTTCCATTTCAAATTCCGTGTCGCAATATGGGCACTTCATTTTTTGCAGACTGCTATCAAACTCAATCGCACCGTCACAACAAGGACATTTATACTGTTGTAATGTTGACAATGAAAGTCCCTCCTTTCAAGTGTCTTTTAAGAAACACCTACTGCTTTTTGTTACCACAATTCTGACAGAATTTACCTGTATTCACTGTGCCACAAGAACAGGTCCATGCTACATTTTCAACCGGTTTTGGCTGACCACATTCAGGACAGAACTTGCCACTAGAAATAGTACCACATGCACATTTCCATCCATCAATTGCAGGAGCCACCTGTTGCTGCTGCTGTTGTTGCTGTCCCATGTGGTAAAGCTGCTGAGCCACATTGAAGCCACCGCCCATAGCGCCACCTACCATGCTCATACCCATAAAGCCTGTCATAGCACCAGCAGTGTTTCCAGCCGCAGTTTCCATCGCTGTAGCAGACGCAGTAGTCATACGACCTGCCATCATACCAGCATTGTAACCATAAGCAACCGAATCTTCCATCTCTTGAATCTTCTTCATATCCTCATCATTAAGAGTGATTGCTTTTTCTCCACAACTCCATGTCTCCCATGGACTCCTGCAGTTTTTAGGTCAAAAAAAATAATCCCACTAGAACCATTACGATTCTAGTGGGATTTCATATTTTACATAAGTTAGCTCAACTGTTAGTCAAGCGATTGCCCTACTTATTATTGATAGCAGCCTGAGCAGCAGCAAGTCTAGCGATTGGAACACGGAATGGTGAACATGATACATAATCAAGACCAATCTTGTGGCAGAATTCTACGGATGTAGGGTCGCCACCGTGTTCGCCACAGATACCTACGTGAAGGTTGCTGTTTACTGGTTTACCAAGTTTGATAGCCATTTCCATTAACCTACCAACACCTGTCTGGTCAAGTTTTGCAAATGGATCGTTTTCGAAAATCTTGGTGTCGTAGTAAGCGTCTAAGAACTTACCAGCATCGTCACGTGAGAAGCCGTATGTCATCTGTGTTAAGTCGTTTGTACCGAAGCAGAAGAAGTCTGCGTTCTGAGCGATTTCGTCAGCTGTAAGACATGCACGTGGAATTTCCATCATAGTACCTACTTCGTAGTGAAGATCAGCACCAGCAGCTTCGATTTCAGCGTTAGCTGTAGCGATAACGATATCTCTTACGTATTTTAATTCTTTTGTATCACATGAAAGTGGAATCATGATTTCTGGAACTACTTTCCAGTCAGCATGAGCTTTCTGTACGTTGATAGCTGCACGGATAACAGCTTTTGTCTGCATCTTAGCGATTTCTGGATAAGTAACTGCAAGACGAAGACCACGATGTCCCATCATTGGGTTGAATTCATGTAATGATGTGATGATAGCCTTGATATCTTCTACTGATTTGCCCTGAGCGTCAGCAAGTTTCTTGATATCAGCTTCTTCTGTAGGAACGAATTCATGTAAAGGTGGATCCAAGAAACGAATTGTAACTGGGTTTCCTTCAAGTGCTTCGAATAATCCTTCGAAGTCTCCCTGCTGATATGGAAGAATCTTTTCAAGAGCTACTTCTCTTTCTTCTGCTGTATCAGCACAAATCATTTCGCGGAATGCAGCAATTCTGTCTTCTTCGAAGAACATATGCTCTGTACGGCAAAGACCGATACCTTCTGCACCAAGTTCACGAGCTTTACGAGCATCTGCTGGTGTATCAGCATTTGTACGAACTTTAAGTGTACGATATTTATCAGCCCAATCCATGATACGTTCGAACTCACCAGCGATAACAGCGTCTACTGTTGGAATGATTCCAGCATAGATGTTACCTGTTGTACCGTCGATAGAGATTTCAGAACCTTCTGTGAATGTCTGGCCAGCTAATGTAAATTTCTTATTTTCTTCGTCCATGTTGATGTCGCCACAACCAGAAACACAACATGTACCCATACCACGAGCTACTACTGCAGCGTGTGATGTCATACCACCACGAACTGTTAAGATACCCTGAGCTGCTTTCATACCTGTGATATCTTCTGGAGATGTTTCAAGACGTACTAATACGACTTTTTCTCCTCTTTCAGCCCAAGCAACAGCGTCATCAGCTGTAAATACTACTTTACCACAAGCAGCACCTGGAGAAGCACCAAGACCTCTTCCGAGTGGTGTAGCAGCTTTAAGAGCAGCAGTGTCGAACTGTGGATGTAATAATGTATCTAAGTTACGAGGGTCGATCATTGCAACAGCTTCTTCTTCTGTTCTCATTCCTTCGTCAACTAAATCGCAAGCGATTTTAAGAGCAGCCTGAGCTGTTCTCTTACCGTTACGAGTCTGTAACATGTAGAGTTTTTCGTTTTCTACAGTAAATTCCATATCCTGCATATCTCTGTAGTGATTTTCTAATCTAGCACAGATTTCCTGGAATTTAGCAAATGCTGCAGGGAATTTTTCTTCCATCTGAGCGATTGGCATTGGAGTACGAACACCAGCTACTACGTCTTCACCCTGAGCGTTTGTTAAGAATTCACCCATGAGTTTCTTTTCGCCTGTAGATGGGTCACGAGTAAATGCAACACCAGTACCACAGTTTTCACCCATGTTACCGAAAGCCATAGACTGTACGTTTACAGCTGTTCCCCATGAATATGGGATATCGTTGTCACGACGGTATACGTTTGCACGAGGGTTGTCCCATGAACGGAATACAGCCTGGATAGCGCCCATTAACTGTACCTTTGGATCTGTAGGGAAATCTTCGCCGATTTTGTCTTTGTATTCTGCTTTGAACTGGTTTGCAAGTTCTTTTAAGTCTTCTGCAGTAAGGTCTACGTCCTGAGTAACACCTTTCTTTGCTTTCATTTCGTCGATAAGTTCTTCGAAATATTTCTTACCAACTTCCATAACTACGTCTGAGTACATCTGAATAAAACGTCTGTAGCAGTCCCATGCCCAACGTGGATTTCCAGATTTTTCAGCCATTGTATTTACTACATCTTCATTAAGACCTAAGTTGAGGATTGTATCCATCATACCAGGCATAGAAGCTCTAGCACCTGAACGAACAGATACAAGTAATGGATTTTCTAAATCACCGAATTTCTTGCCTGTGATTTCTTCCATTTTTACGATGTATTCATTAATCTGAGCCTGAATTTCATCGTTGATCATACGGCCATCTTCGTAATACTGTGTACAAGCTTCTGTTGTGATTGTGAAGCCCTGTGGTACTACGTCAGCACCGATAATTTTTGTCATTTCAGCAAGGTTTGCACCTTTACCACCGAGAAGGTTACGCATAGATGCATCGCCTTCGCTAAACAAATAAACCCATTTGTTTGCCATTTTGACATTCCTCCTAAAATTATTATTCATTTTCTTTTTGCATTGTGCATTTTGCACAAACATAAATAGATTTCCTGCCCCTTCCATTTGGACAGTCGCACATACATTATTGTACACATAAAAATACAAGAACGCAAGTATTATTTTTACAAAAAATAACAATTTAGCTCAGTAATTTAGTTTTTCTAAATACTTCGAAAAATGGACTTCACATATATATAATTCGGACACGTTTTCACTCTTCGCGTCCTCATTGCGTTACTAACCTCATGACGATTGCATCGTCCTTCGCTAAGTAACGATGGGCCGCTAAAGGTCCGATTTATATATATGTGAAGTCCACTTTTCTTACTTTTTGGAAGAATTAAAAAATATCCATAGAGTAAGAAATCAGCCCTTCTATATATTTAAAACTAGACCTTTAGCGGGCAGTCGTTACTTAATGAGTGGCGAGTTATCGGCACGAATTTAGTAACGCAACTAGCACGCGAAGAGCGAAAGCGTGTCTAGACTTTAAATATATAGAAGGGCTGATTTCGTAGTTTATAGACAACCTTTATTCTTAACTAAATCGTCATTAAAAAGTGAACTTATCCGCAAAGTATGCATCCAAATCTGCGATTGCGATACGTTCCTGTTCCATTGTGTCACGGTCACGAACTGTTACACATCCATCTTCTAACGAATCGAAGTCAAATGTTACACAATATGGTGTACCGATTTCATCCTGACGACGATATCTCTTACCGATTGTACCTCTGTCGTCAAATTCACAGTTATATTTCTTAGAAACTAACGCAAATACTTCTTCTGCTTCTTTGTTCAATTTTTTTGAAAGAGGTAATACTGCAATCTTAACAGGTGCAAGCACTGGATGGAAGTGGAATACTGTTCTTACATCGCCACCTTCTAATTCTTCTTCGTCATAAGCTGCACAAAGGAATGCAAGTACCACACGGTCAGCACCAAGTGATGGTTCGATAACGTATGGGATGTATTTTTCTCTCTTTTCATCATCAAAGTAGCTCATATCTTCACCAGATACATTCTGATGCTGAGTTAAGTCGTAGTCTGTTCTATCAGCGATACCCCAAAGTTCGCCCCAGCCAAATGGGAATAAGAACTCGAAGTCAGTTGTTGCTTTTGAGTAGAAGCATAATTCTTCTGGTGAGTGATCACGAAGTCTAAGTTCTTCATCTTTGATACCAAGAGAAAGTAACCACTGATGACAGAAGTTTCTCCAGTATGCAAACCATTCAAGGTCAGTTCCTGGTTCACAGAAGAATTCTAATTCCATCTGTTCGAATTCACGAGTACGGAAGGTAAAGTTACCTGGTGTAATTTCGTTACGGAAAGATTTTCCAATCTGACCAATACCGAATGGAATTTTCTTACGAGATGTTCTCTGTACGTTTTTGAAGTTTACGAAAATACCCTGAGCGGTTTCTGGACGAAGGTATACTGTATTCTTAGCATCCTCTGTTACACCCTGGAAGGTTTTGAACATAAGG
Organism: Agathobacter sp.; assembly: GCA_017409825.1. GTDB lineage: Bacteria > Bacillota > Clostridia > Lachnospirales > Lachnospiraceae > Roseburia. The sequence goes on along the minus strand of JAFQRZ010000001.1, from coordinate 18,661 downwards.
TTGAACTGTCTGATATCTGTAAAGTTGTGTTTTCCACAAGAAGGACATGGAATGTTATGTTCTTCTACGAAGTTTTTCATTTCTTCCTGTGACCAAGCATCGATAGAACCTTCTAATGCAATGCCTTTTTCTTCACAGTAGTTTTCAATTAACTGGTCTGCACGGAATCTTTCGTGACATTCTTTACAGTCCATAAGTGGATCTGCGAATCCACCAAGGTGACCAGATGCAACCCAAGTCTGTGGGTTCATAAGGATGGCACAGTCAACACCTACGTTGTATGGGTTTTCCTGAATAAATTTCTGCCACCATGCACGTTTTACATTGTTCTTTAATTCTACACCAAGATTACCGTAATCCCATGTATTTGCAAGACCGCCGTAGATTTCTGAGCCTGGGTATACAAAACCTCTAGCTTTCGCAACCTGTACAATCTTATCCATTGTCTTTTCCATAATTTAAAATTCCTCTACTTTCGTTTATTTATAAATAATATATGTAAGCACTTCGCTATACTGACTTTCTTCTTCATTTGATTCATCCCCGAAATCAAAGATGATATCGCCTTCTCCACTCTCTAATTCGTCTTCACTAACAGAACCATCAGAGCCTTCTGCTTCTGTACCAAACTCGGTATTGATTTCCTCTTCCTCTTCTGCCAGCAACTGACTGCCATCTTTGATGAGAACATAATCGTCCCCTACCTTAGCAACATTCTGAGTAGAAACGAAGCAAACTTCCCCTGGAACCACTACTTTGACATTTGATTTGATAATGATTACCTTATAGTCTTCTCCTTTGATGAAATCATCTGCTGTAGCAGTAATTGCTTTTCCATCTTTCATCTTGGCATAACTATCATCAAATGTATAACCAGCCTTCTGAGCTTCTGCGATTGTTCCAGTAAAAAGTTCCACACCATTTACTTTTTCATAAACATCCGCATTTGCATATTCTAAAATCAGTGTCGCCACGTCCTCTTCTACCGTAAGTTCTTTCTGCACCAGCACTGGTTCTTCACTTCCTTTATTATATGCATCAACTACGCTCGCCAAGTAATTTTTCAATTTCTCAACATTATATGTCTTTTCATCAAAAGCTTCTATATCTGTCGATACAATTTTCCCATCCTTTAAAACGTATACGGTATTTGTATCTGTTTCTGCATAATCTACACCACAGCTGCCCAAAACAAACACTGCCAAAATAATAACTAAAATCAAGCAAATGATTGCTAAACATCCTGTAATGATAAGTTTCTTTTTCTGCTGTTCACCTTTTGAAGCACTTTTCGTTGTTTCTGTTGATTCGTTTTTCATACTGCCTCCAAAATAATTTATAATCGCATCTATTATACACGTTTCATTTTTTTATTTCAACATAAGTTCGTCAATAATTTGCAGGGATTTGAAAGAATGTTTCACATAAGTATTCAAATAATCCCGCATAATCCGTTTCAATTCCTTCAAAACTTCCTCTGACAACTGAAACGTAAACAGCTTCTCCACCTTAGAAGAAACGATAAACTGCATGGCATATCGAGTCGATTCATGTATCTGTCTCGTTTTTTGCCCATGCTTACACTCTGGACAGAAAATCCCACCACGCCACACACTAAAATAGTCCAGATTTTCTGTTTTGTGGCAATGCATACAGGAAAACACACTCGGTCCCTCTCCATTTATGGTCATCGCCTTCAATTCAAAAACAGCTCGTACCAAATCATTCGAAAAGCTTGGACTTTCCAAGGCTCGTAAGGACTGGTACAAAAGCTTTAGCATTTCCTTTTCATCGTTGTTTTCCTGACAAAAATAGTCCGCAAACTCAAGAAAATAAAAACCCATATAAGCCGCATCTACATCCAAAGTCAATTCACGAAAATAATTATGTATAGAGGCTTTGGATACATTGTAGGAGCTCTTCCCCTCGAAAAGTTCGAACTCCCCAAAAGAAAAAGGATTGGTCGCCGCCAGAAGCTGACTATTCGGACGTCTGGCACCTCTGGCAAAGGCGGTAATCTTTCCTCTTTCCTTGGTTAGAATCGTTATTCTTTTGTCGTACTCAGAAATAGGCATGGTATTTAGAACCATTCCCGTCACTATCACCGACTGTCCCATGTACCTTGTTTTCCTCTTCCTTTTTATCCTCTTCGTCTACACAATTTCGATAGGTCAGGTAATCTTCTACCTTACCTGTTGTCCAAAAGTTTTCCCATGATTTCTCCATTGCATCTCCCTCCGATGATTTTAGGTTTTGCAATGTAGCTGTAAATATCCCCGAAAAAAATTGGAAAATTACTGGTCTTCTCTATACCCAAAGTTTTTAATTAAGAAATCACTGTCACGCCAGTCTTTTTTCACCTTAACCCAAAGCTTTAAGTTAACCTTCGTATCCAAAAGGCGTTCCATTTCGTAGCGGGCATTGGTACCGATTTTCTTTAGCATAGCACCCTGTTTTCCAATAATGATACCTTTGTGGGAATCTCTTTCACAAACTATGGTTGCATCAATATCTATGATTCCTTTGCGCTCCTTCATCTGGTCGATTCCAACGGCGATTCCATGTGGAATTTCATCACTTAACGCATGAAGGGCTTTTTCTCGAATAATCTCAGCACAGATTGCTCGCTCTGGCTGATCCGTAATGGTATCCTCATCATAATACTGCGGACCATAGGTCAAATACTTGAAAATACTGTCGATGATATCATCTGTATTATTTCCACGAAGTGCCGAGGTCGGTATGATTTCTGCGAAATCGTATACCTTGCGGTAAGTATCGATATACTCGAATACTTTTTCTTTTTCTACCGTATCTATCTTGTTGATAATCAGAATAACCGGTGTATTTACTTTCTTCAACTGCTCGATAATGTGCTGCTCGCCTGCTCCAATAAAGTTGGATGGCTCTACCAGCCAAAGAATCACATCCACTTCGCTCAAGGTCTTTTCCGCCACATTTACCATGTACTCACCCAGCTTGTTTTTCGCCTTATGAATCCCCGGCGTGTCCAGGAAAATAATCTGCCCCTTATCCATATCGGTGTATACCGTCTGGATACGATTACGAGTCGTCTGTGGTTTATTTGAAGTAATGGCAATCTTCTGTCCAATCAAGCGATTCATCAGTGTCGATTTGCCTACGTTTGGTCTACCAATAATGGTAACAAAACCAGATTTAAAATTTGCGTTCATCTTTTCACCTTTTCTTTATTCGTTTAAACTTCTGATATTCATAAAAAGCTCTTTTTCTTTTTGAATATTATTTTCATTTCCTACCACACAGAGGTTTCCATCCGAAAGCACAGCTTCTATTAAATCTGCAAGCTTACGAATATCTTCATCTGTTGCACTTAGAATTTCATCGCGCTCTTCCTGAAGTTCTTCTAATGTCAATTTCTTCAGATATGCAGTAATAGCACGCTGTCCCTTTCCTTCTGGATAAAGTGGCGTATCCATATTTCCAAGTGTTCCAATGATATATTTCGTCATTTCTCGCTCATCCGCCTGGAAATTACGAAGATATTCTGGAATATTTTCATATACTTCATTGGTTTTCCCGAGATTCGGATCACGGTATGAGGTAAAATACGAATCTCCCGTACGCAGGAAAGAACTACTACAGCCGTAAGCTCCACCTTTGACACGCACATGATTCCATAAATAATCATAGCTTAAAATCATTTTCAGGATATTTAACGCACCTGTATATGCAAATCCATGATTTACGAAGTTGCCTGAGCGAGAAACATACTGAATGGCAGATGCATCCGTAAATGCTTCATTTTTCTGCCCCATTACATAAGTTTCAGCATTCACCACCGTATCACCTGCTGGAAGTCCATCCACAAATTTCTGGATTGCAGGAATCGCTCTGTCAAAGCATGCCTGTTCTGCAGTAAAGCTTACCAATAATCTTTCCCTTCCAAAAATCTGATGCATTACTTTACGCAGTCTTTCTACTACTGCAGTTGGATTTTCTTTCATCATTGCATCCATCTTGCAGATTTCATCATAATAAGCGATGCCTGTAGTCGCATCCTGAATATAACCATACTGTGAAAAATAAGCAATGCTTCGCGTTGCAGAAACAATGTGTCCCGCACTGCTGAGCACTGACTGGAGGCGAGATTTGGTCTGTGCTACAATTTCAGCCAGACGTTTCACATCCTCTACCTTGGAAGTGAGGATAATCTCCTGCAAAATAGCCAAAGAATCCTCTACCTTGTCTTCCAGCATTTTAATTCTAAATTCATATTTCATGTGGTATTTTCCCGCTTCTTTTGAATCGGCATACGTTGTAAGTCCACTGGAAATACCGCCCGAATGAATATTAATGATATTATTTAATTCCGAGAAAGAATAGCTCTTTGTATCTACAAAAGCAAGCACACTGCGAAGGAAGCCCAAATATGGCAAATCCTCTTTCACCACATCCCCCGCATCAAACAGGAAGGAGATGTAGTCGATACCATTGGTAAACACCTCATGACGAACCACTGGGACATTCCCAATTGTTTCCTCAATATTGCTAAATGGAAGAACCTCTTTTCGCATATCCTTACGTTCCAGCATTGGAAGCTTCGCCATATCCTCTTCGGATACTTCTTCTTCCTGATATTCTTCCAAACGTCGGGTATCTTCGATTATTTTTTCTAATTCTTCTTTGGAAAGACTTGCTTTATAATTCGCTAGTTTTTCTTCTAATGCGGCTTCTACTTTGCTGTTTAAACCTTTTTCTGGTTCCAAAGTAACCAACGCACCGTGTGAATTATCCAATAGATATTTCTGAATCAAGTCTTCATAATATCCCGTGTCTACCTGTTCTTTCAAAAACGCGAATACATCCAGCATTTCCATCGCCTCAAAGGCTGCCAAATCATCAAAAAGCCATGTATCCAAACATTCTATCCCATACAAAAGCCCCTTTGGATAAGAACCAAAGTCAGCTTCTCTGAAACGGAATTCTGCACTATTGATTGCTGCAAGTACAGACGTCTTATTTACACCTTTTGCTACAATATCTCTTAATGTATTCTCGATAATTTCCACAAAACGCACTTTGTCGACTGGATTCGCATTCTTTGCACAAACATGGAATGTGGTCTGCAATGTACCATCATCAAATGAACCATATACATCCTGACCAATCCCTGCATCAATAAGTACCTGTCTTACTGGTGCTCCTGGTGCACTGATAAGTGCATAATCGAGCACTGCAAATGCCTGTCGAAGTGTCTTATCATGAATATCACAAACCACCTTGCTATATGCTAGGTAGGTATTGTTTTCTTCTGATTCCTCACTTCCAATTGGATACTTACCTGTAATATCCTTTACTTCATCAAATCCAGCCTGTTTCTCAATCTGCGACGTCACCTCTATCGCATCATAAGCACTTAAATACTCTTTATCCAGCCATTCCAAACGTTCCTGCATATCGCAATCGCCATAAAGGAAAATGTAAGAGTTGGATGGATGATAATACTTTTTATAAAAATTCAAAAAATTATCATAGGTAAGCTCTGGAATACATGCTGGATTACCGCCCGAATCCTTACCATAGGTATTATCTGGGAAAAGGCTCTTATAAATCAAAGTCTGCAAAATCTCATCTGCCGATGAATATGCACCCTTCATTTCGTTATACACCACTCCATTGATGGTAATCGGAGCCTCTAAATCCTCTAATTCATGATGCCAGCCTTCCTGCTTAAAAATTTCCTCATACTTCAAGATATTTGGATGCAAAACAGAATCCATATATACATCCATAAGATTCTTAAAATCCTGTTCATTACAGCTAGCCACTGGATAAATGGTTTTCTCTGGATAAGTCATCGCATTCAAGAATGTATTGAGCGACCCCTTTACCAATTCTACAAACGGATCTTTTAATGGAAACTTTTCTGAGCCACACAATACAGAGTGTTCAATAATGTGAGGCACACCTGTTTCATCCGTTGGAGGTGTCTTAAAACCAATATAAAACACCTTATTATCATCGTCATTCGAAATAAGCGCAATACGTGCACCACTCTTCTTGTGACGAAGAATATATCCTTCCGAATTTATGTCCTTTAACTGTTTCTCTTTTATTAATTCATAGCTTTGCAAATTTGAAAACTGCATCCATATTCCTCCATGTGCATAGATAATAATATTATACCCTATTTCAGCAAATTCGCCAAGTTTTTTACACAATAAAAAAGGAGTTCCTTCGGAACTCCTTTTACTGTCTTACTCTTATTTTTCTGTTGTTTCGTCTGCCTTATTGCTTGCTTTGTCTACTGCATTAACAATATCTTCTTTTGCTTTGCCAAGAGTTTCTTTTACAGCACCTAAATCTTCTTTGAAGTCATTGCTTAAATCTTTTAATTCAGTTGCTTCACCTGATGCAACCTTGCTTACGATACTGTCTACGAAAGGAACTTTGATTGTTTTTTCGCTTAAGCTCTTATAAGCTAATCCTAAGAAAATAAGTGTTTTTAAGAAGCTGAGTGCAACAGATAAGAAACGTGTAATGCTTGATACAAATGGGATAGAAAGGCTACCACCAAAAATAGCAAGGAATGAGGATACTACGCTGATTGCATCTGGAATTAAATCGATTACAAATGCACATACAGCAAATACAAGCATAAGTAAAACTACTTTAACTGCCTGTGTTTTCATCCACTCATCTTTTTCTTTAAGTAACACATATCCTGCTACTAATAATGTTGCTAATGCACCGCTGTATAAACATAAAATGTACATAGCTGCTGCAAGAACTCCATAAGGAATTCCAAGAGTTGATTTTCTCTGCATAACTGTTATCTCCTTTTTGTCTTTTGTGCGTTTAACATTTTAATCTCTTCCAATTGAATCGTCAACATTTTTTTAATTATTCATGCTCTCCTAGGAATTTCTCCATCCATATCAAATGATACCAACGTCCAAACTTCGTACAACAATCATTAAATTGTGCAACCTTACGATATCCTATATGTTCATGAAACTGTGCACTATTATTTGTAAGATATTCGTCTTCTACATCGGTGTAGGCAATACTTGCGTAAACATTTAAAATGCCCTGCTCTGCCAGTCTTGCTTCGATTTCTTCATACAGTCTGCGTCCCAAACCACACTTTTGTGCATCCTTGTGAATATAAATGCTTACTTCCGCACTGCGATAAAAGGCTGCTCTTGGGTGGAATTTTCCAGCATAGGCATAACCTATAATTTTCCCATCCTGTTCCGCTACCAAATATGGATAGTGTTCCAGAGTACCTTCTATTCTTTTTTCAAATTCTGCCAAAGTAGGAACTTCGTATTCCATGCTGATGGCAGTATTGGCTACATAATAGCCATAGATATCCAAAATCGCTGGTGCATCGGATACCACGGCTAGTCTAATTGTAATTGATTTCATATATTTCTCTCTTCACGAGCTCAATAAGCTCTCTTTCTGCCTCAATTTCTTGTGGATATGGATACGTCTTCGTCACTTTTTCAAATCTCGCTAAAAGCTTTTCTGCTTTCTTCTCATCTTTCTCTGCAAGTACTGCATACGCATACTCCGAGCGAATCACACTTGGCGTATCCTTCATGGACTGAACGAATTTTTCATATTCCTTATTATGCAAATAGATAGCCTCACTCACATTTTTGTTGGCTACCAATTCACAATAAATTCTCTCACAGATTAAAAGACTTCTATGTAATCCTACGAGCCCGGTTTCTTTGCTTAGAAGATTTTTTATATATTCTGCGGCTTCTTCTAATCGAAGCTGATCTATGAGCCAACTCGCACGAAAGACTGCCAGTGCCGCAACTAGGCCATTGTCCATATCCGCATCCGCAGGCTCTGCAAACCAACTCTCTGGCATCGTTTTTAAACGTGTTCCCTTAGACTGCTCATTGTTTATCTTAAGCTGTAACCAAAAGGCTCGCATTGCTATCGGATTTTTCCCAAGTGAAAGTGCATTGTGTCCGTCATTGCTGATAGGCCCTACCATCATCGGAATTCCATTGGTAAGTGCAAGTGCCACACCTATTACTGCAACTGCAACATAAACGATGAACTCAATTGGATCTTCTCGTCTAATATATGCTGCCACACCAGACAAAGTGGAAAAAATCAAATTATAAATACAGCCACCCATATTATACAAAACAACCGGCATCTTTCCGTCTACCAAATCCGGCGGAGACATCAAGCATTGTCCTGCTGTACCTGCAATCGAAAACTTACGTAGTTTCATTTTCCCATTTTCTTTTATAAGCATCAGACTTCCAATTCGGAAGGACGAAAACTCGTATCCGGACACAAGACCAAACACCAAATGTCCTGCCTCATGTACGATTGTCTGTATCAGCATGGCACCATAAACCGCAAGCACCATCGCCAGCATTCCTACCCAAAAATCTAACCCTTGCTCCTCTGCACGAGCCAATAGCAATCCGGCTAAGCCACCACATACCCCTGCCGCTGCAAGTATGATGATTCCAGATATCTTTTGACCTATATTATTCTTCTTTTTTGCTTTATCACTATTCATATTCGCGCTTTTCCTCGTTTACAAGCTATCTAATCACCCTAAAATCTCATAAATCTCATGCAAATCCCTGATTTCATAATCAATCTGCACATCCTTGTCACATGGCACACCCTTTGGATTATACCAGCAAGCCTTGATGCCTGCATTATTCGCACCTTTGATATCGCTGGTTAATGAATCTCCTATCATCAGAATCTCATCTAATGCGACTTCTCCAATCTGAGCTCGTACATCTGCAAATGCCCTATCAAAAAATTCTTTTGCTGGCTTTTCTGCACCGACATCTTCCGAAATAAATACGAGGTCAAACAATTCACCCAAACCTGAGTTTTTCAACTTTCCTGTCTGTGCTATTTTGGTTCCATTGGAAGCTGCACACTGCAACACCTTGCCCTTAAAATCCTTGATAATCTCATAAGCATCATCATTGAAATAAATCATTTCGCCTAAAAGCTCCTGGTATCTTCGATCGAAAGCACCTGCAATACACGTATCGATTCCATGCAATCCAAAGAATTCCACAAAACGTCCTACTGTCACCTCTGGTTTGGTCATCTCGCCACGTTCCAATGCCTGCCAACGTCTTCTATTGATAACCATGTATTCTTTTAACAATTCCTCGGTAAACTCGCCTAAGCCAAACTCTTTAAACTCTTGACTAAGAGCAGCTACCTCTGCCTTACTAAAGCTTAAAAGTGTATTGTCAATATCCCATAAAATTACTCGAATCATATCTTACCTCTCTATTTCTCTTCCATTGTCCGATATCGTATTAAAATCCATGTCTCTGCTGCCAAAGTGATACTAATCATGATTCCTACTAATGAGAAGTATTTCACTCCCATTATTATTGGGAAACAGGAACATAATGTAGCAATACAAACTATATATTTTGTTATCGTAATGAGTTGTCTTTTTTCTATCAAACAATATATCACTAACAAAAACAGGGCAAAGCAAGTAAGCATTGCCGTAACAATTGGGCCGAAATTTCCATATCCAATTGACATTAAATCAAAATAGGAATACGTTTCTCGAAAGTAGGCAATCGAACCATCCTCAGAAGGAAGCCCATAGTTTAGTACCACCCCATAAGGTATGCTTTCTAAAATCAATGCAATAATCGGCAGGATTAAGTACCTCATTCTCTTTTTCATAAACTCCCCCTTATAAATACCTCAATTTCTTTTTATATTTTACTACACTTCCACTATTTCACCAAGCACTTTCTCTCTCATAAGCAGAGACTCTGAAAAAAGAAAGCCCTCCGCTTTCGCGAAGGGCTTGGTGTCTTATATTCAAAAAATCAGATTAGCTAAGACGAGTTACATTTGCAGCCTGTGGGCCTTTTTCGCCATCAACTACTTCAAATTCAACCTTTTCACCATCTTTTAATTCTTTGAATCCGTCCATATTCAATGCTGAGAAATGAACGAACACTTCGTTGCCAGCTTCATCAGAGATGAATCCGTAACCTTTTTTTGCATTAAACCATTTTACTGTTCCCTGCTGCATAACTAAATTCCTCCTAATACAATAAACCTTTGTGGATTATGCGTTCCACTTTTCTTACATTAGCACATTTGACGAATTATGTCAACAAAAGAAAGTTTTCGGTGTGCAAATTGCATAAAATTTATTTTTTCATTGTAATTTCCATCTGTGGGAATGGAATATTGACCCCTGCTTTGTCAAATTCTGTCTTTATATTCTCTGTAATACGCCATTTCGCAGTCCAATAATCCTCTGTTTTTACCCAGCAACGAGCTCCCATTTCAATACAACTATCCTTTAACTCGGATACAAAAACATTAGCATCCTCATTTTTCAACACTGCTTCATCCCCAAGGGCTACACGCGTTAATATTTCTTTTACCAACTGGATATCGCTCTCATAAGCAACCCCAAAGCGTAAATCCAGGCGACGTTTCTGCATTGCCGTCACGTTTACAATACTTGTATTCGACAGTGTTCCATTTGGAATCATAATTGCCTTATTATCTACTGTCAAAAGCTTGGTATAGAAAATCGTAATTTCAGAAACAGTACCTTCCTGCTTATCTGCATTTTCGATGATATAGTCCCCTACCACAAATGGTTTCAGTAAAAGAATCAACACACCACCTGCAAAGTTTGACAAACTTCCCTGTAACGCTAAACCTACCGTTAAACCTGCAGAACCAAGCACTGCAATAACGGAACTTGCGGTAATACCGAAATTCGATAATATCATCAGTACCAGCACAAAATATAAAGCATATTTACATAACGAGCCAACAAAAGTCACCACGCCCTGCTCTGCATTGGCTCTTTCCATGGATTTACGAATGATTCCCACAATCCACTTAATGATTTTTCCGCCGATAATTAACACCAATGCAGCAAGAATGACATCAATCGCAAAATCCAAAAGTTTTGGTAAAGATTCCTCTAAATACTTCTCCAAAACGCCTATTTCCTTCTCCGTTGTCGTGATAATCGCATCTGTGAGGGCCGAATCAGCCGTCATTAAAAATCTCATATTATTACCTCTCAATTTCAAAACTAAGGCTCCGCCGAAGCGGAGCCCTCACTTCACTATTTAATTATACGAACTTTTATAACACCGTCAATAGCTTTTAATTTTTCTACTACTGCTTCTGTAACTGGAGAATCCACGTCAACAAGAGAGTAAGAATAATCACCACGACCTTTGTTTGTCATATCCGATACGTTGATATCTGCATCACCCAATACGGATGTATACTGACCAATCATACCTTTTACATTCTTATGTAAAATCGCGATACGTCCCGCTGTGGTACAAGCGCCCATACTACAATCTGGATAGTTCACAGAATGTACGATGTTACCATTTTCTAAGTAGTCACGAAGCTCACGAACTGCCATAATCGCACAGTTGTCTTCGGATTCTGCAGTCGATGCACCAAGATGAGGTGTAACAATACAACCTTTCTTTCCTGCTACTGTAGGGTTAGCAAAGTCTGTTACATAATGTTTTACTCTGCCCTCTTCCAAAGCAGCTACCATTGCTTCTTCATCTACCAATAAATCTCTTGCAAAGTTTAAAACGATTACGTTTGGTTTCATCTTTGCAATCGCATCTGCATTTACCATTTTCTTTGTGCTATCCAAAAGAGGCACATGAATCGTAATAAAATCACATTCTCTGTAAATATCATCGATATTGCTGATGTGTTTTACAGTTCCTGATAAGCTCCAAGCTGCATTTACTGAAATATATGGGTCATAACCATATACTTCCATACCGAGGTTTGTGGCTGCATTTGCTACTAAAACACCGATAGCACCAAGACCGATAACACCGAGTTTCTTTCCTGAAATTTCTGTACCAGCGAAGTTTTTCTTTTCTTTTTCTGCAGTCTTTGCGATATTTTCGTCATCTTTGTTGTTCTGTACCCATTCGATACCACCAACTAAGTCACGAGATGCATAAAGCATAGCTGCCAAAACAAGCTCTTTTACACCATTGGCATTTGCACCAGGTGTATTGAATACTACGATGCCCTGTTCTGCACATTTGTCGAGCGGAATGTTATTTACACCAGCACCAGCACGTGCAATCGCTACGACATTGTCACCTAATTCCAAATCATGCACGGAAGCACTTCTTACTAAAGCGGCATCTGCATCCTTAATATCTTCTACTTTTTCATAATCTGCTGAAAATAAATTTAATCCTACGTTTGCGATAGGGTTAAGACAAGCATATTTGTACATATCCAAAACCTCCTATTTGTTTGCTGCTTCGAATTCTTTCATGAAAGCAACTAATTTTTCTACACCTTCTTTTGGCATTGCGTTGTAGATTGATGCACGCATACCACCAACTGAACGATGTCCTTTTAAGTTTTCAAAGCCTGCTGCTTTTGCTTCTTTTACAAATTTCGAATCAAGGTCAGCATCGCCTGTTACAAATGGAACGTTCATAAGGGAACGATCTTCTGGAACTACTGTACCTTTGAACATTTCGCTCTGATCCAAGAAGTCATAAAGGATTTTTGCCTTTTCTTCATTTTTCTGTTTCATTACTTCAAGGCCACCCATTTTCTTGAGCCATTTGAATACTTTGCCACAGATATAGATTCCGTAGCAAGGTGGTGTATTATAAAGCGAATCATTGTCTGCCTGTGTTTTGTATTTAAGCATAGTTGGTGTGCCTGGTAATACATCATCAGTAATCAAATCTTCACGGATAATTGCAATAACCACACCTGCTGGGCCTACGTTTTTCTGTACGCCGCCATAGATGATTGCATATTTGCTTACATCCACTGGTTCAGATAAGAAGCAGGAACTTACGTCTGCTACCAAATCTACACCCTTTGTATTTGGTAATTCTTTGAATTTGGTACCATAAATCGTATTGTTTTCACAAATATATACATAGTCCATATCATCTGTAATTGCCAAATCACTACAATCTGGAATATAGGAAAATGTTTTGTCAGCGGAAGATGCAAGCTCGACTGCTTCACCATAGAGCTTTGCTTCTGCAAATGCTTTCTTTGCCCACTGACCTGTAATGATATAACCAGCTTTTTTATTTTTCATCAGGTTCATAGGAACTGCTGCAAACTGCTGAGATGCTCCACCCTGTAAGAACAATACTTTGTAATTATCTGGAATGTTCATTAAGTCTCTTAAGTCTGCTTCTGCTTCTTTGATGATTTCGTCGAAAACTTTCGAGCGGTGACTCATCTCCATTACCGACATACCACATCCCTTATAATCCATCATTTCTTCTGCTGCTTCACGAAGTACTTCTTCTGGTAAAACTGCAGGTCCTGCCGAGAAATTATACACTCTACTCATTTCCAACTACCTCCTTAAATCTTTTTCTTAAAATATATTGTGGAAATTGTTTTATTATTTTAACGCGTTATCGCATTAAAGTGTCTGTTTTAAAATAATACGGGGGCCTTTTTTCTCATGTGTCCCCGTATTTAGTTATCAAATATCTTTTTCATCAAATGCTTCATTGATTGGTGCGCCAGGTGCTACCATTGGCCATACCTTGTCATCGGAATCAATGATACAATCGATTACAAATGGAATCTTACATTCCAAAGCTTCTGCAAATGCAGCTTCAAATTCTTCTCTCGAAGTTACTCTTCTTGCTTCGCAGCCAAGTGCTTCTGCCAATTTCACGAAGTCAACACCATCATCCAAAATCGTTGCAGAATAGTGTTCCTTGTAAAATAAGGTCTGCCACTGACGAACCATACCAAGTACATGGTTATTGATAACGACTTCGATAAGTGGAAGTTTATTTCTGCTGGCGGTTGCAAGCTCGTTCATATTCATGCGGAAACAACCATCTCCAGCAATATTTACAACCTGTTTCTCTGGGTTTGCCATCTGAGCACCAATCGCTGCTCCGAGCCCGTATCCCATCGTTCCAAGTCCACCGGATGAAAGCAGTGTTCTTGGTGCTTTGTATTTATAATACTGGGCAGCCCACATCTGATGCTGTCCAACCTCTGTTACCATTATCGCATCACCATGTACCATCTCATAAATCTTTTCGATGATATATGGACCGCTTAATCCTTCTGGATTGTAGCTAAGAGGATATTTCTCTTTTAGCTCTTTGATATATGCCATCCATTCTGGATGCTCATACTGTGGAAGCTCTGCATTCAGTCGGCTTAATACTTCTTTCACATCGCCGATGACACTTGCCGAAGCTACCACGTTTTTGTTAATTTCTGCTGCGTCTACATCAATATGTAAAATCTTCGCCTGATGTGCAAATTTCTTTGGATTACCGAGTACTCGGTCTGAAAAACGTGTGCCGATAGCAATCAGTAAATCACATTCACTTACCCCTAGGTTCGAAGTTTTCGTACCATGCATACCAAGCATACCAGTATATCTTTCGTCTGTTCCATCGAAAGCGCCCTTGCCCATCAAAGTATCACAAACAGGTGCATCTACCAAATCAACAAATTTACGAAGTTCCTCGCTTGCTTCGGAAAGAACTGCACCACCACCTACGAAAATGAATGGTTTCTTTGCTTTTCGAATACGACGAAGTGCTCTTTCAATATCTTCATCCTCAATTGTATGTGAAACTCTTGCAGGAAATTCCACCGGCTTGCTGGTAAATTTACATGTTGCTGCTGTAACATCTTTCGGAATATCAACAAGCACTGGCCCCGGACGACCCTTGCGAGCAATATGAAAAGCTCTACGAATCGTATCTGCTAAGTTTTCAACATCCTTTACAATGAAATTGTGCTTTGTAATTGGTGTCGTAATACCGGCAATGTCAATTTCCTGGAAACTATCTTTTCCAAGAAGCGGTAGCGTTACATTACAAGTGATAGCTACCATTGGTACGGAATCCATATATGCGGTTGCAATCCCTGTTACCAAATTCGTTGCTCCTGGTCCACTGGTTGCAAAGCAAACACCGACTTTCCCAGTACTTCTGGCATATCCATCTGCTGCATGTGAAGCTCCCTGTTCATGTGAAGTCAACACATGCTTGATATCATTTTGTTGATAAATCGCATCATATACGTTCAAAATTGCTCCGCCTGGATAACCAAATACGGTATCTACGCCCTGCTCTTTCAAACATTCAATAATAATCTGTGATCCGTTTAAAACCATATATACTAACTCTTTCTACTACTTAATTTCTAATACAGCTCCTCTGTTTCCTGAAGTAACCATAGAAGCATATCTCTTCAAGTATCCTGTTGTTACCTTAGGTTCACGTGGCTGCCATTTTGCACGACGTGCTTCCATCTCTTCGTCTGAAACTTTAACGTTTAATGACAATTCTGGAATATTAATCTGGATGATATCGCCTTCTTCAATCAAAGCGATAGGGCCACCAACTGCTGCTTCTGGAGAAACGTGTCCAATAGAAGCACCACGGGATGCACCTGAGAAACGTCCGTCTGTGATAAGTGCTACAGAGCTTCCAAGTCCCATACCTGCGATTGCGGATGTAGGATTTAACATTTCTCTCATACCTGGACCACCTTTTGGTCCTTCGTAACGGATAACTACTACATCACCAGCTACGATTTTGCCACCCTTGATTGCGTCAATCGCATCTTCTTCACATTCGAAGACTCTGGCTGGTCCTTCATGTACCATCATTTCATCTACTACTGCAGAACGTTTTACTACACTGCCGTCTGGAGCAAGATTTCCTTTTAATACAGCAAGACCACCTGTTTTACTATATGGATTATCCATTGGACGGATAACCTCTGAATTCTTATTTACTGCATTTGCAATGTTTTCTCCGATTGTCTTACCAGTTACTGTCATACAATCTGTATTGAGAAGACCTGCATCTGCAAGCTGTTTCATAACTGCATATACACCGCCTGCTTCATTTAAGTCTTCCATATAAGTATGACCTGCTGGTGCTAAGTGACAAAGGTTTGGAGTCTTTTCACTAATTGGGTTTGCAAATTCAATATCAAAGTCAAATCCGATTTCATGTGCGATAGCAGGTAAATGAAGCATTGAGTTGGTGGAACAACCAAGTGCCATATCTACAGTTAAAGCATTGATAATCGATTCTTTTGTCATAATATCAAGTGGACGGATATTTTTCTTGTAAAGTTCCATAACCGCCATACCTGCATGTTTTGCAAGACGAATTCTGTCTGAGTAAACTGCTGGAATTGTTCCGTTTCCACCAAGTCCCATACCGAGAGCTTCTGTTAAGCAGTTCATTGAGTTTGCAGTGTACATACCTGAGCAAGAACCACAGGTTGGACATGCTTTTTCTTCAAATTCTCTTACATCTTCTTCTGTCATAGTACCAGCAGCATAAGAGCCAACTGCTTCAAACATAGAAGATAAACTTGTTTTACAGCCTTTTACTTTACCTGCAAGCATTGGACCACCGGATACAAATACGGTTGGAACATTGATACGAGCGGCAGCCATAAGTAAACCTGGCACGTTTTTGTCACAGTTTGGAACCATAACCAAAGCATCAAACTGATGTGCCAAAGCCATCGCTTCTGTGGAATCTGCAATTAAGTCTCTGGTCACGAGGGAATATTTCATTCCTACGTGTCCCATCGCAATACCATCACAGACTGCAATCGCTGGAAAAACTACTGGAACACCACCTGCTTCTGCTACGCCAAGCTTAACTGCGTTTACAATTTTGTCTAAGTTCATATGACCTGGTACGATTTCATTGTAAGAACTAACGATACCTACCATTGGTTTTTTCATTTCTTCTTCGGTAAATCCTAAAGCATTGAAAAGGCTACGATGTGGAGCCTGCTGCATGCCTGATTTAACATTGTCACTTCTCATAATATATATCCTCACTTCCTCGTTTTTAGCCATAGCTCGATTTCGCTACTTCGTAGCGTTTCCGCTGTTTCACGGCTAAACATTTTAAGATTGTACTACAAAAAATACAATCCTGCAACTATACTCTTTCCGCAATGAGTGATCCCATTTCTGCGGTACCAACCTTTGTGATACCCTCTGTACTCTGTCCTGCCTGTGGCATGATATCACCCGTACGATAACCTTCTTTCAACACCTGTTTTACCGCTGCTTCTACTGCATCCGCTTCTTTATCTAAATCGAAGCTGTAACGAAGCATCATGGCTGCACTAAGAATGGTTGCGATTGGGTTCGCAATACCCATACCCGCAATGTCCGGTGCAGAACCACCACTTGGTTCATAGAGACCAAACTTGGTTTCATTCAAACTTGCGGAAGATAACATTCCGATAGAACCTGTTACCATGCTGGCTTCGTCGGAAAGAATATCACCAAACATATTCTCGGTTAAGATAACATCGAATTGTGCTGGATTCTTTACCAACTGCATTGCACAGTTATCAACCAACATGTGCTCGTAGGATACTTCTGGATAATCCTTAGCTACTTCTTCTACAACCTTTCTCCAAAGTCTGGATGAATCCAGTACATTTGCTTTGTCTACGGAAGTTACTTTCTTTCTACGTTTCATTGCAATATCAAAACCACGAATTGCAATACGTCTAATTTCATCTTCTGTATATGTAAGAGAATCGCAAGCGGTCATCACACCATTGACTTCTTTGGTACTTCTTTCTCCGAAGTAAAGCCCTCCCGTCAGCTCTCTCATAATCATCATGTCAAATCCATCTCCGATAATATCGTCACGAAGTGGACATGCCGCTTTTAATTCTTCGTATAAATAAGCTGGTCTTAAATTTGCAAATAAGTTAAGTTCTTTTCTAATTTTCAAAAGTCCTGCTTCTGGTCTTAAGTTTGGAGGAAGTTTGTACCAAGGTGATGTTGTGGTATTTCCACCGATAGAGCCCATCAAAACTGCATCACTTGCTTTTGCTGCTGCAATCGCTTCATCTGTCAATGGTACGCCTGTTGCATCAATAGAGCAGCCTCCCATCAGAATTTCTGTATAATCAAAGGAATGTCCATATTTCTTTCCTACAGCATCCAGAACCTTGGTCGCTTCTGCTGTTACTTCTGGTCCAATTCCGTCGCCTGCAATTACACCAACTTTAAAATCCATTTCGTTTCCCTCTTTTCTAATCATTTACGTTTCCGTTTATTTATCATCTATCATAATCCAAACCCTTCCAGATTGCAATATAACCAGCCATTGTAGTTTTTTATAAACTTTATAACCTAAATTCATATCGCATAAATTTTCTATAACGCTTTGATTCTTAAAGTTTGTCTTAATAAAATTCCGGTTTGCCGACGCCTTATATTTAAATTTCGAAATTTATTTTCCTCTGTATCGTAGATGCATTTTCTCACAGTTAAGAAAAACGCTTTATTTCTAAGAAACACAATTACGGCTCTTGTGATTTATTATGTCTTTCAAAAATTTTACAATCTGCGAAAGTATATCCGTGTGGTACAAGACACCCTTACAGACTTTTCGTTGCCAAGTATGCAATGAAAAGGTCCAGCGAACCTTTTCATGCAGCATCTCTTAGCACGGCAGATTTATATAATGTCATGTGCATACTCGACTGTTTGACGCACTGCTTTTGTGCGGAGTTTCGAGTATGCACATGTAATATCAACTATATAAAGATGCCGTACTTAGAGATGCTAGGAAAGGATGTACCAGTGTCT
>JAFQRZ010000006.1 GCA_017409825.1 Agathobacter sp. | reverse complement strand
TTCATCCTGAGCCAGGATCAAACTCTCATGTTAAAAGTTTAATCGGCCAGTCTAAACTGGCTTTTCCGTTTATTCAGAAATAATAATCTGAATCTACTGTTTAAAGGGTTTTAAACTCTCGTTTAAAACGTTCGCTAAATCTTTCGACTTAGTCTTGAATTATTCTCTTTGAATCTTTCAAGGTTTTCACTGTTTAGTTATCAATGTTCGTTTGCTGTTGTTTTTCGCGACAGCTTGATAAATATATCACAGCCATTTGCTTATGTCAACAACTTTTTTAAATTTTTTTAAAAGTTTTTTACTTTTATTTTGCTCATCGGAGCTCTCCACGCTAGTGCGTCTCACAAGTGAGCTTTGTTAGAATATCACAAGGGTACCCCAAAGTCAACAAGAAAATTTCAATTTTTACAAAGAAATTTTCACACCACAAGATGTTGTTTTCGTCGACTAGGGGTACCCCAATTTTACCACGTTCAATTGTTGAAAATTACAATAGGTTTATTTCATGTTCAGAATTAAGTTGAGTAATAAATTGTTATCCTGCAACCAAGTAAGCAATTCAGATTGCGAAATATATGCAGCGAATTCCGTATTTACACCCGTCAAAGCCAATACTGATACCGCAGCTAATACAACCCAGCATAAGATAACACCTTTCACTGCACCACAACCAAGACCCAACACTTTGTCTAACGGTCCAATCAATGGAAGCTTTCCTATAATCGTTAATACAATTTCTACTACCATCATTGCAATTCTTAATGCGATAACCGTAATAACAAAACCAAGAATGCCTACAATTCCATTTATCAGCGCTGTCGTATCTAAGGCAGCTCCATTTGCGATGACATCCTGCAAGCTACCATTCTCTCCTAAGAGTGCAGTTTTTAATTCCGCAGGAAGTGCAGCTTCTAATTCTGCTACACCAGAAGTTTCTAGTGTTTCTGTAATTACTTCACCGATTTTCGCGTCAACCGTCGCTTGAACCATTACCTCAATATCTGTTTTTTCGATTAAGATATTTGTTACGATTGGGGTTGCATAATTACATAAGAACAAAACTAAAATCCATGAAACCAACGCAAACGCTGTTTTCAAGAAGCCTTTTTTGTAGCCACCAAATACACTAAGTGCAAACACTGCCAAAACAATAATTAATAAGATATTCATTTCAACTTCACCTCTTCTATTGTATCTTTAAATATAAATGTATAATTCTGCCCGTCATCCGTGGCAAGTATTTTATTTAATTCTTTATCAAATTCGTATGCAAATTTTTTGATGCTATGAATGGTAAATATCTCACATTGCGTCGTATTCATCACACATATTTCATTATTTGATAGAAACTCTATGCTATTATATGGTATGGATGTATCATTCTGCATAACGGTTTTGCCTCGCACATCCATTACCTTTATATGCCAGGAATTTTCAACCTCAATATTATCCGACACAATTCCAACATATTTCTCATTATAAAAGAAGCTCAACACTTCTTCCTCGATTTCTATCTCCCTAGATAGCTCCGGCTTTTGTGTTCCATCGAACACCAGCACCTTTCCAGTTCCCAGACCTACCATGCGAGAATTCGACACATAATTAATTTCGGGAACCAGTAATCCTTCAAATGTATACGTTCCTACGTTATTGTCGATTTCACTCTGCCCTACGGAGCCAAAGTTATAGAAACTAATCGTGGTATTTACCTTTCCCTTGGTAACATCTACCATATCCACCGCAAGCTTGGTCCCGTCATAAGACAACGCAATATCAATTGGGAATCCGCCTTTGTCGCCATAAAACTTTCCATTCGCTAGCTCATTCCCCTTTTTATCAAAAAGCTTCACCTGCGACTCTTGATTTTCTTTCATCAAAACAGCAATCGTTCCTTGCTCTGCAATACAGACTGTTTGAATCGGTGCCGTCATCTCTAAGCTTTTCTGCAATCCACTTTCTGTCATAATAAAAAGCTTCGTGCCCGCTGCATCATATATAACAAGATACTCGCCACAAATCTGCACTTCTGGATCTGCCATTTCAAATGACTGATTCCAGATGATATCATCATTTCGAGCTATGCAGGAAATACCATCGTTGCTATATTCCAGAAGCGATGTACCAAATGTTTCGTACTGTGTTACACCACTACTTCCTCGGTCAAGACTGTTTCGCACCTCATAATCATCAAAGTGTCTTAAGGCATGTGCAAATTCAATCCCAATTATCACCACAGCGACAATCGCTATCACCTGAAGCACTCTCTTTAATATACTTTTTCTATGTTCACGAATCCGTTCATCCAGATCTTCATACTCTGTTTCCAGAGTTTTAAACCCTTTTTTCTTTATATCCGCCACAAATTTTTATCCTTTCTGAAATTCATGCCTTATTATTATAGCACATTCCTTTGTAAGGTTCACTACTTTTCTTTATTCGCTTCCCGGAATCACTTCTACCTCAATCTGATTTGCTGATGTCTTGGAATCCTCAGCCCCTGCTTCTGTATTTGCCTCCGGCTCATTTTCACCCAGTGTTTCTGTTGCATTCTGATTTTGTAGCAAATTCGTTTCGATTGAATTTGGTTCTCCAAACACAAATCCACTGTTCTCATAAACGCCTACACCAATTACGAAAACGAGCATTGCAACTGCAACTGCGATCCCAATATTCCCGTTATCCCTTTTCGGTTTCTTTTGCTCCTGCATCATTTGACGGTACCTGCCGCCCTTTGCACCTTCCGATTCTGAAAGGTCAACTTCAACATCCACTTCCGGTTCAATGCGCCGAAGCCCTTGTGTCTTTTCCGGAAGAACCGTTATCGGGATAAGCTCTTTCGACGACACCGCGTCTGACTTTTCCTTGCTTCGTGCTTTATGATATATATAGAATCCGTCTTTAGAAACCAGATTATTTTCCTTGTATATATAGAAGGTTTCTTCCCCTTCCAACGTATCTAATAAGAAGAACACTTGATGTACACCGCCAAAATGCTCTCGATGTACACGTTCCAAATCCGGGGTCAATTTCGGTGACATCCCCCGAACATCCAATGCCCATCCAACAATAATCATATCCTCATAAAGCCGCTTAATTTCCCGGAACACTTCACTCCACGTTCCATTATTCCATATTGGTATCAGGCCCGAAAACTCCATTCCTCGAACCGAAATTGCAGCCTCTACAAAAGTCGCATAGCGGCTCCTCATACGCTCGGTATGCCCCATAAGAACATACACCCTTTTTTCACGATAGCTTTCTTCTCTGATTTTGTTGTAGGTTATGTTTTCTATGTAAATCTTATTTTCTTCTCTTGGTGTACCTATCTGCTTTACATTCTTTAGATTTCTATTGTTTTCATTTTCGATTTCTATCATAATGCTGTCCACTCCTTTTTTGCATCATGCTAACAAAAAAGAGTTTCGAAATATGACGTTTCTTGTGAATAAGACAAAACAAAAACTGCCACACCGCAGTGTGACAGTTTTATATAAATAATAAAGTCTTATTTTACAAATGCTTTTACTTTCTTGTAGATACCTTCTGCATCTAATTCATATTTGTGAATCAATTCCAATGCTGGGCCTGATTCGCCAAATACATCATCAATACCAATACGAAGCACTTTTGTTGGAGCATTTTCGGATAATACTTCACAAACTGCACTTCCCAAACCGCCGATTGTAAAGTGTTCTTCTACTGTAACAACTTTACCCGTCTTGGTTGCAGATGCAACTACGAGTTCTTTGTCAATCGGTTTAATCGTATGAATGTTTACAACCTCTGCACTGATACCATCTTTTTCAAGCATTTCAGCCGCCAAAATTGTTTCATATACTTCAAGTCCTGTCGCGAAAATAGTTACGTCTGTACCTTCTTTGAGCACTACACCTTTGCCGAGTTCGAATTTGTAGTTTTCTTCATCATTTAATACAGGTACTGCAAGACGTCCCAAACGAATGTAAACTGGACCAACGTGTTCAAAAGCAGCCTTGATTGCAGCTCTTGCTTCTACGTCATCTGCTGGATTTAATACAACCATACCTGGAATCTGACGCATAAGAGCCATATCTTCCAAACACTGATGTGTCGCACCATCTTCCCCTACAGAAATACCTGCGTGAGATGCAGCAATTTTAACATTTAACTGTGGATAACCGATTGAGTTACGAATCTGTTCAAAGTTACGAGCTGTTGCAAACATAGCAAAAGAGCTCATAAATGGAATTTTTCCACTTGCTGCAAGACCTGCTGCAACACCTGTCATATTTGCTTCTGCGATACCGCAGTTAATGTGACGTTCTGGAAATACTTTTCCAAATACACCTGTCTGTGTAGAACCAGCAAGGTCTGCATCTAATACAACTAATTCTTCATGTTCTTTTCCAAGCTCAACTAAAGCATTACCGTAGCTGTTTCTTGTTGCGATTCTCTTTACATCTGACATAATGCTTCACCTGCTTTCTCTAATTCTTCTAATGCAATCTTGCATTCTTCATCGTTAGGGCCTTTTCCATGCCAGCCAACATTATTTTCCATGAAAGAAACGCCTTTGCCTTTTGTGGTACGAGCAATAATAGCTGTTGGCATACCTTTTGTTTCACGAGCTTCTTTGAAAGCTGCACGAATTTCATCAAAATCATTTCCGTTAATTACGATAGTGTGGAAGTTGAATGCTTCAAACTTCTTGTCGATTGGGTATGGAGAACATACTTCATCGATTGCACCATCAATCTGGAGATTGTTATTATCTACGACAACTACGAGGTTGTCCAATTTGCGGAAGCCTGCGAACATAGCAGCTTCCCAAATCTGTCCTTCTTCAATTTCTCCATCACCAGTAATTGCATATACTCGATAGTCCTTATTATCCAATTTTGCAGCAACAGCCATACCAGCCGCACATGATACTCCCTGTCCCAAAGAGCCAGAGGACATATCAACCCCAGGAATCCCCTTCATATCTGGATGTCCCTGTAAGTAAGAACCTACATGACGAAGAGTAAGAAGGTCTTCTTTTGGAAGGAAGCCTTTTTCTGCAAGTGTCGCATAAAGTGCTGGAGCTACATGACCTTTTGATAATACCAAACGATCACGGTCTGCCCATTTTGGATTTTTAGGATCCACATTCATTTCTTCAAAATAAAGATAAGTCATAATGTCAGCTACTGACAAAGATCCGCCTGGATGTCCAGACTTCGCAGCGTGTGTAGATTTAATCACACCTTTGCGAACCTCGTTCGCGATTTTGGAGAGCTCTAAGTTGTTCATCGTCTTCCCTTTCTCTTGTTATAATAAATTATAATTCTGTACGGCCTTCTAAGGCTCTAAGTAGTGTTACTTCATCAATATATTCCAAATCACCACCGACTGGTACGCCACTGGCAATTCTGGTCACTCTGATACCGGTCGGTTTAATCAACTTGCTAATATACAT
Organism: Agathobacter sp.; assembly: GCA_017409825.1. Lineage (GTDB taxonomy): Bacteria > Bacillota > Clostridia > Lachnospirales > Lachnospiraceae > Roseburia. The sequence continues at coordinate 50,560 of JAFQRZ010000006.1, read as the reverse complement.
AGCTGTCGTTTCGCCTTCCAGACTGGAATTGGTTGCAATGATTACTTCATCGACATCCTGTTCCAATCGAACCATTAACTCTTTCAAACGAATATCATTCGGCCCTATTCCCAGCATTGGTGAAATCGCCCCATGCAATACATGGTAAACACCTTCAAACTTTCCAGTTTTTTCATAAGCCGCTAAATCTCTGGTATTTTCCACCACCATAATCGTTTTATGATTACGTGCCGGATTCTTACAAATCGGACAAATATCGTCATCGGTAAGAGTATAACAGAATTTACAGTATTTTACATTCTTTTTTGCTTCTAAAATTGCAGAAGATAAGCTTTCCACCTGTTCCATCGGCATGTTCAGCACATGAAACGCCAGTCGTTGTGCGGATTTCGCCCCAATTCCCGGCAAAGAAGAAAATTCTTCTATCAATTTCGAAATTTGTTTGCTATAGTAATCCATCTTGTGCTCGGCTTAGAATCCGCCAAGACCTCCTGTGATTTTTGACATGGATGCCTGTGAAGCTTCATCCACCTTACGCAATGCTTCATTCGTAGCTGCCACGATTAAATCTTCTAACATTTCGATGTCATCTGGATCAACTACTTCTTCTGCGAGTTTTACTTTTAAAACCTCTTTCTTACCAGAAACAGTTACTTCCACTGCTCCGCCACCTGCTGTTGCAGTCGCTTCCATGGTTTCCATCTGCTTCTGAGCCTCTTCCATCTGACGCTGCATTCGCTGCGCCTGTTTCATAAGGTTGTTCATATTTCCCGGCATACCACCTGGGAATCCACCTCTTTTTGCCATTATTATGTCCTCCTGAACTTAAAATTAAAAGTTTTCTTCGTCTATATCAAAATTTATCAAATCTCTTAAATCTGGTACAGATTCCTTTGCAGAAAGTCCATTTTCATTCTTACGAACTACAATTTCAATTTCTTTTCCAATGCGCTTCGCGATAATTTCTTTCAAATTCTCTATACAGCCAGAACGATTCTCGCTCAAATAAGCGAATGCATTTTCATCATCCAATACCAACAAAAGCTCGCCATTACTTCCCAAAGATGGAACCGCTTTCGATAAATATGTTTTGGTAATCGCCCCTATTTCTGACAGGATAGGTTTCCAGTTTTTGATCACCCGCTGAATATCTTCTGGAATTGCTTTTGGAAGCTGTGGTTTTTCCACTGGTGCTGCACTCGCTACTGATGCAACCACTCCATTGGAAGCTGCTACCATGGGAATCCCATTCGCAATCTTTGCTTCAATACTCGCAATTCTATCAATCACGGATTCGTAATCTTTTTCCATCTGCGGCTTGCACAGCTTGATAATCGCAATTTCAATCAGTATACGTTTCTGTGTCGCATATTTTACCTGATTGCCCAATTCGGAAAAGATACGAATATACCGCATCAACACCTCTGGTTTGACCAGTTGCGCTTCCTCTTTTAACGCTGCAATATGTTCCTTTGACATGTCCAAAACATCTTCCATGTCATCCGAGCTCTGCATCAGCAACAGGTTTCGCAGGTACCAGGTAAAATCATTTACCATTTGGCCCATTTCTCGACCTTCGTCTACCAGTGTATCCAAAGTACCGATAGCACCTGTAATATCTTTATTTATAATCTGGCGAAGCAGTCTGGAGAAAATCTCCGTATCTACTGCACCTAATACTTCTAGCACATTTTCGTAGGTCAGTGTCTCACCTAAATGAAAGGCTATACACTGGTCCAAAAGAGATAACGCATCTCGCATGGAGCCATCCCCTGCTTTCGCCACATAGCGAATGGCTTTTTCTTCGACTTCCACCTTCTCTTCCGCCATCAAATCCATCAAACGTCCCGCAATAGTATCAATGGAAATACGATGAAAATCATATCTCTGACAACGAGACAAAATCGTGATAGGGATTTTGTGCGCTTCGGTAGTTGCCAAAATAAAAATAACGTAAGAAGGCGGCTCTTCCAAGGTTTTTAATAATGCATTGAAGGCACCTGCAGAAAGCATGTGCACTTCGTCGATGATGTAAACCTTGTACTTTCCTTCCGTCGGACGATAGGTCACTTCTTCTCGAATCTGACGAATGTTATCAACACCATTATTGGAAGCGGCGTCGATTTCGATGACATTCATAGAGGAACCATCCGCAATCGCTTTACAGATAGCACATTCTCCACAAGGACTTCCGTCTACTGGATGTTCGCAGTTGACTGCTTTCGCAAAAATCTTGGCCACTGTAGTCTTACCAGTCCCTCTTGTTCCACAAAATAGATATGCATGTCCGATTCGGTCAGCCTTTATTTGGTTTTTTAAGGTTGTTACGATATGGTCCTGTCCTTTTACATCTTCAAATTCCTGAGGACGGAATTTACGGTAAAGTGCCGTATAGGACATGCATTCACCTTCTTTCTAGTGTTGATTTTCGCGGATATCTATATTAATTTTCAATCTTCTCCGCACGCTGTGGACGTTCTTTCTTACGTCCTATGTACACATTCCACTTGGTATAAGCTTCCTGCGCATTTTTCGATTTGTAAACCACATTCTTTTCTTCACCCATGATATCAACGATGCTATACCAGCCTTTGTCATACTGGAACTGAGCATTTTTACCTTCAAGCTCTTTTTCCCCGAGTGTGAAAGTAACAATCGCCTGATTATCACGCGAATCACGGTTATTGCGGTGTTCACGAGGCTCTCTATTCTCACGCACCTCTCTGTTTTCACGAGGTTCTCTATTTTCGCGACGCTCACGGTTTTCTCGGGCTTCGCGATTGTCGTGATTCTCACGATTTTCGCGTTCGCGACGTTCACGATACATCGCTCTCGCTTCCTGCTGGTCGTGATTGCCTCTATTTTTTTTATTATGATAAAACTTTGCCATAATTACTCCTTTGATTGCAGCACATAATTCACCGCTGCCTTCAACTGTTCATTCTTCTCCAACTCAGGACTCTGTAATAATTCCCTTGCCTCATCTTCTGTAAAAAGCTCTCGCAAGTTTACCTGATGGTTGTTTACAGGAATATAGGATGTCTTCTCGTCCGAGATGGACTTAAGCACATAATAAGGAAGTGTCTCTCCTTTTCCCGCTGGTAATTGTACGATATTCTCTACAATACAAACGCCCTGAGTTTCGCTATAAATTTTCTGTTTCTTTTGAAACATCTTTTTACCTCCGAGCTAAGTTCACACTATTCGCCTAGTATAAACATATTTTGACTTAAATATCATACCATAGATTCCTATTTCTTTCAACGAGGTTTGCTTGCACTTTATAAAAAACATTTACCATAAATCTGGTCTTGAAAAATATTTTAAAATTGATACTATTAATAAGACCAAAACGGCATATAATGTGTTATTATAAAAACAAATTGTACGCAACAAGAAAACAATTGGAGGAAATACTATGAAACGAATCGTAACTATTCAAGATATATCCTGCGTAGGAAAATGCTCTTTAACCGTAGCACTTCCTATTATTTCAGCAATGGGCGTAGAAGCAGCGATTTTGCCAACTGCTGTTCTTTCTACCCACACCATGTTCTCTCGCTTCACCTGCGAAGATTTAACAAATCAGATTCAACCTATCGCAGAACATTGGGCAGAAGAAAAAATTACATTTGATGCCGTATACACAGGATACCTTGGCTCTTTCGAGCAGATTGATTTGATGAAAGAATTTTTCGACCAGTTTAAAACCGATTCCAATATCCTTTTTGTAGACCCTGCTATGGCAGATAACGGCAAGCTTTATCCTGCATTCGACGAAGCTTTCGCAAAACACATGGCCACCCTCTGCGCAAAGGCAGACATCATCGTGCCAAACATTACCGAAGCTTCTTTCATGACTGGTATGGAATATAAGACGGAGTACGATGAAGAATATGTAAAAGAAATGCTTCGTAAGCTCTGCGATTTAGGTGCTAAAGTCAGCATCCTTACAGGTGTAAGCTTTGCAGAAGGCAAAACTGGCGTGATGGGATATGATAAAGCAAAAGACGAATTTGCTTACTATGAACATGAAAAACTTCCAGTAAGTTTCCACGGCACAGGCGATATCTTCTCAAGTACCTGTGTAGGTGCCATGATGAACGGCATGGATTGGAAAGAAGCCGTAAAAGTAGCAGCTGATTATACCGCAGAGTGTATTAGACTCACCTTGGAAGATCCTGCAAAGCCTTGGTATGGCGTGAACTTTGAACAGGCGATACCGTATTTGGTAAATAGAATAGCAAAATAATACTAATAAAAAGTGGCTATTTCCATTTTGGAAATAACCACTTTTTTATTTACTGAAACAACTTCGTTGAATAATATCGGTCCCCACTATCTGGTAACAGTACCACTATCGTCTTGCCCTGAGAAGTTGGTCGCTTCGCCACCTCAACCGCTGCAGCAAGAGCTCCACCAGAAGAAATTCCCACAAGGAAACCTTCTTCTGTGCCGATAAGTTTACCATATTTGATAGCTTCGTCATCTTCAACTGTAATAATTTCATCATAAACTTTCTGGTTCAAGATACTTGGAGCAAATCCGGCACCAATGCCTTGGATGCCGTGTGCACCAGCCGTTCCTTTGGAAAGGAATGGAGATGCCGCAGGTTCCATACCTACAATCTGAATCGCTGGATTCATGTCTTTTAAATATTCACCAGTGCCTGTAATCGTTCCACCCGTTCCAATCCCTGCAACAAAAATATCCACTCTGCCATCCAAATCACGCCAAATTTCTGGACCTGTGGTTTTGCGGTGAGCCGCACAATTTGCTGGATTATCAAACTGCGCTGGAATGAAACTACCTGGAATTTTCTTTTGAAGTTCTTCCGCCTTGGCAATAGAGCCTTTCATACCCAAAGCACCATCGGATAATACCACTTCTGCACCATAAGCTTTGATAAGATTCTGGCGTTCTACACTCATCGTATCTGGAATAACAATCATACATTTGTAGCCTTTGATGGCAGCGATAGATGCCAAACCGATACCTGTATTTCCTGAGGTCGGCTCGATAATAGTCGCACCTGGCTGTAGCAAACCATCGCGTTCTGCCTGCTCAATCATCTCTTTTGCTACGCGGTCTTTGGCTGAGCCCGCTGGATTTAAGTATTCCAGCTTCGCCAAAAGACGACACTGTAAATCAAATTTTTCTTCGATATGTTTTAGCTCCACGAGAGGAGTGTTTCCAATTAACTCGGAAACATTATTATAAATTTTACCCATACATCTTTCCTTTCCAAGACATAGAAAGGGACTGTGCATCACAATCCCTCTTTCGTTTTCAACGTTCTATTTTCTATCAATCGTTCCACCGCAAAGCACATAATCATCTTTATAAAATACCGCTGCCTGGCCTGGTGTCATGGCACGCTGTGGTTCCTCAAAGCGACATAGCACTCTGCCGTCTTCTAACAAGGTCAGCTTACATGGTGCACCCTTGTGCGAATAGCGCACCTTTCCAATCGCTTCTACTTCTTCGCCTAAGACAAGGTCTGGCATACCCATATAGTTCATATCTTTGACATAGCAATCGGTTTCAAACAACTGCTCCGACTGGCAAATCACTACTTCATTGGTATCCGGACGAAGCTCTTTTACAAAAAGTGGTGTAGGCGCGGTAAGCCCTAAGCCTTTTCGCTGACCCACGGTATAGTGAATGATGCCTTTGTGCTGGCCTAAAACATTTCCCTCCACATCTACGAAATTACCTGGAGCGAATTCTGCTCCCGTTTCTCGTTTGATAAAGCCTGCGTAATCTCCATCTGGAATAAAACAAATATCCTGACTGTCCTGCTTGTGCGCCACTGGAAGTTGAATACGCTGTGCAATTTCGCGAATTTCATCTTTGGTATAAGCACCAACTGGCATCAGCGTGTATGCAAGCTGATCTTGTGTCAAATTATACAGAGCATAGGTCTGGTCCTTAGTCGCAGTCACCGAATTCTGAATGGTGTACCGCCCGTTATCCAACTGCTTGATACGCGCATAATGCCCTGTCGCAATGTAATCTGCTCCGATTTCTTTGGCACGCGTCAGGAGTGCTTCCCACTTTACATGACGATTGCAGGCATTACACGGATTAGGCGTACATCCTCTTTTGTACTCATCGACAAAATAGTCGATAACCGACTTCTGGAAATCCTCACGGAAATTCATCACATAATATGGGATATCCAAAAGCTGTGCCACACGGCGAGCATCGTCTACCGCGGAAAGTCCACAACAACCGCCCTCTTCTTCCTGTGTAAAAACATCCGCTTCCTGCCAAATCTGCATGGTTACACCAATAACATCATAGCCCTGTTCTTTTAATAAATATGCGGCTACGGAGGAATCTACACCTCCAGATAAGCCTACTACTACTTTCTTTTTCATATAATTAGTAGTCCTCTTCTTCTGCTTCCTCATGCTCACTAATATCTGTTACAGGTTTTTCCAAACCTTCGATTACAATTCCGTTTTTCTCTGCGTAATCCCAAAGTGCAGCATGAATCGCTTCTTCTGCCAAAAGGGAGCAGTGTACTTTTACTGGTGGAAGACCATCGAGCGCATCACAAACTGCTTTGTTGGTTACGTGAAGTGCTTCCTGCACCGTCTTTCCAACAACTAATTCTGTTGCCATGCTACTGGTCGCTACTGCTGCACCACAGCCAAAGGTTTTGAATTTTGCATCACGGATTATCTGGTTTTCATCGATATCCAAGTAGATACGCATGATGTCACCACATTTCGCATTACCTACGGTTCCCACACCGCTGGCATTCTCGATTTCTCCTACGTTTCTTGGGTTGTTAAAATGATCCATTACTTTTTCGCTATACATTATTTTTTCTCCTGTTTCTTTACAAAATCTTCATATAAAGGTGACATGCTACGCAGTCTCGCAATGATTTCTGTGAGCTTGTCCACCGTATAATCAATATCTGCTTTCGTGGTTTCTTCCGACAATGTCAGTCGAAGAGACCCATGTGCAATCTCATGTGGCAAACCAATCGCCAAAAGCACGTGCGATGGGTCCAAGGAACCCGAGGTACAAGCCGAACCACTGCTGCCACAAATACCTGCCTGATCCAAAAGAATGAGCATTCCTTCGCCTTCAATAAAACGGAAGCAGAAGTTTGCGTTGTTTGGCAAACGATTCGTTCTATGCCCATTTAATCTTGCATAAGGAACCTTTTCTATCACCTGCTCGATTAAATAATCACGCAGTTCAATGATGGATTTGTTCTTTTCTTCCATAGTCTCGGTTGCGATTTCTACTGCTTTCCCCATGCCTACGATACCCGGCACATTGTGGGTACCTGCACGACGGCGACGCTCCTGTGCACCACCATGAATAAAAGATAAAATTTTTACACCTTTTCGAATGTACATCACACCAATTCCCTTTGGACCACCAATTTTGTGACCACTAGCAGAAAGCATATCAATGTTCATTTCATCTACATTCATTGGAATATGTGCAAATGCTTGTACCGCATCTGTGTGGAAAAGCACACCATGCTTGTGAGCGATTTCTCCGATTTCTTTGAGTGGCTGAATCGTACCGATTTCGTTATTCGCTGCCATTACGGAAATCAAAATCGTATCTGGTCGAATCGCCGCTTCAAGCTCGTCCAGTTTAATGATGCCATCTGCATCCACACCAACATAAGTGACTTCGAAACCATTTTTTTCTAACCACTGACAGGTGTGTAAAATCGCATGATGCTCAATGCTACTTGTGATGATATGTTTTCCCTTTTTGCCATAGGCTTCTGCTGTCGCTTTCAGTGCCCAGTTATCGGACTCGCTGCCGCCACCTGTAAAATAAATTTCTTCTGGCTTCGCACCGATGAGCTTCGCGATATTTTCGCGAGCCTCTGCTACGGCTTTTCCAGCAGTATTCGAAAAGCTGTAAAATGCCGATGGATTTCCATAATATTCAGTAAAGTATGGAGTCATCGCTTCCACTACTTCTGGATACACACGGGTCGTTGCCGCGTTATCTAAATAAATCAATCGTTCCATTGTAATTTCCCCTCTATTTTAATTTGTAACTGTTTCTTCTGTGATGCCGTTTTGCCAGTCTAGCAAGTCCTGCAATGTCGTATTGTCTACAACCTCATTCACCGCATCATTCATCTTTTGCCAAAGCATGGCGGATACACAGGCACCTTTTTTATCACAGGCTTCTGCGTCCACATCCACGCAAGAAACCGGAGCAATACTGCCTTCTGCTAATCGTAAAATCATACCTGCTGTGTATTCCTTTGGTTCTTTGGTAAGTAAGTAACCACCTTGCGCACCGCGAATGCTTTTGACATATCCAGCTTTGTTAAACAAGGCAATTATTTGTTCTAAGTATTTTTCGGATATGTTCTGACGGCTCGCGATATCTTTGACACGAACTGGGCTTTCTCCTGCGTTCATAGCCAAATCAATCATGATTCGCAAAGCATATCTTCCTTTTGTTGAAATCTTCATAGTTTCACCTTCGTTTTTAATTCCTACTGTTTTACTATACTTTGTAGTATGCACTTTGTCAACAAATATATACGAGTCACTATCAAAACTTTATCCCTTCGCAAGCAAGAGCGTGTAGAAGCCGGCAAAAAAAATACCGCCGTGGATGAGCGGTCATTTGCATACGGAACTTGCTTTCGCACTGCAAGTCAATAATGAAAAGGTACAGGAAATGATATTACATTCCATTCACCAAAACTAAATTTGTATCTATAGAAAAAAGCCATCTCTCAGAAATCTAAGAGATGGCTTTTCTTTTTTAGTCCAACGATATCAAATCATTACAAAGCGCGAATCGACTCTACTGGTTTCTTCTTCGCTGCACTCCATACAGGGAGGAAGGTGGCTACTACCACTGTCACAAATGCTACTGCGATAAGTACAACCAACGAAGTAACTCCAAACACTAGCAACGACGCGTTAATTAAAGATATCAGTTCTCCATTGATTACCGTGCAAAGCACTACACTTGCTACAACAGAAATCGCTACGCAAATCGCTGCGATTACAAAGGATTCGGAGAAGAAAATCTTGAATACGTCAAAGCTTCTCGCACCAACCGCACGCAAAATACCGATTTCCTGTTTCTTGTAAGAAATGGAAACGGAAATAAAGTTCGATAAGAGAAGTGCCGCAAATACTGCCAATACGATTCCCACATAAAGGAAAATCGTAGAAAGTTCTTGAATCATGCTATCTACCATTTCCAGATTGCTGATTATCGTACTTGTCAAAACATCCCTGCTGCCATCCTCTCCATATTCCTGCGTCTTAAAAATATCCCACAACAGTTCTGTCTGTTCCACGGAATGATTGTAAGGCAGATAAAGTGTTCCGTATACTGCATTCTCTGGCTGTACATAATTCGTTACATATTCAGAATACGAACCAACCAATTCCTTCTGCTGTTCCCAGAAACCTTCAGAAACTGCATTGGTAAAGAAGATTTTTTCTCCATCCTGCAGCTTATCAGTATTCCAAACACCTGCCACGGTAAATTCTTTTGCATCGCCAATTGGCAAGGCATCCCAATCATCAAAGAGTTTCACGGATAATGTAAGCGCTTTACTTTCCTTTTGCAATGCAGTAATCAGTGCACTGTATTTTTGTGCAACTTCTTCTTCTGTAAATTCCTTGAACTCCCATTTCTGCGTTTCCTTATTTTCTACGTCGATACCACCACGCATCAACTGTTCTGCAAGCTGCTCAATTTCCAGCGCCTGCTTTTCACGAGCTACGTCGCCCGCTTCAATTGCAGCATTATATTCCTTATAATACAATTCTGCGACCATACTATAAAACATCGGTTTTGCTATTACAACCTCATTTGCAGCAAGCTCCGTTTTCCCTGCTGTAAGCCAAGAAACCTGTTCTGCTTTTACATGCTTCTCAAATCCGCCATAAGCCACATTTGGCCATTCTGGATATACATAGGTGCTTCCTGTTCCCAATCCTACTGCTGCAACCATACGCTGTGAATCAAACTCGCTCATCGTCCACGAATTGTTTTCACCGATCTCTAACATCTTTTCTTTGGTCACAAATGCCACCAGGTGCAAACCATCCTGCAACTCATACTGGAAACTGCTGATTAATTGGAATTCCGTTCCATCGGATTCTTTCAAAACATCATACTTCTCCGAAATCGCACCGCTATCCATAATACCAACGACCGTAAAAGAAGTACCTTCAATCGTAATTTTCTGATTCAAAATATCTTCTGGCTTGGTCATTTCAATCAACTTACCTGTGCTCTGGTCGTATGTCTTACAATTATACAAAACTTCAGCACTATAAGACGAAATACAAATCTCATCGTCTTTTTCTGGATATCTGCCGTTGATATTACCACGAAGCACATTGCCTTCCTGCAAATATGCAAAACCACGGATATCATTTATCCAATACTGCCCTACTTTGTTTTGGATTGGATAACTGCTCCAGCTTTCCACTCCACCAAAGGTATCTGCACCAAATATTTTGGCATATTCCATCAGCTCTGCATCCGTAAAGCGTGTTTCCTGAGAATACCCCCACTCGTGTTCCTCACCATCGTACACATACTTCTCGATGACTTCATAATACTTCGCCAATTTTACGAGTGACATATTGGATTCCTGCACCGACTGTTTGAAGGTCGCTTCGCTATCATAAAATGTCATCGTTGATAAAAGACCGAAGAATGTAAATGCTACCGTACAAAGTAAAATCGTAAAGAAAAGACGAATTGGTTTCGTTTTCAAGCTGGACACACCGATTCGAATTGCGTGATGCAATGGTAATTTCGAACGGATAAACTTCGCGTCTTTTGGATTGTATTCTGTTTTCTCAAATGGGAGCTCCGAAGAATCCTTGAATACTTCTTTCTCTCCATTGTCCCTAATGTGACTAACATCTTTAAATGCTTTTACATCACGTTCGCCTGCAGCAATAATAACATCCTTATCTGTTTTACTTAAAAATGCTTTGATTTCTGCAAAATCTGCTTCGCTTAACTCAGCACCATTTTTTACACAGAGAGTATCGCCTACGATACTGATATTTTCCGTCAACGCCTGCTGCTGTTCCTGCGTTTTCGTCACATCAGAAAGAATCTTTCCATCCTTTAACTCGATGATACGATCTCCATACATTTCTGCAAAGTCACGGTCATGCGATACGACGATAACCAGCTTCTCTTTCGAGAGTTTTTTCAAGGTATCAAATACCTGCTTACCTGTTGCAGAGTCCAATGCTCCCGTTGGCTCGTCCGCCATGATAATCTCAGGAGATTTTACCAAAGCTCTGGCAATCGCGATTCTCTGCTTCTGCCCACCAGATAAGGTATTTGGTTTACGCTTCGCAAAGCCAGTCAAATCTACCTGCTCCAGCAAGTCCGCAATCACCTTTTTATCCTTTGGCTTGCCCTGCAATTCCAACGCGAGCGCAATATTATCCTCTACCGTAAACTCGTTTAGGATATTATATTCCTGGAAAATAAATCCCACATACGTATTTCGGTAGCTGTCGAAATCACTCTGGCTAAATTTCTCACTACTTTTCCCTTTTACAAGAATCGCACCACTCGTTGGGGCATCTAAACCACCACATACGTTTAACAGGGTGGATTTACCACTACCACTCTTACCTAATAAGAATACCATCCCTTTTTCTGGGAACACGATGGATACATCGTCAAGCGCTTTCACGTCTGCTCCACCCTTGGTCTTATAGACTTTCGTCAAATGTAATGCTTCTAACATATTTTTTCTCCTTCCATATATTAGAAATTTCTTGGATATATTGTTGCACAATTAGTATGAAATAGCAAGGAAGATAACCTTAAGATAATCTTAATTTTACAAAAAAGCCTTTCGTTTTCATGCTACCATCCAGGCACCCTCGCGGCACATGAGATGTTCTGCTTATGGCTGCTGTATTCCTACCCTGACCAGGTTCACAGGTCCCATTGCGCAAGACCCGAATAGCAGCATGAAAACGAAAGACTTATCTGCGTCTATATTTAATTGACTCGGGTTAGTATACCTCATACGCCTATGCATTGTCAAGTTTCGCCTGCTTCTTTTTTTCACGAAGCTCTTGGAAAAATCCGGACAGCATCGTCGAGCATTCTTCCTCCAATACTCCCGTCACCATTTCCACCTGATGGTTAAACTGTTTCATCTGAAGCAAATTGATAACAGATCCTGCACAGCCCGCCTTCGGATTCATGGAACCGATGACGACTTTGCCAAGACGTGATTGCACGATTGCTCCTGCACACATCTGACATGGCTCCAAAGTTACATACATGGTGCAGTCCTCTAATCGCCAGTCGCCCGTTTTTTTACTTGCCTTTTTAATCGCGGCCATTTCTGCATGTGCTAAGGTGTTTTTGTCGGTATTTCTTCTATTGTATCCTCGTGCGATAATTTTATCATTTTGTACGATGACGCAGCCAATCGGAACTTCTTCTAGTTTATATGCTTTCTTGGCTTCACGAAGGGCAGCTTTCATGTATTTTTCGTCTTGAGTCATGTATTTTCATTTCCTTTTATGATATAATCTACCCATATCATACCAAATTTTTGAAAGAAGGCAAACATGTTATTACAATATGAAACCAGACGACTCATTTTAAAAGTACTTGGACCGGATTATTCCAGCGATGTATTGCGTTTCTATTTAAAGGACCGCGAGCTCTTCGAGCAATACGAAGCTGACCGGAGTCCCAACTTCTACACAGAAGGACATCAACGCAATATTCTGCACTGTGAATATGGTCTGACCTTGAAACTCTCTCAGGTTCGTTTTTATATATTCATAAAAGAAGACCCAGAAACGATCATAGGAACCGTTTGCCTCTATGATATTTCCAATGGCTATTCTCGTGCCGAAATTGGATACAAATTCTCTAGCGAATTTCACCACCAAGGCTATGCGACAGAAGCGGTAGAAAAATTAGTTGATATTGCATTTTCGGAACTCAATCTACATCGTCTATGTGCCCGCGTGCAGGAAAACAATGTTCCTTCCATCCGTTTACTCGTTGGCTTAGGCTTTGAAAAGGAAGGTGTCTGCCGTGATTACCTCTGCCTAAATGGCGTATGGACGGACCATTTGCAGTACAGCCTTATCGCACCAACCTTACATCTTTAAATCGATGAACCAGCAGCCGAAGGTACCTGCCTCGGCTTCCTGGTTCTTTTTATTTTGTACGGAATCCACCGGTTGCTGCATATCGGCTTCTACCATTTCCGACGGAATTTCCTCGAACGACGGAAACCCGAAAAGAATCGCCATGACCGCTTCCGGTTTTTCAAAAATTCCTGGAATGCCCAACGAAAGCTTCTCCTTATCTTCCTCCATTTCCTTCTTAAGTACCAGATACCCATAGTTCCAGAACCCGTGTACCAGGAAACTGTTGGTCGTAAGATGCCAATTGGGGCTAGGAAGGTCTCGAATCTGACTTAAATCGATTTTCTCATAAGTCGCTCCTCGCTCTGTGCAAGCTTCTTTGATGTTATTATTCCTAACTTGCTCTTGAGACGCTGTCCCGATATCTTCTGCCACCGCTAAATGTGACTCTATCTCTAACTGAGTCTCCTGCAATTGCTCCTCGTCGGGGATAAGCTCCACAGAATCCCTCCGCCATACTCGAAACTCTCCCCTCGCGAGACTATCTTCCTCTGCGTCCTTCCAACAGCTTACGATGTATCCACCACTCTCCAACCGAATTCCAATCCCTACAATCTCATTTAATCCTACGCCGCTTTCCATGATATCCTCTGTCCTCATGTCAAAGGAAATATCACTTTGTCCATTCCATATAGGAACCTCACCTAACTCGATTCCCAACACTTCTTCTTTATATAAAAGTACATAAATTCTTCCTGCATCCTTCGAGCGCGGAATATTTCGAATATACACCTCCATTCTGCAATCCTCTTTTTGGACCTTCATGCGGATAAATCCCACATTCTTTCCTCTATTTCCTCGTTCGCATTCATATAAATATGTAACAAATCGTTTCATAACCTATTTGACTCCTATTCCATTATTACTAGTCTATGCAGCAGCTTTTACTTCGATTAAAAAAATTTAAAAAAGGAGTTGACATTCGTCAAAATTATGTTATATTAATATTAGTAACAGTTCCTATTATTAAAAAGAAAGGAGATTTACTCATGATAAAACATAGTCGTCAACGAGATGCCATACGAGACAACTTAATGAATCGTTGTGACCATCCTACCGCTGAAACGGTATATATGGATATCAAGGAGGACTTTCCAAACATTAGCTTGGGAACTGTCTACCGCAATCTCTCCCTCTTATCAGAACTCGGTGAGATTCAAAAAATTTCTACAGGTGCAGGTCCAGATAGATTCGATGGAAATGTAAAACCACATTGCCACTTTCAATGCAGAATGTGTTATAATGTATTAGACATTCCATTCGAATATCCGGAAGAATTAAATGCACATGCATCGAAAAAATTCCCTGGTATTATCGAGGGAAATACGATACAGTTTTTTGGACTTTGTCCAGACTGTATGCAAACACATTAATTTGAACACAATTTATTATTTATCTTAAGGAGGACAAGTATTATGTCAAAATTTGTATGTACCGTATGTGGTTATGTTCATGAAGGAGATAGCGCTCCAGAACAGTGTCCAGTATGTAAAGTAGGACCAGAAAAATTCGTAGAGCAGGCTGGCGAAAGAGTTTGGGCTGCAGAACACGTAGTAGGTGTAGCACAGGGCGTTAGCGAAGATATCCTTATGGACCTTCGTGCTAACTTTGAAGGCGAATGTACAGAAGTAGGTATGTACCTTGCTATGGCTCGTGTAGCACATCGTGAAGGTTACCCAGAAATCGGTCTTTACTGGGAAAAGGCTGCTTGGGAAGAAGCAGAACATGCTGCTAAATTTGCAGAATTACTTGGTGAAGTAGTAACAGACTCTACAAAGAAAAACCTTGAACTTCGTGTAGCTGCTGAACACGGCGCAACAGAAGGCAAGACAGACCTTGCAAAACGTGCTAAAGCTGCTAATCTTGATGCTATTCATGACACAGTTCATGAAATGGCTCGTGATGAAGCTAGACATGGCAAAGCTCTTGAAGGCTTATTAAAGAGATACTTCGGATAATATTGATATACAAAAGATACACTCGAAATTTTGGAGGATTTGAATATGTCTAAATATGCAGGAACAAAAACAGAAAAAAACTTAATGGAAGCTTTTGCTGGCGAATCTATGGCTCGTAATAAATACACATATTTCGCATCAGTAGCAAAGAAAGCTGGTTACGAACAGATTGCTGCTATTTTCCAGGAAACTGCTGACCAGGAAAAAGAACACGCAAAAATGTGGTTCAAAGAATTCCACGGACTTGGCGATACCGCTCAGAACTTAAAATGGGCTGCAGAAGGTGAAAATGACGAATGGACCAATATGTATGCTCGTATGGCGGATGAAGCCGAAGAAGAAGGATTCCCAGAGCTTGCTGCAAAATTCCGTCTGGTAGCTGGTGTGGAAAAAGCACACGAAGAACGTTACAACAAGATTTTAAAGAATTTAGAAGAAGGAAAAACATTCAATGGCGAGGCTCCAAATGGCTGGAAATGCCGTAACTGTGGTCATGTACATTATGGTGATGAAGCTCCAGAAGTTTGTCCAACCTGTAATCATCCACAGGCTTACTTCGAAAGAAGAGTTGAAAATTACTAAAATATCTAAATTCAGAGCTCACGGGTTATTGCCCGTGAGCTTTTTTCGTGATATAATTTGTCCAAGAATGGCTATATTTGGGGGAAATATGAAAGTCAGTTTTTCGGAAATCAGGGACGGCAGTCCTATCATTATCATCCTGCACAGTGGTTCTGTTCATACCAAGATGCATGGAAATATCATTAATCTGATACGTGAAGATATTGCGACCATATCTTTTGATACCTCTGTTTCACAAGTATTGAAGTTTGATCACATGGATATCGAAGTTATTTATATCTCTGACGACGGCTATCCGTATGTATGGAAGAAATGCAAGATTGTATATTTTAAAAATAATTATGTGCTTCAGATCAAAGGAGAAGGTTCTCGTTATAACCGTAGAATCGCTTATCGTGTCAGCATTTCTCGTTCTGCCCAATTATATACAACCGAAGAGAAAGAATATAAAGTAACTGTGAAGGATGTCAGCCTGAATGGTTTCTCTATTGCAGATAAAAAGAATGAATTGAATCTGTCCATGGAAGATGGCGTATCCATTTATTTCGAAGATTTGAATCATACCATCGATTTATATGGAACTGTCATTCGCATCGAACAGCGAGAGGACTATGTGGTATACGGCTTTATCATTCGACGCTCATGTCGTGATTTGCCTTCATATATTACAACAAAACTAGGAGAGAAAAGTAATAACTTACCACCATCGTATGTTATTTAACTGGGAGGTTTGCCTTGAAACAGGAATTTAACGAAATTGAAGCAGGCAGCCGCATATTACTGAATCTGAGCAGTGGCAATAAGAGCATGGAAATGGGTGCCACAATCGCCAGACATCTGAAGGACAATATCGCTCTTATTACTTTGGACAACAGTAGCGGACAAGTATTAAAATTTGATAATGTAAATATTAATATCATCTATACCAACTCGGAAGGTATTCCATACATCTGGATGAATTCGACGATTGTATATTACCAGGGACAATATCTTTTGCAGGTAAAACCAGAAGGTGGACGTCGACACAATCGACGTAACAGCTTCCGTGTTGGAGTATCTCACTATGCGAAACTCCGCATTACGGGTCATGGAGAGGTAGAAGTTGTTGTTCGAGATGTTAGTCTTACTGGCTTTTCGATCACAGACCGTAAAAAGGAATTAGGACTATCCCAAGGGACACATGCCTTACTCCGTTACGAAGATATTGGTCATGAGCTAGAGTTAGAAGGAAATGTCGTTCGTATTGAAGAAACCGAAGAATATATTATCTATGGATTTGTAATTACAAAATCCTGTCGAGATTTATCTTCTTATGTAAACTTAAAACAACGCCAGAAAAGGACATAATAACGAGTTAGCAAAAAATTTAGGTTGTCTATACACAACGAAAATCGGGGTTATATAGATTCATTTATCGCTGTATTATCATAAGGCTTCTAAATGAATCTATATAACCCCGATTTTCTTATTCTATGAATATTTCTTAAATCTTTGCTAACTGCGTTATTCCTAGATCGTTGGGAAACGAAGTGTTACTTTAAATAAATCACCATCGATTTCCAGCTTCATACTTCCTTTCATGAGCTCAGTCAAGCTCTGTGCAATGGATAAGCCTAAACCACTGCCTTCGGTATTTCGCGAACTGTCACCTCTTACGAAACGTTCCATTAATTCGTCACTTGGAATGTTCAGTGCCGTCTTGGAAATATTTTTGAACACAATAACTGCTTCCTGTTTTTCCTGCTTCAAGGAAACATATACTCGCGTTCCTGCCAAAGAATATTTGCAGGCATTGTTCAATAAATTATCAATTACTCGCCAAATATGTCTGCCGTCCGCCATCATTACAACTGGATGCTCTGGTTTATCCACCACTACTTCTAGCTGATTCTTCGCAAGTCGTTCCTCAAATTCACCAATAATCTGCGTCAACAGAACATCGACATCACATTCTTCCAGATTAACTGCTAAGTTTCCAGTAGATGCTTTCGATGCTTCCATTAAATCTTCAATCAGCTTTTTCAAACGTGCCGACTGTCGGTCTAATACGTCCACGTATTCCTGTAGTTTTTCATCCTGCACGTCTTCTTTCTTAATCAAGTCCACATAATTGATGATGGATGTCAAAGGTGTTTTGATATCATGAGACACATTGGTAATCAGCTCTGTCTTGAAACGCTCGCTCTTCATGCGTTCTTCAACTGCAAGCGCAATTCCATCACTTACCTTATTGATATTTTCGCCATGTTCTTTAAATTTCCAGAACATCTTGCTGGTGTCAATCGGCTTGGACATATCGCCAGAAGCGACACGTTTGCTACCTTCGTGTAAATTCTGCATTTGAGACAGTGCAATCATAAGCAGTGCTCCTTCAACTACCTTCATGAACACAAAGAAAATCACCAATGTCTCCTCATACCAGAGAAGTGCAGCTATGCCAAGCACCTCTACAAATGCTAAGATGCCAAACGCCACGAGTCCGCTGAAAAACAGGGTCGTGTTCTCTCGTGCCAACTGCATCATTTCTTTGCATGCATTACCAATTGCACGGAATGGCGTAGTCACAACATTCCAACACCATTTCACTGGTTTCACCAGATATCCCCAGCCTGCCTTCACAAGATTATATCCATAATAGACTTCCGAGGTTCTCCAAAAGCTCTTGCATTTCAGACGTGTCAAAATATTCTGGAACCATACAAGTGCCAGCCATACCATAACTCCCGCAATAAGTAATTCAAGTACAATTCCTAAATCAACCGAGCCTATGCCATAATTGATTAGCAGCATTGGAACAGCTTGTACCAACAACACCAGTAATCCAGCTTCTGCCAACAGCAGAACACCCGAATATATTGCCACTGGAACTTTATGCAAAATTCCCATACTTTCCTTCTCGTTATTTGCAGAATATACTAGCAATACAAAGCTAACCACAAACAGGAGGAAGCTAAGAATAATGTTAGGAACCACATAATACTCAAATCGAATAATTCCTGCATATAAATGCTTCCATTCGGAAAAAGAACTCTCCTCGAGAGCCTTTGACTCGTCCCAGTCAATCTGAATCGTATAGGTGTCGATATATTCCTCTGGATAATATTCCACACCATCGATATCCGCATATACTACATTTCCACCGATTCCTTTTTCCCTAATATCACTTGACGTCACAACCTGAATGGTATTGATAAATTTGTCACTTTCCACCAATGGCATCTTCATTCCATTAATTGCGACCGAAGCCCATGTTTCATATTGTGTCGTATCAAGCTTTATATCATAGTAGCCATTATAATAACAACTCGCTCCATCTTTATTCACAAGCACATAGTCTGTGAAGCTATTATATTGATACACAATAATATTCTCTACCACAAAAAAGTATTTCTCTGTTTCGAAATAGAAGATTCCTGCTTCCTTATCAAAGACGACTCTTTGCACTTCATCATATACGGTATCACCACCATGGTAAACATAATTATATCCAAGCAAAATTCCAACCAAAGATTCGGTACTGTATTGAAAATGCGCACCATCTACAATCTCTCTTTCGTACAAGTAATCCTCTCTAAGCTCACCGCATGAGAATTTCTCCATTTGTACACTTGTGCTCTCATTACTATCTGACAACAACTGTTGCGTAACCACACACGAAATTCCTCTTTCCGAAAGAAACTCTTCTAAATATTCCTCATCTCCTACCCTTACAGAATCGTATGCAAATATCGAATAGGTCTCCGCAATTTCATCATATATTTCTTTGTAAAGATTTTCCGAACCGCCAAAACCAGCATAAAATATGGTAGCTAGTATAGAAATCGCCAACCATAAGCTCGCCACAGTACAAAGTACAGGTGCTACTGCTCTTACCCAAATTGATTTCCCGAATTTCTTCATAATCAGTCTCCTTCCATCTTATACCCACGCCCCCAAACAACCTTGAGGTAACGTGGCTCTTGTGGATTGTACTCGATTTTTTCTCTTAGGTGACGAATATGTACTGCGACCGTATTTTCTGTACCAAATGGATTGTCGTTCCAAACCTTTTCATAAATTTGATTTGGCGAAAAAACTTCTCCTGGATGATCCATGAGCAATTTCAAAATATCATATTCCGTACGGGTCAGATTCACTTTTTCTCCGTCCAAGGTAACCTCTTTCGCCTTATCGTCCATTTCAATACCACCCATACGTGCCTTGCCAATGGACTGATTCCCACTGCCAAGAAGCATATAACGGCGAAGCTGAGATTTGACCCTCGCCTGAAGCTCTACTGGGTTAAATGGTTTGGTAATATAATCATCTGCTCCAACGGTTAACCCAAGCACTTTGTCGGTATCCTCTCCCTTTGCTGTCAAAAGAATGACTGGAACGTTAGATTTTTCTCTGATTTTTACCATCGCCTGAATGCCATCCATCACCGGCATCATGATGTCCATGAGTACCAAATGGATTTCTTCGCTTTCTACTACCTCTACCGCTTCCTTTCCATTGCTGGCTTCAAATACATTGTAACCCTCGCTGGTTAGATAGATTTTCAAAGCGGATACGATATCCTTTTCATCATCGCATACTAATACGTTGTACATTTTCTCCTCCAAGTAAAATCGCTACAATAAAATCATGATTTATCATGGTTCCATTGTAGCGAAATAATCATTAATATCCAAGTTATTAACACATTAAGATTTTATGAAGTTTATGTAATCTATAGATAACTCATAATAATCTGGTCACTGGCCTCTGTTAAATTGCCAATACAGAAATTGTTTCGTTTTCTCTGCTTCACACGATAAAGCATATCATCTGCTGCATGAAGATAATCCCACATACGATTGCCCTGTACTGGAACATCCCAGCAGATACCCTGACTGATTGTCATTACATTGGAAATCTTAGATGCCTGATGCTCAATGCCCAAATTCATCACTCTCTTTCGAAGTTCTGCTGCATATTCTACCAAGTCTTCCTTCGTCTTTCCTTCATATATCAACACAAATTCGTCACCGCCATAACGTGCTGTAAATGCTCCAAATTCTTCCATGGATTTTATCGCGGTCGCTACTAACTGAATACATTCATCACCCTTCTGATGTCCGTACAAATCATTGTAACCCTTGAAATTATCCATATCCAAAATTTCAACCGCCAAAGATGAGCCGTTTTCTAATGCATTTTGGAATACCGTTTCGGAATAATCATTTAGTCGGAAACGATTGCTTAATCCTGTCAAAGCATCCGTCTCTGACTTTGCCTGAAGTATCACGTTCTTTTCTTCAATTTCCTGTTTTTCCAGATTAACTTCTTCTAAGGTTCTACGTAGGTTCAGCACATTGTTCATCATCGTGAGATTTTCCACCGCTGCACGTTCTGAATATTCGTAATAAAGCGCCGCCGCCTGCAAATACTCTGCATTCATTTTATATTTGCGATAAAACTGAATCTTCATACTGAGAATTTTGAGAATCAAATTCGTGATATCCAAAGACTTCACCATTGGTTCCATAATATCAACCAATTTCCAAAATTCTTCCTCACAACCTCTTTCTAAAAGAATTTTCAGATAATCATAAAAATCATCAAACATATCCATAATCGGCATTTTTGGTGTAAGTTCCTTATGAATACGCTCGATTCTGGCCTGACACTTCTCATCTTTTCCTGCAAAATGATAATACATTGCCTCTGTCGCAAGAACCGTCAGCATAATTTCATCTTCCAGAAATTCACCATGCTCATTATGTATACTTTCAAAGCAGCATTTCGCTTCGATTAAATCCCCTTTACAGAGATATGCCTTCGCCATATTTTCATAGATACAAATCATATGGTCATCGTAACGAGGCGATTCTGGATGGCTTCCGCAATACTCCAATGCCTGCTGTAATACCTCAATGGCATCATCGAATCTACCATAGATAATATTCAGTACACCTCTATTAATTTTAACGGTGCTGGCAAAGGCTTCAATTCCACCTTTTTTGCAGCACTGAAGTGCATTCAAATAATAATCCAGTCCAATTGCGGCATTTCCATGGTTTACCGAGAAGATTCCAAGGAAATTATAGCAGCGTGCCATAAGCTCCCATTCTTCTACCCTGCTGAGATAAGACAAAGCATTCGTAACTGCCTCATAGAAATGCATCCCATCATTCAGCACATAATACACGACACCTTCATGGTAATAGCCTAAAGCCACCAATCCGTCATCCTGTACTTTCTTACCATACTCAATAATTTGCCCACAATATTTGAGGGTAAGTTCCGAATCTTTATGTGCATTTTCCTGAACAATCTTTATCCATTCCTGAACGGTTTCATTATATTTTTGATAATCCATGAACTTCCCTCCTTTTCTTAGAATCTATTGCATACAATACTTGGCACGATTATAGCAAAAAAGTAACAAGAAATCAACCTTGTTACTTTGCTTCTATACTTATTGTTTAGCTAGGGTAATATCTCTTTGGGATCCACAGGAACGCCATCCTTTAAAAGCTGGAAATAAACATTACTTCCCTCTACGGAATAATACTTCGTAGGCTCACTGACATATCCTGCGACATGACCAGATTCCACCATATCCCCTACATGAAATCTCACTTCTTTTAGCTGTCCATAAATGGCCGTATAACCATCACCAATATCCTGTGTTATCGTACATCCAGTCTCTTCATTCGTTGAAATATCTGTAATCTTTCCTTTAGCAACAAAATAAACCTTATCATTTACCTTAGCCGCGATTATCATTGCCGGATTATACTGATACTGCTGCAAGGTCGGAAAGAAAATCGTAGACTCCATACTGTAATCCAGCAAAACCGTTCCTTCGATTGGCCAAACAACACCATTTTCCGGATTAAAGTGTAATGCTTCCTGTGTAATCGTTCCAACTGGTGCCTCTTCCTCTACCGGCTCTTGCTGTACGACTTCCTGCTCCTCTTCTACACCCTCATCGGTCTCTGAATCCTGTGCATTCGCTACGTCATCTTCATCATCGAGGTCAGCTACCTGATTTTCCGTTTCTTCTTCAAAATCTTCGTCTGCACTATCCCAAAGGTTAGAACCTAAAATTATATCTTCGCTTTCCTCAACAATCTGCTGGTTTTTCGCTTGTTCTTCTTGCTTTTCTGCTTGATTGGTCACATACAATCCCACAAACCCCATGGCACTTAAGCATAGGCATGTGGCAGCTACAATATACTGGTATCTCTTCATCTGCTCGCCCTCCGTTATCTATTTATTTGATAACAGTATTTACGGCTACAGATTTTTTATTCAAAATTTTGTGAATTACAAATGCTTTCCAATTATATTACTAAGCTGTGCAAACTGCTCCAAAGACAAGGCTTCACCTCGAACTGTCACTGGAACACCAAGCTCTTCGATGCACTGCTGGATGACTTCTTTCGACAAATTTAAACCTGGAAAATTATTCAGCCCATTTGCCAAAGTTTTTCTTCTTTGATTAAAGGAAGCACGAATAATCTGGAACATCAGCTTCTCGTTTTCCACATCTACTGGCGACTGTTCATGTCTGGTTAAACGAATTACGGCACTGCCTACTTTAGGCTGTGGCATAAAACAGCTTGGGGGAACATTTACCACGATTTCTGGATGTGCATAATACTGCACCGCCAAAGACAATGCCCCATACTCTTTGCTTCCTGGACCTTCCTGCATACGGTCTGCGACTTCTTTTTGAACCATAATCGTAATACTATCAATTGGCACATGACTCTCGAAAAGTCCCATAATAATTGGAGTCGTGATATAATATGGCAGATTTGCTACTACCTTGATTGGCTTTCCAGCATTGCGTTCCTCTGCCAAAGCTTTGATATCAACCTTTAAAATGTCTTCATTCAAAACTTCAACATTATTATATGCACTTAAAGTATCTTCTAGAATTGGAATTAAATTCTTATCTATTTCTACTGCGATAACTTCTCTCGCAGATTCGCAAAGATACTGTGTCATCGTTCCAATTCCCGGTCCGATTTCCAACACGAAATCATCCTTTGTGATCTCTGCTGCTTCTATAATATCTTCCAAAATTCCCGTGTTTATCAAGAAATTCTGTCCGAACTTTTTCTGAAAATTAAAATTATATTTTTGTAAAACTTCTATGGTGTTCTTTGGATTTCCAAGTGTTGCCATAATTATCTCACTTTCTTAAATAATGCTCTCGCATTTTGTTCCGTCACACGTTCCACTTCTTCTGGAGAAATGCCTTTGATTTCTGCGATTTTGTCTCTCACATAGGTTAAATACAGAGAGCTATTTCTTTTTCCGCGATATGGTTCTGGTGCCATATATGGACAATCTGTTTCTAACAGAAGCTTTTCTAGTGGAATAGCCTCTACTGTTTCTACCAGCTTCTTCGCATTTTTGAAGGTAACGACACCTCCAACCCCGATATAATATCCCATCTTGATAAATTCCAAAGCCATTTCTTTGGAATAGGAATAGCAGTGAATTACTCCCGGGATTTCTTCTGCATGATGTTCCTTCATCACCTGCATCGTATCCGCAGCAGCATCTCTAGAATGTACAATAATCGGAAGTCCCGTTTCTCTTGCCAATTCCATCTGTCTGCCGAACCAGTATCTTTGTCTTTCTTGTACCTCTGGTTCTTTGTCCCAATAATAATCCAGACCGATTTCGCCGATGGCTACGGTCTTCTCCCAAGCAGCCTGTTCTCTCATCCATTGGAAAAAATCTTCATCCAATTCCGCAATTTCACTTGGGTGAATGCCAACTGCTGCATATACATGGTCATAGTCCCTAGCAAGACGAATGGTGTCTCTCGTAGATTCTACGGAGGCACCACTATTAATTACTACCCCGACACCTTCTTCTGGAAGGCGTCGGAGTAATGCATCTCTATCCTCTTCGAAACGGTCATCATCATAATGTGCATGTGTTTCAAAAATCATTTTTATTCCTCTTTCGAGCAGTACTGCCCGCTTACTTATGCTATCTCTGCTCCGCTTGGCATATTCTTTTCTGGTGTCATAAGTGCAAGGTTTCCTTCTGCATCTTCTGCACAAAGAAGCATACCTTCTGACAATACACCTGCAAGCTTCGCTGGTTTTAAGTTTACTAAAACCATAACCTTTTTGCCCACCATTTCTTCTGGTGAGTAGTTCGAACGAATACCAGATACAATCTGTTTTACCTGGCTTCCGATTTTAACCTGTGAGCAAAGAAGTTTCTTTGACTTTGGAACAGCTTCACAAGCGATGATTTCACCTACCTGGAACTGCATTTTCATGAAATCATCAAAGGTGATTTCTTCTTTTGCTTCGATATCAATCACTGCTTCTTCTGCTTTTTCTTCCGCTGGTGCACCACCATTTAAACGAGCCATTTCTG
Source organism: Agathobacter sp. (assembly GCA_017409825.1). GTDB lineage: Bacteria > Bacillota > Clostridia > Lachnospirales > Lachnospiraceae > Roseburia. Next base: position 25,449 of record JAFQRZ010000006.1, on the reverse strand, counting down.
CTTCGTATTCTGCTTTCTGCGCAGCCTGAATTTCGGCTACCTTTGGAAGCACATCTTCTGCTTTCAAACGAGCAAACAAAATTTCTGGTGTTTCCGTTACTTTCTTGCCACTTTCATATAAACCGAATTTATCTAATTCATCTAAACTGCGAAGCTCGGTATTGAGCTGAGCCACGATTTTTTCTGCTGTGCTTGGTAAGAAGCTGTGAAGCAAGCTTGCTCCAATCGTAATCGCTTCGGTTAAGTTGTAAAGAACTTCCGCCAATCTATCCTGCTGTGCTTCGTCTTTTGCAAGAGCCCAAGGCATCGTTTCATCGATGTATTTGTTGCAACGACGGAATACCGCAAACACCTCTGAGATAGCATCTGCTACACGAAGTTTATCCATCTTATCCTGCACCTTTGCGTGTGCGCCTGTTACTACAGCCTTAAGGTCAGCATCTACTTCATCTGTTACGCCGGTAGAACGAACCACACCGTCAAAATATTTATTGCTCATGGAAACGGTTCTGTTTACCAAGTTTCCAAGGATATTCGCAAGGTCAGAGTTGAATCTTTCGATAACCAAATCCCAAGTGATAACACCATCATTTTCAAATGGCATTTCGTGAAGCACGAAATAACGTGTCGCATCTACACCGAACAAATCTACCATATCATCTGCGTAGATAACGTTTCCTTTGGATTTACTCATCTTATCGCCACCCTGAAGTAACCATGGGTGTCCGAATACCTGCTTTGGAAGTGGTAAATCAAGTGCCATTAAGAAAATTGGCCAGTAAATGGTATGGAAACGAACGATGTCTTTTCCGATTAAGTGTAAATCTGCTGGCCAGTTCTTTGCAAACATTTCGTTTGAACCATCTGGATCATAACCAATCTTGGTGATGTAGTTGGTAAGTGCATCAAGCCATACATATACTACATGCTTTGGATCGAAGTCTACTGGTACGCCCCATGTAAAGGAAGTACGGGATACACAAAGATCCTGTAAGCCTGGAAGTAAGAAGTTGTTCATCATTTCATTCTTACGGCTAACTGGCTGGATAAATTCTGGATGTGTATTAATATGCTCAATTAACTGATCAGCATACTTGCTCATTTTGAAGAAATAAGCTTCCTCTTTCGCTGGTTTTACATCACGACCACAGTCTGGGCATTTACCGTCTACGAGCTGTGATTCTGTCCAGAATGATTCACATGGTGTACAGTACATACCTTCGTATGCACCCTTGTAGATATCGCCTTTGTCATATAATTTTTTGAAAATTTTCTTTACGCAGGCTTCATGATCATCATCTGTCGTACGAACAAAGCTGTCGTAAGAAGAATCTACCAAGTCCCAAATGTTTTTTACAACACCAGCAACTTCATCTACATAAGCCTTTGGAGTAATGCCAACTGCTTCTGCCTTTTCCTGAATCTTCTGACCATGTTCGTCTGTTCCTGTCTGGAACCAAACATCATAGCCTTCTGCTCTTTTGTAACGAGCAATCGCGTCTGCTAAAATAATTTCATAGGTATTACCAATGTGTGGTTTACCGGATGTATAGGCAATCGCAGTGGTAATATAATACTTTCCCTTATTCATTAGATTTCCTCACTTTTATTTAATTCTGCTCCGCAGTCTGCACAAAATGCTTTATCCTGTGGCTGTTTGCTTCCACAAGAAGGACATTCTACAGAACCCTGAGCTGCCAAAAGGTCAGCATTTAACTTTGCAAGCTCTGCTTCTGCTTCTTTGATAGAGGTGAAATATACCTGTTCTTCCACTTCTTCATCTTTATGTGCTTCATAAAATGCTTTTCCAAGTAAAGCATACTGTTTTTCTAAGAAAACTTCTTTGTTGTGAATATCGATTTTTATTTTCGCAACTGCAGAAGCATCCTTCGCCATGCTCTCTACTTCTTTCCCAGCATTTACTAAACTTTCTTTTACTTTATTTAAATCAAATTCAAATGCCATAACTTGCGTCTCCTTTTCTCGTAGTTTATCTTATATAATATACACTAAAATTTCCCATGAAACAAGGGTTTGACGGATAAAAAAAGACTGTCGCAAATTATTTTGCGACAGTCCACATAATTTTTATGTATATTTACATCAACATACCAGTTTCACGCATTACTACATATACCATGTATACGAAGTATGAAACAACCATGATTGCACCCATTACTTTTCCGAGCGCTTTGTTCTTTGCTGCAACAGCCCAGCATACAAGTGTAGCTACGATAACTGCTGCAATATCGATTGCATTGCTCATCATGAAGCCGATTGGGCTGATTGCAGATGCAATACCAAGTACCAATAAGATGTTGAATACGTTAGAACCGATGGCATTACCAAGTGCCATGTCTACTTCACCCTTACGAGCTGCTACGAATGATGTAACAAGTTCTGGAAGTGATGTACCTACAGCTACGATTGTAAGACCAACCATAGTTTCTGTCATACCAAGTTTAAGAGCGATTGTAGACGCTGCATCTACTACCCAGTCACCACCAACAGCAATAGCTGCTGCACCACCTACGATGCATACTAAACTCATAACTACAGACTGTGTAACCTCTTCTTCGTCCATTTCTTTTGCACCTGCGGCTGCCTTTAAAGCTGACTTAATCATAAGGAATAAGAAGAAAGCAAATAATGCTAAAAGAATAGCACCATCCATACGACCAAGCACCATTCCTTCGCCTGTGCCAAGCATACCTAAAATAATAAGAACAACTGCTGCAAGAAGTGAGTATGGGATATCTCTACGAATCGTATCCTGATCTACTTCCACCTTCTGCAAGATACAACAAAGACCTACTACAACCAATAAGTTGAAAAGGTTTGAACCTGCTACGTTACTAATTGCAAGTGAATTGCTACCTGCTAATGATGCAGAAATTGAAACTGCTGTTTCTGGAAGTGATGTACCCATAGCAACGATAGTTAAACCGATGATAAGTGTAGGTACATGAAATCTCTTTGCTACGTTTGATGCACCTTCAACGAAGAAATCTGCACCCTTGATTAAGCCTACAAAGCCTACGACCAAGAGGATAAGTGCCCCTGGGATTGTCTGAAAAAATGCCATAATCTTTTCTCCTTTTCCTTTTACATTTTCTTGCCAAAAATTAGCTAAAATTCTCTTTTAAGGAACAAAAAAACACGTATGCATAGTATCCCTAAGCATACGTGAGTCTCATTTTTTAAGATTTGCCAGGCTTTTACGCCGAGATTGTTGACAAACCACACAATATATGTGCAAACTACTCCCCCACAGAATTTTACCAATTCTTTACTATATATTAAATTTAACAGACAATCTAGGTATTCGTCAACGTAATTCTTCTTATCCAATTTGATTTTGTAACATTTGCTGAAAAAGCTGTTGCAAAAATGGACAGATTGCCCTATAATAAGGCTAATTGAAGCAAGAACAAAGGCTGTGACAAGAACAAGTACCTATTTGTGAAACTTACAGAAAGCTGCCGGTAGATGAGAGGCGCAAGGGAAACACTTAGGGAATACATCTTCGAGCTTTGCACCGAATGATTTTTCTAGTAGGCTGCAACGTAGTAGCGCACGTTACAAGCGCCGGGGTGTTGTCGGACACTCGCAGAGGTAGACTGTGTGAGCAGTCTATGAAAAAAGGTGGTATCACGAGATTATTTTTCCTCGTCCTTTTATAGGACGGGGATTTTTTAGTTTAAGGAGGAACATAAAATGACATTATACGAAGAACTCGTTGCCCGCGGTCTTATCGCACAGGTAACAAATGAAGAAGAAATCAAAAACTTAATCAACAACGGCAAAGCTACCTTTTACATTGGCTTTGACCCAACTGCAGACAGCCTTCATGTTGGACACTTCATGGCACTTTGCCTTATGAAACGTCTTCAGATGGCTGGTAACAAACCAATCGCGCTTATCGGTGGCGGCACAGCCATGATTGGAGACCCATCCGGACGTACCGACATGCGTCAGATGATGACAGAAGAAACAATCGCACACAACGTAGAATGCTTCAAGAAACAGATGAGCCGTTTCATCGACTTCTCAGAAGGCAAAGCCCTTCTCGTAAACAACGCTGACTGGCTCACAGAACTCAACTACATCGATGTACTTCGTGAAGTTGGTCCACACTTCTCTGTAAACCGTATGCTTACAGCAGAATGCTACAAGCAGCGTATGGAAAAAGGCTTAAGCTTCTTGGAATTCAACTACATGATTATGCAGTCTTACGACTTCTACAAATTATTCCAGGATTACGACTGTAACCTCGAATTCGGTGGTGATGACCAGTGGAGCAACATGCTTGGCGGTACAGAACTCATTCGTCGTAAGCTCGGTAAAGATGCTCACGCTATGACGATTACACTTCTCCTTAACTCAGAAGGAAAGAAAATGGGCAAGACTCAGTCTGGTGCCGTATGGCTTGATCCAAACAAGACTTCTCCATTCGACTTCTTCCAGTACTGGAGAAACGTAGCCGACGCTGACGTATTAAAATGTATCCGTATGCTTACCTTCCTTCCAATGGAAGAAATCGAAGCTATGGATTCTTGGGAAGGTGCACAGCTCAACCAGGCAAAAGAAATCTTAGCTTACGAACTTACCAAGCTCGTTCATGGTGAAGAAGAGGCAGAAAAAGCAAAAGAAGCTTCTCATGCACTTTTCGCAGGTGGTGGCTCTAACGCAAATATGCCAACTGTGGAACTTACTGCAGAAGACTTTGCAAATGGTAATCTTGACATCATGGCAGTTCTCGTAAAAGCTGGTCTTTGCGAAAGCCGTTCGGATGCTCGTCGTGCCGTACAGCAGGGCGGTGTTACTGTCGCCGATGAAAAGGTAACCGATATCTCTACTTCTTACGATGCAAGTGCTTTCGAAGGGGAAGGACTTATCGTTAAGAGAGGCAAAAAGAAATTTGCGAAAATGATTATGGCGTAATTCTAAATTACAAAAGAAGAGTAGGGCAACGCCCTACTCTTCGTAATTTTTATGCTTTCTGTAACTCTTTTTGAAGTTCTTCTAATGTCATATCAGCTCTCTTTGCAGCTTCCTCAATAGAAAGGAGACCATCTTTTACGAGTTCTAGATATGCTTCTTTTTTACCTTTTCTTAAAATATCCTTTGCCTCATATTCTAATACTTTTCCACCCATAATACTGGTAACCTCCTTTCGAATACTGTCGTATTTCACTGCTAACTTTGCGATGACACGCTCTGACATTTCGCATATGGTCTTTTTGATATACTCATTGATAACACAATTCCTTACTAACCGATCTAATCGATAAGTAATCATAGCATATTCTCTTTTTAGTGCTTCTAGTTTCTCCACATTATCATTTATCTCTGAAAACTGTTTTTCATAAGTAAAGATATAAAATGGAATCAGGAACAACAGATTTTTCTCGAAAATTGTTTCAATATCATACTGTTGTACTTTTAATGTAGGCACATGGTAGGATATGCTACCGTTTGGCGTGTGTATACAAATTTCAAATACGTCTAGTATGCTCTCGTTATGTCGCAGGTATATAACCGCTGATTCCGGAAAGCGAACAACTAATGTCTGCTGCATGATTTCACTATTCTGCAATGCCATCTGCGAATCATACTCATACATACGAATCAACATACTACCGTCTATGGAACTTTGACACTCCAAATGATACCGCTTACTTTCTCCTTCAAGAGAGATAATTGCGAAAGAGGAATCAGTAACAATTTTTTCCTCCTCGCCATCCTGCTGTCGCATAAAAATTTCGTTTTCATGCAAAACTACATTCTCTGTCCCAATGTAGTTTGTATGAAATACCTCATTCACAACTGGAATGATTAGTTCGCGGCAATCTACCAACAATGTACGAAACACATCGTCATAAGCAGTATTAAAATTACTCATATTTTATCCTTCCTTTCTTAAGAGGAAGGAGTCTCAATGTCAACTATATGGTAACTTATTTTCATTCAAATTACAAGAACCTACGCCATGCAATTTTACTTCTCAAAATGAATATACACTGCGTTCCATGCCACTGGCACTACGAAAGACATTAGAAACACATACACGAAATTCTCCCACGAAATCCCCTGAATGGAGTCTTCTATATGTGTAAAATAAAGCTGCACGAATAAAGATACTACTGACACCTTCGCCATAATTCGCACTACATAAAATAGTTTCATCTTCTTGACTTCTTTTCTGTCAATTGGGTAATACCTGAGCATTTCTGAAAACTTTCTCTTCTTGGCATTCTCCGTATACCCTTCAAATGGATAAATTCGCAGATTTCCTATCGCAACACCTGTTATAGTCATCCAAAATGGAATGATGTTGCCATCCCATTCGTCAAGTAACAGTTGAACTGGCACCATATTGTATCCAAGATGCAGAAACATTACCAATCCTATCACAATCCAGCATCCCACAAACGAAAAACTTTTTCTGGAAAGCTCTGTATATATTTTTCTAACTTTACTCTGTTCTGGATTCATAACATTTCCTCTCCCACTTTCTTCGCAATCGAATCAAATGTCAGCACTCCAACTACAGGGAATCCAAACACAAAAACAATGATATAAAAGAAATTCAACCATGAGATCGATTGATATGCGATAAGCGACACCACAATCTGCAGAACCAATCCAACTCCCGTTACCTTGCCAAGAAAAGAAACCAACTTCAAATTTTTGCTCTTCTGGATTTCCTTCTTATTAATCGGATGATAGCGTAAAATCTCGCTCATAAATCTACTTTTCTGGTTTTCCGTATACTGATTATAAGGAATTTCGCGAAAATATATCATCATAAAAGAGAGCATGGTTAGTACCCCTGGCATTAACCATGGAGAATCCTCTGTTTCCACAAAAAGTCCCTGTGCTGGCATCATACACAGAATCATAATGATAAAAAGGAAAATACCAATTAAAAACCACGACACTGCTTTTGATACGCTTTTATCCCATAATCGATTGAAAAATTTTTCTACTTTAATTTTTTCAGAATTCATAATATTACCTTCCATACAAAACTCTCAACTTTATCCATGATAAACATACAATTTCAAGTATTCCAGGAATCAAAAAAACTAAGATGAAAATATATGCTATGTTTAACCACTCAATCTCTCCTAACGATATATAGGTAGCCACCAATTGCACGAGCAAACATAGAAGTGTCAACTTCACCAAAAACTGGAACTGATACTTTATTTTTTGCTTTTGAAGGTTGATTTTATCTACAGGATGATATTGCAACAAAACGATTACACTTCCAACATTATTTTTAATGTTCTGCTCCGTATAGGTTCGAAATGGTGCAATACAAGTACTTATTGCGAAACAGCTTCCAATTGATATTGCTGTAGGAAGAAGGTCCAAAACAAAATCCCCTCGCTGACTTCCTAGCATTATCTCCTGCGCTGGTATAGTACACCCTATCACAGCTAGAATACACCAAACCCCAGCTAGTACACGATAAAGAAACTTGCTCCCTGTTCCTATGTGTTCGATATAAAATTTATCAAAAAAGCCTATCTCTTTCTGAGTCATAACTCCATCCTTCCAATACCGTTTATCATGTATCGCACTTTATGGAAAAATATCCAAGGTTTCACCAAACTCTACTAATTTTCCATCTTCCATAATCCCTACAAAATCCATCTTTCTCTGGATTTCGTCCTGAATATGACTCGTCATCAAAATCGACGCATTTTCTTCTGCGATAATTTCCTGCAGCATCTTGAAATAATCAATACGGAATACTGGGTCCATGCCGGCAGTTGCCTCATCAATCAAGTAAAGGGCTGGTTTATGAGCCATAGCAAATGCCGTCTGGAATTTGAACAACTCACCACGTGACATTTTTCCTACGGTCTTTCCTGGAGAAAGGTTCATTTTCTGCATCGCTTTGTAAAAACGGGTGTCATCCCAATCATCATATAGTGGTCCAAAAAGCTCTATATTTTCCTTCGCCGTTTTGTCGAAAAGAAAACCTGTATTCTCATCTGATATGAAACCGATGCGGTTCATCATGTAATAATGCTTGTCGCGAATATTTACGCCTTCGATGAGAATTTCGCCTGTGTATTGCTTCTTTGGACTCATGATGTAGTCGATGAGTGTGGATTTACCAGCACCATTCTTGCCTGCGAGCCCCATGATATATCCCGGCTCTAAAGTAAAGCTTACATTTTGTAAATTGAAGTGTTTTGTTTTTCCTGTTACCTTTTTAAATTCCAGTATCATATAGTGCCTCCGCCATTTCTAAAAATTCCTGACAGCTCAGTCCTGCGTCTTTCGCTTCGCTAATGACTTCTGCCATTCTCTTTTCCAACATCATAAGCTGTTTTTCCTTCAAAAAGTCCGTGTTATACTCACAGACATAAAAACCCTTGCCTGCCACAGAACGAATCAGACCCTCTTTTTCCAATTCTTCATATGCTCGCTTCGTCGTGATAACGCTAACCTGCAAATCTCCAGCGAGTGCACGAATGGAAGGAAGTGCCTCATTGGTTTTCAGCTCTCCTGTTACGATTGCGTTCTTCAGTTGGTTTACAATCTGCTCATAGATTGCTAATGTACCTTGCGGTTGAATCACAATTTTCATATCTCTTCACGTCTGCCCAATGGGCACTCCTTATTTTTCTTCCTTTTTCATCTGAATCTCTGGTTCAAACTTGCATACTGTGTTTAACATATCACGATACTGTCTTACTATAATAATAAAATTGTTGAACAGCATCATGACTAACAGAATGACTTCTTCTGGTTGCAACATTGTACTTCCTGTTTGCACAGATTCCTCTGCAATACGTAATGGCAAAAATCCCATACACAGAAGTGCCACGCCAGCAATCGTTAGCAGGTTGCAAGAAGAGGCGGTAACCTTACCATCTTCTCTACGAATCCCGTGTTCTATCTTGACTCCGTCGTCGAGTGTTCCTTCTATACAGAAATATTCTGCAATTCCATAACTGAGATAAGCAAACAGACAAATCAAAGTATCTACTATCGAAATTGGATATATGATGCGCCACAATAACTGTATGATAAGACCAAATAACATAGATGCTCCGATTTTGATTCCAATCAGACATTTGATGTACTTTTTGCGCTCTTTTTCCTGCATCGGAGCTAGGAAAAGTGCTTTTGGAATATCTAGCTTACGTACCAGATTGGACATTTTCATCAACGCCACAGGAAGAAACACCGTGAACGGATAAAGCGCACCTGCTCCATACTCCTTTATCTCAGCAAAAGATGGAAGCATAACGAAAACTAAAATAAATGTCGCCCATCGCTTATCAACTATGTACTTTAAATTCCTTGGATGCAAGGAAGTCCAATATGTGTATAGTGCCTGCTTAAACATTTTTTACCTTTCCTAATACGTTGTATGCTTCTTCGTAGTTGCATACATATTCTACCGTAACCTGATATCTGGTCTTTAGAATCACAATATCCATAATCAAAAGTATTACTAGCATTGCTATATCAAATATCAATACACCAATTCGATTTGCTTCTAAACCACAAAAGATACTAGCAATCATCCCTAATGCCATACAAGAATAGTTAAGCCACGCATCTTTTCCTGTGCCGTCCTTTCCTGGTACTGCATAGCGAATGTATCTATCGAACTTACTTCGCATTTCGCAGCAGACATACATGCCGATTCCTAGAGAAAACTGTGCAAATGCAGATGCCAGCAACATGAACAGGTTAAATTCATACATCACACTATACATAATATGAAGTAAAATGTTTACAATAGTTGGTACGCCAATTTTAAGCATCAACAAGGAATTGATATATTCCTTGCGTCCCTTTTCTCCCATCGGAGAGAGATAAATTGCCTTTGGCATATACAATTTCCCAACGGTATTGTTCCAAAGCATAAGGACAAGCGGAACTAGCTTTGCAATCAAATAAAATCTAACCTCAGAATTTTGTGCAGCAACTATAAAATATAAACCCCAAAAGAAATGAATCGGCTGTACTCTTGAATTGTCAATTTTTAGTTTTTTCGGATTATAGGATTTCCAATAAGTACTCCATGCTTGTTTGAACATTTTCTACACCTTCTTTATTCTATTGAAATGTCGCTCTAACTACGATTCCAAATGCCATGGCCGTCATGAAAAAACTCGTTATAACATTTAATCCCATCATGAAAATCATACTCATAAACGTTTCTCCTTCTTATTTTGCAAATAAATCATATTTCTTAGGACTCTCGACCTTGCCTTTTACGTTAAAGTGAAGTTCATAGTCACTGCTTTGTTCGATGACATATTTGTACTGACCTTTTACTGTCTTGTATGCGAAGAAAATTGCGAATGTCATTGCTACACCTGCAAAAAAGAACATTGCCTCTTCACCCATTCCATGTCCATATTTCAATATATCCATATCGTAGCTTGTGATAAATGCGATGAATAAAAGGGCACATACTGCAACCATTGAATTCATCCAAATTGGTACTCGATTGCCTCTTTTATCTTTTGCGACGCTTGGAATTTGTCCTTTTTCATCTCTTTTTACTTCATAACCTGCATACTCTGCAAGCCCTATAAGCAAGAAATGAAATGGCACTAGCAATACTTCCCATAAACGAAATCCAAAAAATATACTCCAAACCAATTCCACACACAGAGAAGAAAGAACCATCATTCCAATTTTTATCACAAGAACACAGTTGACATATTCTCTTCTTTCTTCTTCTTTCATCGGACATAAAAACATCACTTTAGGCATCAAATATTTGGAGCCAAGATTGCTCCACCCCATTAATCCCAATGGAAGAAGCATCCTCACGGCTGCCAAGCATACAAAATCTGCATATCCGTTATCTTGTAATAATGAGGTAGCTGCATAGATAAACAACATTATGATATAGAACCATGCGTATGCTGCACTCTCTCTTAACTTTTTGATATTTCTTGGATGAAGAGAAGCTAGATAACTTCTCCATGCCTGCTTCATCATAATTTTCACCTCTGTTTCACGTTAGAGTCACTTTTTATTGTGCAACGCTTCATTTATTTGCTAAATCTCTACGCCTTTTGCTCTCTTTGTCACAAAATACATAAACTCTTCTATCGTAGGAGCACTGACTGTATAAGACGCATCGTAGGTATCAATCTGTCTGTGGCGAATCAATGCTTTGGTTGCGAACTCGCCTTTTTCCATGTGGATGATTCTCTGCTCTGGTAAGAGCTTCATGCGGTAATCTTCGCCAGCTACGATGCGGTACTTGCTGCGAAGCTCTTCAATATCCATCGCAGTAAGGATGCTTCCTTTTTCCATGTAGATGAGATAATCTGCAATTTTGTCCAAATCGTCGGTCAAATGCGTAGCAAGGATTACGGTATGCTCGCCATCTGCGATGAAATTTTTTAACGCTCCAAGGAATTCATCGCGGAATTCAGGGTCAAAATTACCTGTTGGTTCATCTAAAATCAAGAATTTTGGATGATGTGCTAATGCACATGCAAACTGGAACTTGAGTTCCTCTCCTTTGGAAAGCCCTTTATACTTTCTCTTAGGATCAAGGTCATAGCTTTTTAACATTTCCATAAGATATGCTTCGTCGTAGTTGGAATAGAATCTTCCGTAGTAGGCTGCATTTTCCTGTAAGGTCATGTAATCTTCGTAAAGTCTTTCCTGAAGCACGACACCGATGCTATCGTGGAGCTTCGCTTCATCCTCTGGATACTTCATTCCCATCAGCTCCATGTTGCCGGAATCTGGTTTGTATAATCCCATAAGCACATGCAGGAGTGATGTCTTTCCACATCCATTGGCTCCTACCAGCCCGATGATGTATCCCTCTGGGATTTCTAAGGAAATATCTCTTAATAGAAATGTTCCAATTAATTTTGAGATTTTATCTAATTTAATCATGTGAACTCCTCCTGCACACTTTGTTTCATTTGGATTGATGCACTTTGTATATGCGAACTGTGCATCTGTATATATACACATATACAGCATATATACGCAGTTGTCAATACTTATTTTAAAAATTTTCTCTTTTCTTTTCATGTTCAGCGATATTTTGTATAATAAATTGAAAATGTGTGTGATTTAAAAGAAAACGTTGTGTATATAGGTGAGAAGGGAGGGATGATGTATGACAAACGAAAAACTCTATGAAGCTATCGGTGATGTTAAGGAACAACATATCTTAGAAGCAAAACAGCCGAAAGAGAAGAAACCTTATGCTTGGATAAAATGGGCAGCACTTGCTGCTTGTCTATGCTTTGTGATAAGCATTAGCACAATGTTCATACAAATATTCAACGTATCATCACCTTCACCTGGAATTACTGACTTAAGCTCTGATATTTTACAGGAACATCGTGAAGATTTCTCTCTAGAAATTGATCCTGCTATATTAGCACAATTTGAGCAGCCAGATAAAGTGATTAAGGCCTACTCGCTTCTCACGAACAGCTGGTTCTTATCGGATAAAATAAACGATTTTAGCCAGGTAGTTACCACTGAGGTTTTCTATGTTCGTCCTGGTGGCTATCATGGAGAAGATCTCCACAATTCTTTTACATACTATAAAATAGATGAAAATGGCGAACTAAAATGGCATGAATCTTGGGTTATTGGTGGAATTGGGAGCGGTCAAGTAACACCAAACACCTTCTTAGAACTATCGTACGAAGTGATTGACGAAGCACTTGCAAATATCGACTATGAAGATTACATTGTCACACATTCACAAAGAATGAGCCTCGTTCTTGTTTGGGTTCGTCGCTCATCAGAAGACCTCTTCCTTGCCTATCCAGGACATCCTGCGTTAACCAATTTTGAAATTGGTGGAATCTACACGCTTGAAGAAGTGCAAGAACGTTTAACAGAAGTATACAATCGATAAGATAGAAAGGAGCTAGTTTATGGAAGACGAAAAAATTGTACAGTTGTATTGGGACAGAAATGAATCTGCCATTACCGAAACTTCGAACAAATATGGCTCCTACTGCACTTCCATTGCAAGGAATATCTTGGGAGACTTCGAGGATGCACAGGAATGTGTAAACGATACTTACTTAAATGCATGGAATTCCATGCCGCCTCACAGACCCAATATGTTACGTACCTTTCTCGGCAAAATCACGCGCAACCTATCGTTTAATAAATATAAGCATTCCCATGCCGATAAACGGGGAGGCGGTGAAACACCTGCGGTATTGGATGAGTTAAGTGAGTGTGTCTCAGGAAAAGAGAACGTGGAACAGGAAATTGAATATCAAGAATTAGTTAGAACTATTGATGCGTTTCTAGATTCCCTTCCTCTAGAAAAAAGGAAAATGTTTGTCTGTCGTTATTGGTACAACGACAGTATTTCTGAAATCGCAAAACAGTTTCGCATGAAGGAGAACGCAGTGTCCATGACACTTCGTCGTATCCGCTCGAAATTACGACAGTACCTTGTAGACAGGGGGTATGATGTATGACAAACGAAAAACTCTACGACGCTATCGGTGATATTAAGGAGCAACATATCCTAGAAGCAAAACAACCCAAAGAGAAAAAACCTTATGCTTGGATAAAATGGGGTGTGCTAGTAGCTTGCCTATGCCTTGTAATAAGAATTGGTATGATTTATATCCCTTGGGGCAACTCAAATGGTGGCTGCGGTCCAACGAATGGTGATACCACTATTTTAAAATCGCATCCAGAAGATTTTTCCCCTGATATAGCGCCTTCCATAATTGCACAGTTTCCGAATCCAACCGAAGCGAAAAAAGCATATCGACTTCTCGATAATCAATGGTATTTATCAAATGAATTATCAGATTTTAGCCAAGTTGTCACTGATTATGCATGCTATTTCGTAATTGGAAATAAACAAGGTAACGAAATTGATACTTGCTATACTTGTTACTCCTTGGATTCAAATGGCAAACTTGATTTTGGATTTTCAGCTTATCCACATGACCCAAATATAGATTCTGGTATATGGGGCCTAACCTATGCAGAAATAGAAAGCGCACTTTCTGGAATCGATTATGAGGATTACATTATTACATTTGCTCCTTACACAGAAAATATTTATGTTTGGGTTCGCTGTAGCTCCGAAGATTTGTTACTAACCTATCCAACAAGACCAGACTTTACCGGTCTTGAGGTTGGCGGAATTTATACCCTAGAAGAGGTGCAAGAAATTTTGAAAGAGACGAAATGTCCATAAATAAAGTAAGAACCGACCTCAGGTCGGTTCTTTTACTATTCTTCTATCAATTTTCCTTTCAAACGCATATAGACTGGAATGAGAATAAGTGTGGCGACAAGACCATATACAATACCAAGAAAAGCAACCGCAATCCAAACCGGCAACGTCTCTGGCTCATTACCTGTACCACTCCATACTTTTAATGAAACTACCAGTCCAATGGAAAAGGATAATACTCCTCCTATATTTACTCCAAGTATCGCAGTTTTTATTGCAAGCAATGATCTATGTACTTGCTGTTTGCTTACTGAAATATCTTTCTTTATTGCAATTTGAAATGCTTTTCCAAAGTCTTTTAGCATTCCCGCTGTCGCAATTACCAAAACAGCTATTGTAATCGTACAAGTAAATGTCGGCACATCAATAAAGTTTCCAATGGCAGAAACACCTCCACACATAAAAATCACTAGCACCACCCAAAACAACAATGCGACGATTCCTACAATCACAAGTAGCATTTCTTTCTTCTCTCGTTTATAGTTTTCGCTACTTTCCTGCATCAAATTCATCATATTTTCTTCCGCCTTTTTATGATAATCCTGCGAAGGCAGACGTTCCCCGGATAAGAGTTCGTTTACATTTATTTTTAAAATGTTACAAAGACTTTCCATAACCGCATAGTCGGGCATACCATTTCCACATTCCCATTTGGATATTGTCTTGTTACTAATCCCAAGTCTTTCTGCTAAATCCAATTGTGTAATCCCCTGTTCTTTTCGCGTTTCTGCAATAAATTTTCCAATTTTTATCTGATCCATGTCTGCTCTCCTTGTAATTCTGAAAGTAGCTACTTTTCAAGTCTTATTATGACAGAAGATTGCATTTTTTCCAATCCAAAGAACGTAGAATATAAAGATTCTATGAATTCTACGTTTCATAGAATTATAGTTTTTAGAGGAAATAGTATTCTACCATCATTTCTATCATTTCAAAAGTCAATGGAGTTTCTTGATTTTCATAAGTCATAATCAAGTTAATTCCGGGAAGAATTCCATGGTTGGTAAACGTTTGTAATTTAAAATGCATGTTTCTTACATATTCTGGATTATCAAGCAATCCAAAGTGTTCCCAGTAAAACTATTCGCCAGTTTTAGGATGGCGAATAGTAAAATCTGGATATATTTCTCCCGCTCCTATCTCTAATTTTGCTTCATACCGATATGGAATTTTATGTTGTTTCAAGACTTTTGCAATCATAGCCTCGGATTTTGAACGCACAAATTCGTTTGCTCTAATCTTTTGTGTTAAATGCTCTGGATTTTTAGGATTTGTTTTATATGGGGATTTCATCCATTCTTCTAATTCCTTAGATAATGGTAAGAAATAAGGAGAAAGAAGTTTTTCAACTTCTATAGAATCTGTAAGTAGCTGGTCTACTTCTGATTTATGGTTAGAATGACGTCTAAGATATAAATCTATTGCATACTTCTCATGGTTTAAGTCATTCCATAGAGCCGATAAATACTTTTTTGCAGCTAGCTTCTCTGCAAGTGATCTATCTTTTTTCGGAATATAGGTTTTCTTATGTCCATCACTACATTCCCATTTGTAATATGGACCTGTACGCGAACATATCAGCTTGCCTTCCGGCAATTGTTTCAGCTGTCGTTCGATGCTTTGCATCTTCTTTTCTATTTGCTTGAATCTCTCAAGCATTCGCTCGTAAATAATAAGACCTCCTTTCACTTTTGTTTTCTAAACTTATTAATCCTTACGAACATACTTATTATATATCTTTTTGGCTATTCAGTAAATGTCTTTTTATATTCCATCATTTGATAAGCACTCCTAACAATTTGGTCTATGGAAATTTCTACATTCCATGAGGGAAAGTAAATATGATATTTTCTCCTCTTCTTTGTACAGATTAGGTCTATGCAGAAATTGGTACAACGTAAGACCTAAATTGAGAGCGAATGCAAGAGCGATATGCTCAAAATTTTCTCTTGGAGCAAACTTTCGCTCAAATAGACCTAATCACTTGCTAACATTTTCCCATCTCTCACCATCGCTTGTATCTTCTCCGCAAAAATCCCATTACATCTTCCACTTAGACACTTCTCTCCAACCAAAAACTCCACACAGCATCCGCTGTGTGGAGTTTATCTTAATTAGTCAGATTTACTTATTTGCGATGTCGATTCGAGTCAATGCTCTGCGGAGCGCAAGCTCTGCACGCTTTAAGTCGGTTTCCATCGTCTTGTTTGCGATATGTTCTTCGGCACGAGCTTTTGCAGCTTCGGCACGAGAGACATCGATTTCCTCTGGCCATTCCGCAATTTCTGCGAGAAGGGTTACTTTGTCGCCAAGGATTTCTGCGAAGCCAGAATGAACGGCTGCCACGATTTCATCATCACCACTGTGGATGATAACTGCTCCTGGTGCAAGTACAGTCGTCATTGGAATATGTTTTGCATAGATACCTACATCACCTGCAGTCGTGGTAAATTCCAAAAACTCTGCTTCTCCTTCATAGAAAATTCGGTCTGGAGTGATAATCTCTACTTTGAATATTTCTGCCATAGGCACCTCCTATTGCATACGAGCACGTACTTCGTCGATACTTCCTGCATTTAAGAAATGTCCTTCTGGAATATCATCGTGTTTTCCTTCTAAGATTTCACGGAAGCCACGGATTGTTTCAGAAATTGGAACGTATTTACCTTCGAGACCTGTAAACTGTGTAGCAACTGAGAATGGCTGAGACAAGTATCTCTGAATCTTTCTCGCACGGTTAACTACAAGTTTGTCGTCTTCGGATAATTCATCCATACCAAGAATTGCAATGATATCCTGTAATTCTTTGTATTTCTGTAAGATTTCCTGTACGCCACGAGCAACTTCAAAGTGTTCCTGTCCAACGATGTTTGGATCAAGAATACGAGAGGTTGAACCGAGTGGATCTACCGCTGGGTAAATACCTAAAGATGCGATAGAACGGTCAAGTACTGTCGTAGCATCCAAGTGTGCGAATGTTGTCGCTGGAGCTGGGTCGGTTAAGTCGTCCGCAGGAACGTATACAGCCTGTACGGATGTGATAGAACCATTCTTGGTAGAAGTGATTCGTTCCTGAAGAGCACCCATTTCTGTCTGAAGTGTTGGCTGATAACCTACGGCTGAAGGCATACGTCCAAGGAGGGCGGATACTTCAGAACCAGCCTGTGTAAAACGGAAGATATTGTCAATGAATAACAATACGTCTTTTCCGCCTCTATCACGGAAGTATTCTGCCATTGTAAGACCCGTAAGAGCAACACGCATACGTGCTCCTGGTGGCTCGTTCATCTGACCGAATACCATTGTTGTTTTGTCAATAACTCCAGATTCTTTCATTTCGTAGTAAAGGTCATTACCTTCACGTGTACGTTCGCCCACACCTGCGAATACAGAGTATCCACCATGTTCGGTAGCGATGTTATGAATTAATTCCTGGATAAGAACTGTTTTACCTACACCAGCACCGCCGAAAAGACCGATTTTACCACCCTTCTGATATGGGCAAAGAAGGTCAACGACTTTGATACCAGTTTCTAACATCTCCTGAGATGTAGCCTGTTCTTCAAAAGCTGGAGCTGGTCTATGAATTGGCCAATGTTCTTCTGTAGAAGGTGGGTCGATTTCATCGATAGGGTCACCTAATACGTTGAACATTCTGCCCAATGTATTTTCACCAACTGGAACTGTGATAGCTGCGCCTGTAGCGATAGCATCCATTCCACGAACCAAACCATCCGTTGGTCCCATGGCAATACATCTTACTGTATCATCACCCAAATGCTGAGATACTTCTACAACTAATTTGCTACCATCTTTGAGTGGTACATCAATTGCATCATTAATCTCTGGCAAAGTACCTTCTGCAAATTTGATATCCAGAACGGCACCAATAATCTGTGTGATTTTACCAACATTATTATTTGCCATTTTTGCTTTCTCCTTACTATTAATTGATTGCATTTGCTCCGGCGATAATTTCCGTAAGCTCCTGCGTAATCGCGCCCTGACGGGCTCTGTTAAATTTCAGTGTCAAATCACTAATAATTTCATCTGCATTGCTGGTAGCAGAATCCATCGCCTGCATTCTCGCTCCGTTTTCACTGGCAACTGACTCTACGAGTGCGCCATAGAAAAGGCTGGTTACATATTTTGGAATAACCAAATCCAATGCTTCTTCCGTGTTTGGTTCGAAATTCATCATCACATTGTCATCCACTTCAGCCTCTTCCATGCCAGTGGTATCTACTGGAAGTAGTTTAACCAAGGTAGGAATGTGTGTTACTGTGTTTTTGAAATGTGTATATGCTAAATAAATTTCACCAATCTCACCATTTGCATAGGAGTCAAGGACTACCTTGCAAAGCTTCATCGCATCTTCATAAGTTGGGTCGTCCATAATGTCAGAACGATTTTCCTTAATCGTATAACCACGACGTGATAATGCGTCATAACCCTTAGAACCCAATGCATAAATATCTAGGTCTTCTTTCTTAAAATCACCATTTGTAATGAGCTTTACAACGTTAGAGTTGTAACCGCCTGCAAGACCACGGTTGGATGTGATAACAATCACAGCCTTACGTTCAGATTCACCTGCTGTCAAATATGGGTGAATGATGTTTCCACTCTTTCTCAACAAGGAACTAACCGTTTTATACATTCTGTCCGTATAAGGATTTGTTTTTTCAGCTCTGGTTCTTGCTTTCTGCAATTTAACGGTAGAAACCAGCTTCATAGCTTTTGTAATCTGCTGGGTGCTTGTGACACTGTTTTTTCTACGCTTAATGTCGCGCATTGAAGCCATTTCTTACACCTGCTTTCTGCCGTTTTATTTAAATGCTTTCTTACATTCTTCGATTGCTTTTACCAATGCTTTTTCTGTCTCTTCGTCAAGAACCTTTGCCGTACGAATCGCTTCTGGAATTTCTGGATATTTGGTTTCCACATATTCAAACAATTCTGCTTCAAAACGAAGAACATCACCTACTTCGATATCTAAGAGATGTTTCTGAGTAGCTGCATAAATAATCATTACCTGTCTTTCGACTGGCATTGGTTTGTACTGAGGCTGTTTCAGCATTTCTTTGATACGAGCACCCTGTGCCAAACGCATCGTAGTATCTGCATCAAGTTCAGAACCGAACTGAGCAAATGCTGCAAGCTCTGTATACTGTGCCAAGTCCCCACGGATTGGAGCAGCAATCTTCTTCATCGCTTTAATCTGAGCAGATCCACCTACACGGGATACAGAAATACCAGCATTTACGGCTGGACGGAAACCAGCATTGAATAATTCTGTTTCCAAGAAAATCTGTCCGTCTGTAATGGAGATAACGTTTGTAGGAATGTATGCTGAAACGTCACCTGCCTGTGTTTCAATAATAGGAAGAGCTGTTAAGGAACCGCCGCCTAACTTGTCCGAAAGACGAGCTGCTCTTTCTAATAATCTGGAATGTAAATAGAATACGTCACCTGGATAAGCTTCACGTCCTGGTGGTCTCTTTAACAGTAAGGATAAGGTACGGTAAGCTGCCGCATGTTTACTTAAGTCATCATAGATAACTAATACGTCTTCCCCGTTTTCCATCCATTCTTCACCAATCGCACATCCTGCATAAGGTGCAATATACTGAATTGGTGCAAGTTCTGATGCGGTAGCTGCTACTACTGTAGTATAAGCCATAGCACCAAACTGTTCTAATGTGTTTACAATAGAAGCTACTGTAGAAGCTTTCTGGCCGATAGCAACGTAAATACATTTTACGCCCTGGCCCTTCTGATTAATAATCGTATCGATGGCGATAGCAGTTTTACCTGTCTGACGGTCACCGATGATAAGCTCACGCTGTCCACGTCCGATTGGAATCATGGAGTCGATTGCCTTAATACCTGTCTGTAATGGTGTATCTACTGATTTACGAGCAATAACACCAGATGCAACTCTTTCTACAGGACGGAACTTGTCAGATTCGATTGGTCCTTTGCCATCGATAGGCTGTCCAAGTGCATTTACTACACGTCCTAACATTGCATCTCCAACTGGAACTTCTACGACACGTCCAGTCGTTTTAACGGTATCACCTTCGTTGATATTCTTTTCAGCACCGAGTAATACGGCACCAACGTTATCTTCTTCAAGGTTCAATACCATTCCGTATACTTCACCAGGGAATTCCAAAAGTTCACCCTGCATTGCGTTTTCCAAACCATGGATACGAGCAACACCGTCAGCTACCTGGATAACAGTACCAACGTCGGCTACTTCAAGCTGGGAAGCGTATCTTTTAATCTGTTCTTTAATTACAGAACTGATTTCTTCTGGTCTTAAATTCATGGAGCGCATTCACCTACTTTCAACTGAATATTGGATAATTCTCTGGTTAAATCATAAAGTTTTGTCTTAATACTGCTATCAACTACACGGTCACCAATTCGAATTACCATGCCACCGATTAAATCGGTGTCTACACTATAATGCATTTCGAATTCCACATATTTTGTGGTTTCTAATAATCGTTTTTCCACTGCTTTTTTCTGTGCATCGCTAAGTTCTACCGCGGTGCTTACATAAGCAGTTCCGATATTCTTATGTTCTTTGACACGATCTAAGAAATAAGCAAGAACATCATCGATTTCTGCAAAACGTCCTTTTTCGGTCAGCATGTGCATAAGACCGGTCAGTTCTGCAGAAGTACGTCCTTTGAAAATATCTTCAATCAATGCCACTTTTTCTTCTTTTGAAACTTTCGGATGATTCATGATTTTGCTAAGGTCCTGATTTTCTGCGAGTGCTGTTAACACCACCTCGACCTCTTCTTGTAATGAATCCATCTTGTTTTCTTCCAGGGCCAGCTCAAACAATGCATCACCGTATGTTTTTGATACTAGCTTAGCCATGTTGAATCACCCATCTCTTTCAATGTCTCTTCTACCAATGCGTCCTGAATTTCAGTGTCAATAGAAGCAGACACAACCTTCTGTGCCATTAATGATGCAACAGTGATGATTTCTTTCTTTACATCGTCCATTGCACGTTTCTGTTCGAGCAGAGCTTCTTCCTGCGCATGTTTGATAATGCGACGAGCTTCTTCTTTTGCCTCATCAATGATACGCTGTTCATTCTTCAAGGCTTTCTGACGAGCTTCGCTAAGAATTGCTTCTGCGTCCTTTTCAATATTTTTCAGCTTGCTTTCATACTCGGCTTTCATAGCCGCTGCACTTTCAGAAGCTTCCTTCGCATCGGAAATATCCTTTGCAATTCTGTCCTGTCTATCCTTCAGCAACTTTCTTGCTGGGTTAAATAACAGGTTGGAAGCGATTAAGAAAAGTACAAAGATGGCTACTGCCATGAGTAAAACATCAAAAATCAGCTGAGGGTCTAAATTAAATAAAAAAGTTTGACTTGCCAGCAATGTCTTACTCTCCTTTCATTGTCTTTCGATTCGTTCGAAAATTTTAGCCTAATGGTTTTACGAAGAGTAAAAGCATAGCAATAAGAAGTCCGTAAAGACCTGTTGTTTCGGCTACGGCCTGTCCTAATAACATAGTTGACATAATCTGTCCCTGTGCGCCTGGGTTACGACCTACGGCTGAAGCACCGTGACCAGCTGCAATACCCTGACCAACACCAGGTCCGATACCAGCGATAACTGCTAAACCTGCACCGATTGCTGAACATGCTCTAATTAAATCCTGTCCGTTAATATCCATAATGTAAATCCTCCTAAAATAATTAAACTTTATTTACTTTTCTTTTCAATTAGTTAGTCTGCGTC
Organism: Agathobacter sp.; assembly: GCA_017409825.1. Classification (GTDB taxonomy): domain Bacteria; phylum Bacillota; class Clostridia; order Lachnospirales; family Lachnospiraceae; genus Roseburia. The sequence continues at coordinate 3,423 of JAFQRZ010000006.1, read as the reverse complement.
TCCGCAGGCATTTGCGATGTATGTCATCGTTAACATACAGAATACGTAAGTCTGAATTGCTCCGGAGAACAAGTCAAAGTATACGTGAAGTGCCGCTGGCCAAATCACTGCAAACATCTGCAGTAAGCCATAAATCAGTGCCATCATAACTGTTCCAGATAACACGTTGGCAAACAAACGGAGTGACAACGAAATTGGAACCGCGATATCACTGATTAAGTTGATTGGCAGCCAGATTGGCAACCATGGTGGCAATGGCGAACATTTGTCGATCCATATCTGTTTTAGACTCTGATGCTTAAATGTATTGATGTGAATCAGAGAGAATGTAATCAGACCCAAACAAAGTGTTGTACCATAATCTGCTGTAGGCGGTCTTAAACCTAGCAGGCCGGAAATGTTGCTTATCAAGATGAAAATAAATATCGTACCGATATAATTTACAAATCCTGGTGCCCATTTACCCATAGAATCCTGTACCATACCTTGCAATAGCTCTACTATCAGTTCGATCACATTTTGTCCTGTGCCCGGAACATCCGTAGCTTTTTTCAAAATGCGATTTGCAACAATGCAGAAACCGATAATAATTGCCATGACAATCAAAATACAGGCGTGCGATGTCGTAATCCAGACGGTCGTACCCATGAATTCTACTGGGATAATCCCATGAATCATAAAGTCAATGTTGTCTGCTGACGACAATAAAATCGCTTGATTCACATAGTCACCTCCTTATTTATTTTTTCCTTTTCACTATTTTCATCGTTGGAAGCTGCATCAAAACTTCCGAACAATTTGTTGACTAACTTATTTAAAAGCGGCTGTAAATAAGCTGAAATTTTCAGCCCCATCGCTCCTAAAAAGGCGGTAAACAAATTACCGAATTCAAAATAGCCCAATATTCCAAAAAGTATTGCAACGACGATGTATCGTAACATGGATTTCGCTGCTACCCTTTTATTGGCATTACCCTCTCCATCGAATGTAACCGCATCATAGATGACGGTGGCTAAATTAACAGCCATTCCGATGCCAATTGCTATTCCATACCAAAGTCCGATGGAATAACCGATTTTGTCCTCGACGAACCATACTCCAGTAAACTGGATAATCAAACCATATATCACAATTCCCGCTAGCAAACCTGGTAGCGCGGGGTTAATTCTTTTTAACATCCTGCTCCTTCTTTGTCTTCTTCTCTGTTTTCTTTAAGTATTGCTTCACCATCTTAAAAATACTCGTATATCCCGCAAGAGCTCCTACGAAAAACAAAGGAATCACAATCCAATCCATATTATATTTATCACCAATCCAAACTCCCACGGCGATACACATTACAATTGGAACCAGCATATTGATTCCGAACTGCAAAACCATGGAAAAGGATTCTGTTATTTCTCGCATATTTACCTTTTTCATAGAATTCCCTTTTATACAGACAAAGTTATATATTATTATAACATTTTTACGCAAAATGTCTATAAATTTCAATGGACAGAACTGTATTTTTGCCACATTTACCAAATCTTTTATAAAAATTTTAGGAAATAGAAATACCCAAGAAGATTTTTGCTTTCTTCTTGGGTAAATTCTTATTCCTGATTCAATATTTTAACTAATTTTTTGATGGATTTTCGGAGTGTTTCATAACATAAACCATAGGATTGCAGGTTTCCACCATACGGATCAATAATTTCCAACTCATCTCCAACAAAATCCGTCAACACATATACATTTTCTATATGTGCATTTTCATAATTGGATAACACCTTTTCCCGCTGCTTTTTTTGCATGGTAAGGACGAGCGTTCTTTCTGTAATATCTTCATTTTTCAACTGTGTAGATGTATAGTTTTCTAAGGTGATTCCATTACTGATAAGCACCGCTTCCGCTTTTCCATTCATTGGCTCAGGAAAGGAAACCACCAGACCTCTAGCCAATGTTTCCACTTCAAACTTTAATGATAAGTCTTTTAATATTCCCATCGCCATCGGTTCCCTACAGGTTCCAGAACGACCGACGAAAATTATTCTCTCTAGTTTATCCATATATCCTCCCATTTTATACGTGGATGACCTGATGACCGGCTGCCTTTAACAGACGATTCATGATGGCTTGTCCGATTCTAGGAGTTTTAAAACTCTCCGAATAAATTACATCTACATCTAGTTTATCACAATCTCTCAGTATCTTATACATATGCTTTGCAATAGAATCCTCTTCTTCTCTGGTTCCAATGCTAAGCACGATATCCGACTGATATAACGCCTTTGTCTCTTCTGTCGCAATAACAGCTGCCTTCTGTCCATTTATTTTCGCTTCCTGCAACAGCAGTGAAATCTGTTCCACTACCTTTTCCTTGTCACCGTCTACGATAATCATATCTGCCTTAGGTGCATAATGCTTGTATTTCATACCTGGAGCCTTTGGCTTGGTCGTATCATCTGCTGCAAGAATACCTGGGTCAATGATAACCTCTTCTCCAAGCACTTCCGCTAACATTTCTGGTGTAATATAACCTGGACGAAGCACCATTGGAGTCTCTTCTGTCAAATCAATAATGGTAGATTCAATGCCGATACCTACTGGTCCCCCATCCAAAACCATCGCGATTCTGCCATCCAAATCCTCCATAACATGTGAACCCTCAGTCGGACTTGGCCTGCCGGAAGTATTGGCACTTGGAGCAGCAATCAGCTTGCCACTTTTTCGAATCAACTCTAAGGCAATCGGATGATTCGGCATACGCACCGCAACGGTATCCAAACCGCCTGTTGTTGCGTAAGGCACACTTTCTTTTTTCCATACTACCATGGTAAGTGGCCCCGGCCAAAAAGCCTCTGCCAGTTTCTTCGCAGATTCTGGCACTTCTTTTGCCACACGCTCTAAATCGGAAACCTCTGCAATATGGATAATCAATGGATTGTCGGAAGGACGTCCCTTTGCAGCATATATTTTTTTCGCAGCTTCTGGATGCAATGCGTCCCCGCCCAAACCATATACCGTCTCGGTTGGAAACGCCACTAATTCGCCGGCCGCAATAAGTGCTCCGGCTTCCTGCATCTGTGTCTGATTGATATTGTTTACATCTATTTTATAACACTTTGTATTCATTCTTTCTCATCCTCACACCTTAGTTCGCATAAGCTCATTAAGTGTTCCTATTATAGTATATCCATAATTTTCTTGTCAACAAATCCCTGCTTCAATTCGTAAAAGTTCCTCTTGTCATAATTCCGGTTTGCCGACGCCTTTTCTTCATGCTTTGAAATATTTTTTCTCTGTATCGTGGATGCATTTTCGAACCTTTAGGGAAAACGCTTAAATTTCTTGAAACACAATTACGGCTTAAGTTTTATGTCTTTCAACCATTTTACTATCTGCGAAGTATGCTCCGATGTGGGAAAGACACTGGTACAT